>JAFQCK010000088.1 GCA_017416465.1 Lachnospiraceae bacterium | reverse complement strand
TCCTTTATCAAATTTAAGTTGTGTAAACAAAATCTTCACAATTCCAGTCGCAATAAGTGCAAGAAACATAATCCAATAAATCCACCGATTAGATGATACTATTTTTGAATAATCATATTATCACAATATCATACATTTTATTTCTGTTGGTCGTCCTAAAAGCGACATTATCTCATATAGTATATCATGTTTCTTTGATTTTCTCTATGATAAACTTTTGAGCTCTCTGCTACTCTTCATTTCCAATGTCATTAACTTAACCCCAAATTAAGGTATTACAACCGAAACATCATCCAGTCTCCAGTCACCTTAAACAAAAAGTGAGGAATTTCAATAGCAAAAATCTTATTTGCTATTGTAGATTAAAATAATGATTGATATTTTTGTATAAAAAAAATAGTGTTACAGGGAAAAATAGGCATGGCTTTAAGACGAATATAAGTGATTAAAAAAAATCCTTTTCATTCGCCTGATTATAAGGTATATTTAATATGAGCTTTGTCTAATTACGGTAACAAAAGCTTATTGGAAGTTTGAACCTTGCTTGGCGTGAGAAGGTTCGGCCAGGTCTGATCGGCTCAATGTTTTGAGCTATCAGACCTTCTACATCCAATACTGTTTCCGCATCATTTATTCTTAAAAAAGTCCGACAGGTTTTTACGGCTGCCGAATAATTCACCTGATATGTATGTCTTGTATTCTTTTCTGGGATTTCCACATTCATGGCTATTTCAGAACAAAAGTTATATAAAATTGCCCTTGCCCAGATTTCCTGTACAATGTATTCATATTTCTTGGAATGAAAAGCCTTAAGGCACAATGGATACTTCAAATCACGGAAAGATGTTTCCTCACTCCAGCGCAGGTGATATAAGTCCTTAAAATCTTCTATATCAAATTCAAGACAAGGAAGATTAGTAATGATATTTTCATAACAACCTTCAGATATTTCAATTCTGATGATACGCAGAGACAATTTATACTCCGGATTATCATCTGTAATGAAATCAAAAGGAACATTTTTACAGACATATCTGTATTGTTCATTCAGTTCGGGATGTAAACGTGTTTTCTTTGACTGGGATCTTGATAAAATACGGTCAACATGGTAATCAAGCTCCTTGACACCTTCCAAAGAGAAACCAAGCAATTTTTCAGTTTTAGCGTCGGTACAGCGTATGGCAAAAAACTGCTCCTTTTCAATTACATGTGCAAAATCGTTATAAGAAGCATAGCCCCTGTCAGCTAAATATATAACAGGAACATCCGTTTCGGCGCGTGCGACCATTTGACAGAACGCACTGTATTCATTACGTTTTCGACCGGGTTGAACAATTAAGTCAGTAAATTTCTTGTCAAATACGGAAAAGAATGCATTAATGTGAATCTGATTGAAGCCTTTTGTAGATTTGCCATTTGGTTCGAAAAATGTATCCGGATCATCAGGGTTTCTGAAAATATCCACAGCTGTTCCATCACATGCAACCACGGAATACTTCTCTCTAAATAAATGCTTTTTACATTTTTTGTTAAAAGCAATAAGAAGATATCGAAGGGCTTCGTTCTTAATCTTTTTACGTTGTTTATAAAAAGCAGCTTTGGAAGGAGTATCTGTTGAACGTCCAAAATAACGATAAAGTTCTTCTTTTATACAGTCAGCCTCCATAGTCAACAACATAAGAAGTAAATTTTTAAATCCTATTTTTCGATACCGGGTAAAGTCCTTATCCGGTCGAACAGCATATTTTTCAGGATCAGAAGCCAGTTCGTTGATTGAAGCAAATAACATTGATTTTACAGCATTAGAATATTTCATTACATTCTACCTCCTTAATTAGGTGTTAATTAAAAATTAAACATGCCCTAATTAATTGGCCTTTTTTGATTGGAACAATCAAAAAAGGCCACACAAATCAAGTTATTTGTCAAGCTGAAAATCAAAAAAAATTTTAGTTACTGGTAGAAAAAAAGGATTTCGGATGTAAAATCCGAAATCCTCTTAAGTTAATGACATTGGTCCTGAACAGTTACTTATTTTCTTAATTAATTTCTCGTAAATTTCCTTGGTGTGTTCATCATCTGTTCCATTAATCACAGGAGTCTCTTCATTGACTGTAAGAACAACACAAGAATCGCAATGGATATAAGAATATCTTGTGTATGTACCAAATTCATCATTTTC
>JAFQCK010000087.1 GCA_017416465.1 Lachnospiraceae bacterium | reverse complement strand
GTTATATTATAACATATAACGGAGAGAAGATGGTTGTCGTTAGCCATCTTTTTTCTCTTTTTAGGGAAAAATTTAGCTGAGGCTGTGACTTTTGATGTCACAGCCTCAGCTGTTATGGACTATCTATTTTCCGACAGCCCCTTTCATCTAACTCATCAGCTCAACTATCCTCTCAAATGAATCTCGAATCTCTTTATCATATCCGCTTATCATCTCTCTCAACTCTTCCATATCCTCTTTATCCATCTCACCCTTTGCTCCATTTTCCATATATACAGAAATCATTTTCTCCATAAAATTATATATACTATAATATTCTTCATCAAACTCATCCGAATTAGTAGCTACGCTACCAAAAAGTGTCTCGCTAAAACCGTCTTTAAATATAAGCTTAACCTGTAACTCATCATCTTCCTCATACACTTTGAATGATTCAATTTCTTCTATTGAATACTCTTTCTTTCGCTCAAAATCTGAAACTATTATTTTATCTTCATATATTTCCGTATACATATTATTTTCCATGACAATATCAACAATTCCTAAAGCAATAAATAGCACTCCTATTATAATTCTTATTATTTTTGCTTTTTTTCTTAGCGGATACATCCAAGAAAAAAGACATACTATAAACATAATTATCATAACATTAAAGCTTATCTCGAATTCATAGGTTCTATAAACAACTATATTTTTTCCCGACGTACCAAATATACCATCTGAAATAATCGCCCATAATAAAAAATAACCAACTGTTATAAATATAACTGAAAGAGCACACTCAACAATAGATGTTATTCCAATAATAAATCCACCTAATATTTCACCTAAAGCTTTATCCCTGCTACACATTTTCTTTTTAAATCTTTTCTCAAAAATATCACACATAACAGAAGGTATCAATCCCATAATTACCGCAAATATTAAGCCCAAATAATTCTTTTCGATTATAACCATTGCGCATGCAAAGACAAAGATAACTGCTTGCCATACTACCAGTTTTTTTCTAAGAAAATCAAAATACTTTTTAACCGGAAACGCTTGTGTCCTTGCAATTTTATACAACTCATCATTAACATTAGCATTATCAATCCCCATATATACCATTATGCTAAGATAACTTTTCAAATAATGCATTGCAAAAAACAAAATCATTATACTTCCAAATACAGGAAAGCTAAATTTTCCCAAAATACCAATATTAACAATTCCTATTAAAACAAACGTTATTAAATCAATAATGCTCCATCTTTTATCTTTTTCATTATGCTTTTGCATCAACTTCGAAAATTCTTTTATATCCATAAAAAATCACCTCTAATCTATCTTCCACACTATTCTTCTGTCTCTATAAAAATTTCTCTAAGCTCTTCTGCGTTATATTTATCAAATATAACTTCTCTATTATCAAACTCTGTCATTTTACCATTTTCAATTATACCTATATAGTCTGTCACATCAGATATCTCAGAAAGTAAATGTGTTGAAATAATTACGCTCATATTATCTTTAGCAACCTTTTGTTGTAACAACTCTACTATATCAACCTTTACTACCGGGTCAAGATTAGCCATCGGTTCATCCATAATCAACAGCTTTGGTTTTCTAGCCATTGCAAATGCTATCTGAAAAAGCATCATCTGACCGGTAGATAGCTTTGAATATTCTTTTGTTCTGTCACTTTCTTTCAAATCAAAATATTTCAAATATTCTTCATACAATTCCACATTAAAATCTTCATACAAACACTTTAATATTTCTACATTATCGTTAATTGATTTTGATAAAAAACACCAATCTTCACCCCCAACATATGCAACATCACATTTGAAATCATAACCGTTATCGCCATTAACGACTTCTCCATTCCATAATACTTCTCCCGAATCACTTTTGAGCATTCCATAAATCAAATTTAATAATGTAGTTTTACCTGAACCATTTTTACCAAGAAGACTCATGATATATCCGTCTTCAAGTTTAAAACAAACATTATCTATAGAAAAATCATTTTTAGATTTCTTTTCTTTATAACTTAAATTTCTAGCTTCAATCATTTGCATTTCCTTTCTTTATAATACATCTTCCCATAAAATATCTATCATATCTTTAAATTCATCTTTTGTAAGTCCCGCATTTTTCGCCTTACCAATCAGTCCTCCGACCTCATCTTCAATACCAAGTGTTCTTTTTTCCTCCAAATATTGAACATCCGGATTATCAACAAAGAACCCTTTTCCAGGTACTGAATAAATCATTCCTTCTTTTTCAAGTTCCTCATATGCACGTTTTGTAGTTATGACACTAATCTTTAAATCCGATGCAAGACTTCTGATTGAAGGAAGCGGCGAACCTGTTTCCAAAGTTCCATCAATAATACTCTCTTTTATCTGTGCTTCAATCTGCTCATAGATTGGCACTCCACTTTTTGATTGTATTTTTATATTCATTTCACACCTATGCGTATAAATCGCATTTTACCTTTCTTACACAAAAATTTTAACCACAAAATTTATTTAAACCGTAAAATATCCATGCTATACTATTAAAACGTTTCACAATAATCTCCAACTGTAATACTTTTACATTTTCTAATAATTTCAAAAATAAACATAACTATTATAATCAAAAAAACTATTATTCCCTCTTTGCTTGTTACGAAACCGAACTTTTCATTCATAAAAAATACACCTGATATAATGAATGACATAACACCAATCAAAACAACACCAATAACGCTTATAAAGCTACCATATATATCTTCTTTAATTTGAACTTTTATACTTCTCTTAATTGTACCTGCCGACCGATTATCTAATACTCCCAATCTACTTTCCACAATAGATACAAACATAAAGATTGTCCACATTAATATAAACATAAAGTTGTCTTTTACCATCTTACTATAACCGTATAAATGACCTGACAATATTGTACCTATTATAAAAAATAATATATATTCAATATCTACTATAAAAGCACTAATAATATCTCTTAGCTTTTTCTCTTCATCCGTTATAGGTACAAGATAATCAATATGTAAACCATTTCCAAATATCACTGACATAAATAAACCCGAAATAAGTACCAGAAAACTTATCTTACCTCCAAACAATAGCAAAACAAGGTAAACCAACTTAGCAATAAATAATGAATTACTCTTTATTTTATAGTGTTCTTTAATAATATCTAATATCATAAGATTTCTCCTTTCTCTTCGTAATACATAATCTCTTTTAAACTTGCGTATCTTGAATTGTCTTTTATTTCTTTACTTATTTTATTATCACCATTTTGTTCTTGTCTGACTTTTACACCAGCACTCTTTTCATCAGTTACCTTTATCAAAATCTCACTGTGATTTTCTCTTTTTCTTCCACCTACAATTATATCTTTTGGTATTTTATCTAACACCGTCTCAGTTGCTTCAACAAGCAAATAATTATTTCTAAGACTATCAATATCCCCATAGAATTTAACTTTTCCAACTTCATTCTCATTCTTAAGCCATAAAATATAATCAGCAAACTCTTCCATTTCCTCAACCAGATGACTTGCATATATTACACTCTTTTCTCCATCCGCAACAATTTCTCTGATGTACTTATAGAACAAATCTCTAAATTCTACATCAAGGTTTCCTGTCGGTTCATCAAAGAAATATACCTTTGCATCATAAGATAAAGCAAATGCTAACTGCTGTTTTATACTTTGTCCTTTTGATAACTTTCCAATATTACTTTTTGCAGGAACATCAAATTGCTCAAGCAGTTTGAGATATTTCTCCATGTCAAATGTCTTGTAATATCTTCCATATGTCTTTCCATTCTCTATTGAACTTGCCAACTCGTTAAATGGAGTATTGCAAAATACATATGCAATATTTTCCTTGTAGCCTTTTACATTTTCACTAATAGATATATTATTTATTAACACATCACTATCCCGGTTAACTTTATCATTATTCGCTTTAGCATTTTTCACATTTTCATTTCGTAAATTCTTATCAAGTTTATAACTTCCCATAAGGGTTCTAAGTAATGTAGTCTTTCCTGAACCGTTTCTTCCAATTATACCTAATATATAACCGGGCTTAAGTTCAAAATTTATATCTTCTATTTTGAAATTACCAATTGTCTTTGTAGCATTCTTGCAAACAAACAAATTATTCATTTTTATACCAAGACTTCATAAACAAGTCCTTTTCCTTTCTTCTAATTTCATATCAGCTAATAATTTTTAATAAATATTATTAATACTCGATTTGTATATGTACAGTATATACAGTTATATACAGATTGTCAACAAAAATTTTTCATTTTTATATTTAGTAGTAATTCAGTCAAGAAAATAAATTCACACTGTCGCACTAGTATATAAAAACTCCCTTTATGTAATAGCCTAATTACTATATACATCAAGGGAGTTTATGATTTTTATTGTTCTACTATTTCTTCTTTATCTTCTTTTGTTTCTTTTTTAATTACTCTTATCTTTTCAACTCGTTTTTCATCCATCGCAACTACTGTAATATTGAAATTATTAAATTCAAAACAATCATTCTCAACCGGTATTCTTCCTAATTTTTCCATTACCCAGCCACTTACAGTAAGAACATCCATTTCTTCTTCAATTCCAAGAATCTCAAATAACTCATCAACATTAGCACTTCCAAGTACCAAATATTCTGTATCAGAGACTTTTTCAACTTCCTGCATTACTTCGTCATGTTCGTCCCAAATCTCTCCAACAAGCTCCTCAAGAATATCTTCTAAAGTAACAATACCTACTGTTCCACCATATTCATCAAGAACTACCGCAATATGTAATTTCTTCTGCTGAAGTTCTTTAAGTAAAGCACCAATCTTTTTACTCTTAGTAACAAATAAAGCAGGACGGATAATTGAAGAAACTTCTTTATCTGTATTATATACATAATTATGAAAATCCTTCTGATAAATAATACCTACAATATGGTCAATAGTCTCTTCATATATTGGAATTCTCGAGTATGCAGTTTCCGCAAATATCGCTGCTATCTCTTCTTTAGAAGCATTTTTTGAAACAGCTGTGATATCAATTCTCGGTGTAAGAACATCTGCTGCTTCTAATTCATTAAATTCGATAGCGCTTCTGATTAACGAACTTTCCTGTTCGTTAATTCCACCTTCCTGATGTGCTTCCTCGACAATAGTTAATAATTCTTCTTCTGTTATTGAATGATTATCATCTGTTTTAATTACCAATGATAATAACTTTTTCCATAAACCAAATAAATAATTAAAAGGTGTAAGCACTACCATAAGTGCCTTTAGTAAAGGTGCTGAAAACATTGCAAACTTTTCAGGCATTTCCTTGGCTATACTCTTAGGCGTTACCTCTCCAAAAATAAGTACAACAACCGTAGTAACTACTGTACAAACACTAGGTCCCTTGCTCTCACCTAACCATTTTACAAACAAAACAGTTGCAAGTGAAGTACTTAAAATATTAACAACATTATTACCTATTAAAATAGTTGATAGCATGGTATCAAAATTCTCTGACATATTTATAACGAGCTTTGCTTTTTTGTTTCCTTTTTCAGCCATGTTCTTAACTCTTATTCTATTCAAAGACGAAAACGCTGTCTCTGTTGCTGAAAAATATGCCGACATAACTACACAAAAAAGAATAATAATTAACGATAAGGTATCGCCACCCATTTTAAATTCCTCCATTCCGAAATAAAACACAACAAAAAGCATAACCAGCAGCAATGGCCCTGATTATGCTTATATTTATCTATAAAATATTCTGACACGATGTCGAATCACTGTCGTCCATTTTATTTCCTCCAAAATTTTTTACCTATTCTATCACAGATATATTTATTTGACAATAGTTATATTCATTAATATTTTAATCTTTACTAAACTTTAACTAAATATTTATTATATTTATTCATTCTCAATTACTTCATTTTCCTCTGAAGCTTCTTCTAATCTCTTAGCATATTCAAATATATCAATACCTTCGTCTTCACACTCTTTAATTAACTCTTTGACTACCCTCTCAACTTTAGCTTCTTTTTTTTATCCAGATTTCCTACAATTTTTTCTGTTCCTTCATCCTTACTCTGTGCGACTGATAACATATCAATTAAATTAAGAAGTGCATCATTCTTTGCATCATCACCAATTCCATGAACATTAGCATACAATTCAACCTTATCAAACACTTTAAGATATTCACCTTTTAAACAATCCTTTTGGTATATATATGTAAGACTCATATAAATCGCTTCCTTTCTTTTCTAATTGTTATAGATGTTTGCAATATGGCTTCATAATCATCTAATAATTATGTTATTTACAAAATAAAATCCTATTAGCAATGTCTATTGTGCTTTTATATACTCCCTTAACGGTTTCAAGCCACTCACAACCTTCATCTGATATAGTATAGTACTTTCTTATAGGTCCTAAAGGCGACTTTTGTTTTCTGCATTTAATCATACCTTTTTTCTCAAGTCTTGTAAGAACCGGATAAAGGGTTCCTTCACCTAACTCACTAAATCCTTCATCAACAAGTCTTGTAACAATCTCATAACCATAAGTTTCTTTTTCTGAGATTATACTTAATACACATCCCTCTAATATACCTTTCATCAATTGTGTATCGTCCATATTAAACCTTTCATGTCGGAGCAATTTATCGCAATACTCAATTCTTATCTGCCGATACTACTTTGTAATGTCAAGTAGTGTAGTAATAAAACTCCATAGCTACTTTGTATTGTCAAGTAGGTTATTGAACTTTTAAATTAAATTCTTATACAAAATGAACTTCAGACTTTAGATAATGCTGAACAACATTTATAGAGCTACATCCTCTGTTGTTTTAACAAAGTTTTTGTCTCTTCAGGATATCGTGGATGCCACCGAAGAAGACTTGCTACAATTTCTTGTTCAAAATATTTATAAAAAAAGGAGTGGTTGCACTAAAAAGTTAGTACAAAGCTCCTTTTTCCTTAATTAATCAATTAACAATCCAAAATACTTTTCTCGTTCTTTTTCCGGTATTAGCAAAATATCCATAGCCTCCATTTTAGATATACTCAATGACTTCATAACATTTTTTATTGATTTAACCATTGCATCTTGCTTTCCTTCTCTCTCACCACGTTCATATTCCCTAATTGCAATTCCTTCACCATAAGTACACATCTTTCTCACCTCTGTTTCCAATTCTATACTCATCATAATATCAAATTCATTTTCCAACATTCTCTTCTTCTCACTAACAGACATATTTTTAGAAAATAAAATATTCAATAATTTTATAAGTTTATTATCACACATATTTTTTAAATTCCCAAGACATATCATTATAATATTAATCAAATCATAATCCGATACTTTTTCTTTAACATTTCCTTCTATATTTTCTTCAGCAAAAGAATATCCTGTAATTGTATTCTGCCTGTACTTTGGTGGATTAGTACATATCCATATAGAGTATACTTTATTGATATTCCCGTATTCAGATTCCCTAAATTCCGTCTCATATTGTGCCGAAATCATACGACAACCATAATAGAAACCTCTCTTTATTAGTGGATATCCCGGATAAAAATTATCCTGAGCCTCTATATTAATTATAAGCTTTATACATTCTCCTATCTTTGGAATAATTGCATTAAAACGAATATCATATGTAACTTTTCCTTCTGTCACCGAACAATCTTCTGTATTACTACCTAATATTCTTTCATCAACACATTCATACTTATTATTAAAGTTATTTTTCTCAGTATTAACATTCTTCTTATAATTCCCTTCATCTCGATGTACAAAAATATTAGATATTTCCGGTTCTCCTTCTATAAACATACTTGCAACATCATAAATTTCATACTCTTTATATTCTTTCATACAAATTTTCATAATCCAAGCAAGTATTATTTTATTAGATAATATCTTCTTACATACTTCATCTAATTTTTCTATACACTCCAAAAGTTCTACGTCTTTTGATAATATTGTTTCTTTCCTTATCAAATATTTTCCCCTTTCCGTTAATCCTTTAACTATACTCCAAAGTTCTTTATATCTTTTTTCTTTATTGTAATGCATCTTTTTGTTTATGTGTATTTATTTTAACATATCCAAACTTACTTTTCAAGAGATATTTCATAACATTTTATTTCTTTTATTAATAACATCACATTATTACAACTCTTAATATGTTTTAAATAATTACCTTAACTTTTCCTTATTTCTATAACTAAACTTTCAAATTCACCCTATCTGCCACCTTGTTGATATAGCTTTCAAATTTTAATTTACGAGTATATTTAGCTGGTGATTCATACTACCAAGATAACGAATAATATTCAGTCCAAAATTGCCTTCAACAATAGCTGGTATACTCACATAATCTTTAAATACTACTAAAGGATATTCTGCTAACACACTTACTAGAAAAACACCTATCAAAATCACTATTGAAAGAATCAATGCTACTTTTTGATTTTCATGATATTGGCAATAAACTACTTACAATCAGAAAACGTCTAGGTATGACTCAAGCTGAGGTTGCAGAAGCTGCCGGACTATCCGACCGTACCTATGCAGATATTGAACGTGGAACAGTTAATATGCGAATTGAAACTATTCTTCGCATTTGTCAGGTACTACACATTACTCCTGACGAAATACTAACAGAGGATTGTAATTCCGAAACTATCCGACAAGAACAATTATTAGAACGACTCAATGCCTGTAACCCTAAAGATAAAGAAACAGCTCTTCAGCTATTAAATGTCTACTTACAATCACTTACCAAATAACAAACTATTACCAATTAATTCTCACACTATGTTCCATGTTCTACTCACTAATAATGTTATAAGCAATATACATTTTTCCGAAGTTTAGAATTTTAATATTCATTTAACTAATTACAACTTATTTTTATGATTAACTTATAAGTGGACAAGTTATCTCCAACTTTTCTACGCAATAAAAAACAGGTCATTTAGAACATTTCACATTCTAAATAACCTGTTTATTTTTCTTTATTCTAATATATCAAACACCAAATAAATTATCTGATAGTTTATTATCTTATTACATCCTTACCACCCATATAAGGTCTTAAAGCTTCAGGAATATTAACGCTTCCATCTTCATTTAAATTGTTCTCAAGGAATGCAATTAACATTCTAGGTGGTGCAACCACTGTGTTGTTAAGAGTATGTGCAAAATACTTGTTACCATCTGCATCTTTAACTCTGATTTTAAGTCTTCTTGCCTGAGCATCTCCAAGATTAGAACAACTTCCTACCTCAAAATACTTCTTCTGTCTTGGTGACCAAGCTTCAACGTCAAATGATTTAACCTTTAAGTCTGCCAAATCTCCTGAACAACATTCAATTGTTCTTACAGGTATGTCAAGACTTCTGAATAAATCCACAGTATTCTGCCATAACTTCTCAAACCATACCATACTTTCTTCCGGTTTACATACAACTATCATCTCCTGCTTTTCAAACTGATGAATTCTGTAAACACCTCTTTCTTCAAGTCCATGAGCACCTTTTTCTTTTCTGAAACATGGTGAATAACTTGTAAGAGTCTGCGGAAGGTCTGCTTCAGGTGTAATTGTATCAATAAACTTACCAATCATTGAATGTTCGCTTGTACCGATAAGATAAAGGTCTTCACCTTCAATCTTATACATCATAGCGTCCATTTCATCAAAACTCATAACACCTGTAACAACATCACTTCTAATCATAAAAGGTGGTATGCAGTAAGTAAATCCTCTCTCAATCATAAAATCTCTTGCATAAGAGATAACTGCTGAATGAAGTCTTGCGATATCACCCATAAGATAGTAGAAACCATTTCCCGCTACCTTTCTTGCACTGTCAAGGTCAATACCTTTTAACTTCTCCATAATATCTGTATGATATGGAACATCAAACTCAGGAACTAAAGGCTCGCCATACTTCTGAATCTCAACATTCTCAGAATCATCTTTTCCAATTGGAACACTAGGGTCAATGATGTTTGGAATAGTCATCATTATATTCTTTACTTTTTCATTTAACTCTGCTTCTTTTTCTTCAAGCTTAGCAAGATAATCAGACTTCTCTGTTACTAACTTCTTAGTTTCTTCTGCTTCTTCCTTCTTTCCCTGTGCCATCAACGCACCAATCTGCTTAGAAATCTTATTTCTCTCTGCTCTTAAATTATCTGCTTCCTGCTTTGTTGCACGTGCTTCCTCATCAAGTTTAATAACTTCATCTACTAAAGGAAGTTTTCTATCCTGAAATTTATTCTTAATATTCTCTTTAACTACATCAGGATTCTCTCTGACAAATCTAATATCTAACATTTCAATCCTCATTTCTGCATAATTTAACGGCTTAAGAGTCATTAAATTACACCATTTCTCTAATTGATATATTCTTGTCTATTGTATTCTATTTTTATTGAATTTTCAAGCACATTATATCAGTAAACTATTTTATCAAATCCTTAATAACCTCTGAAGCAATAATAAGTCCTACTACCGAAGGTACAAATGCATTCGACCCCGGAATACTTCTTTTATTCCCTAACTCCTCTTCTGAAACACCACTCATATCAGGTTTTAATGCTTCTTCCTTTGAATACACAACCTTAAGTTTCTTAATCCCTCTTTTCTTAAGTTCTCTTCGCATAACTTTTGCAAGCGGACAAACGGAAGTCTTATATATATCCGCTACTTCAAACATTGCAGGATTCATCTTATTACCTGCACCCATTGAACTAATCACAGGCACACCTTTTTCTTCTGACTCCATCACAAGTTGAAGTTTAGCCGTTACTGTGTCAACAGCATCTACTACATAATCATATTTTGAAAAATCAAACTCGTCCTTAGTTTCAGGCAGATAAAAACATATGTAAGTTTCTACCTCACAATCAGGATTAATATCCATAATCCTTTCCTTCATTGCATCCACCTTATATTTTCCAATAGTTCTTTTAGTTGCAATAATCTGTCTGTTCAAATTCGACTCAGCTACTGTATCACTGTCTATCAAATCAACTGCTCCAATACCACTTCTAACAAGTGCTTCCACAACATATCCGCCTACTCCACCTATTCCAAAAACTGCAACTCTTGCGTTTTTAAGTTTCTCCATTCCATCCTTACCAATCAATAACTCTGTTCTTGAAAACTTCTCCATATTCACTATTCCTTTCATAACGAATATTTTACAAATGAATTGTATGGTCAAAAACAAATTTGCCAATGTAATTATTCAAATTATCTACTCCACAAATAACAATATCCCTGTGTCCTTGCAGCAAACTTATAATTCTTAATTAACTCTCTTACTTCCTCTTTTGTATACCATCCCGGTTCAATCTCTTCCACATCCGAATCACTTTTTCGAAACTCTCCTCTTGCTTTGCCAACAACACAGACATTAATTTCATTACTAAATCCAACTGCACTATAACTCTGACCAATAAAATCCGTTATCTCATACAAATCAAGTCCTGTCTCCTCTTTTAGTTCCCTTACTGCTGCCTCTTTAGGAGTTTCTCCTTTATCAATCAAGCCTGCCGGAAAATTATACACCCATTCTCCTACTGCCAGCCTAAATTCTTTACTTAGTAAAATCTTATCTTCACTTTCATTAGTAGCAATAATAACTACTGCATCAGGCTTATTACCATGAAGCTTCTCATAAGAATCAAGATTCTTATCCCTGCTTATAATCTCATAAACCTTCTCTTCTTTGCCTACTGTTTCATATACAATATCATATCTGTTAATAAATCTTCCTGACTCTTTTTTTATAATCTCTTTAAATTCCATAGCATAATTCCATTCTACTTTTTATTATAATATTAAAACATTTTATACCAATCACTTACGTTTAATAATGCTTTAGCATTTTACAAAATCACTGCGTTACAAATCTCAGATACCCACTTACATAAACTGTGCAAATATTCCCGCACCAATAACCGTTAAAATCCCCGACACAACAATTGATAAGCTGCTCATTGCCCCTTCAACTTCTCCCATTTCCATTGCCTTAGCAGTTCCAAGTGCATGCGACGAAGTTCCAACAGCAATTCCCCTCGCTATCGGATTAGTAATTCTAAATATCTTACATATTACTTCTGCAAAAATATTTCCTATTATACCTGTTATTACAATAACTGCAACAGTAATCGGAACAACTCCACCTAACTCTTCTGATATTCCCATACCTATAGCTGTAGTAATCGATTTAGGAAGTACTGTAACATACTCTCTATGACTAAGTTCAAATACCTGTGCCATCAAAAATATACTAAACAGACTAGAAACAACCCCCGAAGTAATTCCTAAAATTATTGCAAAAAAATTCTTTTTCAACAATTCAAATTGTTCATATAACGGAACTGCAAGACAAATAGTTGCAGGTGTAAGCAGAAAACTTATATACTTTCCACCAATATTATAAACATCATAATCAATATTAAATAACGCTAAAAATATCAATATAAATACAATAGATATTAACAATGGATTGAAAATTGCCAGTTTAAACTTTTTCTTAAGAATTGTTCCTAATCCATAAGATAGCAAACTAATTACAACTCCAAAATATACTGAATTTTCAAATATTTCGTTCATTACTACCTTCAACCTTTTTTCTATATTAATGTTCTTTCTTTTTGTGAAAATGAATCGTAAGTTGTGTAACCCATCCGGAAATAATCATAACAACAAGTGTTCCCACAGTTGTTATAACTATATATGATACAAGTGATGTTTTTAACATTCCCCATGTTTCTATAAGTCCAACTGCTGCCGGAACAAACATAATTGGCATAATTTCAATCAAAAATTTGCTTGTTTCCTTTATACTTTCAACCTTAATAATCTTTAATTCTAAGCATAAAAATAATATTACAATTCCATATATACTTGCCGGTATAGGTAATGAAATAACCTTATTTAACATTTCACCAACAAAAGAAATACTCATTATTATTCCAAACTGCTTTAAGTACTTCATTTTCTTCTCCAATCTATATACTAGCAAACAAGAATATTTAATTTTTTACTTGTTGGATTTTCTTCAACATATAACTTATCTCTTAATATATATTTTCCTACTTTACCTTATTAAGTATACACAACTTTTCTTTTAAACATATATATTTTATCTCTTTAGTATCTGCTAAATATTCTCCATCTGCGTGTAGAACAATCGGCTTATCCGTTACAATTTCACACTCTTCATTATCAATAATATCGAATCCTTTAATACCTTCATGTTTAGCCATTACAAGCAATGGCAAGCAGAAAAAAGTTCTCCATTTTGGTATTCCACATGCCATACACATATGAAGATTTCCATCGGCCGGGTTTGCATTCGGAGCCATAGGGACTCCACCACCTTCTGCCCTTACATTCATATTTGCCATAAATATAACTTTATTAAGTTTAAACTTTTCATCTTTAACTTTTATATCTGCCATAAATGTAGTCATTGAAAATAAAGTTTCAACAGTAAGCAAAATATATGTCAGTTTTCCCAGCTTAACCTTATTCAGAACTTTTTTAAGCTTTGAAGTATTTGTCTTCTTACATACTATAGCATCAAGTCCTACACCCGAACTAATCGCAAATACTCTTGATTTTTCTAAATTATCTTCTTTCCATAGAACTTGTCCAATATCAATCTTTGCAAAACTTTTTTTTTCATTATAATCTTTGGCTATTTTTTCTCTTTCCAAAATTTCCTTTATTATGTCTGTTTCATTACCTGATATTCCAAGTCCTCTTGCAAAATCATTACCTGAACCGGCTGGAATCAAACCAACCTTAACCTTATCAAAATCTTCTATTCCATTATCATTTATTCCATTAATTACTTCATTTACAGTTCCATCCCCACCTACAATAATTAATGATTTATCTTCATCTTTCTTTTTACAAATATCTTTCGCAAGCTTTAACGCATGCCCCTCATACTGAGTTTCATATGCTTTAAATTCTACATTTGCTTCTTTTAAAACCTTTCTTACATTTTTCCAAACCAATAAAGACTTGCCACTTCTTGACTTTGTATTAACAATAAAATAGTACATATATTCTTCTCCATATTTGTAAATAATTTTAAAATTTCATTAATACATTAATTTTAGCATATATCTTTAATAATTCAAAGTTATCTATTTTTCCAATTCGTTCCTCCATGTATCAAGGAGTCTGTTAAAATTCCAAGCAGCATTTGCTGGACTTGTTGACGGTAAGCAAATAGCCTCTATATTAATTTGCGGATAAATATATTTCTTATATAATTGCTCTGCTTTCTTTCCATTTACAATAATCTTTTCAATGTTAGCCACTTCCAAAATAATACTTAAATCATTAGGAACAACATTTTTAATACTACTATCTGATGAGCCTTCTATATCGCAAGATTTAATAACATCCCATACAGCAATATTATTTTCAAGAAGAAACTGCTTTTTCTCTTCAATAGTTGATAATTTAATTTTTTCGTTAGATAAATGATTACCAAAAATTTCTGACAGAACTTTCCAAAATCTATTCTGTGGGTGACCATAAAAGAAACCTTCTTCTCTTGATTTTACAGATGGAAAACTTCCTAAAATTAATATTTTTGAATTTTTATTGTATATTGGTTCGATTGGATGTGTTAGCATATTTCTATTTACCTCTTATATTTTATATTAAAATAACAACAAAAATAAAATCTACTAAATCAATTTTATTAGTAGATTCTATCATACTATATTACAAATATCTTTAGTTCATCTTTTTATTAATTTTTTAATTGTGACTAATGTCTAAATATTCTTTTATTATTTTTTTTAGAAATTCATCCCCTAAACATTGCTAGATATTTAATATAATTCCATTCCATTTTGTGATAGTTCTTCCACTCGTTTGTGTAATATTTGATAATTATACATCATTTCTTTATAAGCATTATTTTTAAACTCCGAATTCTCTATTTCCAATAAATCTAACTTAGTCTTCATTTTAGGAGCACTTGCATTTCTTTCACCTTCATTTGTATTTATTTCTGTATATACTAAAACTAAATGTTCTGTATCTGCACCTGACTTTATGTATAAGAAGAAATAATCATAACATATGCCATTATCTGATTCTGTTACATTTTCTCCTACTTTTGTGCCTAAACCTTTGTCAGTCAGTCTAACTTTATCTAGAATTTCCCATTCAACTTCACTCATGCTTGTGATATTATTTCCATCAAACACAATAACTCTTAATATATCAATCACACCTTGCTTAACATCTAATATTGTTGTCTTACAAGGTATTTTTATTATTTCAGAATTTTCAATTTTCATCTCGTAATACATGTCTTCTTCCCCGCCAACAACGTTATATATCAATTCTTCTTGTTTTTTATTTATTTTATTTGCTTCTCTACTTAGCTCTTGTGTTTTTTTCATTATTTTATTTGATTCTTTACTAATTTGACTTGTTCCAAACCCTATCCAAATCGTTGCAATTAATGCTAAAAATGCAATTCCTATGTTCAAAACATTACAGATATCATTTGTCTTTTTACAATTTACACTCAATTTCTCTACATCATTTTTCTTATCAACATTTTTTTGCTTAATATTACTTTTACTAATATTTTTCATTTATATTTACCTCCGTATTTATCTCAGAAATATTTTTTCACAAGAGTACATAATTCTAACATAAACAATTATTTTTTTCTTACAAATAGTTTTTTCATTAACATAACATAATCATTCATTATTATCTTTAATCGAAAATATCTCCTTTTTTTTACCTTGTTCACAGTACACCCAATTTCCCATTAGTATAAGTTCCGCTGGTTCTTTATTTTCATATTTATACAGATTATATGAATCAATATATGTTTTTACACCCAAAGATAATTTTGTCCCTAAACTAATTTTATTTTTATTATTATTTTTACCACATTTTTCATTTATTTTTGTTTTCTTTTCGCTAAGTATATCTAATGCATACATATCATATTTATGGTCCACAAACACTATATTATTTTCATTTATATTTAATTGAGCAACAAAGTTATTACCTACTTTTTTCTCTTCTCCTTCAATTTTTATAACTTTTTCTTTTGCTAATTCATTCGAGGTATCAACAGTTACACAATAAAACTTCCCTACATCACCAATTAATTCCTCGCCAATGTGATTTTTTTTCATAATTAAAACAATATTTTTTTCATAACTGCCAATATATTCTATTGCAATACTATATTTAAACCCATCTATCTTCAAAATATCTGTTCCTGTAAACTTTGTTACGTGTTTATTTTTCATTCCATATTTAAAAATATTATATGAAAAATTATGTTGTTTACCTCCTTTTGAAAATTTTTCTACTATAAAATAAAGATAATCATCAATAACTATATATTTATCATAGGTATTCAAATACCCATAAGCAGGAATTTTTACATTATCAACATGCTTATTTTCCAAATCAACAATACACAATTTACCATTACCACATATAAATTTATTTTCAGATAAACCAATATTTCTAATAGGAAATAGATTGTGATCTGCATTGTAGCTTTTCTTTAAACTAACAAATAATCCTCTAGTATCATCATTAAGCTCATAAAAATAAACATCCCTTCCTATAACATAAAACATCATATCTGAATAAGTAGTTATATTTTTTAAATCAAATATTTCAGATATATCGTAGCCCTTTTCAAGAATTACCTTTTTTTCACTAGTTTTCTTATGATATGCTACTAATTTATTATCCTCTTCATATATTACATAACTAGATGACTCAATATATCTATTCTTTTTTCTTTTAAAACGATTATCAAAATAAATTATGGCACATTCTTTACTTATTTGTATTTTATCATTCTTTTTAATATTTAAATATGGTGGTTTAATTTCTTCTTCTATTTTTTCTTCTCCGCAATAACCATAATTCTCTACTATTCCAATAGCTCCAAAAATAGTGAATGTTATTGAAATCATACCATCAATTAACGTATAATCTTTATCATTTAATCTAAACATATTAAATAATTCTTCATAATCATCATATATATCAAAATTATTTTCTTCCAAAAACAAATATTCCCTTATTACTTTTGCTATAATAAATAGGCTATCAATATTTTTTAATTTATCAATATTATCATATGAATACTTATTATCTAACTCATAAGTATTCACACCTATGTAATGTCTTAAATTAATTAAGAATTTTTCTTGTTCACAATTTCTAAATTCACTAGCTGAAGCCAATGTTGCAATTATATTCATTAATATTGCTTTTTCAAAATCTAACAAATCCCTAGGACTTTTTTGATTACAAAGACCATAATACTTACTAATAGATTCTTCATTCTGACATAAAATGATTGCTTCAACAGCATTTCGCATATCTGATTGTATATCACATATTTTGTCAATTTGGTTTCGCAGATAATCTAAGGTTGTCGTTTCTTTTTCTATTATCTTTTGTGCAATTTTTAATCCTGATTCTACACCTTTATTATATGTTTCACTATTCTTCATAATATGCCTCCTCTAAAAAAGAATATTTTTCATCAACAAATCTACTAAAAAGTTCTTGTTCCAAAAACTCTCTTCTAACTTCTTCTTGTAATTTTGAGTTTTTCGTAATCTGATGAATTGCTTCTATATGCCCTCCTATATCTGTTCTAGATATCCCTTCTTTTAATTTTTCCGAGTTCCCAGTAACAATTCCTACACCAATATTTTCAGAAATATACGCAATATTTATTGATTCTGCAATAATATTTGATGTCATAATAATTTTTTTTGTTCTTAAAGCATATAAATTTATATTATCATCTTTTTTTTCATCATAACAAAATCCGTGTAAAATTCCTACTGACTCATTTATAAATGCTGCAATAAAATAATTAA
This sequence comes from Lachnospiraceae bacterium, assembly GCA_017416465.1. GTDB lineage: Bacteria > Bacillota > Clostridia > Lachnospirales > Lachnospiraceae > Bovifimicola. Next base: position 9,466 of record JAFQCK010000087.1, on the reverse strand, counting down.
TAGCTACTCTCTTAAATGCACTCACCAATACATCTTCAAGTTCCTTGCTATTCCACTTTCTTTTTAATAATTTTTGTTGCATACTAGCTGGAATAAGTGGTATCGGAAGTCCATCCTTTGTATATTTATCCGATTGCAAATGTAGCACTTGTTTTAAATGCGCCACTCTTAACCTACCTCTATCTTCTTTTAGACTTTCTACAACATCATTACACATATTTATTAAACCATATGGTTCATTTATAACATATTGACTTCTTCCAGAAGGATTTTCTACTATTCTAGTTGTCATGGCCTTGTCTCTAAAACTAATTGAACGAGTTAATATATTAGCAGTACCAATCAAATGACCTAAAATAGGGTCATGTCCCCATGTTGCTGAATGATGATTTCCTCCATATAAATTTTTTCCTTTCGGAGTTACCCCTTTAATTTCTATGTCCTCTGTTCCAATCATTGCATCATAAGGAACTGGCAAATGCATTATTTGTTCTTTATCAACATATTTATTATCTTTTTTTAATTCTCTTTCCTTATCTAATTGTTTTCCAGTTTTTGTTCTATCTTTTTCCCCTTCACTTGTCGCATTTTTACGGTCATCAACAGTCGGAGTTAATGTTTCTTTATTAATATTAGGAATAAATACCCATCTGCAACATTGTAATGCTACTGCTCCCCACAAAAATTTCATATCCTTTTTATTACATATTCCAGTCTTTTCTTCAAATTGACTGTCTATATCTCTTATTATTATATTAACAGAATTCAAATCTGTATTAATTTTGTCTACATTATTCTTTACCTCTTCAATATTTTTAGAAAAGCCATTTAATTCATTAATGAATTTATTATCTACTTCATCATAATTATTCATTAACTTCTGATATTTTTCTAGCATACCATCACCTACCCAATCATAATAATATTATCCCCTTGGCTTCTTAACCACATATCAATTCCCTTTCCAAATACCTCCGCTGATACTGTATATGCTCCATCTTCTTCACTAATTATTTTTGCTGTTGGCAATCTATCTAACACAGCATCAATATCACTTCCTACATACTTAAATTTCACCTTCTGTAATTTTCCACCATACATAAACTGTACCTTTTTCCGAAATTCACCTTCCTCAAATCTATTGCTGTACGGAATATGAAATTTTTCATCCAACACTTTAAATTTCTTTATTCTATCAATGCGATAAATTGTTGGAAATACATCATCTATCACATCAAAATCCTTTTTAACCTTTTCATCATCAATAAATGCTGTTAAATAGAAATAATATTCTGAAAACATAATTGCTAAAGGTTTAATTTTTCGTTTCACTATATTCTTATCTTTTAATCTATAGTAATCAATTTCTATGTACTGATAATTTTGAATTGCTTGTCCTATATTCCACATATTATTAACAAAAGAGCTTTTATGTCTTGGCTCTACATAATGGAAAGCTTCATTACGAATCAATTCTCTAACTAACTTTTGATTACTTTCAGGTACACAACTTGATATTAATTTATCTAACAAACTTGTCATTTCTTCTTTCTTAAATGCTCTACTTTCAAGTAAAATCTTACACAAGGCTAAAATCTCACTATTTGTTAGTTTCGATTTATAAATCTGTTCAAGTCTATATCCTTTATGTATTCGGTCATATACAACTGAATTAATACATCCTGCTTTTTCTGATTCCAGTTCAAAATAATTTCTAATATCATCAATATCTCTTTGTATGCTACGTTCATTCACTCCATATATATTAGCCAATTCTGACTTATTAACTAAATACCCATTCATTAATTTAGTATAAATTCCAAGAACACGTTCAATTTTATCTTTTTTATCTTCTTCCATACACTTCCTCCTCATTTATATTTACTAAAATAATTTATTTTTAAAATTTACAATCCACATTACGAATATTTAACATATTAATATTGTTATTTTATCATATTTTGTCTTTTTTTACATTATATTTATAAACACATCTATAAATTATTAGACTTTCAATAAATCTTTTAAGAATCTTTCTGATGCAATTTTTCTATCATTTGATATTTTAATACCGCAACTTCATCAAGATATTGAGCTATGTGAATTTTCATATTCTAACAAAGATAATGTAATACTTTTTCTTTTTCCATTTATATCTTTATCCCAATTGTAAATTAAATAAATTATAGTTTCCGTTAGATATTTTCATCTCATATAAAAATACCATCCCATTTAAGCTCTTTCCAAACAATCCCAAACCATAAAGTTATAATTTCCTAAAAAAGTTATATATGACACATCAATAAATTCTTCAAACGATTTTTTTGAAAAACAATCATATTCACTAGAATAAAGAAAATTATACCAACATCCATTTCCATCTAATTCTCTACTTAATACTCCATCAAAAGGCTCATTCATCATCGGTGTTTGCAACTTTACCTTACAACCATTTTCAAACGGTAAGTCAATATGCAGTAGTATATCATCAAATATTTGTGTGACAGATTTCCATCTTTTATTTTCTATTTTGTCATCTAAGAAGCATTTGAATGGCACATATCCTCCATCAATAAAACCAATTAAATAAAATACTTCATAACTACAATTTTCTTCATATGCAATAATATTTAGTTTTAATTCATATATGTGATTATATTTACTTTTAAACTTATTCATTATTTCTATTACATCAATAATGTTGTCAGAATATTTTTTATATAATATATGTGTTTTGAAATATTCTGATATAGAACAGTTTGAATCTAAACTTATACCTGAAGTCATACAAGTTAACGCATATGTTATTTTACAATCTCCAAATACTTGCTTTGGTTCTTTATATATCAAAATTAATAACTCATACCTAGAAATCAATTCATCTATATTTCCTTTATCTTTTTCATTTAATTCACTTCTGAATTTCTTTAATAATTGTTTCTTTACTTCCAATGAGTTGTAACTATTTACTATTAACATCTCTTTTTCAAATATTGATAAATTAATATTTTTTCTGTAATATTCTCTAATCTCTTTCACACGAATTAAATTTGTAACATCAAACTTATTATCCATTTTCATCCTAACAGCTCACATCTCTGTAAAATTTAATTACATTACTTTAATAAATACTTCTAATAAGCATATTATAACGATTTAAATAGACAAGTTATGTCATTGTAATAATTTAAATTAATTTCTCTTTCCTATAAAGTAAAAAAAGTCTCATACGAGCATAAAACTCTCTGAGACCAAAAAAACATATTAAACCCTTATTTCTCTAAACTAAGTTATTTAAATAAATTCCTTTATTAAAATTGTACATAATTCTTGGCTTTCAAGCTCAATTACACTACTATCCTCTCTCTTATAAAATAAATAGAAAAAATCATCACTATCTTTGATTTTTGCATTTAATGACGATACAATTTGACCAACTTTAGCAACTTTTTCTTCAGTATCACTTACCGGAAATACGATATTGGTATCAGAAAAATCAGGCTTTCCAAATCCACTATTAAACTGAGTTGCCTTAATAATTATAAAATCACATTTCATATTTTTTTCAGAAGCATATCTTTGCAAACAATTAACCACTTTCAAAATTTTTTCTTTATCCTTTCTTTGAACAGTTTTAGACATCTCATCTAAATCCTGTTTATCAAGCTCAACAAGTTCCTGTTCTATAACTTCTATCAATTTTTGATTAATTGTCCAAATATCCGAACGTCCTCCAAGATATTTTGCAGTTGCTGACATAGCCATCTCAAATTCCTTGAGGATTTCACCCCCCGATGTTTTTCCAAGAAAGAAAGTCTTATACTCAGCTTCTGATTTCCATACCGGATGGCGTCTATCAATGCGACTAAAATATTCATCTGTCAACTCATTAGGAAAAATATTTTTCATCAAGTATATTATATCATCATCACTCATAAGACTAACTTTAACATTTTCCATAAATTCTTGTCCTGTTTCCTGCAATGATTCCAAAGAAAAGAGTTTTTTTCCAAATTCATTTATCTTTGAACATAAATAAGAGATAATATGCTGTAATATGTAAGTCTCATATATAACAATTGGATGACTCTGTATCCATTTACGTTCTGCATCATGAGCATAAATAACATTTTCGATTAGACTAATTGCATTTTTATAATATCCAAGTTCATATCTATCATCTACCTTAACAATAGTTAATGCACCTAACAATCTTTCATAATCTATACTCACTGTATCAAATCCTGTTATATAAGCATCTCTTATCAAATAATCTAACTTATCAACATCTATTACCTTAGAATTTAATAGTCTTATAAAACAATTACGAATTTCATTTTCAACATTCTTTTCAGAATACTTATATCCTGTTATGCATCTGGCAAAAAACTCTTTTTCAGTTTTATCATAAAAGAACTTTGAAAATGATATTAATCCTATTATTGAACTCATAATCTCATGCGGGGCTGCAGCGACAGTTTTTTCTTTTGGAACATCCTCAGCAAATTTTTGTGTTCCCACAACCTCAATTAATTTATTATGAAATCCATAAATTTTTTTATCTTCATCTAAATAAAATTCTTCACCTGTATGAGAAAATGGAGCATGTCCTACATCATGCAATAAACATGCAATCATAAAAATCTCACCGATTCGTTTAACATCAAAATCAAATCTATATTTTTTATTAATCTCTTGAACAATCTGATTACATGCAATTTCTCCTAAATGAAATACCCCCATCGAATGAACAAATCTATTGTGTGCTGCAGACGAGTAAAGTGGAGAATAACTCGTCTGTATTATCCTTCTCAATCTTTGAAAACAGGCTGTATCAATAATTTCATTCATATATTGTTTTGGTATATTAATATATCCATAAATAGGGTCCTTTAATCTTTTATACTCTTTCATAGATTACTATACCCCCAATGCCTGAACAGAATTTTCATTTACAAACGCCATCAGAACATCTAACGCCAAATAACCTCTAAACTGAACAATTAACTTTTCTAAAGTAACATCTTCTTTCAACTCAATACCTATTTCACCATCTAACTTTTTTTCCTTAAAAAAATCAGAATAATTTCTAAATAAAGCATTTGTACTTTCACGAGATAAAATTAAAACTGCTTTTTCACCTTTTTCATTTAAAAACTTAACTACTTTGGAACCATAATTTTCTATCTCTTTATATGTCAAAAATGTCTTCTCAGCTCTACGCATAGACTCAATTAAAGCATTTGCAGCCAAATCCTCAATTCCAATATAAAAACACATTTTTTCACCCTTCCATTAAACTAAATTTTGATATATGAATTATAACATTTCATTTTTTATTATGCAATATTTAATTATTTTAATTTTCACAAACAAAACATGATGTATTTTGTGTTATTCAACATAGTTATCCGCATTTATTTTACATCTTATTGTTTATCTTAATTTTCCTTTTTAGTCATATTATAAACAACTTCTTTTAATAGAAGTGGTACAAAAGGCTTTGTAATATAATCATCATATTCATATACAGATGAGTCTTCATATGTTTCTAAAGATTTGTTACTAGTCATTAAAACTACAGGTGTCTGACATAAAGCTCTAATACATTTTAACGTCTGCAAACCATTTCTCCCCGGCATCATAACATCAAGTAAGATCAAATCATATTCATACTTTTCAATTTTCTCTAAAGCTTCATCTCCACTCGTGGCTGAGAAAACTTCATACATTGGCTCATCACGCATAATATGTGCAATAATTTTATTATTCATTGGCTCATCATCAACTGTCAAAATCTTTTTAATATCGCAATCTTTTTCTTTTAAAACATATTCCGTATCTTCATCAATTATTTGTAACATGATATCGGCAACCTTAGGATCAAACTGAGTGCCCTTGCCCTTTTCAATCTCTGCTCTGACAATCTCTTGCGGTAAAGCCTTACGATAACTTCTATTGCTTGCCATCGCATCATAAGCATCTGCAACTCCTAGAATTCTCGCAACTTCAGGAATATTTTCTCCCACAAAACCATTTGGATATCCTTTTCCATCATATCGTTCATGATGATATTTTGCTCCTATTGCAATATTAGTATTTTCCGAAATTCCTTTTAGAATATGATATCCTGTAATAGGATGAATCTTTATTAGATTATATTCTTCATCTGTAAGCTTTCCCGGTTTATTAATAATTTCAGCAGGAATTCTTATTTTACCAACATCATGTAAAAGACCGGCCCTATATATTTCTTCCTGCTCTTTTATATTTTTACCCTTTCTCTTAGCAATCATTTTAGAATATTCAGCTACACGCTTTGAGTGACCACTGGTATATCTGTCCTTAGCATCAACAGCATCACTAAGTGCAGAAACCGTCTGCGTAAATAATTCCTGTATTTTTTCTTGCTGAACAATCAACTCTTTTGTCTTTCTCTCTACTTCTTCCTGTATACTAATATTATATTCTTCTATAGCATTATAATATTTTTTCTCAATTGTTCTATTGATAAATTCTAATAAATAACCCACACATTTTTTCTTTCCATATGATATTTCTCTAATATTAAGCTGATAATAGGCTTCATCAACTTTTATTGTTTTACCTTGGTCTTTATTCTCCCCAAAATCAATCATATATTGCACTACTTCATTATATAAATAGCTGTCAGTTGCTGATACCTGTTCATCTATTACCCATTCGTTAATCTCAGGAAATAATTTTTTAGCAAAAGAATTAGCATTAGCATATCTAAATTTATCATCAAACGAAATATACCCATATTCATCCATTTTTTCAATTGAAGTATAAATATTGGCATACATATCATACATATTTATTCTCTCATAATATTTAACTAACAAAACTATACCAATAAAATAGCTAATAGAAAAAAGGTCAATATTTAAATCTATGATTTTTTCAATTATATATAAAGCAAAAACTGAGAAAGCAAAGCTACTTATTATTATTATTGCACGATAAGATATGCTTTTTTTGTTTCTTATACCATAAATAATGAAAACAATCATAATTATCGCATAAACAATCATCATAATCGGGTACAATATGTGCAACGGTGCATACACTTTTTCTAAATAATTGTATCCGTTACCATTTACCAACTTAACATCTTTATAATATAAAGTATTATTCCCAATTGTCATAACAAGACACAAAACAATCGTTGAATAAATTGTTAAAAATAATAAAAGAACTTTCGGTATTTTAACCTTACATAACTTTGCTAAAATCATAAGGGTGAATAACGGAGCAAAACTCCCACCTACATACAGAAACTTATTTGCCCAAATTGCCATCTCTAATGTTTCAGCTGAAGCCATCCAATATCTTCCTAAACAATTAATAACAACTGTCAGACAAAAGAGCGTAAAAATCGTATCAATATTCTTATTTCTTAGCAAATATATCCCTATAATTATAAGTATTAAAATAAAAACAATAAAATAAAACCATGTAACCATAATAAAACTCCGTTCATATACAACTTTACTTCCAGATAAAAATCTTTATAACTTCCATATACCTTACTCCTTAAATTATTATTAGTTTGAACTAATACCAACCAACATAACAACATTATTGAACTGCTTACATACTCTGTCAAACTGTTCAAACAAATCCTCCTGCATATCTTTAATTTCCTCAGATAAACTCTCTTTTGTCAATTTCTCCATCTCAAATGCTAAATCTCCCATTTTCTTTGCACCTATAGAATACGCATTATTTTTAAATCCATGAATTCGTATACAATAATTTTTATAATCATTTTGTGTTAAAAATCCAGTCAACTCCTCTTTAATATTAAGATTAACAAAATCATTAAATATTTCCAAATAAAAATCCTTATCATTACAACAGTTATTCATTCCCGCCTGAAAATTTATTTCAGGTAAACGTTTATATAAAGCTTCCCATATATCAATCTTTGTTTTTTGAAAATCCTGCACTAATTTTTCCTCCACTTCTTCCGTAAATTCTATATTATCATCTAATTCATCTGCCTTATTTATTTTAAGACTATTTTCATCCTTAATTCTTTTTCTAAAATCTCCTATTGGCTCTACATCTATAATCTCCTGCTCAATCCCAATGCCGGTATCTTTTATAGAAAAACAAAGTATTGCCTTTTTATCTTGCACTTTAGATGTTAATTTCAGTATTATCTTTCCTTTTTCTGTATATTTTACCGAATTTGTAAGCAAATTTAATAACACCTGCTGTATACGCTTATTATCACCATAATAGACACTTGGAACTGATGTATCAATATCAAATTCCAATTCCAGTTTTTTTCACGAGCTTTTATTAATGTCATATTGTATACATCATTTAAAAGACTGGCAATTTTATATTCCACAGGTACTATTTCCATCATTCCGGATTCTATTTTGGATGAATCTAAAATATCATTCACTATTCCCAGAATTGCATTAATCAGAGTTCTAATTTCGGGAGACATTCTTGCTAGGAATTTTGACTTAGCCTGATTAGCTCTTTCTGCCTCTTCTTTAGCTATTTCAGCCTCTAGCTTAGCCTTTCCAAGTTCATTTGTAATTTTGGCTTTTTCAATACTTCCACTTACTATTTTCAAAATACTTCCACATATAGACACAAACGCCATATACTACAACAATTGTACTAATTACAGTCAAAAAATATACATATCTAATCATAGCCTTTGATGAATATATTGTTGCATACAAAAAAGGCAAAAGAGCAACTAAAACTGCATGGTATGTAATAAATACGCCACTAATTGTAAACACCATAATTATACTAAAAAGAATAAAATATTTCATTTTCTTATTGTACAAAGTAACCTTTTTAGATGTCCAATACATAATAATGTATATTATGGTTGAAGGAATAAAACCTTTTAACATTTTCCATTATAGCACTATTCCTCCATAATTAATGACTACAATACTTCTGCATGCACTTCATTATAACATATATTAGTTTACTTGGAAAACATTAAGTTTATATAACGAAAAAACGCAACTCTCCTTACGAAGAATTGCGTTCTTTATATCTCTTAGTTTGAAACTAAAACTATAAATTATTCGATAATTGTAGCAACCTTACCAGAACCTACTGTTCTACCACCTTCACGGATAGCGAATCCAAGACCCTGCTCCATAGCGATTGGGTGGATAAGTTCTACTGTCATCTCTACGTTATCACCTGGCATACACATTTCTGTACCAGCTGGTAAGTTACAAACACCTGTAACGTCTGTTGTTCTGAAATAGAACTGTGGTCTGTAGTTGTTGAAGAATGGTGTATGACGTCCACCTTCATCTTTTGTTAAAACGTAAACCTGAGCTGTAAATTTCTTATGACATGTTACTGAACCTGGTTTAGCAATAACCTGACCTCTTTCGATATCTGTTCTCTGAACACCACGAAGAAGAGCACCGATGTTATCACCAGCCTGAGC
>JAFQCK010000086.1 GCA_017416465.1 Lachnospiraceae bacterium | reverse complement strand
TGATAAGATGGAATGTCATGCAATTAATATTTTTGAGCCGTTTATAGCCATGGCTAACAATTCATTAGTTAATCTGATAATTCCTGCCGTATTTATTGTTCTGATGAGTGATTTTCCGAAAACAGACGGAAATACCATGTTTTACATACAAAGAGTAGGAAAGTTAAACTGGATGTGGGGACAGCTGTTATTTTCATTTATGTCAATAATAACTTATATGACTTCCATAGCTTATATATCATTTCTGATAATCGGAAATAAGGCTTATTCAAGAGATGTGTGGAGTGATTTGACAACGGATTATGTACAGAAGTTTCCGCAGGAAAAAGCAACGCTTATAGCTAATATGATAAATGGGAGATTATATAATAATGTTACGCCAATAAGGGCATTTATACATACATTTTTACTAAGTTCACTTTTTTTAATGCTGGTGTCAATGATATTGCTTGCCGGATTTTCCGCAGGAAAAAGGGTGCTTTCAATGGGAATAGTGAGTGCAGTGATTGCAATTGGAAGTGGTCTTATTCAGACGGACGGAAAAGTAAAATGGTTATTTCCTTCTGCAAATTCAATGTTGGAAATTCATTTTGACAAGATACTACGAGAAAGAGTTGTAGGTTTGGATATATCGTATTTGTACTTTATAGGCTTAATAGTAATATTATTTGTAATAGCATGTTTAGCGATTAGAAGATATGATTTTGCAAAGATAACGGATATGGAGGATTAATGTAAAAAAATTTAAGAGGTGATATGTATGTTTAGAAAAAGAATAATTATATCAGGTATACTTTTATTTTCTATTTCTGTTAGTTATTTAATTATTAATACAAATTCGAATAATAAATATGTAAAGGAAAAATCGTCTTATAATAATGTCAAGTCAAAAGAAGATATAGAAAAGGAAAAAATATATATTTTAGAATTAGATGATGATTTGTTAAAAGCTAAAAATCAGGTGGAAAGCAACGAGTATCCTAATTTATTTGGAGAGACAGTAAGGATATATGAGGGAGCAGAAGAGGCTGTTAGTAAGCTGCGTTTATTAGATGTCAAGGAAGAGGATTTTCTTTCATTTGAAGAACAGATGAATATAATAGAAAATAATATTCCTAATATAAACTATGAGTATGTAGTTGATATGTATACAGAAAAAAGTTATGAAGAAGTAAAGAAGCAAATCGAAGAAGGCACATATAAAAATGAAAGAAATAAAGAAAAGGGATTGGATAAATATCCGGGAATGTGTTACGTACCTGAAAAATATACAGATGGATATGCGATGATATGTCCACATAAATCAGGTACATGTTTTGAAAAAGGAAAATACTATTCGTTAAGAGAAACTTATAGTGAAAAGATGGGTGATTTGAGAGAGTTAGTTGATACATATTATTTTAATGGTGATAACTTGGATGATGTGTATCAATTAGCAAATGGGAGTATGAGTGTAAAAGAAGGTATTGAGTTTGTGGAAAATTATATTAAAAATGAATTACCATATGATACAGAGCCGGCTTTTAATCTAAAAGTAAAGATTGTTCAGGTGTTTTTATTAAATGATAATATACATTGTTTCAGATTGGAAATGTCCAGAGAATATCAAGGTATATATTTTGAATCAGGTTCCCGATTAGGAAAAGATGATGGAAATTATTTAAACGAAACTAATTGTGTATATATGGTTGAAACTGATGATATAGATATGTATGGACCGGAAGAAAATGCAAATGGAGTAGAGGAAATAGGAGATGGATATGACAAAATTCTACCGGCAACCTCTGCAGTAAATATTGTGGCAGGACATATAGGGCAGTCATCAAGTTATAATATTAGTTCAATAGAACTGATATATCGTAGGGAGTTAAAAAATGGTGGTAAGGATTGTGAAGCTGAACTGTATTGGAAAATTAGTGGGATTAATTCCAATGATGATAGTGAAGTATATTTTTATGTCAATGTATTTGATGGGAAAATATCTGTTGAAAGCTCCATAGTTTTTTGATAGTTTCTGTTGAATGTGGTCGAAATTCTGACATTTGCCACGCAGTGCCTTCACAAAATATTCGGTATGGAGGTTAGATGTAGTATGGATAAAATTATTAAGTGTTTCTATATATTAACTATTATAATTGGTAGTATTTTTCTATCAATTAATGTAGTGAAAAATAATAAGAATGTTGATTTTGTTTCTACATATAATTCAGAGAATAAAAATAATAATATTGAATATGTAACTATACAGGAGATAAGAGATACATTAGAAGAAGTAATTAAAGAATTGGAAGATGGAAAGTATACTAATCTTATAGCAGATGATATATATGCATCGGTTTCAAGTGAAGATGAAGTATGTGAGATGCGTGAATATTCGCCGGGATTGTACCATGGAATAACTGACCCGATAGAAATGTATAATATGCAGATGGATTTGATACATTTTTATCTTGGGGAAGATTTGTTAGATGAATGGATTGTTGATGGAAATGCATTGTATTGGAATAAAGAGGGTGGGGCTTCTGTATATGAACATAAAGTCGTTTTGGAAAAGCTTGAGCAGGGTAAGTATGATGAAATATGTATATATCCTCCATATGGTTATGCGTTACCATCGATGTCTTATTGTGCAGCTGGAATGACTATGGGAGAAGATAACAGAGAGATGATTCTTACAGCAGATTTTACATTAGTTCATATGAATAAAGGGAAGTATTTGGATACTATTAAAGAATTATGTCCTGAAAATATAAGAGAAGAATTTGATTTGGTTGCTACTTATTATCCTAATAGTAAAAATTTAGATGATGTATATGAATTGCTAAATGGTGAAATATCAATAAAGGATGCAATAGAATATGTTGAAGATTATTTTAAGAATCAATTACCATATGATATAAGTATAGGTCCGGAAAAAAAGGTAGTAAAGGTAGATGTATATGAAATAATAGAAGGGCTATATTATTTTGAATTTCAAATTGTTAGAGTAATAAACGGATTAGAAACAGAATATGGCTCATATGAGTATAATTTACCATATGGAAAATATACTGATGAAATATGTACTGCAATTATGATAGATATAGATGATATAGATTGGTATGTCGTATATGGGAATACATTGTTAAATGAAAAAAAGGGGGATTCTGTTGAAAAGGTAGTTTCTCTTAAATCAGCATTACAGCTAGTATCAAATCAAATAGGGAAAAACTCAGTATATGAAGTAATAGAAACTAAAATGGCATATCGAAGAGAAATTATTAATGACAAATGCCAAAATTATAATGAAGAATATGAAGGTAAACCATGCTGGATTATAATATGCGAAAATCAGGTGGATGGGAGTAGAACAGTTTTTTATATAAATCTTATTAATGGTCAATTGGATTATCAGGTCTTAATATCATAATGGGAGGTGTAGCATGGATAAATTTATTAAATGTTTTTATATATTAACAATCATAGCTGGTAGCATTTTTATAGGAATTAATGTGGTGAAAAATAATAAAAATGTTGATTTTGTATCTACATATAATTCAGATGATAAAAATAAAAATCTTGAATATGTAACTATACAAGAGATAAGAGATACAAAAGAAGAGGTTATTAGAGAATTAGAAGATGGAAAATATACTAATCTTATAGCTGATGATATGTATGTATCAATATCAAGCGAAGATGAAGTATGTAATATGTATGAGTATGCACCAGGTTTATTTCATGGAATAACTGACCCGATGGAAATACATAATATGCAGATGGATTTGATTAAATATTATTTAGGGGAAGATTTGTTAGAAGAGTGCATATGTGACGCGAATTCTATTTATGAAGATACGGTTAGTGTTGATGGTGGTTGGCTTCTTAGAGATTATAAAGAAGTATATAAACATTTGAAAGAAGGCACGTATGACCAAATTTGTTCTAGAAAAGTGTATGGATATTCATTGCCAAATATAACATATAGTGCTTACTCAAATGTAGAAGGAGATAATAGATATGCACACTTTTTACCCGATTTTTCTAAGACTATGGTTATAAAAGGAAAGGTTATTGAAATGTCAGAACAACCTGGCATGGACCCTGCATCTGAGTATGAGGCATTAGCTATATATTATCCTGAAGGGGAGAATATATATGATGAATATGAATTACAAAATAGTAAGATATCAATTCGTGAGGCTATAAATTTTGTGGAAGATTATTTTAAAAATAAATTACCTTATGACATAAGTATAGGGGCAGAGAAAAAGGTAGCTAAAGTAGCAGTGTATGAGTTATCAGAAGGAAAAATTTGTTTGGAATTTTATATAGTAAGAATCATTAATGGAATGGAAACGGAATATAGTTCTTCATATGGAATGGGCGGTCCGGGGACTTATATAGATGAAATTTGTCCTGCAATGATGGTGGATGTAGATGATATAGATCAATATATATTATTAAATAATACATTAAAGTTTGAAAAAGAAGGTAAGTCGGTTTCAGAAGTTGTTTCGTTAGAGTCTGCATTACAATGTGTATCCGATAAGATAGGAAAGAATTCAATATATAATGTAACAGAAGCACGGATGTCTTATAGAAGAAAAATTATTAATGACAGACAATTTGAAAATGAATATGAGTGTATACCATGCTGGATTATCAGATGTGAAAATCAGGTAGATGGAAGGGAAACAAGATTTTATATAAATCTTATTAACGGAAATATTGATTATAAAACCAGTTATTCGTAATAGAATCGCTCAGAAAAGGAGGAAGATATGTTTAAAGTAGAATTACAAAAAATCTTAACTAATATTGCATTTTATCTGGCAATCGCATCAGCAGTGATGCTCCTATTATTAGGTAATATTTATGTATCTTCTATGACCGGTGAGGAATACACAGTAATTGATTTGATTATTGATGATAACAGAAGTGAGATTATTAAAGAAGCTGATTTGTATACGTCAGATGTAATAACAGGCGATATAAGCAGTTATCTTGAAATGTTTGTTCCGGTAATAGTTGCTATTCCTTTTGTAATAATTGTGTGTGGTGAAAAGAAGAATAGCAATGCAAGATTTGAGTTGTACAGAATTGGTAAAAACAGGTTTATTCTTGGTAAATATTTTGCGGATATGGTAGCCGGTGGAATGGTAATTATGGCAGCCTATATGATATTTAGTCTGATAATAAGCTTTATCTTACCAAGTGGTGAAGGAATTATATCAGAGCTTAGAAATGAATTTTTGATAGGTGAAGATGTAATTGCAGGTTTTTTGCATAAAAGCTGTGGTATAAAAGGCTTATACATATATAAGTTTTTCAGGATGTTTTTATACGGAGCAGTTTCAGTAATTCCGGCATTTGCATTATCAATGATTACAAAAAACAGATACATAATTATCTCGATGCCATTTATGTTTTATTATCTGCTTGGAAAGTTTATTTCAAAACAGGGTAGTGAAAAACTTGGATATTTTCTTCCAACTACAGTAGGTAATATTTATGCGACCGATGTATTAAGATTAATTATTATTTACGTGGCAGAAGCGCTGTTAGTAATTGTATTTTGCAGAATATATCTGGGAAGGAAGTGTGATTGTGGTGAAGAGTAGGGAAAATAAAAGTTCTTTATTAAAAAGTTCTTTATCAGAGATTTCGTCATCAAAGATTTCTTTATCAAAGATAAGAAATGTAGCAAGTGTGGAATACACAAAATGGATATACAATCCCAGACTGTTAATCTTACTGATTTTGTTTGTTTTCATATATGATTACATAATAGAGGAATTAATAGAGTCAGCAAATAAAATGGGTAGTATGGTAATGGTTATTGAACCTTTTATAGCAATGGCAAATTCTGAACTGCTGATTATGGTAATTCCGGCAGTATTCATCGTTCTTATAAGTGATTTTCCAAAAACAGATGGAAATTCATTGTTTTATATTTCAAGAGTAGGAAAAACTAACTGGATGCTTGGGCAGATGTTATTTGGAGTTATGTCCGCAATTACATATCTTTTCAGCATAGTTTTTATGTCCTGTGTAATGGTATCAAAGCATGCATATGCCAAAAATATGTGGAGTCCGGTTATAACTTCATATACCAAGATGTTTCCGAATGAAATTCGTTCGAGAATACCGATGCTTATAAATGGAAGGTTATATAATAATCTTACGCCATTACAGGCATTTTTAATAACAATTACATTACTCTTGTTATATCTCGTAACAATGGAATTGTTTTTACTTGTGGGCTTTTCAGTAGGAAAAAGAATGCTTGGAATGTTAGCTGGATTTATGATTATTGCGGTTGGAAGCAGCTTGTGTGGAATTGGCAGTAAGGCACAGTGGGCGTTTCCGTCAGCACATTCCATTGCGTGGTTGCATTATGATTATGTGTTGAGAATACAAAAGGTAAATATTAAATATTCATATTTATATTTTATATTAATTATTATAGCACTGTTTGTGGTAAGTGCGTTGTCGGTGAGAAGATATGATTTTGCAAAGATAACAGATATGGAGGATTAATGCAAATAATTAGTGCGATAAATCGCTCAGAAATGGAGGAAAATATGGAAGCTGTAAATTATGCAATTCAAGTTAAAAATGTTGGATTAAAGATTAAAAAAGATGTAATTCTTAAAGGAATTAATGTGAATTTTGAAAAAGGGAAAATTCATGGAATTGTTGGGCGTAATGGCTGCGGAAAAACAATGCTTATGAAATGTATATGTGGTTTTGTAAAACCAACGGACGGAGAAGTCTTTGTTGAAGGAAAGAAAATCGGCAAGGATGTTGATTTTCCACAGAATGTTGGAATTATAATTGAAACACCCGGTTTTGTTCCATACTATAGTGGATACAGAAATTTAAAGATACTTGCAGGCTTAAGAAAAAAGATTGGAAAAGAAGAGATAATGGATATCTTAAAGCAGGTTGGTTTAGAGGGTGCAGAGAATAAGCTCGTAAGAAAGTACAGTCTAGGAATGAGACAAAGACTTGGACTTGCACAGGCTATGATGGAAAAACCTGATATATTTATACTTGATGAACCTATGAATGGTCTTGATAATGAAGGGGTGGAAGAGATGAGAGTCATACTTAAAGGACTAAAGGAAGAAGGAAAAACAATATTGTTAGTAAGCCATAATTCGGAAGATATATCGATTCTAAGTGATGAAATCTATTATATGGA
>JAFQCK010000085.1 GCA_017416465.1 Lachnospiraceae bacterium | reverse complement strand
CTTCCGAGCAAAGGCACGCGAGCGATACGAAAAGTGGGATTGCGTATGCAACCACTTTGAGAAGTTCTGCGGTGGCAAATGCACCTTCGGGGATATTACAGTTGAGCTGTGCGAAAAGTTCCGAGATTATCTCTTGAAATGCAAGCAGATACATCACCCCAACTCATATATCAGTCGAAATTCGGCAGCGGGATATTACTCCACATTCCGCGCCCTGTTGAAGATTGCCTACAAGGAGAAGATGTTGCGCGAAAACCTCAATGACTTCCTTGAAAAAATTGAGTGGAAAGAGGTTAAAAAGGAGTATTTGACACTTGATGAGGTAAAGCAACTCGCCGCCACACCTTGCCGTATCCCTGTGCTGAAACAAGCATCGCTCTTCGCCTGTATGACAGGACTTCGCATCAGCGACATACTCAAATTGCAGTGGAGCGACTTTGAGATGGGGCCCGATCAAGGCTACTACATCCGTATCTGCACAGAGAAAACAGAGACCGAGGCAACACTCCCCATCAGCCACGAGGCATTAGAACTATGCGGCGAATGGGGAAAAGGGTTGGTGTTCAAAGGACTCACTCGCGCAATGACACACCACCCACTCAAACAGTGGATTGCCGAGGCTGGGATAAAGAAGAAAATAACCTTCCACTGCTTAATACATAACATCTCTTCTTTATCGCTGAGAACTAATAATTTACAGAATTTAATTTTACGATAGGTAACGATTTAGAAACAAGCAAAGTTCCTTTATCTGTCTTATTCTGCATTATTGAAAAGAACGCTTAATTTACAGTGTAAAGGTAGCAAATTATTTTATTTAAAGTGCACTAAAATGTAAAAAGATGACTATATTTTTGAATAATTCTTACCTACTCACCCCATAACAGTGATGTCAAGTCATACTATAAAAATGTACAAAATAAAAGCCACCTTCGCTTAACTTTATACGAAGGTGGATATCTATTAACGAAAAGAGATGTCTATTTATTAATAAATTCCCAGTTTTTTATAAGTTCTATTATTACTCCATTAGGACCTGTACGCATACCACTTCTTAAAGGCCACCAATAAAATTGACTATAATTAATTCTTTGTATTTGCTTACTAATTGTTCCCCACTTAAATTCATGTGTTTTATCAATGTTATCCATATGCTCTGGAGATATTGATACATAACCTCTATTTTCTATATCGTCCTTATATAATTTATCATCACGTACGGAATTTATACAGATATATTGTTTGATAAATTGAGAGTTCTTAAAACAATCAATAGTTACTTCTGTGTAATTGGGCAGCATAACTATTCTATTCTCAACAAATGATCTATCGTATACATGAGAATAAACAGATTCCATAAAAGAATCATAATCGTACTCAAACTCCTTGCTCGTGCTATTATCTATACCTAGTGACAAAAACTGTTGAGACATTTGTTTTATCATCTTGTAATATGAATATTGTTGTTCTGCATCAAGTTTTCTTATTTCGCGCATACTACGCATAGACTCAAATGTTCCAGATGAATTAGAGAAATATCTTGAAAGTTCTTTAACGGCATCCTTTGTTAAATCTGGGATAAAAGAAGAATCTTTCAACTCATATTTCATCTCACCTGAGTGGGAATCATAAGAATATACATATATTTTCGGTAGTTCTGCTCCACTGGCTTTTATATACATTAGAGCTATTATTTCTCCTTGTGTCCACCATGAATTATAATAAGAATAACCATCCTCATTATCTGTTTCAAAAATCCAAACTTCTTCAGATAAACGTAGTTTCTGCTCAACAAAACCTTCAACAAACCACATTCGTTGTTCCGTCATAAACTCATTGGCAATATCTCCTTCAGCATATAACGTAACAGGATAATCAGGATCATTATGAATTTCCTTTATTTTTGATGCCAAATCTTGAGCAGTTACTAATCCCTTATATTTAGTTTTATAATAATGACTTCTATAACTAATAAATGCTCCTTTCCTCTTCGTTGCATTGATAAATTCAATAGCATCAGCCATCTTCGCCTTTTGAATCTCAAAAAAATTGCTATCCAGTTTGTTTAATTCCTCAAAAGGGGGGACAATTGTTCTAAACTTTTTACATACAGGTATTCGTGGCGAAAAAGTTTGATCCCCTATAGTAGTGAATGTGGCCATTAATGAGATTTCATTTTTTAGCCAAATTACTATTTCTGTATTTTCAAAATATAGAATAGGTTCACCATTGCTATTCTTATCATTCACTCCCAACTCTGGAACATTTGTACGCATTACAGGAAAATTTAGAGGCAATCTCGTTCTACTCAATACCAATATATTATCTTGGGCACAAGGTTGAGCCGTTGCAGCAATGTAATTGGAATCCCAAGAGCCATCACCATCAATTTCTATTGAACCGTCAAATAAAACTAAATCGTCCTCCATAGACGCCTTAAACATATTATATTGAGAGCTATTATCACTATATATGATAGGATTTATAATACATTTTAAGCCTAGCCCCAACATAAAAGGGGGGATTTCATCTTGTATTAAGGATACTAATTCTCTTCCTTTTATAGAATTAAGTCCCAAAACTGTAATTGTTATGTCCTTCATATTAATGGATGAATTTTAAACAATATATAGATATCGTAATAATAAGATAGAAAGGTGTTGTTGACCAAGATTTCATAGCCCGAAAGATATATTCTATGTCTCCACCGATTTCCCTAACATTAAAAACATACAAATCTCCGTCTTGTCCTTTTCTTAACTGTTCAATAAATATATTCTCAATTTTAATAAACCTTCTTTCTAAACCTAAATAATAACAATCGAGAATATAAAATAACATTGTTGGTATAAACATTATCCAATAAATGTTAGAAATATTCTCTGAGTTATACAAACAAGTTGTAATTGCAGCGATAATTGCAATAAGCCAAGTCTTACAGTTGGCACTATTAGATGCCATTCTGTTTATTGTGTCCTGAAGTAGACTTAAATAGTGTCTAGCACTCTCTGATATATGTTCCTCTTTCATATTTGATTTAAAAACAGTTTATCTGACTTATGATTCTAATTTATATTCACAAAATTCAAAATATGTTTGTACAAAGATAATACATATCTCTGGAAAAATCTAACGAATGAGGGAAAATAATGATGGCGGCACTGGTGTTCAATGACTTATGAGGACTTTTGATGAAAGCCTCGCAGATGCAAAAGTGCAAGAAAATGAAAGGTAATGAGTGCGGACGGTTTTCAAATCATTACCCGATAACGAGGTGATTTTATAGGTCGTTGGAGTTTATTTCTATTCTCTGCCATATTCTGCAAAACAATCTACAACTCGCTGATAACTAAT
>JAFQCK010000084.1 GCA_017416465.1 Lachnospiraceae bacterium | reverse complement strand
CGTTTTCGTAAATCTGTGCAAACTTTTTATGCAAAAGTGGTCTGTCCTACATTTTGGGACAGACCACCTTAGGAAGCTGCTTTTCTCGCCGAGCCTTTTCTTTGACTACAGCGATGTATATTTTGATAAAATAGCAAGCATCAAAGCTTGACCATGAAGCATCAATCATTTTTTGATTTCCAAGTTTTGACATGTTCAATCATCTTTTTTATGCCTATATTTTTTGCATCTAATATTGGAGCACACAAAGAAACGTTTGCTATTGACACAACATATTCATCGCAAATAAAACTTTCAATCTCAGTTAAATGTTCCCTTGTCAATTTTTGTTTCAATATTTGTTTTAATGTGCCTGTTCCTAACGATTTAAACAATGCTTCTTTTTTTGTCCAAAGAACTAAGGCCCGTTCTAAAGGGTTATCCCCAAGTTCAATTAAGGAAAGTTCCTCTTTTTCAAAAAGGTTGATAATATCCTCTTTTAAATTGCTATCCTTATACCTTGATAAACATTCTATATCTACACCAATTTCAGATTCTTGAGAGATGTAGACTATACATTTTGTTCCAGAATGCGAAACATTGAAGAAAAACTTTGAGTTATTAAAGAAATAAGGTTTTCCATTTGATCGATATACCTTTACAAACAAGTCGTTATCATATCCGCATTCCAATGAAATAAGATAATACAAGCAAAATTCACTCATTGCTGAAAGCCTTCGATCTCGCTCAAGAATGTAGCTATCTACTATGTTTTTTCTGTTTTGGTCTAATAGCTGATAAATTTTTTCGTAATTTTCTTCTGACAATTCAGTGATGTCAGCTATAATTCCCCTTGTCATTTTCTTATTATGTAAGGGCGGGGACAGTATTTACACAGATCATTGATATCTTCAATATGTCTAAACCTTTTTTCGTTGCCCTTTAAAAGGTTCTGATATGAATCTGATTTTAAAATATCCTCTAATTTTTGTTCTAGAACATTTCCCAGCAAATATTTTTTGTCCCAATCGTAAGTACAAATATATACATTTCCTTCGCAATCAATTGGTAGCTCAACATATATTTTCTTACAAGAGATATAGTTTTCTTTTTTTGATTCATAAAAATTCAACCTATCATCCATATCTTCCTCATATATCTCTACATATTGATAAAGATTTTTCAATTGATAAAAGCTCGTAGCATCAATTCCTTTATACTTTGTAATCACAATTCTATCAAAGATATTAATGGTGCAGGCGATTCAATGGAAAAAAAGTTAAGCATTCCTTTTTGCGAAAAACAACCTACATAGTCATGCTTATGAATGCTTTTATCATCCGTAATATAGTCAGAATCTAAATCAACGCTGAAAGCTATCATATCATTCGAGTAAAAAAGCTCCGTTTCCATCAACATTGCAGAATACAAGTGGCAAAGGGAGTGGTAATTATACTCTTCACTCATTATGTAGTTTGGAGTTTCTACTAATTCAAAATATGGCGGGGCATGTATTCCTACCAATTTAGAATCATCTAAATCAAATTGAGATAAAAGCTGATTAACAAATTTTATGAATTGTTCTTTTGTCGAAAATGCTTTGTTGTGATGTTTAATTCTTGATAGCCTTTCAAGTTCCCAATATCTTAATAATGTCAAATTCCCATCAAAATATTCCCATAATGAAATATTTTGATCGTGCCTTTTAGTATCGATTTGGTAGTAATTAGCATATTTGTTTATCTCAACATAGGCAAATAAATAATATCCGTTTTTCATTATTTTTTTTCACTATTTTTTTTATAGCTTTTTGTCTTTGAATAACCGTTATTGCGATTTCGATGTATTTT
>JAFQCK010000083.1 GCA_017416465.1 Lachnospiraceae bacterium | reverse complement strand
TGATTTTATAAATTATTGAAACTAAACATAATAAATCATAAAATATATTACATAATGTATGAGAAAATGTAATGGAAATTATATCATGTAATATATACTCTATAAAAAAAACCCATCTATAGATGGGTTTATCTTAGTCAGATAATGGAGTTGTATAAGCAAGCCATAAGTCAAAATAGGAATCAAAAGATAAAATAGATTTACCTTTTACACCTAAACCATCAGGGGTTCTTGTATACCAACCATTAAGTTCTTGCATTTTAGGATCAGGAGAATTGATACAAACCCACATTTTATCGCGGTAATTGCGGATTTGAGTTTCTGGAATGACATATCTATTATATACCTGCCTGAAATATACGTGACAAGGAGGAAAAATGGAAAATGTCGCATTTTGCTGACGAATATCATGTACGGAGTGTGTTACACCGGATGAATCAATTAATTCATAGTATGTTGTCAATAACATCCAACCATTATAAGAATCACTTGCAATCCAAATGGGCTCACCCATATGTTGCGCAAGTTCCTGAGGAAGGATTTCAATATTTTTTATTTGTGATTGTGTAGAAATAAATTCAATGGCTGTTCTTTTGGGGTCATCTGAAAGACCTTTTAAATAGTCGATGGTAACATGAAAAAGCTTTGAAAGAGCTTCTATTTTTTCGGGAGAAGGAATCTTAGCTAAAGAAGGATTTTTATGTTCCCAACTGGCAATGGTTGAGGTTGGGATTTTGCTTGTTTGACCTAAAGTCTCACCTAATTTTTCGCCTAATTCTGATTGAGACCATCCTTTTGCAGTACGTAATGCTCTAAGTCTAGTATTTAATTTATAACCAATAAACTGATTTGGTTGAGACAAAGAATTATGATTTTTTGCGTTGCTTATTTTGGCTAGCGGATCGCCTTTTCTAATTTGCTGTGTATGATTTTTATATTCCATATATTTCTACCTCCATAGAATTATTATTAAAGAGAAATGGTATAAAGTCAACAAAATTCTACTAAACAGGAAATATATTATTAGAAAGACCATGATTTACATAACATATTTATATAATAATATCTGTTATGTAAAAATATTTATGAAAGAAATGTATCATTATTAACATAAATAACTTTCATAAATTAAAAGAAATGAAGGTATAAAAGAATAACGGTAAAGATATAAATGGAATTTATAGAGTAATTGAGTCAATTGAAGACTAAAATTTATAGTAAAATCAAAGAAAATGTATGTGAAAGACAAATAAGATTGGTGACTCAATATGTCAATATACTTAAAATATATAAAAGTAATAATACAAATATATTCAAAATGATAATTGACTCAATGAGTAAAAAGTAAAAAACAAGAAAAAGTAGAGAACAAATAAATTTTTTATAGATATGAAAAAATGACGGTTACTTGGTTTAAAAAAAGTATAATAAAAAATGGAAAGTAGAATATGAAAAATATAAATAAAGATTTATGCAGAAAAACAAAAAAAGAAAACATTTGAGAAAAATTGCTAAAAGAATAGAGACATAAAATATATGTTATGCCATAAGAAAATTTTATGTTTTTACTAATATGTATGAATAGGTAGGTGGAGATTAAGCAATAGCGAAGATTGATAATGTGTGATAATTATGAGATACAAAAAAGGAAGGGAGTAAGAAAAATGGTGCGCCGTTAGACGCATCTTTTTAATAGTGTGTGCCAAGCAAGGCATTCTTTGATAAGGTAAATCATGACAAGTTAATGCAGATACTTAGGGAGCAGATAAACGATAGCACTACATTAAACCTTATACGCAAATATCTGCGTGCAGGAGTAATGGAAAACGGATTGGAGAAAGCAACAAAAACTGGTGTACCACAAGGCGGACTGCTATCAGTTATCTAAACAGAAAGTATCAAATGGGATTTAGCCATGAAGATATTTACAAAGTAGCCAATTTCAGACATGGATGGTACAGAAGAAGTGGTATGAATGTTGTAAATTTCATTATCAGTAAAGAGTTGCTTGAAACAAAAATAAAGGACTCAGCAGGGTTGCTAAATCCTTTATCTTATTACCTAAGTAATGTTGAAATGTAAGTTGTAGAGCCGTATACGAGACCCGTACGTACGGATCAATGAGAGGGAAATAGCATTTACTGTTATTTCTCTACTCTATTATCTTGCAAGAACTTCTATAATCTCAGCAACATACATTGTATGCATATCGCCATCAGCATACCATTTATCCTTTATTTCTGGAGAAAGAAAGGAAGCTTCAGTAATACGAGTTGCTGAAAGCTTTTGACAAAGAAATACAAGATTTCCTTCATCAATATATGGTATTCCATGTTTTCTTCCAACAGTAAGTCCAGCATTGGTTATTTTATCTTCTGTTCTACCTGAATGGCTTCCACAGTAACTCATTTCTTTACGATATTTTTCGTCTAAAAAGGTAAGCGAAAAGAAATCACTATGATCAATTAATTCTTTTGTATATCGGGAATCACGGATAAAGACATAGACGACATCTTTTCCCCATAAGACACCCATTCCTCCCCAACTGATGGTCATGGTGTTTGTGTTTTGCTTGGAACCGGCAGTAACGAGCGCCCATTCCTTTCCGAGTTTGGTAAATGGATTACAGTCCAGCATTTCAATTGGACAAGGTTGAAAATCATGCATATCTTGCACTTCCTTTCTAAAGATATAAATATATATTATTCATTATATAGTTTTTTTGAGATTTTTCTAATTAAAGAAGCAATCTCAGCAGGCGATTCAGGGCAATTATTAATAATCCAGCGTTTAATCATGCAATAGGCACCATCTAGTATAAAAAGTTGTGTATATGAATAGCTAGAGAATGAAAAAGCAGAACTAGAATCGAGCTTAGAGCGTTTGATTACACTAGGAATACTCATAAGCTTGTTCTCGAACTCTGGGTCAATGTTATATAACATTAAAATCTGGCATAAATCAAGATTATCTTTCATATGAGTAAGTACTTTAGTAAGTTGGACATCTTTATCAGAATCATTATCAGAAGAAGTATGTGTGGATAAAATATCTTCAATATCAGCAAATAAATCATCTTCAATATCTTTTAACAAAGCATATTGAGAATTGTAATGTTTATAAAAGGTAGAACGATTTACATCAGCATTCTCACATAAAGTACGAATAGATATTTTTTGAATATTTTCTGTTTTTAATAATTCAATAAGGCTTTTTTTTAATAAACGCTTAGTCATTTCGACCCTACGATCAAGCTTTTGTCTCATAGTAACTCTCCAAATCAATATTATGTAAATATTTATATTTATAATTTTATATGATTTATTACAAAATGTAAATATAATTGAGTTTTAAATATCTTTAAGGGTGATTTTGCGTTACTGGATAAAATATACCCTAGGAAATGGACATCGAGTTTTTGAGATACCCTATTCCTTGGACGTTGACAATTAGAAATCCCGTATTGTGGACACCTGATTTTAAGGAATCCCATTTTTCGGACAATGAGTTTTAATCAACACTCATCAATGTTATAATCTCATTGTCTAAGAAAGGGGACTGTTATGAGTATACGCAGTTTTACAAAAGAAGAGCAAGCACTCCTGCGAGAAAACAAATACACATATAGCGTATCCGCAAATACTATTTCCTTCACGATTGAGTTCAAGAAGGAATTCTGGAAGCGGTACCAAACAGGACAGCGTCCGCGTCAAATCGTGGAAGAACTGGGATACGACTACCAGATGCTTGGAGAATCCAGAGTAAGTGGTCTGCAGAGTATGATCAGAAAGCAAGCTCAGGAAGGAAACTTCCGCGAAGGACAACATACCAGCTATGCGGTCAGTAATCACCCAGACTACTCATCCATGTCGGACGATCAGAAACTTCATGCAATGGAACACGAGCTGTACTATCTGCGCCATGAAATGGAGTTTCTAAAAAAAATTTTAAAACCCGACAAGGATATAAAGTAGGAGGGCTCATCATGGAAAAAACATCTTACAAGTACGAGGTCATCCATAACACTCTTGAGGATTCACCAGGTGTGTTCAGTGTGTCGATTCTATGTGAACTTGCTGGTGTTTCACGCTCAGGGTATTATGCTTGGTTAAAAGCTGCCCCGGCGCGAGAAGCACGTGAATTACAGGATAAGGCCGACTTTGAGCTAATTCTTGCCATATATAAAAAACGTGGTTATTCAAAAGGCGCAAGAAGTATTTATATGGGACTTCTGCACATGAATCCTCCGGTGGTAATGAATATCAAAAAAATCCGAAGGCTGATGAAGAAGTACCATCTCTTCTGCCCAATCAGGAAGGCGAATCCTTACCGTAGAATGGCGAAAGCTATCAAAACGAGTAACTATGCCGATAATCTCTTGCAGCGTGAGTTCGAATGTTATGGTCCACGATATGTTCTGTTGACGGATATAACTTACATCCCATACAATGGGGAATTCGCCTATTTATCGACCATCCTTGACGCATACACAAAGCAGATACTGGCCTATGTATTGAGCGATTCGCTGGAAATCGATTTTGTTAAAGAAACCGTTGAAAACCTAATCAGAGATCACGGAATCTCATTGCACAAGGAAACTCTGATTCACAGCGATCAAGGCAGTCATTATACTAGCACCACGTTTATACAAATCATTGAAAACTGTGACTTACGCAGATCGATGTCCCGACGAGGTAACTGCTGGGACAATTCGCCGCAAGAAAGTTTCTTTGGTCATATGAAGGATCATATTCTTGATAAGGTTAAGGGATGTACTGAATTCCAGCAGATTAAAGATATCGTTGATGATTACATAGATTACTACAACAACGAGGCGTATGTATGGGAGCTTTGTATGCTCTCGCCGAATGAATACTATAACTTTATAACTACTGGAGTATATCCGCTTTCTATTGCCAATCCTCCTCAAGTTCCACAGATTCTCAAGGAACCTTCAGAATTAGGAACTAAGCAAGGCAATATAGATTAAGGACTATACCCACACAGATAACCATACAAAAAACTCATTGTACGAATGTCAGGATTCTGCAAAAACTTATTGTACGGATCCTGGAATTCTACTAAAACTCAGTGTCCAAATTTTTAAAAAATAAAAAACTAAATGTCCTTGACATGGGGGACACTTTAGGAACTGTGTGAAAAGTAACCATTTTGAAATTTGCTATTTAAACACCACTTAGTATTTATGGTTAAATTCGTAAGAAAATGTAGTGTGGATAAGCAAAAAAAGATTGCATTGAAAAACAGGCAAAACAAATGTAGTACAAAAAGTATTCTGATATATAGTAGTCTATGGCATAGTATATGTATTACTAAATATGGGATAGTTCGGTGAAATATATAAAGTATTACAAATAGTAATATATAAAGATTACAAAATGCATAAATAGGAGATAAAAGAGTATTTTTACCAAAAAACTGTTATAATGGATTATAAAAATAGTAGAAAAATTGAATCAGAAATGATTTGGTATCAGAGGTAAATATGAATACAAAGCATGAAATAAGTGAACTTGATGAATTATTGCATGAAT
>JAFQCK010000014.1 GCA_017416465.1 Lachnospiraceae bacterium | reverse complement strand
TGGAGCTAATCCTGTAAATTCGGCAGCACCAATATTAAATAATATATATAACAATATATTTGAATTGTATTATAACATGCTTAATGGAGAAACAGCACTCAAAGACTATCTTGCAATGACATATGTAAAAGAAAGTGAAAGCGGAAATAAATATATTGATACAACTTTATTTGATACATATATGAAGATATGTAACGAAAAGGGTGTTGATATTAAGAATACAGTAAAGGATATGGGAAGATATATTCTTTCAATAAACTATGGTAATAAAGAAAACTTTGTTAGGTTTGTAGAAAGTTATATTGGTTATCAAGATATTATAGACGAACTTAGTAAGATTTCAGGAACATATTTTGTAATCGGAACAGAGGGAGATGATAGTATTTTTATCAAATCACTATTAATTTATAAACTGATAATGGTTTGATAAGCATATTATTTGTGTAATAAAAATTGAAAATATGGAAAAATATGTTGAAAAATATTCTGTGATATTTTATAATTTAAAAATGGAAGATTAATATAATTATAAATTTTGGGGCAAACCTTTAGAAATAGGGGGGCGCAAAGTTAGAAGTCTAAGGGATAAAAATTCTATGATAGTTCGACTGCATGTTTTTTACATGTGGTCTTTTTGTTTGTAAAAACGATTTTATCCACTTGCTTTAAAAGTAATTCATTTACTGCTTGTATTTACGAATATTCTTCTTTTTATACATTCTGATAAATGTTTGCCATAAGTGACGTAACATGCTTAAACTCATCGTCCTAATTCGGTTAAGCCTTGTTCGGACATCGTGTCGGAATATTACTGTCATTAAAGCAGAATGTCAAGAAAGGAGTATATCATTCGCCTATCGCAGTTCAGTATTACTTTTGGTCAAGTGGATAATGACAAAATAGTCGTTTTTGTTCTATAAATGAAAAAGATAAATATAAAAAATTTTGAGATAGGAGAAAGAAGAAATATGAAGAAAGTTAAGCTTTTAGTAGTGATGTCTTTAATAGTTGTATCATCTATATTAGGATTTTCAGGCTGTGAAAAAAGAATATTGATGGACGAAGAGAAATGTGCAGAGGTTGCATTGGAATATATGGAGAATAAGTATCAGGAAGAGTTTGAGGTTCTGGATAGTGGGGAAGTTGGAAAATTTATGGGTAAGGCAGGATATGCAGAGGTTACAGTTAGAAACAAGACTGAGAGTTCAGAAAATAAATATTACGTAGTAGTATATCCAGATGGTTCAGATGATAAAGATGATGATGGATATTATGATGGGTATAAAGTAATATCAGATGATTATATGTGTCAGTTGATTAATGATTATGTAAAAAAAGAGGTGGATACATTGTTGATAGAAGCAGGTGTGACAAAATTTTTTAGCAGTGTAAGTATACAAGAAGGAGGAGGTATTGAAGGTTTTTGGGGATTTGGAGTGGATTTTCCAGTACAAAATGAAAAAAGTTTTTCTTTGAAGAAATTATTGGATAATCGAAAAATTACAATGATTTGTTGGTTAGAGATGCCAGAAAGAGAATATTGTATAGAATTACAAAATTCGATTATAGACATTTTAAAACCATTATTAAAAGATGACCTGATTATGTTTAATGTTGAGATATATAATGATGAGCATTATAAAGAAATAGAAGAATTTAATGAAAATAAAGTGGAATATGATGTGGCTGGAGATAAAAGTATTAGTTTTACAATAAGTGAGGAGAATGAAGATGAGTAGAGAGACGAGCTTAAAAAGTAACGAATTATTATTATTGGATACATTGGTATATTTTGCACAATTATCTAATAAAGACTTTACTGATAAAGATGATAAAAAGAATAGTTATATGAATATTGGGAATTTTATTCAGACAGTGAAAGACAATAAGGAAGCTTATAATACAGTTTTTAATAATAGGTTAGGTTATACAGATGAAGAGTTAGGAATGGATAAGATTATTGAATTGATTGATAAGGATAAGAATGGAACTTTAAAGAGACTGGTAATGGTTTATCCGGATACCCAAAAAGATACAACAACCTCATCAGTATGTCTTGTAGACCCTGAAACATCAGATGTGTATGTTATTTATGTGGGAAATTATAATAATGACCCTTATAAATACTATATGAATGAAGAAGGTTGGATAGATATCAGTTCGTGGATTGAGAATATTATGGGTGCAGTTGTAGCTGATACAGATGAGCAAAAAAGGAATCTTGATTTCTATAATGAATCAATCGAGGCAGCAAGAAAATATCTTAAAAATGATACCGAAGATTTGCATATTACAGTTAGTGGACATTCCACAGGAGGAAACAATGCACAGTATGTAACTATAGCATATAATGAAGATTTAAAAGAATATAAAGCAATTAATGATATAGATGAATGTGTTTCATTTGATGGACAGGGTTTTTCAACATCATTCCTTGAAAAATACAGCGAAGCTATAGAAAATCGTGCAGATAAGATAACAAGTTTTTGTCCTAATGTAAGTATAGTTGGGGCATTAATGAATGATATTCCGGGAATAGAACAGAATTACATAGATATAGGAAAACCAAATACAAAGATAATTGGGTATCATATGCCTGCAGAAATGTTAGATGAATATGGAAATTTCAAGGCTGAATGTACACCAAGTGTTGAATATGCGTTACTAAAATTTTATAGTACATCATCAATAGATATTGCATCTGTGTTACCCGGTGTTGATATTGACAATGCTATGAATGGTTTAGGAAAACTTGTAAATGTTATGATTAATGGCGATGAAGAAGATAAGTCAAATGAAATAGGAAATATTATTCATAATAAAGATGCATGGGCATTATTAGGTGTATTGACTACAGAGTTAACAACAACGGAATTAGCTGTCGGGGTTACAACAAAAAATGAAATAGAGAGCAGTATTATAGAGATAGAAGATTTATTAGAAAAAGGGAAAATAGAACAAGCTGTAAATAAAGCAACAGAAACAATTTGTAAGATAAATTTTGGTTTAAGATTATATACAGTAGGTCATATAACAGGAAATCCGATTATTGCAACAACCAACTTTATAATAGGTTGGAATCTTGGAAAACTTGAGCATAAAATAGGAACGACTATAACAAGAGAGATATATGAAGCTGCTATTTATGTAGGAAAAGAAATATATGAGGCAGGCGTTGGTGCATATGAAGCAGGTAAAAAAGCAGGTAAATATGTTAAGAATAAGTTAAATAAGTTATGGGATAATGTATGTGATGCACTTGGAATCTGTGATGATGACTACAAATCTGCCAGTTCAGTTCACAGATACATACCTGACCCATTAGTTATAGATTTGGATTTTGACGGATTTGAATTAAAAAATGTTGAAGATGGTGTATTTTTTGACAACGACAATAAAGGTCATGTGGAAAAAACACAATGGGTATCATCTGATGATGGCTTGCTTGCATTAGATTTAAATATGGATGGCTTAATAAATGATGGTTCTGAATTATTTGGAACATCAACAGTTATGCCCGATGGAACACTTGCAAAATCGGGATTTGAGGCATTATCACAGTATGATGATAATAACGATGGTGTGATTGACGAAGAAGATAAGGTATATGAGAAATTATTGGTATGGCAGGATAAAAACAGCAACGGAATATCGGAAGCAGACGAATTAAAAACATTAAAAGATATGGGAATAAAAAGTATCTCTCTTAATGCAGGAACAGTGGATGGAGTAAATTCATCAATGATTAATTATAATGATGGAACTTCAGGTAAGATAGGAGAGTTTTCTTTTGATGCGCAGTTATATAATGTTGTGGAAAAGGAAAGTATTGAAATATCAGAAGAAATTAAAGAGTTACCTGATATAGATGCAATTGGAAATGTGGCATCACTTCATACTTTAATGCAGTCAGATACTACAGGAACACTTATTGAATACGTTAAAAATTTTGCTTCATCAACAGAGCCTTCGGAAAAAGAAAAATTAGTTACAGATATTTTGTACTTTATAACAGGTGCAAACGAGGTGTCATCAGGAAGCAGAGGTGGAGAGTTTGATGCTAAGAAGTTGAAGGTGATTGAAGAATTTATGGGAAGAAAATTCGTAGGAACAAATGGAGCTAATCCTGTAAATTCGGCAGCACCAATATTAAATAATATATATAACAATATATTTGAATTGTATTATAACATGCTTAATGGAGAAACAGCACTCAAAGACTATCTTGCAATGACATATGTAAAAGAAAGTGAAAG
>JAFQCK010000013.1 GCA_017416465.1 Lachnospiraceae bacterium | reverse complement strand
GAGGTGGTAGATATATGGAAAAGAATATTGTTATTGATACAAAAAAACTTTGTAAAAGTTATACAAATGGAGAATTACAACAACATGTTATAAAAAATATGGATATACAGATATATAGTAAAGATTTTACAGTGTTTATGGGGGCATCAGGGTCTGGAAAATCAACACTTTTACATATTCTTTCGGGAATGGATAAAGCCAGTATGGGAGAGATATATTATAAAGGTGAGAATTTTACTAAATATACGGAAAAGAAGCTTACACAGTTTAGAAAGCAGCATTGCGGATATGTTTTTCAGCAGGTATATCTTATTGGAAGTATGAATTTAATGGATAATGTATTAATTAGTGGGTTTCTTGCTGATAAAAATAGAAAACGTGTTATTGAGAGAAGTAAAAAGTTATTCCAAGAAGTTGGGCTTACAGAAAATGATTGGATGAAATATCCCTCTCAGATTTCAGGTGGACAAATGGGAAGAGTGGGAATTGTCAGAGCTTTGATTAATGCCCCGGAAATAATATTTGCAGATGAGCCAACAGGGGCATTGGATTCTACATCTGGAAAAGCTGTTCTTGATTTGCTTTCGGAATTTAATCGTCAGGGACAAACTACCATTATGGTAACACATGATCTTAAGTCTGCATTAAGAGGGAATAGAATACTTTATCTAAAAGACGGAAGAATTTATGGAGAATGTAATTTAGGAAATTATAATGGGGATTCAGAGGAGAGAAAACATAAGTTACTTCACTTTTTAGAAGAGATGGGATGGTAAAGAGTATGCCAAAGAGAATAATACTGTTGATAAAATCAAATATTAGAAAAAGTAAGAAAACATCGGTGGCATTTATGCTTCTTGTTTTGCTGGTAGCTATGCTTTTGCATACGGGAAGTCAGTTTACAAAAGGGTTTAATCAACTTTTTTTAGAGAAAAGTATTGATACTAATAGTGCCGATTTTGCGGCAACACTTCCTTATGACTTTTGCAAGAATTATCAAAGTGAACTAAAAGAATTTTTGAAGGAAAAGGAAAAAATTGAAAATATAGAATTCACAGATGCTTTTTTGTTAAAAAATGCAGATATATGTAATGATAGCAAAGAAAATATCAATGGAACATGGACATTTCGGAATGTAGATAGACAAGAGAAAGTATCTAATGTCAAGATAGTTGAAAGAATAGAAGAAACTCCTATAAATGCAATATATATTCCGTATGTCTGCAAAACTTTCTTTGGATATGAATTGGGTGATACGATATCCATATGGTTTAAAGAAAATGAAGAAACATTTATTATTGCTGGTTTTACAGAAGATGTATTATTTGGAAGTAGAAGTTATCTTGCTTTTGACTTGCCTCAGGAGAAGTTTTATGAATTACAGAGAAAAGTAGGAGCACAAAACAAGGCAACTATTGTGATGATAAAGGGGACGGAAGATGTAGAAGAACTATCCGATGCATTTACAAAGTTTGTAGCAGAAAGAGGAGATAATCTTGCGTTCTATTCTAATACAGACAAGATATATGCAAAAGAGAGTAGAACTAGTAACATAAGTGTTTATATGATTATTATAAAGATAGCATCTTATATAGGTATGTTTGCTAGTTTTAGTATAATTGGTTTCCATATGAGAAATACATTAGAGAAAGATGCTAAGGAAATAGGGGTTCTAAAGGCAATAGGATACACAGGAGGCATTCTTGTAAGTTCATATGTTATACAGTTTTTGATATTAGGACTTGTGGGAGCTTTTATAGGTATTGCGGGTTCCGTAATTATTTTTCCAATGTTAGTAAGTAACATTGCAGCAGATATAGGATTTCAATGGGGGTTTACGTTATTGGGAAGCTTTGTTTTGAGAGATATTTTTGTGATGTTATCAGTGATTGGTATTGTTACTCTGATTCTGTCAATGAAGATATTTAAATTACGTCCTGTTGAGGCTTTTCAGGATCGAAATATTTCATTACATAATAGAAAAAATAAGGTTACGATAGAAAGAGTACCATTTTCTATAGATATAGCAATTGTATTAAAAATGTTAAGTTATGAGAAAGTAAAGGGAATCTTTATAATACTTATAGTCATGATTGCCATGTGCGTATCAGGATTTAGTGTTGTTCTTTATGCAAGACTAGTTAAGGATGAAAAAGGATTATTACAAATTACAGGAGCAGAGGTTTATTCTGTTAATGTACAACCAGCTAATCTTGAGGAGATACAGACGATTGTGGATGAAATAAAAGATACACAAGTTCAAAATGTTATAACAGCTATAGAACCTGGAACATCAAAACTGTTATGTGAAGATAATGTATATGCAGCTTTGACTGTGTATAGTGATTATGATTTGTTGAAAAATCCGTCTATATATGAGGGGAGATATCCAAAGCATGAGAATGAAGTAGCGATTTCGGGAAATGTTTCTCAAGCATTAAATAAGAAAATTGGTGATACGATAAAAGTAGCTCAAATTTTTCAAAATGAAAAGAGAGAAGAAGAGTATTTGATTGTAGGGTTGACACAAGGAACCTATACAGGAGGTATGGATATTTTCTTTACGATGAAAGGATTGTTGAAAATCGAACCAACAGCGCAATGGCAGTCAATTCATATTTATTTACAAGATAGTATTTGTATAGATAAATATTGTGATAATATAAAGGCGAAGTTTGGTAATCGACTTACATATGTAGAAAATTATGAAAGTATATTTTATTCACAATTTAATCCTATAGTAAATAGTGTTGCGTCTATTGTTGGAGTTATCCAATTTATTATGCTTCTAATTGTTGTTGTTATGGGCTTTTTTGTAACCAATTCTGTGTTGTTGACACGAAAAACAGATTTTGGGATAATGAAAGCATTGGGCTATACGACCAATCAAATGATAAAACAGCTGGCATTGACATTTATGGTTTATATTGCAGAAGGAAGTATGTTAAGCACTATTGTATTATATTTCTTTTCTGATTTTTTTGTAGAAAAATTGTTTGCAACTATGGGAGTCCATCGAATAAATTTTCAAATTCCTTTTGTATGGTTATTAATTTTATTTTTATGTGTGGAAATAATAGGATGCATTACGGCAACACTTTCAGCAAGAAAAGTAAAATGTATTGTACCATGCAATCTCATAAAATCTGAGTAAAAATCAAAGACCTGTTTAAAAAAGGGGTAGGATAAAAATGCTATATGATTGTCTGATAATTGAAGATGAGAAGCCTTTGGCAATAAATACTTGTAAGTATTTGAATCTTTCGGAAGTATCCGCAAAGGCAGTGTTCAACATTCAAGAATTTTATGAATTTAAGAAAGAAAACAGAGCTCGTTTAATTCTATTAGATATTAATCTTGGAGATGGTTGTGGATACAATTTGTGTAAACAACTAAGGGAAGAAACACAGGTTCCAATTATATTTATAAGTTCTCTGACGAGTGAAGAAAGTATTCTTTTAGGATTGAATGTTGGTGGGGATGATTTTATTTGTAAACCATATTCATTGCCTGTATTGTTAGCTAAGGTTAAAGCAATTTTAAGGCGTTTTCCAAATAATAATCATGAAGTAATAACATTTGGAGACTGTTGTATAGATCTAAAAGAAGAAACGGTTACAAAAAGGGGAAATATACTACAACTGAAACACATGGAGAAAAAATTGTTATTTTATCTTACAAAAAATAGAAATAGATTAGTAGAAAAGCAAGAGCTTTTTAGACAAGTGTGGCAGGAAGCGTATGTAGGAGAAGGAACATTAAATGTTCATATAAGAAAATTAAGAGAAAAAATAGAAGAAAATCCATCCAATCCAGTTTATATCATTACAGAGTATGGAAAAGGCTACATGTTTAAGATAAAGGAGGAGTAGCTTGAAGCGATTTATTATAGCTATAATTTGCATTTATTTAACTGCATGTGTATCACTTTTTTTGTTGACTTTTGATAATCAACAGGGAAATGTAAGAAAAACAGAAATAAATGATATTATTTACACAATAAGGGATAAATGGCCAAATGTAGAAGATGCAATGAAATCTTTGCAAGGATATGAAGTAGATTATATTGTAATTGGATTGGACGGAAATGTTATAAAAGCATCAAGGGAAGGTCTTGAAACAGATTACTATCCAGATGGTCTTCATCTAGATTATAGTTTTGAAATTGTAAAAGATAGCCAAGAAAGAGGAAAAATTATTTTCATAAATAATGCATTTGAAACGCAAACAAAAATGAGAAATTTATGCTTTTTATATCTGACATTGCTTTTTTTGGTGATAGTAGGTCTTATTTTGTATATTGAAAAAAATGTAATTCGCCCTATTGGTAAGATAAGCAGATATACAAAACAGATTGCTGATGGCAAATATGAAATTCCAGTATATGAGTTTGATAAATCGTTCTTTGGATTATTAACAGAGAGCTTTGATATTATGCGAGAAGAGCTTATGTATGCCAAAAAGAAGGAACAGGAGGCAGATAAAAGCAGAAGAGAGGTAATAGCTTCTATAAGTCATGATATTAAAAATCCTGTTGCTTCCATTCACGCGATAGCTGAGTATCAATATTATACAACTACATCACAAGAAAATAAAATGGAGTATGAAACAATCATGGAAAAAGCAAGCCAGATAAATGGTTTGATTACAAATTTACATACAAGTGTGTTGAATGATTTGGAAAGATTGGAAATACATCCAATAATAGAAGCAAGTACACTGGTGGAAAAAATATTAAAAAAAGCGGATTATAAGAAAAAACTAAAAAACTTTAAGATATTAGAATGCCTTCTCGTATTAGATAAAGTACGTTTTGAACAGGTTGTTGATAATATTTTTGCTAACAGCTATAAATATGCAGATACAGAAATAGAGATACAATCCTATTTTGAAGATGATTATTTATGTATCTGCATAAAAGATTTCGGCAATGGAGTAAAAAAAGAAGAAGAAATTTTTTTAACACAAAAATATTATAGAGGAAAAAACGCACAAGAAAGAGAAGGATCAGGCATGGGACTATATATTACGGAATATTTATTAAAAGGTATGCAAGGTATGATAAAATGTGAATCCGAAGAAAAAGAGTACTTTATGGTTAAAATTTGGTTGGCACTAGGAAAAACATAGTATAAATTAT
>JAFQCK010000082.1 GCA_017416465.1 Lachnospiraceae bacterium | reverse complement strand
AGATAATCTGGTATTATCGTTCATAAAACAATTGAGCAATAAATGATTATGCCAACAAAAAATGTGCAAATTTCAAATAATATACGAAAAAGGTGCTAAATTGTATGAGTAAACTCAAAGAATATTCTGATACGTTTGAAACTCTGTCAAAATCCATTGTAAAATATTTGCTAAGAGACGTTGATACCGAAATCGTTCAGACAAAGTCAAAAAAAGATGGCGGTTATGATATTATTGTCAAATGTCAAGATGGAAATACTAGAAAATGTGCGCTATTCGAATGCAAATTAAGAAAAGCGAATTTAAATCTTCGTGACATTGCTGCTAATGTAATAATTGCATTTAATCATGGAGCTGTTTCTTTTATTGCTATTGCGAATTATGATTTTACAAAGCAAACAGGCGAAGAGTTGATTGATTTTTGCCAGAATGCAACATTAAATATCAAAATAATAATTGGCGCAGAATTAAAACATATTTTAAAGGAGAGCTGCATAGATATTACAGAGGAATTGTATAGTTATATAAGTGAAAAGAAAACTATGCGAAAAAAAGAGTTTAAAGCATTACGCATAAATTTTGAGGAAGATATTATTCAGCAAATATTTCCGAAAAAAAGAAATTACAATTTAGAAGGTAATTTACTAATCGAAAAAATATTTCCTGATGAAATCACTTATATTTCAACAGCAGTACAAAGAGGAAACTTATTAGCAGTAACTGGCTATATGGGAGTCGGTAAGCATCAAATTATTTTACAAGCATTTGAGAAGATAAATAAACGTATTATAACAATTGATGCAACATTGTATACAACAAGAGACTTGTTAGTATTAGATATGTTAGCAAAAATTTGGGGATTACCTACAACCAGAATGTTTTCTCTGTTTTCTAAAAAAGACATTGATGCAATAGTCGAAATGGTTGGAGATCAATACAACGAAAAGAATACTAGAGAATTACTTACGACTTTACTCAATGAAAATTATGAAGCTAAACAATTTTCTGAATGGAACAATGTATTGTTATGTAAGTATATTATTAATCTTCTGACGTTACATATAGAAAATATCGGATTTGTCATTTATATAAGAAAACTTCAGTTTGCAAGTCAAGAAATTTATGATTTTCTCATTTATTTTATTAAATATATAGCTGTTGAAAATATTGCATGCGTTATTACCTATGATATTCCAGAATATGCATTGCAAGATGGCAAAAAGCCACTTGATAAATTATGCTATATAGATCAATTTAATGAATATCCAATTAAACTTATGAGTAAAGATAGTGCTCTTCAATTTATACAACAAATGTATCCAAAGCTTTCCTGCCATGTGGCAAATATGATAATTTCTAAGGTGGGAACAAGATTTTATAATTTATCACATTTACTAAAGACTTTATTTCCTAATGGCAATACATATACATTAGATAACGGTACAATCATTCAAAAACTACAGTTTTGTTCGCCAAATAATGTTCCTAGTTTGTTATCGCAAAGTCTAATTTATTATAACAAGAAGTATTCCAATTTATTTAGGATATGCTATTTATTTGAATGTCAAGTACCACTTGAACTGTGCGATTATATTGATGCGTCGGAACAGAATTTGGATCTTTTGATTGATGCAGGAATATTCATTTGTGATTCTGGTCTGTTGACAGCGCAGAATGAATTTGTAAAAGATTGGATTATGCATGCATATTCTTACAACAGTCTGAGTATCCAAAATACTGCACGGCGATTGCTAAATGATTCTAAGAAAATCACTTATAATATAGGGTATGTCAATATATATCGTGTACTTGGATATAATAAACAAGCTCTGCTTTTACTTGAAAAAAATATTAATATATTAAAAAAAGAGAGGCAGTATTCTATGCTGC
The DNA here is from genome assembly GCA_017416465.1 of Lachnospiraceae bacterium. GTDB lineage: Bacteria > Bacillota > Clostridia > Lachnospirales > Lachnospiraceae > Bovifimicola. The sequence continues at coordinate 4,514 of JAFQCK010000082.1, read as the reverse complement.
GAAAAGGTTTACTTCAAGCAGTAGACATTGCAAATTCATTACATGATAGAATACAAGAAATTAAGTACTTAATAGAGCTGTTAGAAATAATAACCATTCAAAAGGAAATTACTACCGATGAAGCTAAAACTCATATAGATCGTTTGGATGATTATTCACAGAGTGGAATTTTACCTTCAAAAGGGGAATATGCACTTTCTTTTTTTAAGATAAAACGGGAATTCAAATTAGGAACATATACAAAAACCGAAAATGATACAATTAAACTTGCTGAAAGCTATTATGACAACTGTGTAAATAAGATTTATACAGATAATTCTAACGATTGGCTTGGACGAATATGCAGTTGTTATGCATTACTTATCAAATCTACACTTGGAAATGAAAGTGCTCTAAAAATATTTAAAAATGCCTTGGAAATATTTCCAACATCCTTTGATCTCCGAAGAGAATATTTGAGTCATATTGGATGTATGCAATTATTTGAAGAACCACTTAAAGCATTTGAAAATTATCAGCAGATACTCGATCTCTTTAAAAAGGAAGCTCCTGATTCGGCTGCACTTCCATTTCATGAATATGGAGATTTAGCTTTATGTCAATTGATAGCACATAATTTTGAAAAGGCTTGCCAGTTTGTAAAAGATGCTCTTGAAATTGGGTCTGCTAATGGAATATTAGATGAAGAAGGACGTTGTCTCAATATACGTGGGTGCATAGAATGGTGCCAAGGAAAACTTCAAATGGCAGAGGCTAGTTTTCACGAAGCAATTACTATTATGCAATATTCGGAATATAATCATTACTTGTGGCGGAGCCAACTCAATATACTACAACTTAGTCTAATAACCGGAAATTATTCTGATGAAAGATATTCAATACTGGAAATGGTATACACTAATTTTTTTAACCTTCTTGATACTAAAATATATGAACTTGCCAAATTGGATTCAAAATCTTTTCGTAAAACAATAGAGTACCACGCTTTAATAATGCTAGGTGTTCTCTTTGACAAAATAACAAATAATAAAAAAGAACATTTAAAAATATGTAAAGAATTTAAATTAGGAAAACATAACGAATTGTACAAAAAAGATATTCAATCTTTTTTGGTGGGCAATTACTATTTTACAAATTCTCCTTATATTCAAAATGGCTATATATTTTTTGTCGGTTAATTCTAGTATCTCTAAGCAAGAAAAAAATTTCTTCTTGCTTAGAGAAAGATACTAAAAAATTATCAAAATCACCTTCAAGCTGAGTTGCAAACGAGAAGATTGCTTTGTATTTATAATGTTGTTCCTGATTTGTCAATGGTATGGAAATACGTTTGTTCCACATCTTTGAGTCACAAACAGGGGGACATGTAAACTTTTGTGAGTCACGCGGAGGCCATAAAGAGTCGTTTCCACCATGAATTATATATGTTAAGCAAATTGGAACCTGATTAAAAACATCAGTGTTTTGCAAAAGTTCAATAAGAGCTGCATGATCACCATGCATATCTGAAGAATCTGAAACAATAATTATATCAGGAGAATGTTGCACTATAAACCAATTCAAATCTGATAAAAATGCTCTCCGAGTTAGAGATGTTTCGGCTCCTGTTCTCATAACATGCACCGTTTTCATCCCGGCAGGATGATAGGTTGTAGAAGAAACTAAAGATGATAATAAAGTATCATTTTTCTCGAATGACATACGTTTTAAAAAGCTATGTGAATATTTCATTCCGGTATCTCCATAACCAAGGTAAAATATAGATTTCTTTGCCAGTCCTAGAGATGTTAATGCATGCTCACTTTCATAGTAACGCTTTCTGGCAATATCCAATCCATGATAGTCACCGTTTGTCGCAAAAAGAATTAGAAAATCATCTCCCTGTTTTATACTTTTTTGAATTAATCCCCCTGCTGCTAAAATTTCATCATCCTGATGTGGGGCAATAAGCAATATTTTCATAGAGTATTCTCCATATGCAAAAGAGTATTTAATGCTTCTAAATAGGAAGGATTTACTTCATTTTGCATTACACTTTCTAAAATGGTATTGAAAAACAGTTTGTAAGCAAGTGATTCTATAATTTGCTTTTTATTACAATTTTGTGGTATATGGTGTTTTAATAAAGTAATCCAAGTATTGGATGAAACATTTATTTCACAAATTATTATGTCAAGTAGTAAATCTGCAATCATATATTCAACTTGCCCGATGGTGCGTTTCTCACGATCAATAAAGGTTATTTTTCCGTTGTCAAGCATAATATGTTGCAAGCTTATATCGGATGTGATTTCATACCAATTAAGGTTGAAATGTGATTCTACCAACTGAGAAAATGAATCACATAGCATATATAAGAAAGATTTTTGTTCGGAATTAAAAAGCGTACTATTGTAATCAAGTATGTATTGAGCCATTTTCCAACCGATATATGGAAGGAATGCACCATTAGATTCAAAGTAGTAATCAGGGAATTGCACAGACAGAGTTTCTAATAGAAAATCTAGGTCCTCAATAGTTTCCATTTTATTGTCAGATAGAATCTTGTTATATTGATAATTGCTATTATCCGAAAGTTCTATTTGCTGATTTCCTAAAAAAGTGATGATATTAGGATAATCTTCAATGCCCGGAGTAAATGAATCTAATTTCCGTAGTAAAAGTAATTGGTGAATGTCATCTTTTCCTACTAAAATATCGCTGGAAGATGTTTCATATGCCGCAACTTCATATTTATAAAAATCCCAAGCATTTCGAACATAATTTGTTTTTTGAAAAGGTAATATAAGTGGACTCAGTGCAAGTCGAGTGTATGGATGTTTAATAATGTAATTACCTTTTACGCTTTGAACCAAATAAACATCTGATGTACCTGATGTTGTGTTGTAAACTGGATCTGAAATAACTTTTTCACCTGTTGTTTTTTCCAAGAAATCACGTAACAGACTGTTGGAAAGTGGTAAATTTCTATATGGGAAAAGATTTATTTCACGCTTGGTAAAATGATTGATAGTAGTAGAAGCCGTAGCCGTACTTTTTTTAACCATTGTTTTCAATCCGTATGCCATTAAATGTTTATCAATGAAATCCCATTCAGATATCACATGGTGTGCTGTTTGTCGTGCAGTCTCGCCTAACGAATTTGATAAAAATGGTTGACGAATAAAATGTTCCATTCTCATAGCCAGAGAAGATTCATCCCCGTGATTAACCAAAAAACCGTTTTCCCAATCATGAACCAGATCTAATGCAAAACCATTTGGTGCTGCAATTACAGGGACTCCTTCACTCATTGCTTCTGTTATGACACGCCCTCCTGGTTCATAGAGCGAATTGGTTACAAGTACCAGTGTTTTTAGTAAAAGAGTACTTGCACCAATTGCATCAATGCATCCCCACCAAATTATTTTTCCTTCTTGTTCTGCCTGGTGTATATAGTTTTCTATAGCTTGGCATTTTTTACGCATTATATTTATTTCTCTAACACTACCGCCTATTAACCATAAAGGAGGACATGAATCCTTATATTTTAGATAAAGAGAACACCAGGCGGCTAAAATATGATCTACACCTTTACTTTCATCAATACGCCCAAAATATGTAAATGCTTTATATACCCAAAAAGAATCATTTGAATTATTTTCAAAAGCATTATTATAGCGTAAGGCAGCGGAAATCTGTGCTTCAGTAGAAATCTTACTGTTTAGCCGTGGAAATCCGTTAATGTCTCTCGAAGGAAGAATAAAGGATGGATGAATATATTGTCCTGCTACTATGATTTTTGGGGAGGAAATTCCATAATATTTTATTAAATCATTTTTTTCGTCTTCAGAAACACAAAGTATCCATTGAGCATAATCATAAATAATCTGTTCATAACCAGCTCTTTGGGGCAGCGGTTCATAGGCTCCTCGTGCCTGACGTCCATAAGAGTTAGAAATAACACTGTGCACCAATGGAATATTGTATTTTTTTGAGAGTTCCACACCTAATCTGCCACTGTTCCAATAAACACTATGAATTACTTGCGGAAGCTCGCCAATATTTTGGATAATCTGTTGTATAGCCGAGAGATTGTAGTCATGATATGTATGAAGTATTGTTTTATCAATCGGTGCGGGATTACCGTTTTTCAAGCGATAAATTGTACAGTAAGGATTATATTGTTCTATATCAGGAAGTTCTTCCATGGCTTTTCGAGTAACAAGAATACAATTTATATGTAATGACTCAAAACAATCCAATAGTTCTCTCATATAGGTATGAGTTCCTCCCCATTCATCATATCCAGGTGGCATTGCAGGATCTGCATGAATAGTGAGAAGTAATATGTACGACATAGGCTGACTCCTTTCAGGTTGTTTTTTTGATGAATAATACCAGATTATCTATCACTTTTTATTAGTTCCTTATCCCCTTGACTGCTTTATCAAATTCATTGTTGCTGTATCAATATCAAAAACTGTCTGCTTTCCGTCATACCATCTATCCCAAAAATCTATAGTTGCACTCTT
>JAFQCK010000081.1 GCA_017416465.1 Lachnospiraceae bacterium | reverse complement strand
TAAACGATGTCCGCTTGAAATTTTCTTAAAAGAATATTTCAGGGATGGTTTGTATTTGCTGTTCAGTTATCAATGTTCATATTGGTTTGTCGCTTTTTGCGACAGCTCGATTACTTTATCATATTTTTAAAAGCTTGTCAATAACTTTTTTAAATATTTTTTATCGAGCAACGGAGAGGGTGGGATTCGAACCCACGCGCCCTTGCGGACAAACGGTTTTCAAGACCGCCTCGTTATGACCACTTCGATACCTCTCCAAAGCGTTGCTTGAATATCTTACAACTTTTATCAGTTTTTGTCAAGCACTTTTTTTATTTATTTTTTTGACTGATTCTTTATTTGCTCAGTGCGAAGTATATATTATCACTCTCTTTAATTATTGTCAACAACTTTTTTTAATTTTTTTATTTTTTTCGACTTTCTATTATTCTTTCTACAAATATAAGGTCTTCAGGTGTTGTTACCTTTATATTTTCATAGCTTGTTTCTATAACTTTTATTTTAGTATCAGTATATTTTTCAATTACCATTGCATCATCAGTTATTGTCTTATCATCAGCTTCTCTCATTTTCTTGTATGCCAATTTTATAATTTCCACACCAAATGCTTGTGGCGTCTGAATCTGCCATACGTTTTTTCTTTCCGGCGTACTAACAACCACTCCTTCTTTGTTAATAATTTTAATCGTATCTTTTGAAGGCATACCGGCTATACACGCGCCACTTTTTTTCACCACATCTATTATTTTATTTATTTCTTCAATTTTAATCAGAGGTCTTGCTCCATCATGAATTAATACTAAATCTTCATCATTTAAATATTCCAATCCATTAATAACCGAATCATATCTTTCTTCCCCTCCTTCTACAATATTCGTTATCTTAGATATATTGTATTTATCAACAATCTCTTTCTTAACATATTCAACATCTCCCTTTCCTACAACAATTATTATTTCATCAACATTGCTTTTCTCAAAACTTTTCAGTGTATAATATATTATAGGCTTATCATTTATCTCTAAATATTGTTTACTAACATCTGAATTCATTCTCTTTCCTTTACCAGCTGAAAGAATAATAGCATTTACTTTTTTCATTATTACCTCTCTATTATTTAATATTTATATTTTTTTACAAAAAATCAGGCAGATTTCTCTACCCGATTTCATTTTAAATGCTTAATTATAAACGTTCCCCTAATTTCAAGCCAGGCACAGCATTTAAATCATATCCATGGCGAACTCCCTTTATATACTCATAATAAGCAGCTGAACCTATCATTGCAGCATTATCAGTGCATAATATATTTGAAGGACTAAAGAATTGTATATTACTTCTCTTACATTCCTCCACTAAAGCATTTCGTATTCCCGTATTAGCAGCAACACCTCCTGCGATAGCTAGCTTATTAATTTTTCTCTCATTACACGCATTTATGGCATGGGAAACCAAAACATCTACCACAGCTTTCTGGAAAGATGCCGCAACATCAGCTTTATTATATTCTATATCTTTCATTTTACATGAGTTAATATAATTCAAAACTGCAGATTTCAATCCACTAAAACTAAAATCCAAAGGTGCTCCTGCTACTGAAGCTCTTGGAAACTCAATAGCATTCATATTGCCTTCTTTAGAAAGTTTATCAATTTTAGGACCACCCGGATATCCTAAACCTATCGCTCTTGCCACTTTATCAAATGCTTCACCTGCAGCATCATCCCTTGTTCTTCCAATAACTTCATATTCACCATAATCATTTACAACCACCAAATGTGTATGTCCACCCGAAACTACCAAACAAATAAATGGAGGTTCTAACTCATTATGACATATATAATTTGCAGAAATATGCCCTTCAATATGATGCACCCCCACCAACGGCTTTTCTGCACCAAATGCTAATGCCTTTGCAGTAGACACTCCAACTAATAATGCTCCAACTAACCCCGGTCCATAAGTTACTCCTATTGCATCTATTTCTTCTAAAGAAACTTTTGCTTCAGATAAAGCCTCTTTTATAACCTGATTAATCCTTTCCACATGCTTTCTGGAAGCAATTTCAGGTACAACTCCACCGTATAATGTATGTATATCTATCTGTGATGATATTATATTAGATAATACTTCTCGACCATTTTTTACAACAGCCGCCGCAGTTTCATCACAAGAACTTTCTATTGCAAGTATTAATATATCTTTTTTTTCCATGTTTAACCCTGCATACAACCTTTCTATCTAATATCATTAATTTATTCTGCCTGAGTAATTTTCCAATATAAGATTTTCCACTTTCCCTCATCATCTTTCCTTAGCGCATAGGTTTCAAGAGTTCTTGAAGTGCTACTTTCTCCTTTTACATAGTATGCACAATCTACAAACGCATAAAAATGTGACTGAAATGTTTTATACTTAACGTCACCACTTTTCTCAACAATGCATGTTGATATAGTCTTATGTTCTTCCTTATATTGTTTTATTTCTGATTTTAAATTTTTCATATATTCAGTTTCATCATTTTCCGCAAGAAGTTCATCATCAAACATAAGTCTACATTTCATTCCCAATTCTTCTATTTCTTTTTGAGATGCCTTACCTGAATACATATATGTTAAAATCTCACTGTAAAATTCCACAACTTCTCTTGGTGTTGCAGGATAATTAACATTCAAGTTCTTATCAAATAATCTTTCAACTTCTTTATCAACTTTTTTTTCTTGTTTTGTTTCTGTCTTGTTATTAGTCGATATATAAAAATAATACAGTACACACAAAGCAGCCAAAATTGAAACTATAATAATAACTTTATTCTTTTTCATTTCAGACCTCCATTTCTATACACCTAACTACACGCTACAATTCTAGTCTTCTTCAAATGTTAATTCTATAGTTTTTCCATCTTTACCCGGATAGCTTTCTTTAAATATTTTTTTCACCTTACCCATATACTCTTCAGGTCTTATAAGCGACGGACTATAATGTGTTAACCACATCTGTTTAGGCATAGCAACCTTAGCAAGTTGTGCAGCTTCATAAAATGTCATATGTTTATATTCCCTTGCTTTAGCTTCCTTACCACTTTCACCATACATTCCTTCGCATATAAACAAATCCGCATTTGTTGCCATTTCACTAATAATAGGAACCGGTCGGCTATCCGTACAATATACAACTTTAATTCCTTTTCTCTGAGGACCAAGTACCATTTCCGGAGTATATACTACGTTTTCTAATTCTACAATTTCTCCTTTTTGTAATCTATTCCAATACTCTTTCGGGATATTGTTTTCATTTGCTCTTTCTACCGAAAACTTTCCTGTTCTCTCTATTTCAATTGAATATCCATAACATATAACATTATGCTTTACTTTAAAAGCTGTAATCTTATATCCTTTTAGATATAACTGTTGTACATTTTCACTCAGTTCTATAAAATTAATTTTAAAAGGTAACTCCGGTGCGATAATCCTTATTGAATTAACAACATTTTCAACACCTTTAGGTCCAACTATCGTTAATGGTTCTGTTCTTTCTGCATTTCCCATCGTCAAAAGAAGTCCCGGCAAACCACTTATATGATCTGCATGAAAATGTGTAAAACATATTATATCAATAGGATTAAAGCTCCAGCCTTTATTCTTTATAGCAATCTGTGTTCCCTCACCACAATCGATCAGGAGACTGCTTCCATTATATCTGGTCATCAGCGCGGTGAGCCATCTTCTTGGAAGTGGCATCATCCCACTGGTTCCCAGTAAACAAACATCTAACATATTTTCCTCATTTCTGTGCATTACTGCACTATACTTCACCCCAATTTTACCATATTTTAACATAAATTAAAATACTACTATAGAAATTCATTTCCTTCCACAATTTCCGGTTCAATTATAAAACTGTTCAAAAACTCTTTATAGCACTGTTCACACAAATCAAATGAATGTATTTCAGAGTCCATTTCCGAAAAATATCCCCATTTATAATCTACAGAAAAAACACCTTCTTTTACAATACCATTTTCCACTTTTATATTTTTTCCACATTTATTACATCTAATATTTATTATTTTCTTTTCCTTTGCGGTCGTATATTTTCTCATGATAAAGTCTTCTCCTTAATTTTTATCATAATTATACATAACCTTTATTTAGTTTTATAGTGGTAATTATTTCTTTCCACTACAATCCTAATTATATTCTATTTTTCCACATTATCAAAGCATCTTCTTTGGGATTATCATAAAAATTCTTTCTAATACCTGCACTCAAGAAACCTAACTTTTCATATAAATGTATTGCCTTTTCATTTCCTACTCTCACTTCAAGCGTATATTCCTTTACGCCATCTTCAAAAGCCTGTACAAACATATAATCAAGTATTTTTTTTGCAATCCCTTGTCCTCTATATGCTTTCGTAACGGCAACATTTGTAATATCACCTTCCGGATATGCATAATACATTCCGGCATATCCAACCACTTTTCCTTCAATTTCACAAACACAAAACAAAGAATCCTTATTTCCTACTTCTTTTTTTATTGAAGCTTCCGTCCAAGGCATAGAAAAACATTCTTGTTCCAGCAATGCCACTTCCCTAACATCTTTATCTTGCATTATCCTTATCATTTTCCATTCTCTCTCTTTCAGCTTGAGATAATCTTAAATACTGCGGTGCAAATGTATCCGCATCAAGTACTTTCCCTGAATTGAACATTTTTAAAGCTATACTTCCGAGTGTTGATGCTTTTTGCCTATTCATATGTGGTAACCCATATGTATGTTCTATATCTAAATTTTCATCTATATATTCTCTAAAAGAATCTACTCCATCGCCTATAAAAATTGTTTTTTGATTATATTTTTTTACAGTTTGCACTAATTCCTCTACTGATATTGTACAAGGTTCAACCACTGTTTTCATTTCTTCTTCTTCACATAAAAACAATCCCGTATAAACATGACTTCTTCTGGCATCCATTATAGGACAAATTACCTTGTTGCAATGATTGTAGTTATATGCCATAACTTCAATTGAAGATACTGCTATAATCGGAATGTCAAGTGCCATCGCCAGACCTTTGGCTGTTGACGCACCAATCCTTAAACCTGTAAAAGAACCCGGACCATCTGAAACAGCAATTGCTTTAATATCAGATTTTGAAATTCCTGTCATTTTAAATATTTCATCAATCATACAAAGTAATGTCTGAGAATGAGTTTTTTTCAAATTAACTGTATATTCTGCTATTATAGCTTCTTCACCAATTATACCTACCGTCGCAACTAAAGACGAACTATCTATCGCTAATATCATTTTCTTAACCTTTCCTTTATTACTTTTCAATACAAATCTTTCTGTAATCCACATTTTCTGAAAGAGACTTTGAAATAGTGACTTTTGTATATCCATGCGGAAGAAGCTCTTTTATAAAATCTGCCCATTCAATAAGACATACGCCATCGCCATAGAAGTATTCTTCATATCCTATTTCAAACATTTCTTCTATATCACCAATTCTATACACATCAAAGTGATATAGCGGCATTCTTTTTCCATGATATTCCTGTACCAATGTAAATGTAGGACTCGTTACGACATCATTTACCCCCAACCCCTTTGCAAAGCCTTTTGCAAAAACTGTTTTTCCAACACCCAAATCACCATACAAACAAACTATCTCACCTGTTTTAATCTCCTGTCCCATCTTAAATGCTATTTCATAAGTTTCTTCCGGTGAATTTGATTCATAAACCATAACGCTTCCTCCTTTAACAATCTATTTCATAACAAATTTATAACAATCTGTACTAGTTTCCATCAGCTCTCTTAAATCCTCAAAATCTTCACCAATATCTTTTTTAGGTAAAATAAATGCTCTTATCGGTGTAAAATATATTATAACAAGATTCTTAGTACTTATAACCTTCATTACTTCTTCCCAAGGAAGAGTTGAACTTTCTTCTTTTATGTTTATTGTAATTCCTGATGCGTTAAAAATATATGTTATTGCTTCTTTAAAATTCTTTTTAACCTGTCTGCTTGCTCTAATATAGTATTCAATCGGTGTAATTATAGTGAACATACATGAAAAAAAAATCATTATCATTTTTTGGTATATTTCCAAACTCTGCCAATAATATATCATTCCTACTAATGCTATCAGACTAAACAAAACAGATATTACTCCTCTTAAGGATTTATAATTATTATTCATTATGAATTCATATAGTTCTTTTTTTGTTATTTTAGTTTTAAATTTAATTTCATTTATATTATTATCAAGTGACATTTTTCCATCTCCCTAATTTTGCAACTTCTCACTTAAGAATTTTATTTTAATAAAGCAGATAGTTACCATATGTGTTTCTGCGCATATTCCGCGAAGCATTTTTACATGTAAGCAAATCCAAAGAACTTTCCTATATGATAAAAAAACTGCAAACCACCTAAGTAGTTTGCAGTTGATTATACCATAATTAATTTATTTAGTGAAGTGTCAAATACTTTTAATATAAATCACTAAAGTCATAATTTCCAGAGCTAAATCCTCTGTATAATTCCATATATTTGTTATTATTTAATGAACAGTTGTATCCACAAATTGTAGCATTTGAAAAGATTGCATATACTACTGCAAATGCGCCTACCGCAATAGCTACCAAAACAATTTTATCAATCTTTGACCCTTTTTCAATTGATAAAATTGAAAGTACAACACCTGCTATAGCTATAAGAACACCTATTATAACTCCTATTATAGCTAATGACACTTTTATCTTTTCACCTTCTTCAATAGCCTGCTCAAATTTCACGCCAGCTCTCGAACATGTAACTATTGAAAATATAAATGTTAAAAGAAATCCAAAGCCTGAGCAACCTAAACCTATCCATTTGAAAAGTTCTTTATTTCCATTAGGTTTTGCTGGCTTAAACTGGTTAAACTGATTATTATCCATATCTTTACACTTTCGCTTATATTATTACTTTAATTGTAAAATACAGCCTTTTCCTTTCCTAATATTTTAACTGATTTTGTTATTAATCATACAATTATATCCACATATAGTAGCATTTGGAATAATTCCCCATACAATTGCAACAACTGCAACTATTACAGATATCATAACTATTTTATTAATTTTTTCACCTTTTTCAATTGATAAGATTGAAAAAACTAAACCTGCTATAGCTATTAAAAGACCAAAAATAACTCCAATTATCGTTAAAGACATCTTTAACTTATCATCAGAAAAAGCATCTGTAAGTTTTGCATTACCTCTTGAACAAGTAACTATTGAAAAAATTACTGTTAAAAGGCATCCCAAACTTGAGCAACCTAAACCTATCCACTTAAAAATATCTTTTGTAGATTTTTTAACCGGATTAAACTGATTATTATCCATTTTCATTGTCCTCCTTTTGTTATGTATAAAAATTCTTCTATATTTTAACATAATAGAATTTTGTTTACAAGATTTTTTTATTTATATCTACTTTTCATACAGTACCTGTTGCCCATTTTTACCAGACATTGTATAATGATTAAAATTATTTTACATATAGGAGATTTTCATGATTACACTTTTATCGAAGCTTTTTATAAAAGATTATAGCAATTACAAAGATGTAAATGTAAGGCGAAAATATGGCATCTTAGGAAGTATAGTAGGTATTTGTCTTAATATTTTTCTTTTTATAGGGAAATATATAGCCGGAATTATCAGCGGTTCTATTGCAATAACCGCTGATTCTTTTAATAATCTTTCCGACGCAGGTTCTTCTATAATTACATTGCTCGGATTTAAATTATCAGAAAAAAAACCTGATCCGGACCACCCTTTTGGTCATGGAAGAATTGAGTATCTATCAGGACTTGGAGTATCTGTTATTATTCTTTTTATGGGATATGAGTTGATAAAGTCTTCTATACAAGATATTATTTCACCAAAAAATATAGAAACCGGAAACGTTTCAATAGTAATACTTACTTGTTCTATACTTGTAAAGATTTATATGGCATATTATAACACATCATTAAGCAAAAAAATTTCATCTTCTGCTATGAAAGCAACCGCAATGGACAGTATATCAGATTCAGTTGCAACAAGTGTAGTTTTATTATCAATGTTGCTTTTAAGATTTGCAAACATTAATATTGATGGATATAGTGGAATTGCTGTAGCTATTTTTATTTTATTCGCCGGTTTTAATTCAGCCAAAGACACAATAAGTCCTCTTCTTGGAAAAGCTCCTGACCCTGAATTTGTAAAGCAAATCGAAGAAATGGTTTTAGCACACGATGAAATTATTGGTATACATGATTTGGTAGTACATGACTACGGTCCCGGACGAGTAATGATTTCACTTCATGGCGAAGTATCCGGCGAGGAAAATATTTTTGTTATTCACGATGCCATTGATAGAATAGAAAATGAACTGAATGATAAATTAAACTGTGAAGCCGTGATTCATATGGACCCTGTAGCCATAAACGACCCCACAGTTTCAGAAATGAAAAAAAATATATCTGAACTTATTAAGACAATTGACAACAGAATTTCAATTCATGATTTTAGAATGGTTACAGGACCAACACATACAAATATAATATTTGACGCTGTCGTTCCTCATAATTTTCCACTTAACGACAAACAGATAAAAGAAAATATTCAAAATCTTATACATAACACATACAATAATTATTACGCAGTTGTAAAAATCGATAAACTTTATGTTTCCGATAAAAAATAATTTAGTTTTTTATAAATTCAATCAGCCTGTGAACCCGTAGCATTTCAAAAAAAATTGTTGCACGTTTAGAGGCTGTTTCTTTTTCCTCTCCCATTTCGTTTACAATTTCATCTATAATTTCCGAAATAGTTTTTTTACCATTAATCTTTCGCCAGACAAAACTTCCATAACTATCTAATTCAATTTCCTTTTTTTCTCTCGTCTTTTTTTTGAAAAATATTTTTTCAAATATACTGTTTTTCTCTTTCATTATAACAACAATATTATTTTCATCTGTTTTCCATGTATTTTCATTGTTTATTACAGGTACAAGAAAAAGATAATCTTTAACCATAAGCACCTCCATTTATGAATAATTCAATAAAATACGGTTATAATCAATCTTTCATTTTAGATTTGAATATAAGGGACGCAATAAAACCAAATATCAATGCCGCTGAAATACCTACAGCACTTGCTTTAAATCCTCCCATAAAAATCCCTAATAGTCCTTCACTGTCTACAGCTTCTTTTACACCTTTCATTAATGTATTTCCAAAACCAATCAACGGCACCGTTGCTCCTGCTCCCGCAAATTCTATAAAAGGCTGATATAGGTCAAAAAATCCCAAAATTGTCCCCAACACAACCAAACCTACCATTATTCTTCCGGGCATTAATTTTGTCTTATCTATAAAAATCTGAACTATACTGCAAATCAAACCACCAACTATAAATGCTTTAATAATGTCCATTTATTATTCCTTTCCAATACTAGTTTTAATTTCTTAATTATTTGCTTTCAATTATTACCGCATGTGCAATTCCCGGAACCGACTGTCCTTCATTAAAACTAATCGTAGATAATAATGCTCCTGTCGGTACAAATAATACCTTTTTCCATTCATTCGTTTTTATTTTATTTAGTATATGGCCACAAAGCACTGAGGCAGAACAACCACAACCACTTCCACCAGCATGAGTATCTTGTGTTTGTGAATCAAAAATTTCAATTCCACAATCCATATGATTTTTGCTAATATCTATATTCACTGCTTTTAATAAATCAATTAGTATTGTTTGACCAATATATCCTAAATCTCCTGTAATTATTTTGTCATATTCACCTGGATTATAATTAAAATCTTCAAGATTTTTTTTAATTACATCAGCTGCTGCCGGCGCCATACATGCTCCCATATTCATAGCATCTTTCACTCCATAATCCACAATCTTACCTGTTGTTATTCCCGTTATTTTTGCTTTTGCTTTTATTTTATTAATCTCATCATTTTTACCCAAGATAACTGCACCACATCCGGTAACAGTCCATGTTGCAGAATATGGTCTTTGATTGCCATATTCAAGTGGAAATCTGAATGTTTTTTCAGCACTTGCAAAATGACTTGATGCAAGAGAAACTATCCTGTCAGCATATCCGGCTGCAACTGTCATAGCCCCTAAACTTAATGCTTCACCCATAGTTGAACATGCACCATATAATCCAAATAATGGTATTCCAAAATCAAGTAATCCAAAGGTAGATGCTATAAGTTGTCCCATTAAATCCCCTGCAAATATATATCTTACATCCGCAGGTTTTAAACATGATTTCCTAAGAAGTATATTAACAGTTATTTTCTGCATAGCACTTTCTGCTTTTTCCCATGTATTGCAACCAAACATATCATCCGTATAAACACTGTCAAATTCATTCTTTAAAGGACCTTCACCTTCTTTATGTCCACATACACTTGCATATTCCATAATATAAGGCGATTTCTCAAACTTCAAACTTTGCTCTCCTATTATCATGTTATACCTCCATTTCGAAGTGATTTATTGAAAAAGAAAATATATTATTCCCAACACCCAGCTACTTAATATTCCGTATAAAATAACCGGTCCTGCTATTGTAAATATTTTGCAGCCCAGCCCCATAACCATTCCTTCCGCTTTAAATTCAATAGCCGCTGCTGCAACTGAATTAGCAAATCCTGTGATTGGAACTAACGACCCTGCTCCGCCATATTTTCCTATTTTCGGATATATATTAAGTCCGGTTAATAGCGCTGATAAACCTACTAAAATAATAATTGTCACATAGGACGCATTTTCCTTACCAACACCGTAACGTTGTAAAATATTAGTAATAATTTGTCCCAAACTACAAATTGCTCCTCCTACCAAAAAAGCATTTATCATATTTTTTATTAAGCTCGTGGTCTTAGTAACTTTTTTAACATATTGGTTATACTTTTTTGATAATTCCTTATCATCTCTTATTTGCATTTTATTCCTCCATTCCAAAGCGTCTAGTGCAGGAATTATTTTCCCAATTAAATAAATTAACTAAAAAAATAAATATAATTTCCTACAAACTTCCCTAAAGCAACTGCTAATAATATATACTTTGTATTTTTAGATATTTTTATCCGTCTAAATATTATCGTAGATGCATCTAACGACTCTGAAAGCGCAGCAGATAAACAACCAACAAATATCCCATAAAATATTCCCATTGTTCCCATCATAATTATTTTCAAAATTATTGGTACCACTATTTTTATTTCATATAAATAAGAAATATTTGAAATTACTGCCCCAAAAAAAATCATATTTTCGTACAATTTTATTCTTGTTGTAGTCTTTGTTCTCCATGCAAGCCTTGTTATTATTCCAACAGATGTTAAAACTGCACACAAAGCACAACCAGCAAACAATCCTCCCGCAAGGCCAATAATCCCCATAATAATTACACCCATACTAACCTCATTTCTACCGATTGTTTTATTTTTGCTTATCAGACATCATATACTCTTTTATATCATCTTCATATTGCTTCATTTTCAATTCAATTGGTGTTGGCTCATTTTCCTTTCTCTTTCTTCCAAAGTGATTATAAAACGCTGTTATACCTATAGCCATTCCTAATCCGTATGTTAATTGAATTGTTTTTAATCCCACATCAGATTCTCCCACAAACATATTTATTTTTTCAAACAAGTCTTTAACCGATACATCCTCATTAAATGTCATTATTGCAAAGCTTGCGCCAAAAAAA
Organism: Lachnospiraceae bacterium; assembly: GCA_017416465.1. Classification (GTDB taxonomy): domain Bacteria; phylum Bacillota; class Clostridia; order Lachnospirales; family Lachnospiraceae; genus Bovifimicola. Next base: position 40,711 of record JAFQCK010000081.1, on the reverse strand, counting down.
ACTATAAAACATATAAATACAAGCTTTAAATTTTCATATACTTCATTTCTCATATAAACTTATAATACCTTTCAAATTAAAAATTATTCTCACAGTTGTTTTTTTAAATTATATTGTACATTTTTCTTTTTTTTATTCATACTAAACAAGTTATTTACAACAAAAAAGAACATCTCGCAAGATGTTCTTTTTTTGTTCATTACTCAACTTTAAATATGCTAACTGACTGTTCAAGCTCATTTGAATTATGTTGTAATTGTTTTACTTCATTATACAACATCTCAACCGCCTGTCTCTGACTTTCAGCACTTCTTGTAAGTTCTGTAGAAGCAGCTTCTGTCTCATTCGATGTAGCAGAAATACTAGCTATAGCTTCCATAGTATCATTCTTAGCATTTTCAATTCCTTTAATATTTACAGAAATTACATCAATATCATTAGAAAGATTTGTTACCTGATTTTTAATATCTTCGAATAATGTTACTGTTGTTCCCAATGCATCTATCTGTGATGTAATAATACTATCAGCCTTTTCTGCTGTCTCAATGGTTTCACCCATCCTTGCTCTTATTCCTATAATGATATCATTAATCTTAGTACCTGCCTCGCTCGACTGTTCAGCAAGCTTTCTGATTTCATCCGAAACAACCGCAAATCCTCTTCCAGCCTCGCCTGCTCTTGCAGCTTCTATAGAAGCATTTAAAGAAAGAAGGTTTGTCTCCTCAGCGATTTCATTAATCGTAGCAATAATCGTATTAATTGCTCGTGTTTCTTTTTCCAAATCACTTATATCTTTAACAATTTCTTTAGTAATCTTTGTAGTAGCCTTAACTCTGTCTTCAAGCTTTGTTACTATTACCATACCATTGTCAACTGTATTCTGTGTCTGATTAGCAATCATCTCAATCTCATTAGCATTATCATATACGACAGAAATTCTGTCTGCCAAATCTGACATCTGTCTTAAACATGCTTCTGTATCTTCCGACTGTTGTACGAGTCCCATTTCAATATCTCCAATTGATTGGGTAATATTCTTCGTTGCTTCATAAAGAACCTCTGAATTGTCGTTAACTTTTTCTGCTGAATCATTAACTTGTTCACTAACACCTGTCATCTTAACAATCAATGATTTCATACTTCCAAGCATACTGCCAAAATTTCCTGAAAGAAGTTTAAATTCATCATTTCTGTTTGTAACAACTTCTCCTGTCAAATCACCTTCTGCAGTCTTTTTCATTACAACATTAATCTTATTAATAGAATCAGCTATTCCTATAGCTATTCTTGAACCAATAAAGAAGGCTATAATACAACATACTATTATTGTAATAATTGTAAAGAGACCTATCTGGTTAGCACGTTCAATGATAGTACTATTAGGAACCATTGCACACACAATACTATTTCCTGTCTCAATTTTTTCATACAAGAAAAGATATGACTTACCATCATAATCAACGTATTCTATACCACCCTCTTCATCATTACCAATATTTTTAAAGAATTCCTTATCACTAAAGATAAACTTATCTTTTCCTACAACAACCTCTCTACCATCACTTGTTATAAATCCCTTTATACTGTCATCACCAAAATCAGAACCTTTAAGAATCTCTTCTATAAACGAGGTCTTAACATCTATAACAAGGTATCCTGCATCTTTATTTGAAGAGTTGACTATTGTTCTTACCAAAGATAATGTATAATCATCTTCATCAAGATTCATCATTTCATCAATCTCAGGATGTTTTGAAATCCAGCAATTATTCTTTACTTTATTCTCTTCAACAAATTTACCTGTATCAGAAGCTATAAATGCCTGGTAAAGCTCTTTATCTTTAATGCCTGTCGTTAAAATAACACCTTTTTGATTCGCTCCAAATGCAAGGATTGAGTTAATATATTTATCCGCTACACCTTCACTAACCAATGCATTCTTTGTAACCATTTCATAATCATCATCATAAAGACCTCCAAAATGAGTACATACATCTGCATTACTTGTTATTCTGGTTGCAGATAATTCAATATTCTTAAATGCTAAATCAAAATACTCTTTTAAAACATCTACACTAGTATATGTAAGTTCTTCAGCATTATCTTCAAGTCCTTGTTTAGATAAAATAAAGTTAATCACACCAACAATTACGAATAATGCTATTGGCAACATAAATGCTGCAATTAATTTACTCTTAATCTTTCTAATCTTGCCACTATTCTTCTTTGGTGCTTTGTTTTTTACTTTTTTCTCTTTAACCGGCTTTTCCTTTATAGGTTTTGGTTCTTTCACCGGTTTTTCTTTTTTAGGTTTTGGCTCCTTCACCGGCTTTTCCTTTATAGGTTTTGGCTCCTTCACCGGCTTTTCCTTTATAGGTTTTGGTTCCTTCACCGGTTTCTCTTTTTTAGGTTTCGGCTCCTTCACCGGTTTCTCCTTTATCGGTTTTGGTTCCTTCACCGGTTTCTCTTTTTTAGGTTTTGGTTCCTTTACCGGCTTTTCTTTTTTAGGTTTTGGTTCCTTTACCGGTTTTTCTTTTTTAGGTTTTGGTTCCTTTACCGGTTTTTCTTTTTTGGTTTTTGGTTCTTTCGCTGCATCGTTCTTAGAGTCTTTTTTTCCAAAAAGGCCTTTTTTATTCTTTACATTATTGGAAGAGCTATTACCCTTTACTTCTTTTTCAACAACATCTTCCAGTATATCCATATCAAGGTCACTATTCGGTGTTTCTGTTAAAGCGCTCTGAGCATTCGAACTAAATTCATCCATGTTCATTCACTAATCCCACCTTTTCATAATATGATAGCATTATACTATATTATTGTAAAATTAGCTAGTGATTTTATGTTTTTTACACGTTTTTTGTATAATTTCAATAAATCCCAGTGTCTTTTTTTTACATTTACGAAATAATAATCTTTTTTCTTAACTCAAATAATATTTTTTTCTCCATTCTCGATACCTGGACCTGGCTTATTCCTAAATCTTTTGCTATTTCTGTTTGAGTTTTTTCTTGAAAATAACGTTTTAATATTATTTTCTTTTCAATTTCATCTAATTCATCTATTATTTGTTGCAAAGTCATTTTATCTATTATCTTTTCATAATTTTCATTAACATTTTCATTACATTTTATCTGGTCAATCAAATACACTTCACTTCCATCACTTTGATACATAGATTTATATATACTCTCCACTTCACTATTTGCCTCTAGCGCAAGCGTTATATCCTCTGTTAAAAGTTCTGTTTCTTTTGAAATTTCTTCTAAAGTAGGCTCTCTACCTAACCTTTGATTCAACAATTGTATTGCTTTATTAATTTTCCAACCATTCTCTTTCAGCGTTCTTGAGACTTTTATCATTCCATCATCTCTCATAAATCTCTTGATTTCTCCCATTATCAATGGAACCGCATAAGTAGAAAACATCACGTCAAAAGAATCATCAAATTTATCCACAGCTTTAATAAGTCCAATACAACCTATTTGAAACAAATCCTCCGCTTCATACCCTCTGGAATTAAATCTTCTTACAATACTCCACACAAGTCCGGTATTATCACTAATCAATTTTTCTCTGGCTTCTTTATCTCCATTTCTTACTAAACCTAATAACTCCTTATTATTCATACTTTTTTACTCTATAAAATTACTCCTAATATATTTTTTCATTCTTACGGTAGTACCTTTTCCAATCTCAGATTCTACTTCAACTACGTCCATAAACATTTCCATAAAAGCAAATCCCATTCCAGAACGTTCTTCCTCTTCACATGTTGTATACAATGGCTCTTTTGCTTTTTCTATATCCTCTATTCCTACCCCATTATCTTTTACGGTTATTGTAACTTCATTATTATGTATATTACACTCCATTGTTATTACCCCATCTTTCATCTGATATCCATGTATTACTGAGTTTGTTACCGCTTCCGAAACAGCAGTTTTTATTTCCTCCATTTCCTCAACTGTAGGATCAAGACTTGTAACAAATCCTGCTATAACAAGTCTTGCAAATGCTTCATTTGCAGATTTACTGTCAAATTCAATATTCATTCTGTTATTCATATTAATTTTTTCCTCCTGCTTCTATGAATATTTCATTCATATTTTTATAATATTTTATGATTTTATTTAAGCCAGAAAACAATAATATTTTCTCTATACTCTTATTTACATTAATCACCCCAACACTTCCTCCAATAGACTTAAGCTTTTTATACCGTCCCATAATCACCCCTATGCCTGAGCTATCCATAAAACCCGTTTTCAAAAAATCAAAAACAACAAATTTTACATTATGCATACATATTATGTCATCTGCACTTTTTCTAATGTAAATTGAATTATGATGATCCAATTCTCCATCAACATGAATTATTAACACATTGTCTTTCAATTCAAAAATCTCCTTACTTTCCATCTTAATCCTCCATTATTAATTTTAAAATAAACATAGCGAACAAGTTCGCATCAGCTCCATTTAAGATAAAAAAAGATAACCACAAGTTAATTTTGTAGTTATCTTTTCTTTTGTGTTTAAAGTTTTATTTAGCTGTTATAGCATTTATATGAACCTGTAAATACTCAGCTGCTTTATTATCTGCATTTTCATTTATTGTTATCATTTCTATTAGTCTTGTCATATTTGTTAATGCTGCATCTTTATACTGACCGGCAATTGTAATATCCTGTGTAAGAGCTATAGTATATTGTTTCTCATATGCTGCACCTAATTTTTGCGCCACATCAATATAGTTAATCTGTAAATAATCATACTCAAAACATTTAGCAAGATTGTCTATTCCTTTTTGCAAATCTTCTACTGTACCTGCTGCATAATACTTGCTTCCTTCATTATAACAAAGCTGAGCCGCCTGTACAAATGAATCCGGCTGAATAGAAGTATATAAGTTAATAAATATCTCCGAACGAGATGAATTACTTATCTTTTTCAAATAATCTGCACAATTAAGATAATCTTTCGCATTGTAATATGAAACTGCTGCTATTAAATTATCATAATCCGAAAGTATCTGATTATTTTCATTTCCAGTCGAATCAAGTTGTCCGCTAAGCTGTGTTTTTTCATTTTCCAGGGTTTCTATTTTATTTTCTAAATCTCTCTTTTGATTATTTAACACTTCTATTTGCGAATTTAATTTCAAAACTTCTTTATTATGTTTATCATTTAAGGATTTCTCTGTTGCGGGAATTAATAAAAAGAATGTCATCGCAACACCAACAACAATACCTATAATCACATTTATTACTGTCATCAAACCTGCATTTGATTCTCCATAAATCTTATTTTTCTTAGGTATTACTACATCATATCCTGAAAAAGGCTTTCTCTCTTCTAAATCTTTATTATTTACAACTTCTTTATTTGTTTCTTTTAAAGACTCTCCTAATTTATCTTCTGTATGGAGTTTAACTTCTTCAAGATATTTTTTTGCAAGTGGATTATTCGAATCAATCTTTAACGTCTTCATTAATGGCTTCTTAGCTTTATCATAATTTCCTTTTTTCATATATAACAGTGCCAAAAGCATATGACCTTTTATAAGATTCGGGTTAGTATTCAAAACCTTTTTAAGCTGTATAATTGCCAAATCATCGTTTTCCTGCTTTGCATAATTCAGAGCAATATTATATTTCTTAATTGTTTGATTAATTGTATCAAGTCTAGTGGGATTAGACTGTAATTTTTTCATATATTCATCTGCTATGTTCTTTTCAGGTTGAATATTTTTACTAATTACCCATTCAGAAAAAGCTTGTACAGCTTCTCCCATTTCAAAATAAACTAATCCCAACAAATTTCTTGCATTTATGTTATTTTTATCAAATCGTACACTTCTTCTTAGTAATTCGACAGCACCTGTCAAATCTCTTATCTGTGCTTTTGCAAGTCCCATATTATAATAGGCATTTGAAAGCTTTACTATTTTTTTATATACGGTAACGTCCGCACCACAGCTTTTACAAAAGTCATTCTTAGCAAGGACGCTATTACATCTATAACATCTCATTTTCACACACATGCATACCATAAAAACTTTCTTTATGGTTCTGCCCAATTAATAAAACGACCAAAAGACCAGGCATTTTGCACTTTCCTTTCCTATATAATTTTATAACATCTTTCGGTCTTTAATATCACAATTGTACTACTGATTATTAGATTTAACCTCTTTAAGCATCTCTAATACAACATCTGTGACATCCTTAATGTTACTATTATATATTGCGTCCTCAGTTTCATCCACTTCAAGACTTGGTGTGAATTTCTTTATTTCTTCATCATAATTTATCATATCTATCCATTAACGCTTATTGCGTATACCTTTCATTTATGTATTTTTTAATTTCACCAATAAGGTACAATGACCCTACACAAAATAATACATCCTCTTCTTTTCTATCTATTAATGCCTTAGAAAAAGCTACTTTAGCATTATCAAAATTTTCAACTTTAGCTTTACAATTATTCTTTTCAAAATCTTTTTTGATTTCACTTACATCAAGACCTCTGTCTGAATCAATACCTGTAACATATACTACTGAAACTTCTGTTTTTGATATCTGCGAAACCATATAGTCATAATCTTTATCTTTTACAACAGAAAACAATATTTTCTTCTTTCCATTGCACTTATATTCATTAAATGTTTTTATAAATTCATCTATTCCCGGTCCATTATGTGCTCCGTCTAAGAAAACGCCTTCAAAAACATTTTCCATTCTTCCTTCCCACTTCACACTCTTTAAACCTTGTTTTAATACTATTTCTTCAAACTCTTTATCAGTTAACTTTTCACTTAAGTCTTTTTTTATATCATCTTTTTCAAATACAATTCCTATAGCATTAATTGCTATCAAAGCATTTGCAACCTGATAATCACTTATAAATGGAATAGAAAAATCACAACCTAAATAATAACCACTTTGAATACAAAAATCAACACTTTTATCGGTTTTTATAATATTTTTACAATATGAATAATTTATAGGATAGGTTGGTGCTTTTTTTTGTATAGCTTTTCCCTCAATCACCTTACATACTTCTTCATTTTCAGCCCAAAATACCACCGGAATGTTTTCTTTTATTATTCCTGCCTTTTCTCCTGCAATATCTTCCACAGTATCTCCAAGATATTCCATATGGTCTAATCCTATCGAAGTTATTACTGTAATTAATGGATTTAAAATTGAATTAGTTGCATCAAGTCTTCCTCCGAGTCCTGTTTCCAAAACAACATAGTCGACATTTTCTTTATCAAAAATGTTCATTGCAAGCAAAAATAAAAATTCAAAATAAGACGGATGCGGATATCCTTTACTTTCCATTTCCGTAACCTTATTTTTCACTATATTAAAAGCTTCGGTAAACGCTTCATCAGATATCATCTCATTATTAATCTTAACTCTTTCATTTACTTTTACAAGATGTGGTGATGTAAATAAGCCTGTCTTTTTTTCTGCCTTACTCAAAACATTGGATATCATCGCACAAACTGAACCTTTTCCATTGGTTCCTGCAACGTGTATTATCTTCATTTTGTTTTGATTAATTTTTAAACCTTCTAAAAATGCTTTTGTATGTTCAAGTGTGTTTTTTTTAGTAAACTTTGGTATTTCATCTATGTATTTAACTGCTTCTTCATAATTAAAAATGCTTTCCATAATCTTTCGGTACTCCTTTTCATTACCTTTCGATTATAGAAAGCATTTATTAATATTTCAAGTAAAAATTATCGCAAATTTCTACAAATAAATCGCCTTAAATTCCTAAGCAATTTCTTCACAAAACAATAAATTATTTTATAAGATGTGCAAGCTGGTCTTTAACCTGTTTCATCATCTGTGTGTATTTAGCCTGTTTTTCTTTTTCTTCTTCAATCTTTGAAGCAGGTGCCTTACTTACGAATTTCTCATTTGCTAACATTCCATTTACTCTTGCAAGCTCTTTTTCAAGTTTTTCTTCTTCTTTCTTAAGTCTTTCAATTTCTTTTTCTATGTCAACAAGCTCTGCAAATGGCATATAGATATTTGCATTTTCAATAACTGCCGAAACCGCATCATCACCGATTCCGTTCTTATCCTTCTGGATAATTACATCACTGGCATAGGAAAGTGTCTGGAAGAATACCTTTCCATCCTCAAATATATCAGCAACTTTTTCGTTTTCTGTAACAATATAAACCATTGCTTTCTTTGAAGGTGGAACGTTCATGCCTGCTCTAACATTTCTGATATTTCTTACAGCTTCCTTAATTACTTCTACTGATTCTTCTTCTGTAGCATAGTTAAGTTCTTCTGTATATTCAGGCCATTTTTCAATCATAATAGACTCTGCACCTTCATTTAATGTACAGAATATTTCTTCTGTTACAAATGGCATGTATGGGTGAAGTAATTTAAGCGAGATTTCAAGAACTGTCTTTAATGTGTAAAGTGCAGCTTCTTTTGTTGTATTATCCTCACTGTAAAGTCTTGGTTTAACCATTTCAATATACCAGTCACAGAATTCTTCCCAAATGAAGTTGTATAATTTATCTGCAGCAACACCAAGCTCGAATTTTTCAATATTGTCTGTTACTTCTTTTGCAAGTGTGTTTGCCTTTGATAAAATCCACTTATCAGCATTTGTAAGTGCAGATTTATCAACTTCCTTTATTCCGTCTTCAGGCATATTCATCATTATGAATCTTGACGCATTCCATACTTTGTTAGCAAAGTTACGGCTTGCTTCAACTCTTTCATAATAGAATCTCATATCATTACCAGGTGCATTTCCTGTAATAAGTGTAAATCTTAATGCATCTGCGCCATATTTTTCAATTACTTCTAATGGGTCAATACCATTTCCAAGTGATTTACTCATCTTTCTTCCCTGAGAATCTCTTACAAGTCCATGAATAAGTACATTCTTAAATGGTACTTCACCTGCATGCTCAAGTCCCGAGAACATCATTCTTATTACCCAGAAGAAAATAATGTCATAACCTGTTACAAGTACACTTGTTGGATAGAAGTAATCAAGTTCTTCTGTCTTCTCAGGCCATCCAAGTGTTGAAAATGGCCAAAGTGCTGATGAGAACCATGTATCAAGCGTATCCGGGTCCTGACGCATAGCCTTACCACATTTTGGACAAACTGCTTCGTTATCTTTTGTTACTATCATTTCTCCACAGTCATCACAATAGAACGCTGGTATTCTGTGTCCCCACCATAACTGTCTTGAAATACACCAGTCACGTATATTTTCTAACCAGTGGAAATATGTTTTATCAAAGTGTGGTGGAACAAATTTTGTATCGCCATTTTTAACAGCATCAATTGCAGGTCCTGCAAGCGGCTCCATTTTTACAAACCACTGTTTCGATACTCTTGGCTCAACCGTTGTCTTACATCTGTAACATGTTCCAACATTGTGGCTGTAATCTTCTATCTTAACTAAAGCACCTTCTGCTTCTAAATCTTTTACAATTTCTTTTCTTGCTTCATATCTATCCATTCCTGCATATTTTGGATAATCTTCAGTAATCTTTGCATCATCTGTCATAACATTGATGATTTCAAGATTATGTCTTAAACCAACCTCAAAGTCGTTAGGGTCATGTGCCGGTGTAATCTTAACAACACCTGTACCAAATTCCATTTCAACATAATCATCTGCAACGATTGGAATTTCTCTGTGAACGATTGGAAGAATAACTGTTTTTCCAATCATATCCTTGTATCTTTCATCATTTGGATTAACTGCAACCGCTGTATCACCAAGTAATGTTTCAGGTCTTGTTGTAGCAAGATTGATGTATCCACTTCCATCTGATAACGGATATCTTAAATGCCAAAAGTGTCCTGCCTGGTCCTCATAATTAACCTCTGCATCTGAAATAGATGTAAGACAGTGCGGACACCAGTTGATAATTCTTTCGCCTCTGTAAATAAGTCCTTTATTATAAAGATTTACGAATACTTCTTTTACCGCCTTATTACAACCATCATCCATTGTAAATCTTTCTCTGTCCCAATCACAAGATGAACCGATTTTCTTAAGCTGTGCAACAATTCTTCCGCCATATTGTTTCTTCCATTCCCAAGCTCTCTCTAAGAAACCGTCACGTCCTAAATCTTCTTTTGTAACGCCTTCTTCACGCATTTTTTCAACAATCTTTGCCTCTGTTGCAATTGAAGCATGGTCTGTTCCCGGAAGCCAAAGTGCTTCATATCCCTGCATTCTTTTTGTTCTTGTTAAAATATCCTGAATTGTATTATCAAGGGCATGTCCCATATGGAGCTGTCCTGTAATGTTTGGTGGAGGCATAACAATAGTGAATGGTTTCTTATCTCTATTTACCTCTGCATGAAAATATTTGTTTTCTTCCCATTTGTCATATAATCTCTGCTCGATATCGGCAGGATTATAATTTTTTTCTAATTCTTTTGCCATAATCATTCTCCTTTCAACAAAAAACGCCCTTTAATCTGTATAAACAGATTAAAGGGCGTGTAATAAACTAAAGTATAATTACCTCGCGGTACCACCTTTTTTAGCGACCATCATCGCTACTCTTCTTATCCTATAACGTGGACGACTCCGTTACTGTCTAATTGATATTGAAGCTGTTATTACCAAATTGCAGATTATTATAATAACAATAATTCACTCGTTCAACAGTACTGCTCAAAAGCTACCTTCAAAGTTCTTCTGCTTAAGTAATCTTTCAGCCACCGGATCACTCTCTCTGATAGTTCAAAACTTCTACTCCTCTTTTTCACTGCATTTTTATTATTCAACTAATGAAGATAATAAATGTTTTGTGTAGGTTTGTCAAGGTATTTTATTGCATACTGTCTAAGTTTTCCTCTATTGATTTTATATCAGCTTCAACATCATAAGTTGTAATTCTTTTTTCCTTATCTGTACTGTGACCTTCTCCCATAATTGAACCCGACTCAGCTAATACAAAAGATTTTTCTAAATAAGAATTAACTTCTTCGCCATATTTTCTAAGTGCCTCTGTATCAACGCTTAAAGAATTAAGACTATAGCTAAATACTTTTTCATCTATAATTTCTTCATTTCCATCTTCTGATAATTTTACAACTTTACATCTGTAAACTGCATCACCTTGTTCCATATATGGTTTCCACATTAATAAATAATCTTTTTCTCCATCATTATATATTCTTATACTACCTTCTCCCATATGAGATGAATTAATATTTTCAGTCCATATTAATTCGTATGTCCTTCCTGAATATATTGAAATTGTATTTTCACCTTCTTTTGGCATTTCATAAAGAGTTCTTGTATTTACTAAAATCTTATCCTTCAATCCATCATGAGTTATATCATAATACCAGGTATAATATCCATTCGCATTTTCACCCATTATCCTCTTTTTAATTTCATCATAATCTCTAGATTTATTTGTTTCATACCATTTGATTCCTTCATCAAATTCATGATTTCTTATTCCAATAATATTATCTTCTAATACTATTATAGATAAAATCATTTCTTCATCACTGTATCCATTTATTATAATGCCATCTTCTGTCGAACTTTCATAGTTTTTTATTTCATAGTCCGGTATTTCTCTGTATTCCAAATTTTCATCTAAAATTTCTTTTATTAAAAATTTATCTTTAGAGAATTTTTCTTCATTAGTATCATATACTGATAACTTATCAACCCAGTCATGATATATTTGAATATCAAAATCTGAAGTTCCGATATAAATATGTACGCCATTATAAGCTTCTACATATCTTATATCTAAATCATTTACATCTACATATCTTTCCAAATCCTCTTCTCTAGTTTTATCAATACCTCTTTTCTTCATAATGTTTTGATATTCGTCCATAATCTCAGTAACCATTTTGGGATTATTTCCACACATATCTTTTACACTTTGAAGCGCCTCTGAACCTTCCTTACTTTTAATCACCTTATCTACCACATATTCTTCGTTTTCTTTTTTCAGATAAAAACACATAACTAATTCTTTACCACTATATTCAACAAGTGTATCTTCTTCTTTTGTATAATCATATAAAGCTACAATTGTATATATTTTTCTTACATCACCATCTTCTTTTTCGTGTGTAATATAAACATTAGGTATAAAAATATTGTTCTCTTCTACTTCAACTCCAAGTTCATCATATTCATTAATTAAATAGTCTGATATTACTTTTATTATTTCATTTTCTCCTATATATACATATTCAGGCAATTCTTCAACTTTATTCTCTATCTCCTTATAAACAGTATATACATCTCCAAATTGATAACATAATTTATCATCTACAAAAAGCCATTCTCCCCTATTTAGCTTAGAACTAAAATATTCTATCTTGTAATTGCTTGTATCAATCATAGCCATTCTTGCAATGTCGCTTTTATACTCATTCACATAAATCAAGATTTTACTCTTATCCTCATTAATATATAAACCATTTATTTTCTTTGCAATTTCAGGTTCTAATTCAATTAATTGTTCATCTGTTATGGTATTTATAAGATAATATTTTTCATTTTTTCTTATCACATCAAATTCTCTTGTGTAATTATCTGATACTGTGCTCTCATACACGTTAAAAGTCTTACTTTTTAAATTCACTTTATATTTTTTATCAGGTGTATTATGGTCGTGGTCATTCTCTTCTCTTATATATACATAAGCATAATCTCCATAAAATTCCCAATCCCTATACACTTCATATTCTGTATAAATTTTCCCATCTATTTCTAAATCACTTAATATCTCCGTATATTCACCCGTCTCCATATTTAATATATAAGGTTTTTGACAAGAAAAACCTTCATGAGTAATACTGTCAAGTTCTCCAAATAAAAGATATATTTCCTTTCCATCTGTTGTAACTAAAATATCTTCTCCAGACATATACATCTGTGGTTGTCTTACATATACTTCACCTTCGTATTCGGCATAATAAAATGTTATTGTCTTTCCATCCGGATACTCTTCCCTTGTTATTAAATATTCCTTTTTTTCTGATGGAATTGTCCATAAAACTTCTCCATCTTTATAGATAAGTAAATTGTCATCCTTCCATTTCCAAACTTTATTATTTTTTTGTAAATATCCCTCTGACTCATATTGTTTGGAAACTTCATAATAATCTTCTATTTCCTTATACTCTATATTAAGTGGTTGGTTAATTATATTGCTATCATTACTGTTAATTTCATTTTTATCAATTTTATTTTTCTTATCCAAAAAATAACTTAATGAAATTCCACCTATGATTACGAACGCAAGTACTACTATCGCAATCTTTTCGAACACTGAAACATAGCCATATTCTTTATGTAGAAATTCTTTTTTATTACTTTTTTTCTCATAATTATCCCAAATTTGCTTAAAACTAATATCCGGTTTATTTATATTTTCCACATAATCCTTATAAATTTTTTTTACATCTTCATCATTATATTTCATACTAATCCTCCTCCTTTCTAAATTTTTCACTATTCAAAATTTCTTTCATCTTTTTCCTTGCCGTCGATAACTGTGTTTGTATAGTACTTTCACTTCGTTTTAATATTTTTGAAATTTCTTTAATCGAATATTCCTCATAATAATAAAGATATATTACTTCTTTTTGCTTTATAGATAACTTTATAAGTGCTTTTTCTATTAACTCTTTTTCATTATTTTCTAAATCTTTATCAGAAGTGTTTACTTCAGGAAGTGTTTCAAAATCTACTCTTTTCTTTTTCCATGCACTTTTCAGTACATCCAAACAATAATTTCTTGTAGCTTTACATAGCCATGCATTCTCATGATTACTATCTTTGAATCTAATATTTTTCTCAAGTAATTTCATAAAAATATTTTGCACAGCTTCTTTGGCATCCTCTTCATTACATAAATAAGTCATACACATTTTAAATATTCTGTCAGATTGTCGATTATATATTTCTTCAAAATCTTTGTATTTATATTTATTTATCATTTTCACACCCTTGCCTTTTAAATTTTTAATATATCATCAAATTTGTTTATATAATTATAAACGAATTAAAACAAAAAAAAATCTATTTCAAATCAAAAAAATTGCAACCTATAATTCTTTTTTAGAATCAGGTTACAATATATACATTATTATAATATGGATTTAATAAACGATTTAACTTACAGATAATTTATACTTATCTAATTTTTCTTCAAATTCTTCTCTTGAAATATTTAATTCTTCACACGCCACTTCTATGGATAATCGATTATTTTTCACTAAATTCATAATTCCTTTTTCTATTCCTCTTCTTTCATATTCATCCAAAACTTTACACATACTTACATCACCTTCCAAATTTTTGTTGATTATCTCTTCTTCTATCTCCTTATATCTTTCATCTTTTGTAAATACCCTTAACATTTCAAGTACTGCCTCAACATGTATTATCCTCTCTTTATGCTTAGTTGCATCGTATGTACCTAATCTTTTTTCTGTAAAAAAATCTGCTACAACTTTAAAATCACTTTTAAACTTATCTCTGATTTCTTTAGGGAGGTATGCTATATCATATACTTTTATATGATAATCTTCCACATATCCAACTAACTCTTTTGGAATATCTAATGTTTCTATGTTTCTGTTCCTGCATTTATCAAAGTATTCGGTGCTATTACATTTTCTTCAAACACTAATACATTAAATATATCTGCAAATACATCATTGTATGATTCAAGGTATTTTTCTGTTTTATATTTTTTCTCCCAATTACTTTTCCCTTCTTACGTTTCATTAATTATTCATAACTGTTTATATTTTTACCAAACTATTAAAACTTGACATTTTCTCTTCAAATTCTTCCTTAGAAATATTTAATTCTTCACAAGCCACTTCTACAGATAATCGATTATTTTTTACTAAATTCAGTATTGTTTGTTCTATTCCTCTTTCTATTCCTCTTTCTATTCCTTTTTCTATTCCTCTTCTTTCATACTCATCCAAAACTTTACACATACTTACATCACCTTCCAGATTTTTGTTAATTATCTCTTCTATCTCCTTATATCTTTCATCTTTTGTAAACACCCTTAACATTTCAAGAACTGCCTCAACATGTATTATCCTCTCTTTATGCTTACTTGCATCATATGTACCTAATCTTTTCTCTGCAAAAAAATCTGCTACCACTTTAAAATCGCTTTTGAATCTATCTCTTATTTCTTTTGGAAGATATGCTATATCATATACTTTTATATGATAATCTTCTACATATCCTTCTAATTCCTTTGGAATATCCAAGACTTCTATAAGTGATTTTGGCGCTGACCATTTTTCTTCGCTAAAATTTAATACTATTGTTATTACCGGATATCTTCCATCTTTTTTATTAATTATCTGCTCTCTATAACTTGCATAATCATAACCCAATATCCTTATAACCATATCTTTATCTTCTTCTGACTGATTCTCTATTCCAAGTGAAGCTATCTGAATATGCGATTCATTATAATACTTTTGTATATCTCTTAATTGATTTTTCAATTTTCCATCTTTACTCTTATATATGGTTTCTGTTCCTGCATTCACTAGAGAATCTGGTATAATTATGTCTTCTTCAAATACTAATACATTAAATATATCTGCAAATACATCATTGTATGCTTCAAGATATTTTTCTGTTTTGTCTTTTTCTCCCAATTATGTTTCCCCCTCTTATGTTCTTACCTATAAACTATTATATTTAACTCGACTCTTATAATACGACAATTTCTCTCATTTTCTTACATTATATATGTTACTTTAATATTTGTCAACATTTTATTTTGTTGCATTTATTACTTTTTCACAACCATTTTTAACAAAAAAAGAATCAATTATCACCTTGATAACTGACTCTCTTTCATTTAAACCTATATTCTACCCCAAGCTTTCTTCATAAGCTTCAAGTATTTTCATCAATTCATCCGCATGTTCACTATTACTTAGCACTATCATTTTTATTTCTTCTCTGGATTTATCCATAACTTCGTTGTTATAATCCAAAGAACTTTTAAGTTTCTCTCTTCTTTTATACAAATGCTCTTTTATTTCTTCCATATCAGATTCATTAAACAATGCATATGCCTGATTTATCCAAATGCCTGCATCTTTTACTGTAGCTCTTTTTAACAACGACACTAAACTATCTTCCGCTTCTATAAGTCTTACAGAGGCTTTATTATATACTTCTCTTTCTTTTTTTAAAGTTAAATATGCTGCCCATACCTTGCTTAACTGATATGAACTTTTTACTCCATATTTCTCATACAGATAACTTAACTTTCCTGCTATATTTACATACTTAATTTTAATTTTATTAAGTAATCCAATAGCACGATTCATTCGTATTTTTGCCAGTTTAAGCTCATAGTCTGCTTTATTTCTTACTGTAAATATTGTAGCTGTAAATACAACAGCACAAGCTATAACAGCATAAATTAAACCAGTAACATTTTTATTATATCCAAATTCCATTACCAATAAAATCGACATAAGAACAACAAAGGCACTAACTGCAAATTTTGAAATTTCATACAATGAACGAATAATTCTTTTCTGCTCTTTTATCTCAATTTGTAATCCGGCTTTCTCCCCTTCAAGATACCTCATATCTGTTTTAACAGATTCGCAGTATTTTTCATCTTCTGCCATACTCTTAATTATATCGGCAATTTCTTCTTCATTATCATGCATATAACGATATTGCTTATCGCTAAGCTTTGACATTGATTTTCCAAAATCTTTTCTATCTTTATCAAGCACTACCACTCGTTTTGCATACTCTATAATTTCTTCTTTCTGTTCAGCAGACAGATTTTCTATCAACATTATATCATTCAGATATGAATTAACCGTCTGATATTCAATTTTCAATTCTGCTATCCTTGAATTTGCACTTGTAATTCTGTCACAACAATTCTCAATAGCCTGTTTTTTATTTTCTAATGTATCCGCTTCTAAAGGTTCAGTCTCAATTCCTGATTTATTTTCATCAAAGCCGTCTATAACTAAATCATCCAAAAAATCATCTTCATACTTTTTCTTTTTTTTAAACAGACCCATGTTACTACCAACTTTCCTTTCATATCAAGTAACAAACTTTTATTTTATAAAAAATTAGTCTTGTATTCATCTTTCCAATTATCCAAAACATTCTGTATCTCTTCATAGTAATCATCAAGATTACGTTTGCCATCATATATAAATATTTTAGATAAGCGCTCATACTCACTACCATTTAATAACTGTGTCTCTAAAGCTTTCAAATCCTGTTTACAACTAAATACTATCTCAGAATTATTTTCCAGTTCATCTGTAAAATCCACTTTTATACCAAATGTTTTTTCATATAAAAGCTTTGCATAAATTAAAGATTTTAATATCTCTAAAGTATTATTAAGTCTATATGCTTCGTTTAATTCTTCTATAGCATCTTTAAAATAAAACATTCGACAATGAATTTTCGCTTTCCCAAAATACACATCTGAATAAAATTCATCTGACTGTTTTTTATACGTGCTGTTAGATAATATATTATCATATACCTGCATTGCCGACGAAAGCTTTCCGTTTTCGTATAGCATTACTGCTCTTGCCTTCATCCTTTCAAGCATACTCTTTGTACCAATTGATTTTAATTCCTTTTCAAAACCTCTAATCTCATTTTCAGAAAAATACATCGCTCCTGTTACAATAATCATAACAAGCTCATAAAAATCCATTTTCTGTCCTATCGCGTAACGAAGTCGTTGCGCAATCTTCTTAAGATTAAGTTTTTCTTCGATATATTCAATTAATTCCTCCGTAAAAAAACTATCATCTACAAAATAAGCATTATTATACAAGTAATATGCCAACTCTTCAATTGAATAAATGTTTATATTTGCATCAGATATTCTATATGGAATATCCGCTTTCTTTGTACATAAAATCAGACCACTCATATTTGTCCTCCAATGCAGTTTGTTCTATATATTAACAATCCTCTAATTTAATCTCTAAATAAAATCAGATAAATTCTTCTATGTTCAATATTTCCTTAACTGTATCTCCGGAGGATTTGAAGAAGTCTCCAAATCCTAAATCTTTTACCATAACTATACATTGTCTGTCAGTTCTATATGATAGAATAATCTCTATCCTGGTTGTCTTGTTAGGTCTTGGTGGGAATGACATTAAATTAATCGTTACTATCTTAGAATTCTTACTTATTGATGAATTAATTCTAAGTCGTATCTCCCTGCTTGCATCAAGAATTCCTTCAGCTCTTGCACCTGCTTCATACCAATTAATTCCTGCTTTAGACAAAGAAACCGGAATGATTTTATCGCCTTTTACAATCTCTAAATCAATATTTACTAACGTCCTTCCTGAGCAAACGAACTGATAATCTCCCGCATTACCTATTCCAGCTTCACTTATTGCACCATAGCAGGCTCCTTTAACAAATAGGTTATACCCTTGAAAAACCCTTCGTTTACTGCATAAAAATCTGATAGATTCTTTCATCCATTCCTTATAAAATCCCACACCTGTCAAATAAACCGTAGATACAATATGTTTTGAACAAATATCCTGTAAAAATTCCAAAAACTGCCTATCAAGTCTTACTTTTCCTTCCTCAGTCTCTGTCATACTAATATCATATTTAGTTGATAAATCCATCTCCTCAACAACAATCGGCTGAGGCAACCTTGACCTTACAGAATTAAGTCTTCTAACCTGAAATTGATGCTCAGTAAAATCAAAAATAAATACATCATTTACCCATAACTCTTTTTTTTGAAAAATCATGTAATATATCAAGCTTTCCGAATGCCCCAATACTTTAACAGTTTCCTTTTCAAGTCCAATATCTTCCAAAATGCTTCTTATAATATTCACCAAAATCCTATCAGGATATTCAACCGTGACTACAAGATAGTCAGGTCTCTCAATATGATGGTTAGTATTTAAAAGCTTTAACAATCCTACAATAAACACTTTTAAAATATCATATCCCGAGTAAGCTCTACCATTAATTTCCGTATTTTTTTCTGCCAAAATTGCATTCACTATATCTTTAGAAATCTGTGCTTCTGCTCTACTATTTCTTAATAAAGCTTCGTCACCAATAATCCATTCATTCGCATCATTTATTTTACCCACAACAGTCGGTATCAGATATTTTTGTTCACCTGGAATGGTACTAACCGATTCCGGCTCATTCATATTATCCGAATAACAATATGTAATTTGACTATAATCTCTGCACAAATCAATCGAAACAAAAATTTTGTTTTTATCTCTTTCAACACTCATATTGTCTACCAAACCTTTCACATAAAACTATATAGATAAATGTTAAAACTCAAAAAGCTCTCTTAAAATCTATATCTTAAAAAATCCAAGTTACCCAAATAATCTTTTTACTAATTCATTGTTTATATAATATTCTTTTGCTAAACCTCTAACAAGTTTTTCATCCTTTAATTCCCTACACACTAAAATATCGTTCAACTTACCAAATCTTGAATTACTAACCTCTATAGTTCTGTCATCAAGATTATATTCACAACTTTCAGTCAAAACGCTATCCTCTCCACGTGTCTCCATAATATAATAATTAATTTTTTCACCATAAAACAAAGTATATGATTTAATATACATTCCCGGAAATACCTGTTTCATCTCTTCTGAAATATAATCTTTTGGCAATAAATTTCCTGTTTCAATATAATAATTAATTAAAACTTTATCTGCCGGCTCTGTTCTATAAACTATAGTTGTTTTATCCATAATTTTTCCTGATAAATCAAAGAATTTGTCATAGTTTTTATAGAAGTCAAAAATAATACCTGCTTTTTCAAGATATACAATTGAATTTCTGCATATCTCTAATGTTCTTTCACTTAAGGAGTCTTTATCAGAATTATATAACAAATAGGAGCACTTACAAATATCAAGGACATTTTCATTAAATATCATTTCGTCTTCTAAATGTCTAAAAAACAACTCATCTATAGGAGTTTCTTTTACAAAATAAATGTACGATTGATAAAATAAATATGCTTTTTTTATGAGTTTTAAACTTCCTTTTCTGTAGTATGAGTCATAAATAACAGATATACTTGAAACATTTGTCCTCGAAAACAACATTTGTGCTATAATTCGTTCTTCCAAATCTCTGCTTTCAATCGAAAAATCTTTTGAAATTCTCCAAAGTTCCATCATTTCTCTTGTAGTACCATTAAAATTATTGCATAAATGCTCAAGAGATAATTCATTATACTTACTTTTTTTGAATGATTCGGAACAATATATTAATATATTTTCTACTAAGTCTTCTTTTCCGTTTCTTAAAATGTAAGTAACAAATTTAAGAATCTTCTTAGAATCTATTCCGTAAGTCCCATAAAGATTTATGTATTCCAAAACCTCATCATATAAACCTCTTGTTATCATTAATTCAATAATGCTTACTCTTGATTCTCTGCTTAATCTTGTAATATTTACATTTTTCAAAAACTCATCTAAATCTTCGCTGTCAAAATTATTAGAGTAATATTCAATAATATCACTTAATATATAGTCTTGATACTCTTCATTAAAACTATCATTATCTATTATTTTATTAAAAAGTGTAACTCCATTTTTCAACCTTTTTTGATACTTAATGGATTGCTCACATTCCTTTGAAACTAAATATATATTGTCTTCATTTCTAATTACAGCTTCTTCATTTAATTCTTTATTTTCATATAGTTTTTGAATAGTATATCCAATTGAATTTAAATATACATTATTATTCAAATCCCTAAATAATATAATTACATCTTCTGTATAAACATTAATATAGGCGCATTTTTTATTAACCTTATAAACAGTCTTATCTTTTATCTCTTTATGAAAAACTATTACTTCATTTATAAAATCATCTGTGAGCGTAATCTTCCAAGTATTTAGAATTTTAGGAAGATTTTTTTCATTCTCCTCAGTTATCATAGAAGTTGTTAATATATCTTCATATATAATACTAAGTTCTTCATCAATCTCACCTTTACGGAGTTTTTCCAATGCAAACTTTTCTATGTTTTTAACATAGTTCTTATACATATTAGGGTTTCTGTCTTTATGTTTTATAACAAGTGAATAAAAGAACGCTTCCCTATCATATAACAAATTTGCATTATATACATAGTACATTAAAATTGTATTTGGTAAAAGCTCATCATAATCCTTTGGCATTGAAAAAATATAATATTCATACAATCTTGTAACCTGAATATCAGCTTTAACACCAAGCTCATACCATTCAAAATATTTAGTATCTGTTTTATTTCCTCTTATCAAAACACTTAAAATAGCTGTTAATATTGTTTTATTTTCAAACTTTTTATATAACTTAACAAGAATACCAAATAATAGTGGTCTGAAACTCTTCTCCAGCATTGACAACTCTGAAATCTGCACTGCAAGTCTTAATTCTATTCCGTCATATTTACTTCCAAAATTAAGAACCTGCAATTCAAAATCATTAAGTACTCTAAGAAGTGCCGGTTGCTTGTTAAATACATACAATGCTTCATAATACATAAGAGTACTATGACATCCTAACTTAAACTGTTCTTTTATTCTCGTAATTTTTAAACTCTTATTATTTTCAAACGAAGGGTCAATATACATAAGAATCCATAAAAGTTCCCACTTGTCATAACCATTTTCATAATATTTTTTTATTATCTCCGTTGTCATAAGGGTATTATCAAGTTCCCTCTTTTGTAATGTCCTTACATACAAATAAAAACAATATAATGGTATATTCTCTTCTTTTCTGTCAAGAATATTTTCTCCGACACTATCGAGCAACCACTTAGCATTTTCATCATCTTTCTTTGATAAATAAACCTGTGCCTGTAATAATTTCAGGAACATATTATTATCATTAAATCCCCTTGCTCTTTCAATTAATGAAAGAGATTCATCTGACCACTTATCAAGCTGACATTTTCTCATTCTGAAATCAAGATACAACTGATTAAGTTTCGAAAGACATTTCTTAACTTCAAACTTAGAATTGTCACGACCTTTGATATTATCCACTAAAATGCTACATTCAAATCTATTGTTAATTGATGCGAAAACAATCTTTCCATAATTAAGTCCCGAATGCAATTTATTAACATCTATAAGATATGTAAATTCGTAATTATTCCCTGCAAAATCTTCATCTGTAATCATCTTCTTATAATCACAGATAAAATCACCTTCCGTTTCAACACTAATCTCTAATAATCCCCATGTATTTCTGGACAACAGAAGTAGGTCACCATAAGATTCTATCAATGAGTCATATTCTCTTACTGAATCAGAAATTTCAAACTCTACTTTTTGTTTTTTATTGATTGCTATTACAAATTCTTCCAACGCTCTTCTGCTATTAGCGCTTTTAATCAAACCATCGTACATACAGCGATCAGCAACATTTTTGCCTAATATAATCCTCTTAAAATCCGGCGACAAAAACATCTTTACTGCTTCATCATATTCCTGTTTTACAAGATTTAAAAAATGAAATATATTAGAAATATTTCCTATACTTGACGGTATACTTTCAGCAATAATGTTTATCATAAATGGAATAAACACTTCCCCACCATTACTTACAATATTTATCTTTCCACTTATTATATCTCCCGGTTCCATATACTTAGTATTTACTTCATATTCAATCTTTGAATTTTTTCCTACAAACTGATCATTAAGTATTCTTAAATATTCATTAGATGAATATATAATACCTTTTAATTCGCCTTCATTTTTATTAAAAATTTCAAATTTTCCACGAAAAACTGTTCCTGCCTCTATTGATTCTTCAATAGATGTAACAGAAACTTCCAATTCTGCAATATTATTTTCTATGATTCCATGTGATAGTTTTCCAATAAGTTCCTTCAAAATATACCTCTTCTCTTCTGATTGCTTCGCACAAATAATCTGTATTTATATTACCACATTTATTATTACTCGTCAAAAAAATGTATGTCTTTTATCTCATCCGGTAAATATTGCTGTTCAACATAATGATTCTCGTAATCATGTGGATATTTATACCCTATTCCATGTCCTAAATCTTTTGCTCCGCTATAAGAACCTACTCTTAAATAAGCCGGAATATCATACAACTGATGATTCTTTACAAACTCCATCGCACTGTTGATTGCATTATAAGCAGAATTACCTTTTGGTGCTTTTGCTACATATATTGCGGCCTCTGCCAGAGGTATTCTTGCTTCAGGCATCCCTAACTGATGAACCGCTTGTGCTGCTGCAACTGCTACCTGTAATGCATTTGGGTCAGCAAGTCCTACATCTTCTGCTGCGCAAATCATAATTCTTCTTGCAATAAAAGTAACACTCTCGCCTGCAACTAACATTCTCGCAAGATAATATACTGTTGCATCAGGGTCTGAACCTCGCATACTCTTTATAAATGCTGAAATAGTATCATAATGATTATCTCCGTCTTTATCATATCTTACATTTCTCTTCTGTATACATTCTTCTATAACCTCAGGTGTAATGTGAATTATTCCGTCACTACTTCTATCGGTAGTAAGAATCGCAAGCTCTACTGCGTTAAGTGCCGTTCTCGCATCACCATTAGAAGAATCTGCTAAGAATTCCACTGCATTCTCCGTAATATTCGCACCATATCCACCCATTCCATTTTTTTCATCTGACATTGCTCTGTTAATCAATTCTTTTATATCATCTTTATCAAGAGACTTAAGTTCAAATATAGTAGAACGTGAAATCAAAGCACTATTTACTTCAAAATATGGATTTTCAGTTGTTGCTCCTATCAAAATTATAGTTCCATCTTCAACATAAGGAAGAAGAAAATCCTGCTGACTTTTATTAAATCTATGAATCTCATCAACAAACACTATAGTCTTTCTTCCATACATTCCTAAAACATCTTTTGCTTTATTAACAGCCTCTTCCATATCTTTTTTTCCTGCAATAGTTGCATTAATCTGACAAAAATCAGAATCAGATGTATTAGCTATTACTTTTGCAAGAGTAGTCTTACCTGTTCCCGGTGGTCCGAAAAAAATAACCGAACTTAATTTATCAGCCTTTATAGCTCTATATAATAATTTATTCTGTCCTAATATATGTTTTTGACCTACCACTTCATCAAGAGAGTTTGGTCTCATTCTGGCTGCCAATGGAGCCTGTTCACTTTTGGTCGTTTCTCTCATATATTCAAAAATATCCATTTTTGCCTCACTTTCTGAGCGATTTATTCATATTATTTTAACACTTTTTATACACTAACACAAATTAAAATGTAAATTTTTTGTTAACTTGGTTGTTACAATGTCTTATTTATGGTAAAATATGCTTTAGTTATTTAGAAAAGGAGGTTTTCTTTTGGCAGAAAACATTTACTCACAGATTACACCTGATATTGAAAAGCTTGCAGCTATGTGTAATGAGGATAGTGCTATTGATCCTGAATTATATACAAAGTATGATGTAAAGCGTGGATTAAGAGATATTAATGGAAAAGGTGTTTTAACAGGACTTACTGAAGTTGCAGAAGTTCACTCTTACATAACTGTTGACAGTGAAATGATTCCTTGCGAAGGAAAATTATATTACAGAGGTATAGATATAGAACAGATTGTTGATGGATTTATTTCTGAAGACCGTTTTGGTTTTGAAGAAACAACATATCTTCTTTTATTTGGACATCTCCCAACAAAAGAAGAATTAGATGACTTCAACAGAATAATTGGTCATTATCGTTCACTTCCTACAAGCTTTGTTCGTGACATTATTATGAAGGCTCCAAGCCATGATATGATGAATACTCTTGCAAGAAGTGTACTTACTTTATATTCATATGACGATGCTGCTGATGATATTTCTATCCCTAACGTACTTAGACAGTGTTTGCAGTTGATTGCTTTATTCCCACAGTTGTCTGTATACGGATATCAGGCATATAAACATTATCATGATGGTCAGAGTTTATATATTCACTCACCACAGGCTAACTTATCAACAGCAGAGAATATTCTTTATATGCTTAGACCGGATAGCAAATATACAGCATTAGAAGCAAAGATTTTAGATTTAGCTTTAGTTATCCATGCTGACCATGGCGGTGGTAATAACTCAACATTTACAACACACGTTGTTTCATCTTCCGGAACTGATACTTATTCAACTGTTGCTGCTTCTTTAGGTTCATTAAAAGGACCAAAGCATGGTGGTGCTAATATTAAAGTTATTCAGATGTTCGAAGATATGAAGGCTAATGTTAAGGATTGGACTAACGAAGAAGAAATTAAACAATATCTTTCAGATTTGTTAAACAAAAAAGCTTTTGATAATGCAGGTCTTATATATGGTATAGGTCATGCGGTATATTCTATTTCCGACCCTCGTGCACGAGTATTTAAAGGTTTTGTTGAAAAGCTTTCTAAAGAAAAAGGAATGGAAAAAGAATTTGCTTTATATGAAGCAGTTGAGCGACTTGCTCCTGAAGTTATCGCTAAAGAAAGAAAGATTTACAAAGGTGTTAGTGCTAACGTTGACTTTTATAGTGGCTTTGTATACAAAATGTTAGAACTCCCATTACAGTTATATACACCAATTTTTGCAATAGCAAGAATTTCCG
This sequence comes from Lachnospiraceae bacterium, assembly GCA_017416465.1. Classification (GTDB taxonomy): domain Bacteria; phylum Bacillota; class Clostridia; order Lachnospirales; family Lachnospiraceae; genus Bovifimicola. The sequence continues at coordinate 14,998 of JAFQCK010000081.1, read as the reverse complement.
GTTGGAGCGCACACAGAATTGAAGAACTTGTTAATTCAAGTAAAATCATTCGTCCTGCATATAAAAATGTTGCAAAACATACAGATTATATTCCTATGGATAAAAGATAGATTTTTTTATAGTATCTTTAACCTAGTTGGTTATCTCCACTCGATTTTAAAAAGCCATATAAGCGATTTTTCACTTATATGGCTTTATTCTTTTGTCATATCTATACTTTAATATGTTTTAACAATTCATCTTGACCAATATTTCAATATCTTCCATAGTCTCGTTAACCATTTTCTTAACTTTATACTTTACAACTTTTTCATATATAATTTTCGACTGTCCTGACAGCTTATCTTCACCATACTCTTTAATAATATTAAGAAATTTCTCTTTGACATCACTCGGTTCATTAATATCATTAAACTCCATTTCCAAATTTATTTCCTTCAAAACAAGTCCAATACCTGCTGCCATTTCTACATTTCCAATATAATCATTAGGTGGATTTGTTAAAGCCTTTTTCTTAACAGCATCATATACAATATTATGTATCATATTCCTTATTCTCCTTTTCACCATATCGTTCTGTTCCCATCAACTGTCCGTATATCATTTTAGCACAACTAATATTTTGTTTCAAAAGATATTTTGCTAAACATAATGAATCAATAATTCCAATCATTTGTTAAACTTATTTTTACGCAAGATAAATCGTCACAATTTTTCATACAAAGCATATTATATCTATATAAAAGGAGGCTGTGTATGAATATTAAAGATAATATATTATTAATTGGTGGTGACAACAGACAAGAGTATCTATATAAACAACTAAAAGCTGATGGATATAATATATCAGCTTTAGATGTCCCGGGTATTACAATTTCATATGATATGGACGAATTCTTAGATTCAGACAGCAAGTTATCTAATTATAATGTAATTCTTCTTCCTATACCTTATAGTAAAAACAAACACACTATAAATTCAGTTTCCGATTCAATAGGAATAGATTATTTACTTGAATTACTAACTCCCGGAACAATTATTTATGGTGGAAGTATGGATAAAACATTCAAAGAAAAATGTCACAGTAAAAGAGTAATGGTATGGGATATCATTGAAAGTGATTCTTTTGCACTATATAATTCCATTGCCACTGCTGAGGGTGCAATAGCAGAAGCCATTATACACAGTCCACTTAATCTTCACAAAGCTAATGTACTGGTTTTAGGATACGGACGATGTGGTTCAACTCTTGCAAAAAAATTAGTTTCTTTAAACTGCATAGTTGATGTATGTGCCAGAAGAAATGTTCAAAAAGCATTAGCTTACGAAGATGGTTGTAATTCATTTTCTTTCGATAAATTAGAACATAAAATAAAAACTTATGATTTTATTTTTAATACAATTCCTGCTAAAGTTTTAAACAAAGAACTTTTAACTCTAGTAAAATCTGACGTAACAATTATAGATATTTCATCAAACCCCGGAGGAACAGATTTTGATATCTGCAAAAAAATAGGCATTAATGCCCACCTTTGCCTGGGATTGCCCGGAAAATATTCTCCCGCAACCTCTGCAAAGATTATCTGCAACTGTATTAAAACCTAGTTGAAAGGAGTATTCTTATGGATTTGAAAGGTAAAACTGTTGGTTTTGCTATAACCGGTTCCTTTTGCACATTTTCTGCTATAAAAAAAGAATTAGAAATCTTAAAGAAAAGAGATGTAAATATCATACCGATATTTTCATTCAACGCCTATAATATTGATACAAGATTTGGAAAGGCAGAAGATTTTGTTAAATATGTAGAGGAAATTACTGAGAACAAATCAGTAAATACAATTGCAGAAGCAGAAAAATTTGGACCTAATGATATTTTAGATATATTAATTATTGCACCATGCACCGGAAATACTTTAGCTAAATTTAACAACGGCATTACTGATACTCCGGTGCTTATGGCTGCAAAAGGTCATGTTAGAACAGGCAGACCTTTAGTTATTTCTGTTTCTACCAATGACGCCTTAGGTATGAATTTTAAAAACATCGGCTCTTTATTAAACACTAAAAATGTTTTCTTCGTACCTTTTGGTCAGGATAATTGTTTCGCAAAACCTAATTCAATGATTGCACACACAGAACTTATTGTTCCGACGCTCGAAATGGCTTTAGATAAAAAACAAATTCAACCTGTTATCATTTAATACTTTTAAATTACTACAATATTTCAGCATGGTTTATACCATGCAACTACATATCTGACTTTTACTAATAAGTTAAATACTAATTTTAAATTTTTCCATCCAATAATTAATCTGTAATAAATATGCAAGCATTTGAGGTCCTGCCATCAATTGACCATACCATGGTTTTCCATAGTCCTTTTTTTCTCCAATAAATGTATAGACCTTATTTTTATCAATAATATTATTAATAGGTGAACTTTTATCTTCAATGACTTCGATTAACGCATTCGATAATTTCTTTTCATATGCCGGGTCATAGGTTTTCGGATATGGACTTTTCTTTCTGTTTAAAATTTGGTCAGGTAAATATCCCTTCATAGCCTCCCTTAACAGACTTTTTTCCACACCATTTTGTGCTTTCATTTCCCAAGGTACATTATATAAATATTGCATTATTCTTATATCTGCAAATGGTACTCTGGCTTCTATTCCGGAATACATACTACATCTGTCCATTCTATCAAGTAACGTTTGCATAAACCATTTAATATTAAGATATGAAATTTCTCTTCTTCTTTTTTCCACTCCTATTTCTCCTTTTAAAATAGGTGTTTCTTCAATTGTTTTTCTGTATGATTTTCTTATATATTCATCCATTTTTAATTCATTTATTAATTCGTCTTTAAAAATTGCTTTTCTTGCTGAAATGTCCATCGACCATGGAAAAGTATCAGCTTCAAAGCATTCTTTTTTATGAAACCAAGGATAGCCTCCAAATATTTCATCCGCACATTCTCCCGTTAATACCACCTTATAAAATGGTTTTACCTGTTTGCAAAAATACAGCATTGATGAATCAACATCAGCCATTGTTGGTAAATCCCTAATATCTACGGACTCAAAAAGATTTTCAAACAAATCATCATTACCACATTCTAAATATCTGTGTTCAGACTTAATATAATCCACCATAATATCCACATATGGTCTGTCTAAAGATGGCTGAAATGCATTTGACTTATAATGCTTTTCATTATCTGTAAATTCAAAAGAAAATGTTCCAAGTGTTTCTCCTTTTTTAGCCAGTTCCTTAGCACATACTGATGATACAATACTTGAATCTATACCTCCCGATAAAAATGTTGCTATCGGTACATCTGAAACCATCTGTCTTTTTATAGAATCTTCTACTAAAAAACTGGTCTTTTCTATTGTTTTTTCATAATTATCCTCATGTTCCATTGCAACTAATTTCCAGTAGCAATGTTCATAAATATCATTATAATCAATCTCAAGATAATACCCCGGTTTCACTTCTTTTATCCCTTTAAATACGCCTAAGCCGTATGTTTTTGCAGGTCCAAGACTCATTACTTCATTAAGCCCATTAATATCAACCTTAGGAACAATCTCCGGAAATTCAAATATACCTTTTATTTCAGATGAAAAAACAAATGTTCCCTCATATTCTGTGTAGTATAACGGTTTCACCCCAACCTGGTCTCTCACCAGATATGCCATTTTATTTTCTTCATCTACAACAAAAAATGCAAATATTCCATTTAAAATATTTACAATCTCTATTCCAAATTCTATAAAACCTATCAAAATTACTTCCGTATCTGAGTTTGTTTCAAATACCCAACCTCTGTCCCTTAGTTCCTCTCTAATCTCCTTTGTATTATATATTTCTCCATTATATACAATTCTGTAAGTATTATTATCAAATTTAGCTGTCATTGGTTGTTTGCCATTTTCAATATCTATAATCGACAAACGAGTATGTGCTAACCCATATTCTTTCGTAAGAATTTTTCCTTTTTCATCCTGTCCTCTGTGATAGAGTGCAGTGCACATATTCTCTAAAATTTCTTCATACATCCCTTTATTATATAGGAAATCTGCTTTAAAGTTAAGAAATCCGGCAAATCCACACATATTTATTCCTCCTATTATATTTAAAATTTTACGGTTACTTTTATTTTATTCAAATATATTCCCAAAAATCCCATGCACATAAAAAAGTACAGATTTATATAAATAAATCTGCACTTTACGTAAATATATCTTATTGTTTATTAACAGGTACGACATGAATCGAACTCAGGCTTTTGATCTGCAGTACCTAGTCTTTCTTCTTTTATTCCAAGAATTTCTTCAGCTCTTTTTACCTCTTCTCTTGTTGGTGGAACAGCTTCTTTAAGAGGATAATCAATTTTCAGATTCTCCCACTTTCCAAGTCCAAGCGTATGGTATGGTAAAATCTCAACTCTCTCTACTGTCTTAAGACTATCTATAAACTCTTTTGTCTTAACCAAATCTTCTTCATCATCTGTGAGCCCCGGTACTAACACGTGTCTAATCCACATTGCTTTTCCATGGTCAGATAAATATTTAGCCATTTCTAAAATATTAGTATTCGTCCACTTTGTAAGCTCTTTATGTTTTTCATCATTAATATCCTTAATGTCTAACATAAATAAATCTGTTACTTCCATTAATTCATTGAATTTACTGATAAATGGTTCTTCAAGAGTAAACGGATTACCTGCTGTATCAATAGTTGTGTGAATTCCTTTTTCCTTAGCAAGCTTAAAAAATTCTATAACAAAATCTATCTGTAAAAGCGGTTCTCCACCACTTACAGTAATTCCACCATTCATCTCACCATTTCTCATCCAATATGGCTTATATCTGTAAGCTTTGTCAAACAATGCCTTAGGTGTGTACATCTCTCCACCTTCCATAGCCCAAGTCTCAGGATTATGGCAATATTTACATCTCATTCTACATCCCTGTAAAAATGCTATAAATCGAACTCCCGGTCCGTCAACAAGTCCAAAAGTTTCTATTGAATGAACTCTTCCTTCCATTTTAATCCTCCATTCCTATTTTATTAGAAAAGGGACTTTGAACATAAGGCTCAAAATCCCTTTTATTTATGATATTATATGCAATTTACTTGTGTTACAAAGTCTTACTGAACTGTTACTGTAAATTACATACTAGCATGACATGTTCTTGCGATTACGTCATCCTGCTGTTTCTTTGTAAGGTTGATGAACTTAACAGCATATCCAGATACACGAACTGTGAAGTTTGCGTATTCTTCTTTCTCTGGATGAGCCTGAGCATCAAGTAACTTCTCAGTTGTGAATACGTTAACGTTAAGGTGATGAGCACCCTGATCAAAGTATCCGTCTAATACCTGAACAAGATTTCCAACCTGTTCATCTTTGTTATGTCCAAGAGCATCAGGGTTGATTGTCTGTGTATTAGAAATACCATCAAGAGACCAATGATATGGAATCTTAGCTACTGAGTTAAGTGATGCAACTAAACCATTCTGCTCTGCACCGTAGCTTGGTGAACCACCCGGGCTAAATGGTGTATATGCAGGACGTCCGTTAGGCATAGCACCTGTTGCCTCTCCGTATACAACGTTTGAAGTAATTGTAAGGAGTGATGTTGTAGGCTCTGAATCACGATATGTGTGACGACGTTTAATCTTCTCTAAGAATGTCTTTAATAACCATACACCGATTTCATCAGCGCGGTCATCATCGTTACCATATTTAGGGAAATCACCTTCAACGATGAAGTCTTCTGTAATTCCTTCAGCATCACGAACAACTTTAACCTTTGCATATCTGATAGCACTTAATGAATCAATAACATGTGAGAATCCTGCGATACCTGTAGCAAATGTACGACGTAAATCTGTATCGATTAATGCCATCTCAGCTGCTTCATAGTAGTACTTATCATGCATATAGTGGATAAGGTTAAGTACATTAACATAAATATCTGCTAACCAATCAAGCCAGAATTCATATTTATCACGAACCATCATGAAATCTTCTTCACCACTAAGAACTTCTTTAGTGATTTTTTCCATCTTAGGTCCACACTGAATACGATGTTTCTCATCGAAACCACCGTTGAATGCGTAAAGTAATGTCTTACCAAGGTTTGCTCTAGCACCGAAGAACTGAATCTCTTTACCTGTCTGTGTAGCAGATACACAACAACAGATTGAGTAGTCATCTCCCCATACAGGTTTCATAACATCATCGTTCTCGTACTGGATTGAGCTTGTTTCAATTGAAATATATGAAGCATATTTCTTAAAGTTCTCTGGAAGATCACTTGAATATAATACTGTAAGGTTTGGTTCCGGTGAAGGTCCCATATTCTCAAGTGTATGAAGGAAACGATAGTCTGTCTTTGTAACCATATGACGACCATCCATTCCGATACCACCAACTTCAAGAGTAGCCCATGTAGGATCTCCTGAGAATAACTGATTGTATGAAGGGATTCTTGCGAACTTAACCATACGGAACTTCATTGTCATATGGTCGATAATCTCCTGAGCTTCACTCTCTGTGATTACTCCTGCTTTTAAGTCACGTTCAAAGTAGATATCAAGGAATGTTGATACACGACCTACTGACATAGCAGCACCATTCTGTGTCTTAATAGCAGCAAGGTAACCAAAGTATAACCACTGACATGCTTCTTTAGCTGTCTGAGCCGGTCTTGAGATGTCATAACCATAAATCTTAGCCATCTCTTTAATTCCCTTTAATGCTTTAATCTGCATTGAGATTTCTTCACGAAGACGAATTACATCATCATACATGTTTCCACAACCGCAGTTCTTCTTATCTTCTTCTTTAGCTTTAATTAAGTAATCAATACCATATAATGCAATTCTACGGTAATCGCCAACAATACGTCCACGACCATAAGTATCAGGAAGACCTGTTACGATATGTGTCTTACGAGCCAACTTCATCTCTTCTGTGTATGCACCGAAAACAGCATCATTATGTGTTGTCATATAATTTTCAAATACATACTTAAGTTCAGGGTTAATTTCATATCCATAACTCTCAGCTGCCTGTTCAGCCATTCTAATACCACCATATGGCATAAATGCTCTCTTTAATGGCTTATCTGTCTGAATACCAACAACCTGCTCAAGGTCTTTCATGCTTTCATCAATATATCCAGGACCATAAGATGTAAGGCTTGAAACTACTTCTGTTTCACAATCAAGGACACCGCCCTTTTCACGTTCTTCTTTCTGTAATTTCTGTAAAGCACCCCATAATTTGTTTGTTGCTTCTGTTGGCTCCGCTAAGAATTCCTGATTACCATCATATGGCTTATAGTTTTTCTGAATGAAGTCACGTACGTTAACTTCTTCTTTCCAGATTCTTCCTTCGAATCCATCCCACTCTTTAAAGTTTACCATAATTTTCCTCCTTCATTATATTTAAATTATTTTTATTGCTACATTAAGTTAGATTGAACTAACCTTAATTCTATTATATGAATGACTCATAGTTTTGTCAACATTTCAAGTGTAAAATTATTGTACTTTTCGCTGTACAAAACACATCTTTTATCATCCTTACAAGCCGAAGTTTAACACGTTTAAAACCTTTTTGCAATAGAAAAAAACTATGTTTTTATTATTGTACATTTAGCGTTTTTTTTAAAGAAATTTTATCACAATTTATGGTCTGGAAATCAAAAAATAATCGAGTAGAGTACTCAAATTTTCCACTCGATTATTTTATTTTTTTTATTCTATCAATAACACATTCATATCTACATTTCCAACAATCCCATTCACACTACCCTTACTTGTATACTGCCACATCTTATATGGCTTATCATAATCCGGTGAATCCTTATCATCTAAATCATAATTAGCTATCCACAACGGAAATTCCTGTAATTTGGAACTTGTAAGATAGGTCGTAAGCCAATATTTATTAGAATATAACCATGGAATATAACCTTTATTTTTAATCTGATTTAAAAATCTATATGCAAATGAATTAAGTTCAGCTTTTGTAAGATTATTAATTAAGGACTTATCCTCCATATCAAAGAAAATACCCAGTTTCGGATTGAAACCTTTAATCATTCTCATTACATGTGCTACTTCACTGTCAATCTGCGCTTCTGTCAATGCATACGAATAAATATATACTCCATACGGTATACCAAGCCTTTCACATTCCTGCATATTATAAACAGCCGTTGGATCATCTTGTTCCTTCAAATCATCTCCATATCCAATACGAATTATCGCATATTCTATACCATCATTCTTAACTTTTTGCCAATCAATTTTCCCCTGATATTTACTTACATCTATCCCTATCTTACTCTTTAATGCACCGGTTTTATCAAAATAATATTTTCTGCTATCAATCATATTCCATCCGGTATATGCTTTATCATTAACATAATAATATTTTTTCCCATCTTTCTCCTGCCAACCATTTAATATAAGCTCTGAAGTGCCTTTATATCCTTGCTTATAACCGGCATTCATATAGTGCATATAATAATTTTTATTATCTATGCCACAATAATTCTTAAGTTCAGGGTACATTTTCTTATAAAAATTAACATCAAAATTAATACTAGCCTGTCTTCCTTCACTCATTCCTGTTCGCACAAAATGCTTAATTAAAGCTTGAGAATTATTACCTATGGCTTTTTGCAAATCAGGATATTTATTCAAATAGTACTCTTTATCATATACTAATGAGTAATCTGTTCCGTTATAATATGAATCAGAAATTGTCTGTCTGCCTTCTTTATGCCCCGACCTCATATAATGCAAATAATACTCCTTGGTTTTATTACCATAAGCTCTTCTTAAATCAATGTATGTCGCTTTATAATATTTTACGTCAAAAGTTTCTTTTGCTCGTCTGCCTTCATTCATTCCTGCCTGTACAAAATGCTGAATCAACTTATCTGCATCTTTTCCAAATGCTTTTCTGACATCAGGATTGTTATTATAATAATAATTCATATCATACACTAATGAGTAATCAACACCATTATAACTATTTTCAGAACAACCTCTTCTTCCTTCTCTTTTTCCTGCACTTATATAATGCATATAATATGCTTTGTTATTATTACCAAATGCTCTTTTTAAATCTATGTACTTGTCCCTGTAATATTGCATACTGAAATTAGCTATTCCCTGTCTTCCTTCATTCATTCCCGAACGAATAAAGTGTTTAAGAAGTTCTATCGGATTATCACCATAAGCTCTTTTGATATCAGGATATTTATTCAAATAATAATCTTTATTGAATACCAAAGAATAATCTATTCCCTCATACTTTGTATAAGAATAACCAATTCTTCTTTCCTTTACACCATTTGTCATAAAATGATAAAAATATTTTGTATAATCACTACCATAAGCATTTTTTAAATCCGGATATTTATCCCTATAATATCTTACATCAAAGGTTTCCTTTGCCTGCCTGCCTTCACGCATTCCCGCTTGTACAAAATGCTGTAGAAGTAGCTTTGAATTATATCCAAATGCTCTCTTTAAATCCGGATTATGATTATAATAATAATCCTTATTATACACAGCAGAATAATCCACGCCATTATATATATTATCGGAGTTTGACGCTTGTACTTCATACACATCAAAGTATGTTGATACTATAAAGATTACCAATAACATTGCTACTACTTTTAACAGCCATTTTTTAATTCTTTTGTTATTCATTCCACCATTCCTTTTTTATTAATAAATTTGTTTTGTAAACAGCTAATTAATATATACAATTATAAAACAATTATTATACAAAATAAACTTGTAAATATTAACAAAAAAGGATTTACAAATGTTTAATAAATAATCTGCAAATCCTTAAAAAATCATAATAAAATATTAATTCTTACTCTTTTTCGTCTATCCCGATTACTTTCCATTTACCTTTTACTTTGCCAACATATAACTCAACAGTTAAATTCTCTGTCTCACCCGAGCTTAAATCATTACTTGTTATTGCCACATTGTATACAGTAAATTCTTTTAAGTCATCATTTTCTTCATCAATAAACATTGTTTCTGATGATAAATTTTTCCAAAATTCCTTTTTTTCTAAGCTTGACAATTCCTTATTACTATTAATCTTATATGATAGATTATACTGTGCTTCGAACTTTTTTATCTCCGATAAATATATTTTAAGTTCTTTTGCTTCCTCTGTTTCTTCTTTTCCATCATAACAATAATCCAATATTTTATCAGATTTCATCTCGCATAAATCACCTAAGAAACCTTCAGCAATTTTCTCCGACGATTCTAAAAATCTGTCTTTTGCCCAAAAGAACAACACTATTATAGCAATAACACAGATAACTTTACCAAGTGTACCCATATGACTCTTTGTTCTTCTGTTCTTTTTCGATTTATTCACTAAATCATCATTTACCGCTAATGGCTTATACGCTTCGTTTTTAACAGGCTTATTACTAAACGTATCTACCGCTTCATCCATAGACATATCCATTTCATAGCTTTTTTCTTCAGGTCTGAAAGAACCTCTTTCATATATATTTCTACCTTTTATCTTAGCTTCCTCTTGAACATCATTTTTCACTATATCAAGAGAACGCCCATCAGGCTGATACGAGCCACAACCACCACAAAAATATTCATCATCTCTAAGTTCTATACCACAATTAATACATGACTTCATATATTGCTTCTCCTTTTATTTTACTATCTACAAATATTGTTGTATTATTTCAAATTATCAGATGTTTTCACTCCAACTACCTTCCATTTGCCTTTATATGTACCAACATAAAGTTCATTATTTGTTTCTTGCGATATAAAAGTTTCTTTATCTTTTACCTTAACATTAACCTTGCAAACTGCCATTTTCTTAACTTTATTCTTAGTTGTAAATACCTCATTTTCTTTTACAGTATTCCAAAAAACATCTTCTTCAGAATCCGATAACTCTTTTACACTTTTAATTGTATAAGATATTTCATATTTCTCAAGATACATTTCTACCAAAGTACACAATGCTTCCATCTGTTCAACTTCTTTTGAACTAGCCTTCTCGCCTCCAGCCATGGCATCCAACATCTTCTCGCCATCCATATCACATATCGAATCCAAATAATACTCTGCAGCAGTTCTCGGATCCTTAATAACCTTATCTTTTATAACAATTCCTGCAATTAACAGTATAACTACAAATGCTACCGCGAATACAATCTTTACTGGTTTATTTGACTTATTATTGTAGGTTACCGGAGTATCATAATCATAATTATTTCCGGCATATCCACCATATGTATTAGAATTATTTGACACCGGATTAAACGAATCTATTGGTTCGTCTGCTTCCATATCAATCTCAATCATTTTTTCTTCCGGCTTATGTAATGGTTTTACAGTTTCTGCTTCATAATAACTTCCATTCATTCCACCTGAAGACCTGTCATCCGGTTGAAAATTCCCACATGCCTCGCAATAGTACTCATCATCATTTAACTGAGTACCACAATTAACACATTCTTTCATAATCTCCTTTTCCTCCACTTGTATTTTATACTTTTCTGTATAAATAAATTTCCTTCTTAAGTCCTTATATTATAAAACTACACTTCAACAAAGTCAATTGAATGTACTTTTTAATTTCAAATTATTACCTGGATATTATGCATAAAAACCGCTCTTATTTACTTTATATAAGTAGTATAACTCATTATTTATTTTTCTTCCATAAGTTCTCTTTTGTATTTTAAAAAGCTATTTCTGCTTTATCCTATCTTTTTCTACAAACAAAAAAAGAAGAAAGAGACTGAAAGCACTGAATACTTTACCTTTTTCTTCTTTCAAAATGCGGGTGACAGGAATCGAACTTGCACGGTCTCCCACTAGATCCTAAGTTACAACTTAGTTCGATTACTCTATCTTTTATACTTCTTTATCTCTTTTATTTTGCAAACAAACACATTATATATCAATATTTCCATTATTTTATTCTCTCGTTGATGTCAAGGTTGATGTCATAATAATAAACACAATCAAATATTAAAATATATGTGTTATATTTTTCTTGTACCCTTTAGTGATATTATAATTTGGAAAAGCCCCCTTGTCAATAAATCAAGAATATTTTTCCAAAACCTGTACCTTTAGGAAGAGTTTATAACAATATCAGTTTACTCTTCCTAAAGGTATATTTTAAATTTTGATACATATACCAAATATCAATTACCTTTTGATATACTTTCATACTTTTTTACCATTCGATAAAAACTTGTACTTGATAAATTCAATTTCTTCATTGCACCCTTAGCTGTTATACATCCACTTTTCCATTCTCGATAAACAAAAGGAAAGCTTTCTGGCATGACCATTCTTGGTCTACCCATATGCTTTCCTTTTAATTTTGCTGCTTCAATCCCTTCTCTTTGACGCTTTCTAATTGTCAATCTTTCCTGTTCAGCCATTGATGACAGTACCTCAATGAGAATATTATTAATCATATCAACAATCCATTCGTGTCCATCTGTTACTTCTACTAATGTAGTTGGTAAATCTAATATCTTTAATCTTATCTTATTATCACTAAACCATTGCAGTTCCTGTCTTATATTATTTTTATTTCTGCTAAGCCTATCTAATGATGTAATTATTAATATATCCCCTTTACGTAATCCTAATGCACTTTTTAATGCTTGATATGCCGGTCTATCCAAATCCTTGCCACTAGCTTTATCCGTTAATATGTTTTCTTCAGGCACATATTTTTTCAATGCTTCTATCTGCCTGTCCAAGTGCTGATTCTTACTACTTACCCTTGCATATCCATATACTCTACCTTTTATCATACTGCTATCTCCAAACTTCCACGTTCTCTATTAAAGAAATAAATATTATCTGATAACCAATCTTCTTTATCTACTTCACTTTCATTAACACTTCTTACCATTTCTCTTAATTCATCAACAGAACAATTCTCTTTTGCAGGCAATAATAACAGTTCATGCAGTGAACTAGGTAATATATACAAATCATCTTCCATCTCATTTGCAAATTTATTAATAATATCAACTCTTGCTATACCGGCTGCACCATTTAATCTTTGCTTATTAGTAAGAACATAAAGTGGCACATCACAAACACTATTTTCAATAATACTATCAAACATTTCTTCTTCATCCTCTGATTGCATACATTCTTTAATAACGCCTGTAAGTGTTTGAATATAATAATAAGAAGAATTTAATCTCGATAATGCCTCGTTTTTAAATTCTTCTATATCAATTTGCAACTTATTCAATAAACTATTTGTCATCAGACAACTCATAGAACTATCTTCTTCTCTGTATATAACAACTCTGAACACTAAAGCTAAATCCAAATATTCTATATGTGGAATATTTTCTAATTTATCCTTATTCCATTCTTTATTAATCACACACACCTCAATAGTATCTTTTATTTTATCCCAATCTCCATTTATAAGAATTTCTACTCTTTCTTTTATATTATTTGGGTTACCATTAATTAATGAAATAACTGTCTCAAGTATTTCTTCCATAATTCCATTCTGGTTATATTTTTCATACAGTTCATCAAGATAAATCATTGGTAACAATGTATTTCCTGTTTCTACAATTAATCCTTCTTTAAGTTTTCCATTATTCTTAGTAACTGTATTTGTTTTCACTTTAATATTATCTCCAACTCTTTCTTTAATCTTTTCAATAAATAAATCTCTAAATTTCTCGTAACTCATAATTCATCTTCTCCTATTCATAATTTTGTACATCTTATACTCTTTTTTACATACCTTCATTCTTTGCTTTATAAATTGCTCACTTGAACAAACTATTAATTTATATTTGATAACATAAAATTTCACCTCCTTTTTTGCATAAAAATAACCAGAGCCAATTAAGGCTCTGGTATTCATATCTATATTATGTTATTGAAGAAAACGAGAATAACATTATCACTTTAAGAGTAATAAAATTTTTTTTCTGTGTTCCTTTATGTTCCTCCGGAGATAGTCCCACCACATCATGGTCCGGCATTTATATAATATGCAATTTTTACTATAAAGTATTGCATTATTTTACTAATAGTTTTCTTTATTATCTTGTAAAAATTCAGATAGTTGCATTATTAATTCTGTCATTACTTCCCCACAATTCCAATACTTTAACAGTTCTTTCCTTGTAACAGTAATAAGTTTTTCTCTCGAATCAAGTTCATTTCTTTCAAGTACATTAATGGTCTTTATAATCATTTTTTCATTATCAGTAAAAGACGATAGTATTTCATAATATTTATATTGCTCTATTTCTTTCTGATGTTTCATACATTATCGTTATCTACCTATTACAATTCATATTATTTATAATTAAATTTTTATAACTATTTTAACAATAATAATTTCATAATACATTTAAAAAATATATCTATTATAAATTCCTATTTTTTCATCATTATGTCCTTTAATCCCCCATTATCATCACTTTTACTTATAAAATTGCGTTAGCTATAATATTTTAAATAATTATACTATTATACAAACTGAAATTTATCTTCCTGCCAATGATTTTCCAACAACATAAACTCCAACCAGCATTTCTGCAATTGACAATCCCAATAGTAAGCCTGAAATAAAATCTTTAAAATTTGAACCCTCAAATGCATATGAAAGAGCCTGTAATGCAATACCCATTACAATAAGTATAATTCCATATAACAAATTTTTTTGTTTTTCCAGCTCTTGTGTTCTTCTTAGCAAATCTAAAATTTGTTCATCATCATAAGTACGAACACTTTTTTCTTCTGACATCTCACCATCCATCAGTTCTGCCACTGTAACTTCAAGTTCTTCACACAAACTTTTTATAATGGAATAGTCAGGCATACATTTGCCCGTTTCCCATTTAGAAATAGTCTTATTGGATACGCCAAGCTTCTCTGC
>JAFQCK010000080.1 GCA_017416465.1 Lachnospiraceae bacterium | reverse complement strand
ATTTTCAAAGTTTGTCAATATTGCTAATGCATGATTAGCATTCCAACCATATTTTCTAGTCTGCATTGCAGGCTCAAACTCAATAGTTATATCAACACTTGGCTTCTTTGCTTCAACAAAAAACTTAGACACACCATTTAATGTCAATGTATAATCCGGTCTTTCCGAACTATTAGAAAACTTCTCTACTACAACCTCTTTATATTGAGGCAATTTCCCTTTTTTATTATGTACATCCCAACCAAAACATTCCAACAGCGGACTAATATATTCATCGCGACATTCTGTCTCATTGTAAGCATTTTTAACGTCATGATAATAACTCATGCTTTCTTTATACTGCATTATCAATTTCTTTAATTTTTCAATGCCCATATAATATCTCCTTTTTAAATCACATTACTTTTCTTTTATCTGCTGGTTTTTCCGCATCCTCAGGAATAAGCCATGTTTTCCCTTTTTTTACAACGCCTACTATACGACCTTGCTCACATAATAATGCAATCCTTCTTGCTGATATTCCCCACTTTTCTGACAATTCAATTGTTGTTACATAGTTCATACCAAACCTCCTACCTATCCTATTTATTATATTCATTTATCTGAATAATTGCAAGTATTATTTCAGAACATTTGTTCTGTTTTGTAGCTGTTAACTTTCTTCCACTTACCCTAATTTAATCCAATGTTAAGATTGTCTCTTTTTTGTTGTCTAGATTATTACTTCTGTGAACCGCAAGATACGCATTTGTGGACTACATCCCAAACGCAGCTCTTGTCAGGGAATTTTCATCCCCTAATACCCCAATATTCATATTTTCTCGCAAATCAGGACAAACCGCCCGTCTAACGGGCGGTTTGTCCTGAGGCTATAAGCCTCTGTTACCGGCCAGCGCCTAAAGACACTGGCTTTCACTTTGTTCAAGCCTTAACGCCTTTGACTCGTCGCTGCCCTTAAAAGGGCATTCGTACTACCGGCTACCCCCTTGAAGGGTCTTCATATTCTTTTACACTTAATTTATCCATTGCAATATCATGACTTTCCTGCTCCTGGATATATTTTCTTATAGTTGCCTCATTAAGTCCTACTGTGCTCACATAATATCCTTCTGCCCAGAAATGCCTATTCCCGAACTTATACTTTAAATTCGCGTGCTTATCAAATATCATCAATGCACTTTTCCCTTTTAAGTATCCCATAAACTGCGACACACTTAACTTTGGCGGAATACTAACCAGCATATGAACATGATCTGGCATTAAATTACCTTCTAAAATCTCTACACCTTTGTATGCACACAGCTGTTTTAAAATATCCCTTATACTTTCTTTGTATTGAATGTAAATAATTTTCTCCTATACTTAGGAGTGAACACTATGTGGTACTTACACATCCATTTGGTGTGTGCTAAACTGTTTGCCTTATTGGCCATTAAAATCACCTTTCCACTATATTTTGGCTTGAACAACCTCATTATAGTGGAAAGGTGATTTTTTTTTATAACAAACACCGCGCACCCGCATATGATATGATACCTCTAAAGTAGACAGATTAAATATAAAAATCTGTTGTTTTGGAGGTATTTTTCATGTCTAGAAAAGTACGATTTACACCACAGGAAAAAGAAAATGCTTGTATTGATTATATTGAAGGAAATAAATCACGAACACAGATATGTGATGAACTTCATATTTCAACAAGGACAATTCAGGATTGGGTTGCCATATATAATAAATCTGGAATTGCTGGATTTTCAAAAAAAACAAAGAATAGTTCCTATTCAAAAGAGTTCAAGACTAAAATTGTTGAGAAATATATTCGTGGTGAAGCATCTTCTATAGAATTAGGTAATCAATATAATATATCATCTGGTCTATTAAGAAATTGGATTAGAATGTATAATGCTAATATAGAACTTAAGGATTATGAGCCTAAGCAGGAGGTCTATATGGCAGGAGCAAGAAGAAAAACCACTATTGAAGAACGCAAAGAGATTGTCGAATATTGTATAAATCATACTCGTGACTATAAAAATACTGCAGCAAAATATGATGTTTCCTATAGTCAGGTTTATTATTGGGTAAAAAAATATGATTCTACTGGTGAAGATGGATTAACGGATAAACGAGGTCATCATAAGACAGATGAGGAAGTGGATGAGTTAGAATGTTTAAGACGTGAAAACCTTCGCCTAAAACGTCAGCTAGAAGAAAAAGATATAGTTGTAGAATTGTTAAAAAAAGTGAAAGAATTCGAAAGGATGTGAGGCTTGGAAAGGTACGACACGAATCAAAATATATGGCTATTAAATATTTTCATGAAGAAAAAAATTGGAGTATTGAATGGATGTGTAAACATCTCCAAATTTCTAGATCTGCTTATTATAAATGGTTACATCGCAAGAAACCAGAAGAAGAACTTGAAAACATAAAACTTGCAGAACTTATCAAAGAATATGATGAACGGTTTAATCATATCTTAGGATATCGTAGAATGACATCTTGGATTAACCATTTCAATCATACATGCTATAGCAAAAATAGGGTACATAGAATTATGAAAAAACTTGGAATACATTCTGTTATTCGAAAAAAGAAGAAAAAATATATATACGCAAAACCAGATGAAGCAACAGAAAATATACTTCAACGAGATTTTTATGCGGCTTCACCAAACCAAAAATGGGTAACAGATGTAACAGAATTCAAGATTCCTGGAGAAAAGAAGAAATTATATTTAAGTGCTATATTAGATTTATATGATCGCTATCCAGTGGCATATGTTATTAGCTCAAGAAATGATAATAGTCTTGTATTTAAAACATTTGATAAGGCGATTTCTGCAAATCCAGATGCTAAGCCAATTTTTCACTCAGACAGAGGTTTTCAATATACAAGCAAAATGTTTAAAAAGAAACTTGAAAAACAAAACATGCAACAATCAATGTCCAGAGTTGGACATTGCATTGATAATGGTCCAACTGAAGGATTCTGGGGAATAATAAAATCAGAAATGTATCAGATGTACGAAATAACGGATGAGGCATCATTGCGATTCGCAATTAAAGATTATATACGGTTTTATAGTGAAGAACGTCCGCAAGACAGATATCATTGTAAAACGCCTCTAGAAGTTCGTCAGGAAGCATTATCTAAAGATGTTCCGACAGAGTACCCTATTGCAGAAAATAAACGAATTAATAAATATAAAGAAAAATGGTGTGCATAGAAAAATACCTACACTTCTAAACGAAATGTAGGTATTTATTCACACTCTCATTTTAGATATTTAACCTGTCCACTTGACAGGGGGCATATCAATAGCGGGTGGTTAATAT
>JAFQCK010000012.1 GCA_017416465.1 Lachnospiraceae bacterium | reverse complement strand
TCGATTTCCATATTGAGTGCCGATCCACAGGCTGACCTTTTCTTGTTACGAATACGCTTCCCGAAGTGATATGCTTTTCCTTTATATATTTTTTAAGCAGTTGGCATAATTCCTTCGGCAGGATTATCATTCGGATTTTACCTTTCAACCTAACCTGAGCCTGTCCTGTCATCACAGAATTTACATCCACATATTTTAATTCACTTACACGGATTCCTGTGGCACATATCGTCTGCATAATGAGGTAAAGTCTTTCGTTCTTTTTACTCTTTGCCGCTTTCAGAAGTCTTTCGTACTCAGCCTTGGTCAGTTCCTTTTCGCTTTGACAGAAGATTTGCCTTTGTACTTTTAAGTTCTTTACCTTGAGGTCATATCTTTCAATGTAATTGAAGTATCCATTGAGGGAAGATAGGACCGAGTTCACACTTGCTGGGGCATACTGCTGTGTTAACATATTTTTATACTCAAGCACAAGTGCTTTTGTAATTTCTCTGCCGTCTAACCATTCTGCGAATGCATTTATGTCACGAAGATATTTTTCTATAGTGACTGAGCATTTTTCTTCTTCGACTAAATAATTTTTGTAGTCTTCAATAGTGCGTTTAGTAATTTCATTCATGATTCAACAACTCCTTTGATTTTATTTTACCACCAACGATAAAATATATAAGAGTTGTCAATGTTTCAGTGTATATAAATTTCAAAAGGCGATTGCACATTCGTTAACCGAAATGCAATCGCCTTCTTCATACATCTTCTTTGCTACAAGCAATGCATGCTTAACATAAATCGTATTAAGTTTTTCTCTAATTTCTTTTGCTAGCATTCCTTGTTGAACCATCTTGAATACTTCAGCAACCACAGCACTTTCTATGTCGTACTTGTCGCTGTACATAATTTCTTCTAATGTGTACTTTGCCATTTGTATCACCCCCTTTTGGCAACACAAACAATATCATATATAATGCTAAAAGTCTATTTATCAAATGTAATAAAATTCATATTTAAATATTATATCACTTCGTCATAGATTGTAAAATTTAACGAAATGTGATATACTTCTACTATAAAAAATATTTAGGAGGAAGTTATGAACGAAAGAGAAACAACAAAAAATCTTATCAATGCATTGCTTGTTTTTATAATATCACTTTTATTTTTCTGGATAGTAGATGTTCCATATAGAGTATTTAGTCTAATCGTAATATGTTCAAGCATCATTATTAGAGCCAAGTATCGAAAAAATAATTACGATATACTAACATTAACAGCATTAATTACTTTATCTTCAATGGTAGGTTTTTTTCTCGAAAGAGTACTGACTAATGGAACTATCAAATTTGATAAATTTGATATTATATTAGCACTTTTTGTGGGTGTAATTACAATAGCCTTTTTAATCACAGGAATCAGGCACAAAAAACCAATTAATACAAAACAGAAGATTCTAACCGAACCACAAAAATATGACATGTACAGAATACAAGAATATATCAAAAACTTTGATTTAATAGGAATCAATGGTGCTTGGGGAACAGGAAAAACATTTTTAAGTGAATATATCCAATCCCAAAAAGATATTAACGACAAATATCTATTTATCAACATAGACTTACTTTCAAGTAATTTGGATAATATTCAGTTGGTAGTATTTAACTCACTTGAAAAGACATTAAATAATCACTATATTTACTCTAAAAACTCTAAACAAATTAAAAAACTTTTGTCAGAAATTAGTGTCATCAACAAATTGCTCTCCTTTATGCAGCCAGATGAAACTTCATATTCTAATGCATTGAGAAATTTCCAATCCGAGTTGGATTACCTAAATAAGACTATAGTAATTGTCTTTGAAGATATAGACCGTATCACAAGTGTAGATAAAATAAAAGAAATTTTCAGCATAAGTGAGCGATTAGTTTGTAACAACATAAAAATCGTATACCATTACGATGAAAATAAATTAGAGGAGATGGGATTAAATCATGAATATGTAGAAAAATACATTCCGTATGTAGTTAACTTGACACCTATTAAATTCATGAATATCGTAAAGCATTTATTAAATGAAGATTTTCAAGATACAAATATTATTACAATTGAAGATTTTAAGTTTTTGTCAATTCCTAAGTATATCACTTGGGATAAGATGGGTTTTCATTTGTCACTTAGCCTTAATGGTGTAAGTTTTAGAATGGTAAAACACTTTTTATATGAAGTAATTACTACCATAAAGACCAATACCGAGTATCATAATGATAGTAACAAAAAAACTGTAATAATTTTTTATCTAATAAAACACTTATATGTTGAAGTGTATAAAAAAATCTGTGTTGGCGAAAGTCTTATAAGTACACTAAAACTTTCATTCAAAGACAAAGAATATACGATTGTTGAACTATTAAATTATTTAAAAACAAACAACATGTTTAATCAAGAAACAATAGAGGAATTATTTGAATCAAATACAAACGCACTACATATGCTTATACTTTCGTTATTGGGTTATAATTTTGATGTGTATAGCATAACTCCCGAAAAGAATTTAGATGAAATTTATAGCGAAAAGACAAGATATACAAAAACATTAAATACAAATGATAAAATTGATAGACTTATATGGAATCTTTGTTGTAACGGTAAATCAGAATATACAGACCGTGAAAATGCCGTAAAAAAATTTATACATGATGTTCTTGATAAAGATTGCACCGAGCAAAAAGAAGCCTATGAGTCTTTTAGTAAAGATATGTTTGATCAAAACTTATATAAAGATGATCATAGGACTATATTTAAAATTGCTCTTAATAGTTGGTTTAGTATTTTTCAAGCTTTCTTTGTATCTAATGTTGATAAGAAAACCTGGATAAAATTGATTGATTTTTATTTTGATTTTTGTGCTGTAAAAGAAATAGATCACAATTTAGTTGCAACATTAAGATATTGTAACATAAGTAGTAATACAGTATATATTCATATCCTTGAAAAGTTCAACAAATTATCTATTGTAGGAAATATGAACGATAAAAATTATTATATAAGTTTTTTAATTAGTTATTTAAGAAATTTATCCTCATTGTCATATATAGATACATATGATTTGGAATTTATTGAAAACTGCTCTGAGACAGGTGTTGATGTTAAAGTCGCAGATATGACTTTAGATAGATTAAACGAAAAACTGACTTTGTTAAGAGAAAGAATTACTATTACTAAAGTTTATGACGATATCGGTATTATTATAGAATTTATAAAAAAGAACCAGAGTATTATAAAGAGCAAACAACCCCTAAAACAAAAACAAATACGAACCGATAGTAAAATTAGTTCACATTTTATTAACCAGGCAGAATTCGATAGATTACTAAAGCTTAAAGATACTGAGTCTTTTCAAGCGGAAATAGAGAAAAGTTATAAAAATGACAAAATTGGTGCTCATGAAGTAAGCAAGTTACTTGAAAGCAACAAATAATTTAGCAAAAAACTTTGCAGCTGCGTCTGGTGCTGCAAAGTTTTTTGTTTATAAATCAATCTATGATTGTTCAGGTATATTTTTTCGTATATCGGAAAGCAAGGAATCAAAGACTTTAATAATATTTCTTTTAGATAAATTGACTTTTTCACAAAATCCTTGCTTCATATCCATTATCCACTGCTCGTCTTTCTCGGGGCTTTCTGATCCCGGGTAGGAAACATCTTTGCTGTAAATATACATTTTCCCTTTTTCGTGTAATACCAGAAAAATAATATTCCCTGCTTCATTGAGAAAAATCGTAGCATTAAAATATGGTGAATAGTGTGAAAACATACAATCATATTCTTGATGATTGACAATAAATCCAATATTATAATCATTATCATCATACTTACATGCGGATAAGTCAACACCAACATTGTAATAGTTACACATATTAATAAATTTTCTGTCTGTAGTTGCCGCTAGAAACAAGTTCTTAAATTCGTCTATTTTTGTATCAGGATTTTTGGCTCTTGCAGAACAAAAACAATCACGGCAATCCCCAAGTAATTCATCCAAAAAATCAACAATATTATTATATATAAATTTTTCGTCAAACAATCGCTTATTGCCATGTATAGTTTCTACAATATACTCATCGGATGTAAAGTATTCACCAATATCTTCTAGTTCAATTAGTTGAGGATATAAGTAATTATAAATTACATCAAAAACATTGAAAAACAATACTAATATTTCATCATATTTTAATATTTCAATACCAAAATGTGTAATCTGATTTCGTCTTTCTCCTAAACTATGCAAAATCTGATATAACTTATTTGATTTATGAAATAGGTTATTATATTTTTCTACCGTTTCTGTATAAGTTATTGTCTTGACATTTTCTGTCTTTATTAAAATATCACTCAAAGATTCCTTTGTGTGTTTTTTAGATTTTGCTCTTTTTATTGCCTTGCTATTAGGCTCAACATAAATGGAAGTTTCATCTTCAACAACAAGAATTGTTTTTAGAAGAAGTTCAATAGCATTTTCAAGAAATGTCAAACTAATCTTTATATTTTCATCAATAACACTTTGCGATAAACCGGAACTCTTATAAAAAAACACTTTGAAATGTTCAATTGCTATATGTAAAGAACTCATTGCATTACTTGCTAATGAATATTTCATATAATTGTTTTCCCCTCCTTTAATGCTTTTTCTTACGTTATAGGGCTTCATATTTAAGTATATTTGTTTTAACAAATCATCTTAAAACAGGTGATGTCTGCCAATTGTCTGGATTCTTATCAATAGGATAAAGTGCGTACAAAAATTGTGGAGATTCGTTTATAAAATCATTTATAGTTATCTCATCCTTGCTTATAATCGCTGTATTATGATGTATTTTCTTTTTAAGCTTTATAGGCTCCAAATATTTATAAACCTCGGTAGTAAACAATCTTTGTAAGACATTAATGTGTTCCAGATATTCATTCCAATTATCTTTCTCAAATAACTGATGTTCAAAAACAAGAAAATCCAAAATAATATTTCTATAACCTTGATAGGCAATCGGCTTGTCAAGTCCAAATCCATCATGTTTATTAACATTTGGGAAATAGAATCTTCCGTTTTCAATCAACGCAGAAAGTTTAGCCAAATATATGTGTCTTTCTTCATCCCCTGTGCATAAACTAAGATTTTTAATTGTTTCAACAGAACTATTATGCCAATTTAAAACATCATTGTAATACTGATATGTAAGTTCGTATTTCTTTGTATTGCTTATAATAGAGTATATAAGTGCCACTAATGCTATAATTAATGATATAATGGAAACCCAATCACCACAACTCATATTTATAACCTCCAAATTTTCTATTTAATCCTCTGTATCTTCTGCAATCCCTTCAATTAAGTCTGTTACCACCTGATTAAGCTCAGTTGCATTTTTTGAAGTTATAACAGGATCGCCGGTTTCTTGTTCAATATCCTTGCGTGCATTTCCGGCAACGGCACCTCCGCGTTTAGCAATTTTTATATTCTCATCAAACGATTTCGGTTGCTCTCTTTTAGAGATTTCAGTTGTAGTTGCTTCGGCAAGCATAGTGAGAACAAGTTCAAGATCTGACATATTATCTCTTAAGTTTTCTTTTGTAAGACCTTTAAGATTTTTATATTTTCTCGTAGTCATTCCAGACCATGCTTTGGATATTTCATCGGTGAGGATGGCATATTCACGACCTTTTTCAACGCCACGCTTGTCCCATTCATCAGTCAAAGCGTTTCTTACACGAATTGACAAAAGTCTTTGATGAATCCATTCTTCACTGTATCCTTTTTTTTGATAGGTTTCTAGTGCTCTGTCAATAGCAAGTTCGGGATCGATAGTTTCTTCAATTCTTTCTCTGCCAACCTGTGCAAGCCACATCTTAAATGGCTCTGCTTTGGGAGAGGGAATGGACTGAATAATACGGAGCAGTTGCTCAGTATCAGCTACGTCTGTTTTATATTTTTTACCATCTTTAGGCGATTTTAATTTAAGTTGGTTACAATTTGTAACCGACTCATTACCTTCATCTTTCAGACGCTTTTTAAGTACCTTCCAATAGTTATTTGGATTAGGACTATCAGTCAGTACACCTATCACATCCACCACAGAGAAGTACCATTCTTCTGTTTCTTCGTTCCATGCAGTCCTGATTTTTTTATCTTCAAATACTTGTATCTTATCGTTATTATCCATATTTAAACCTCCGATAACTTCTTGAACATATTTTAACATATTTTTCGACAAATTTCAATAATTTTGAGAATAAAGCATCAATCATAATAGCCAATCATCATCATAGTTCTTTTCTTCTTTTACGAAAGGATATTGTATTGCGCCATTAATTTTTTTCACCTCCTCAATGCAACTTTTATGGAGTGTGTCTGCGTTCTCATAATTGATTCCAAATTGTTTAATCAATAACCAAAATATTTTCGAAGTTTCGACTGCTTGTTTGAACATTAATCGTGCAGTACGATTCTCAAATTTTTTCATCATTCCGGACAAATTATCTCTGATGTATTGATTAATATATTCTTCATTATTTTTGTTATGTAAGTACAGATTATAGAACCTAACAGCCTCGGCAATGTATTCACTTCTGCTTTCATAATCAAATGCAATTACATTTGCATCACACTCTTTTAAATCTTTATCTTCTATCCAAAAACTTATATGTTTTTTTGCCATTTTCTTTCGCTCCTTTTTTCAAAATATTTTACTTAAAATCTCTGTTTGATGATGGAAATGTTATTGCTCCATTGATGCGTTTTGCTTCTTTAACACACTCAGAATGAAGTTCATCATAGTCTTCAATTCCGTGTTCAAGTCCATCAAATAATATTCTGCAAGTCTTTGCTGATTCAACTATTAACTTAAACATTTGTCTTCCAATTCTGTTCTCAAGACTATCCAACATAGCCTCCATACGATTTAGAATTTCAACATTAACATATTCCGAAATATGTCTGTTAAATAAATACGAATTATAAAATTCAAGTGCCCTCACAACAAATTCACTACGAGTTTTCACATCGTACCGAATTTGATTGATATCACACTCTTTTAATAAGCTGTTGGGAATCCATATACTTATGTGTTTGCTTTCTTTTTGTTTACTCATTAAAAATCCTCCTTTTTGGGGTTGCACATTGCAAATCACCCGATATTTATCGCTTTAATCCTGTGTTTCACCTTGTAGAGCACCCGATATGACACCAAATCGCCTACAATAACACCATCCCGAACGGCTCTGCCGTGCGGTGTTAGAGGCTCAGGGGCATCAAAATGCACCTGTGCTTTTTCCTGCTTCAATTTATTTTGACTGATTTTCAGTCTAATTGCAGTGTTCTTCGTATAGCAGTTTTATCATTTTAGCAACGATTTGTTTTACATATGATTTTTATACCTATAGGGTTATTGGATAAAAATATATTTATTCTAATCGGGAACACAACATCGATTTTAATATCTCAATAGCCTTTTTCAACCTTGGGTACAAGCGATTAAACTATTCGAGGTTGTGTAATTACCTTACCGCTATTTTTTAACTTCAAGCCTCCATTGTCGAGCCTTGGTACACTGCGAGAGTTTGTATTGAAGGGATATTGGAATAAAAAATAATTAATTTATATTTCCCAACAAGTGGAATCAATCAATTAAATCATCGCTGTATTTTATTGCGTATATTATTCTTTTGCAATATCCCTTATTGTATTATTATCTAAGTATTATTTGTAGCCCATCCTGATACTACCTCAGCAAAATATGAGCCACTATATTTTAGCCTGTTCCGTAAACCTTACCTGTAAATTTATAGAGATTTGATGTAGAAGAACCGTTTCTTCTTTTCCGATTTACCTTCTTAAGATAACCTTTGTCCACAAGTTCAGGAATGGCTCTTTTAACCGTACTTAAACTAATGTCTATATCTTTTGATATTGTATTAAGAGAAGGGTAACATATATCTTGATTTCCGGCTCGCATAAGCAGATAACACAGTATGCGATATTCCGCAGTAGTGATGTTTTTATCTGTGATAAGTTTATTTAGTATGTTTGTAAAATTGTTGTTTAATTTTGGCATTTTAATTCCTCCATTTCTGTAATAAAAAAAGCCGCATCATTTTGATACGACTGATTGTTTTAATTCTAATTCTATTTCATTTTCAATTTTATTCTACCAATTCCATAGAATGAAATTAGCATAAAAAATCAGGAATTTTTATGACTTGTATCAGCCCAAAACCCCCGATTTTATGCAGTTTTTAATTTTTCACCGAGTGGTCGGGACCATCAGGTGCTAGTCGGGGCAACTCGGTGCAGGTTCAAGTCCTGTTATCCGCACCAAAATCGGAACAGATTTCATACTCTGTTCCGATTTTCTTTTATGCGATACTCTTATAGTCACCGCTATGTGCAAGGACTGTATTTCCTTCTTCATCAAACAGTTCTCCATAGTATTCTCCAAACGGTGCTTTCATTGCAACTACTATGGATAGCTCGTTATCTTGTTCGAGGATGATAATTTCGCTGATTAACAATCTTAAATTTGCATTGCTTATGGCTCCATCCTTGATAATTCCGTCTAGTATATCTATGCTATTTTTAATTTCTGCGTTTCTTTTTTTGACGGTTTCATCAAGGTTTTTTATTGAATCAATCTTCTTTGTAAGGTTTTCAATCTCGTTCTTTCGTTTAGCTATCATATTGTCATAGGCTTCACGATTTTCCTTATCTGTAATTCTCTCCATAAGTATATTTTCTATATCTTCTTTAAGTGCAGATATTTTATTCTTCATATCAGAAATCTTTTTCTCTGTATTAGCTTTATTTTTCATTATGGCTTTTACATCCTTTTCAATAGATTTCCAATTTTCTTCTGCCTGAGACTTAATCCTTAAGAGTTCCTTATATATCAATGCATCTAGGTCTCTCTCTTGAACTCTGTGAGATGTGCAGTACCCCTTATATCTGTGATATCCATTGCATACATATTCCACTCGTTCAGGTTTATCTCTCCATCTTCGTATTTTTGCTACGAAAGTACAACCACAATCTCCGCATTTTAGCAGTCCTGCATATCTGTGATATGGTTTTCCACTACTTGCTCTGACATTGTTTTGCTTCTTTGCTTCAATCAATTCTTGTACCTTATCCCATATTTCCTTTGGAATTATTACGGGTGCAAAGTTTTCGTGCCTGAATTGTTCTTCTGTCGGAACCTTATGTCTGATTTTCTTTGCCTTATCGCTTTCTTCTACATGGCATATCAGCGTTCCTGTATAGAACTCATTTGTAAGCACTCGCTTGACTGCAGTTGAATCCCACAGGTACTTAAGGGTTATTGCAGGTTTATTATAGCCTTGATTTTTATCGTTGTATAGCTTTTGATAATATGACGGCGATTTCTTGCCATCTTTATTCAGCTTTTCCGCAATCGCCTTAAAGCCGAAGCCATCAAGATACATTGAATAAATTTCTTTAACTATACCTGCAGGCTCATTCTTGATTATGATTTTGCCGGAGTTCTTATCCTTGTAGTAACCCATAGGTGGCATATTGCATATGCCCTTGTCCTTTTGCTTCTGACGATATCCGTATCTTATCTTTTTGCTGACATCTCTTGCATACATATGATTCATAAACTGACTCATTTCCATACGGAATTCATCATCTGTGTTGAAACTGTCGGTGTTGTCTGTTATGCTGATTACTCTTATACCCTTGCTTCTTAAGTATTCGATGAACATAGAAGTCTGGATTTTCTCTCTGCCAAGTCTTGACAAGTCTTTTACCAACACTACATCCATCTTATGCTCTTCAGCCGCTTTACAGATTTCATCGATTCCATTTCTCTGGAAGGTCATTCCGCTGACATTGTCATCATAGGATTCTCCTACAAATATGTGACCTTCCCGTTCTATGTAATCCATAAGAATTCTGCGTTGATTTTTGAGTGAATTCATTTCCTTGTCTTCATCTCTTGACAGTCTGTAATAAATCCATATTCTCCATGCTTGCATTATGTTCATAAATAATTACCTCCTTTCAGCAACAAACAATACCACACTAATTTCAATATATCCAGCAAAACATTTACAAAAGTTCTAAAGGTTTTTTCGCCTTAATTTTATCCTTAATGTCATCTCTATACATGCGCTCCGCAATAATCTTAAAACCCTGTTCCAAAGTTAATTTTTCCATTTCTTTTATGGTTTCAATAACATAAATCGGGTTTCTGATTTCCTCATCTGTAAATCTTGTGTAAATATATGTTTTCATAATTCGTAGCTCCTTCCTTATTGGTTAGCTGCAGCAGGCTTTTCCTGCTTGCAACTTTCTTCGTGGGTTTCAAATTTATGACCTAAATAATCAAAAATCGTTGCCCTTAAAAATTTGTTATACTCTTCATTTGTTCCGTTATATACATACATAACCTCCCTGATTCTTGGGTAATCACTTTTTCTCGGCATAAATATGCCCCCCTTTCATTATTACACTTAGCACCGACTTCCGCTACAGTTCCTGACCTCCTGCCTTGCTTGACACCGACATCGTGTTTGCATCTCTTGGTGCGCTCATATCGTGGCGTCACTTCCCCGAGAATGTATCCCTTGCGGTACGGCTATTTAGTTTTAGAAAATCAACTGTATATCAAGTAGATTTTACAACTAAATTATAACAAGTCATTGACAACTCTACAATAGTTTTGTATAATGTTTCTTGGAGTAATGTAAATTTTACAAAACCAAGCAACTTTACATTTTACAAAACAAGGCGGTGTTTTAGGTGTCAAAAAAGAGGCAAATTATGGACTTTCAAGCTCCGGAATATGTTATAAAAATGAATTATTTACAAAATGAGATGGAAGTTCCTGATAACAAAAATATAATTCTTACCGTTGACCCCCAAAAGGATGATTATGCCATTAGCAATATATTGTGGGTGCTTAATGGTGCAAGAACATATTCTAAAATCAAAGAAAAAAATAAGATTGATTCTTTGGACGCTGACAAGCGAAAGGAGAAGATAAAAAGTATCAGAGAAAAATTTGCTTCAAATTTCGTTCTTGATTTTAGTAGCAGAGAACACTTGCTTGAAAATTATTTAAAAAATGATAACGAAGAGATTCTAGATGCAACTACTAATGCTTTGGGTGGTTGCCGCATTTCAGTAAAATGCGGAGAAGGGATTCTTGATTTCATATATGCTGATTTTGATGAAATTTACAACAAGCTTAAGGGGAAAGAATATGTTGTGAAATATTCTGATGCAGAAGAAAAAAAGAATTATGATGCTTTTTACAACCAATATGCTCATTACTGCAATACTTTACATAACTATGAGGATTTGTTTGCTGCTTCGTTATATACTTATATCTGTCCGCCGGTTATAGGTAATGATTTCAAAGGCAAGAGTTCTCACGAAATGGTTTTGGACCATTATATTAAGATGCTCAAATATTGGCAAAGTTTTTACCTTGAATTAATTGAATTTTGCTACGACGAAAATTACTATCCGGAAATTTTGGGTGAACTGTGTCCACACGAAAGGTATTATTTATATTGCGTAATGAACCAAATACCCAAAACACATATTTTAAAGCAGAAATATAGCTTTGTTGATAATAAGCTATCGGGTGATACGATGCCATTTGGGTTGCCGCTAGAAGAAATTGATAAGAGATATGAAAAGAAGATTAACATAGATAAAGAATTCAAGAAATTTGCCAAAGAATATGAATTTCGTGCTGATGTACTGCAAGGTCTTCTTCGCACGCCCCAATTTATGCATATTTGTTATGATTTTTCTACCATAGAAGAAGCATTAAATATTGAACTTATGCGCATGTTTGAACTTGACTTGCGTTTTATTAAATGCCAATGGTGTGGTAAATATTTTGTTCGCAAGACAGAAAAAGATGCAAGATACTGTGACCGCATCCATCCGGGTACAAATAAGACCTGTAAGGATATAGCCACACTTGATAATTTCAAAAAGAATCACCAGGACGATGTTGCAACACAGATATATCACCTTTATTACAAACGATATTCTGCCCGAATTCAAGGAAGCCCCAAACGAGAAAAGGATTTCAATAAGTGGAAATTTGAATCTTCTGCAAAAAAGATCGAATGTGAAAATGGTGTAATTACCTCATATGAATATGATAATTGGAATTTCGATTATTTCCCTAACAGACAGGGAACGAAATTTTTCAAAGAGAAAAAATGAGGTTAAGCATAAAAAGTATGCTTAACCAAAATGTAAGAGGATAGGCGGTTGTGCCTATCCTCTTGCTATTTTATTCCATTGTACCGACTATTTTGTTTATGTCGCCGTCCGAGTCTACTATGATGGTTTTGGTTTTACTTGGAGCTGCATATCCGAAGCCTTCAATGTAGGTTTTATTTTGTTCTTCTATAATTTCATTTCGTGTTTTTGTTTCCTCGTCCGTGAGGTAGCAGGTATCTTTTGCCATAATTTCATCTTTTGGACTGATTGGCTCTGCTGGGTTCTTCTCCCACTTCGCATAGAGAACATCAGGCTTTGTGAATTTAAATGTTGTTACCTGATTCTGCTTTGTCCTGGGATCGGTGAACCATCCCTTGAATGTGTAACCGTATTTTGTTGGGACATAACTCTCTAATCTGACGCTCTCGCCGTATCTTTTGGTTATTGGCCTGATAAAACTACCGCCGTCTGAGGCGAAGGTTAAGGTTACATTTCCTACGATGCCGAGTTCGTTATCGAATGTCACTCGGTA
>JAFQCK010000079.1 GCA_017416465.1 Lachnospiraceae bacterium | reverse complement strand
TTTTTTAGTGTAAATTATTATGATTTTTATGTGTTTGCAAGTGTCAGCTATTGTATATATAATAATTTATTTATTATTTTTTTATAATAATTTTTTTATTATATAAATTTTCAAAAAATAATTATATTTAATTTTTTTTACCCCCAATAGGTTTTTAAAAAATATTCAAAATTTAATTTTACACCTTTTGAAATCATTTCCGTAAATAACTTTTCACTATCAGCCACCTGTCCCCATTCCTGACTATCTGAACCAGAAGAATAGAAACAATCATACACTTGCCATACCTTATGCCCCGCAGATAATAAATCATAGAGTGTCATAAGATACACACAAGACTCAACATAAAAAATATCACTACCATAAAGCTTTCCACCCTCGGCTGAGATAATGGCATTTCTGAATTCTGACATCTTATCACAAACATCTTCTCTATCTATACCATTTTGTTCCATAGTAAGCCAAGTATGATGTCCCACAGACTTATCTCCAGAATCAAAATAAGCTCTCATATGAAGTTTTTTAATTGCCTCACGTTTCTCCTTAGTAAACAAACCGGTGGGCTCTATAACACGATATATAAGCTCATACATATCTTGTGATTCATCAATCCAATGACCTGAATTTAAAGATAATGTCATACGGGGAACGGAAGCATTTATATCCTTTTCAAGTATGAAACCATATTCTTTTAAAACTTCTTTACGATTTTCCTTTTTTAAATTAGTTAAAGAATTTGTTGCCCGGATACCAATACCACTTACATATAATTCATCTTCAGACCAAGTAAAATTGGGCTGAAAGCGAATACGAAATTCAGGATAGTCTTTATAATATTTTTCATTAATTTCATTAGCTTTTACAATATGAAATCTTAGTGCTGGGTAGTTCTCATATAAACATAAAGTGAGTTGTTTTTCAAATTCTGCCCTACTCAGTTCAATAGGTTTTATCAGTTTAAGTCTTGAAGCAAATCTAACCTTTGATTTATCAATGCCTGTATGTAATTTTTTAAGTTCAGACATATTGTAAACCTTATTTTTGACTATGAACATTTGAATGTCGTGGTCTTCACAATATTCTTTTAACTTATCTTCATTTTCTTTATAGTAACGGTAAGTCTTACTTTTATTATCCTTCTCATAATAAGCACCAAACTGATATTTATTACTTTCAACACTGATTAATCCAATTTCTATCATAAAGTCAATAGCTCTTGAAACACCTTTTTCATTTTGCCATATAGCCAGATTGTCTTTATTAGTTACACTTATGGGCATAACAGTACAACCTGTTTTAAAGCGCTTATGTTTTACCAAATCGATAAATGCTAAAACCTTACTTAACTTATTCTTTAGTTTTGTTTCGGCGCCCTTAGCCGAACTTTCTTTAATAGCAAAAGAGGGTAATACATAGTTGTCAACTTTTTTCGGTTCCCAGCTCATTCTATTTACGGTGAAACTATAATCAGTTTTATCTTTAAGCTTACCAGCAATTTCTTCCAATGTAATCATAAAATATCCCCCGACCTATTAAACATCTTATAATATTATAAAAATAAGCTAAATTAAATGAAGTTAAAAATACCTTGCCATAGATATACCAAAAACTAAGAACAGAAAGCGAACTTGTTATGGATGTAAACTCAAAATTTGAAAACGTTGCACGACGGTCATTATACAAAAATTTAAGCAAACTTACACCTATACAATTTAAATTCTTTTACTGCCTTTTTGTGCATTATTGGGCGGATTACAATTTGTTTATTGATAAACAAAATCTTTATAACCTGTGGTGCGAACTTAATCAAATGTGCCACGATTCAGATGAAAGTTTTCCGGACTGCTATGATAACTTCAAGGAAATAAAAGACTTTTGTCAAACACACCCATATTATTTTATCGATAAATTACCGATAAAAATCATTGCCTGTCTATTCTCTGAATATGTTGATAACCAAATTGACGTGCTTGTGTGCTTAGCGAAGACGTTATACGAAAGTAATATAAGAGTTGCCTATGCATATGTAAATCAGACATTAGGTTTAAATGAGCCAATAGACATATTAGTTTCAGAAACACAAGAACATATAAAATATTTTTCATAATCCAAACTAGAACTTATTCTCCTTGAGATTGGTTCTAGTTTTTTTATTTTATATACTAAAATAATGGTTCCCTTAAGCAAACAGGAATATCATCGGTGAGAGCATCTTGCCAGGCGGGAAGATTGTCTCTATCTGCACCCGTCAAACAATATTTTACCATTGCAGTATAATTACGTTTAATCGGGTTTCTCGAATATTCAACACACACCGCACCGTTACTGCCAATCCACTTTTTATAGTTTTTAATTTCAAAGTCTTGGATTTGAAAAGAATCAAAGAACATAGCAAAATCTCTGTTGGTACGATCAGGATATTCAGGGTTATACCAAATATAATACCAAAGTTTATTATGATGCCCGGAAACTTTTAATGTGATTTCAAAACACTTTTTCTCAAATTTAAAGCGCTCAACTTTTACATTACAAATTCGAACCCTATGCTTTCCTTCAGGGATTTCAATAAAGTTATATTCCACATATGTGTTTGGATTGTTACCATAAAAACCCATCTTATATTACACCACCATATAGTAACTGTTTTAAATTAGAAATCAATCTTATACGGTCCTTCATCAACGTCCCAAAAGAGTGTTGTCAAGGAACGTAAATTAGCTTTTTCATAAACAGTTTTTTGTAATCTTTTACCTTCGTTATATATTTTCTTTAGTGTCAGCCTGTCTTGTTCATCAATTTTATCTAAATCTTCCTCAAAAGAAAGATCTTTATATTCAAGAAAGTGAGAAAATATTTCAAACAAGAAAAACAGTTTGAGTTCATCTCCAAGATTACGGTATGTCTTTACCTCATATTCTCTATAAAGTTCTTCCCATGCTTTACGATATCCTCTTTTACTTGCTTCGATCCATAAACAGATTCCTCTATCATAGTTGATTTCTAACCCACCAGAATAACGATGACAAAACCCGATATCAAATAGTGCTCCTGGATTTCCAGCTTTAGCCATAGGTATTAAATTTTTAACTGATTGTTTAACATTTTTTCTACGACCTATTCCATAGAGAGTTCTTGACCAATACGACCACTCAACTAACGGCCATTTAAGAAACCAATCATCTTCAAGTACTTCCATCAAATTTTTATTTAAATCTTCTGGTAGTTCAACATTAATATGACCACGAATCAATGACAAAAGATATTCATCTAATGTGGTAGCATTAATTTGATCGACTTTATAAAAATCGGACTTGTCGGCTATTGGATAATATTCAGAGCCAAGATGATATTTCAAAAGTTCATTATATATAGAATCGAAATCCACACAGCTATAATTCATTTTATAGTATTCATCCTTTCAAGTGCCTTGTTTATAGCAATGAAGTTTTATCATAAATTTTTATATAAATCCAGTATTAAAAGTAAGCTTTGCAAACATTGTACTAATTTTGAGGAAAGGGGGCTTACAAACGAGACAAAACACGACATAATATAAGTATCAAAAGTAAGTTTAGTTTGTTTCAATACTGAAGGGAGACATTACAAATGATTTATGGATATGCTCGTGTTTCAACCACACATCAAAGAATTGCAAGGCAGATTACAAATATCTTAGCTGTCTATCCTAATGCAACTATCATACATGAGTTCTATACCGGTACCACCCAGAACCGACCGCATTGGGAAAAGTTTTTAACTCAGGTTACAAAGGGCGACACCATTGTCTTTGACAGCGTTTCACGTATGGCGCGTAACAGTGAAGAAGGCTTTAAGGATTATAAAACCCTTTATGAGTCTGGAATAAATCTTGTTTTTCTCAATGAGCCCTTAATTAACAGTAGTGTTTTAGACGCAACAAAAAGCAAGTTACTTAATGTAAAAATTGAAACAGGTAACGCGGCAGTTGATTCTTTCTTTAAGGGTAATATAGAACTTATTAACAACTTCATTTTAGCTATTGCAGAAGAACAAATAAAAGCAGCCTTCGACCAAGCAGAAAAGGAAGTTACCGATCTTCATTCACGTATTAGTCAAGGTATCAGAGAAGCCAAAAAGAACGGTACCCAAATAGGACTTACTAAAGGAACAACCTTGGTAACCAGTAAGTCTATTGAGTGCAAAGAAATAATAAAAAAGCATGCCGCCGATTTTGGTGGCACGCTTAACGATACAGAAGTAATGACACTTTGTAAGATTTCAAGAAATTCATATTACAAATATAAACGAGAACTGAAATTACAAACTGCCTGACATTTTATAAACTCTCTATAAACGCAATTAAAAGTTTCTTTTGTTTCGGCGTGAGCTTAGAAATTGCGATAGACAATTCATCATTTCTTGTTTCTATGTTAAAAAATTCTTGAAGTGAAATACCCATTGCGTCACACAGCAGTTGTAAGTGTCCCACAGTAATATCTGCTTGTCCAAGTTCAACTCTACGTAAATGTGTTTGAGACACCCCGGCCTTGTCAGCTAAACCGTTCTGTGTGAGCCAACACCTATTTCTTAATTCAAGCAGTCTTTTACCAACATCCATATTACGACTCCCCAATTAGTCTTATAAGAATATTTTATCATAAAAATACTAAATATATTAGTTGTATAAGGTTGACTAATTAGTCTTATCGTGCTATAATATCACTAAGTAAGTTTTTTACTAAACATCTACTGCACTTAGTTGCAAATTTAATCTTGAAAGGTTGGTTTTTTATGGGTTTGTTTGATAAGTTGAAAGATGTTGTTAATACGGCGGGTGATTCAATTAACAAGGCAATGGAAAAAGCAATTAATACCATCGACTCTAATATATTAAGCCAGGAAGAACAGTGGTATTATGACATGATTGTGAACGCACTTCTGTGTGTGAAGTATCTACAGAAGGAGCATATCAAAACCCTCCTCTTGAACAAGGCAAACAAAGTTTGCGACGAGGCTATTTTGGACAAGATGCTGGAAAAGTTTGAAACGGAAGAAGAGGACGATGGAACTTGGTATCGCCTTTCTGTTACACAACATAACCGTGCGGTTTCTAAAGGCAGTGGCACTTCTTGTTTCAAGGGCGCGGATTTTGAATTCCTGTTTGACGGCTTTGAAGAACAGGTTCTTGCCAAATTTGCATCCATTTATGAGGTGGTCAGAGAAAACCCCACCGAAGACGTTTTTCGGCAGGGCATTTCTAAGATAAAAAAAGATCTTTGCGATGATAAAATGCCAGTTGGAGATGATTTCTCTTACTCTGATCGGGCAAATATGATCATCGGTGCAGAGATTAAGAGGCGTTTCTACATCGGAGATGGTTTCCTTTCTCAGATCTTCATAGACAGAGCAATCCACTGGTTGATGTTTGATTATGAACATAACCGCAATTCCGAATACATAGATCGTATCTATGCCTTTGCACTACATGCACTGCACTATGAAAAGGCGGACAAAAAAGCAGAAAACTATGCCACCATTACAGAGGAAGATTGTCGCAAGGCAGCAGAAATCTCTGAGGTCTGCCAAGACGAAATTAAAGCAAAGCCTTTTGATAAGGAAGAAATTTTTGACAGATTTGCCTACAGAGTGGCCAAATGCGATGTTCTTCCCTCTTATTCAGACCGTCCTTGGGAAAAGATTGTCTTTGATACCAAATTGGCCGATGCCGTTTGCTTCCAGGCTTGGCAAGAAATTGTTGATGCAATGGGCAAAAGCGCAGACAACATAGAAGACGCCGTCAACATAATACATGCGTACATCAGCAATGCATCGGATGGCGAATATGAAGAATCCGAAGGTCATACTTCTTACAACTATAACATGC
>JAFQCK010000078.1 GCA_017416465.1 Lachnospiraceae bacterium | reverse complement strand
CATTCCGCTTCCAAGGGCAGTATGAGGATGAAGAAATCGGCTTGTACTATAACCGTTTCCATTACTATGACCCGGAGACAGGCCAGTACACCCAGCAGGACCCGATAGGATTAGCAGGTGGAAATCCAACGTTGTATGGGTATGTGTATAATACGCTTGGTGATATCCATATGATGTCATAGATTCAGGACAGTTACATCAAGATTTGCATGCAGCATTGCGAAAGCAAAATATCCCCACACAAGGAAGTAAATATGTAGGAACATTAGAGGAGTTTTGGGAATTGGCAGAGAAGGCGTATGATGGATTTGAACAAAAAGGTTATTTGAAAATTCCTCATACAAAAAATTCTGATATATATGATAACTTGACGCCTAAAGAAGCTTTAAAAAAGATAAAAGAATTATACGAAAATGAAAAACTTCCTAAAAGATGTCCAAGCTAATGAAAAAAGGAGAGAGAAAATGGAAAAAAAATTAAGTACTTATAATTATGGAATATGTCTGTTCTCGGTTGATGTATTACAAAGTTTTCTAAAGAAGGAAAAGGTTAGAACAAAAAAACTATTAGCATATTTTCAAAAGGATGAAAATAAATATATAGCAACACAAAAAGAAGGCGTTTGGGTGCCGATATCACAGATAAATTCGGGACAGTATGTTGTTAAACTTGATGGTTATGATTCAGGCTTTTCAGAAGAATGGGAACAAAAATTTCAATATGATGGATTTAATATTGAAATCCAAGATACTCTATGGATTTCTGATATAGGTTCATTTATTACATTTAATAAGGCTGATTATGCTGGTGATACCATTTATTTTACGACTGGAGATGGGAATATACGATATTCTGACTATAAATATGATGTTCCATCTGGAAAGTATTTGCTTTCGGTTGCAGGTTATGTTCGTAAACCAGCCTTAGAGCAAGAACATGTTAATTTTGGTTTTCTATTTTCACTTACTAAGGTTGATGAATTTGGTGGGTATAAAAATCCAAGAGAGGAACAATATGATTTTAATGTAGCGCGTATGAAGTAGATGACATAAGGTGAAATAGAATATATAGAGATATTTCGTATAATATGTTGGAGGATTGGACAATAGTCTTACTATATTAGAATATTTGGAAAGAAAAGGGACGAAACAAATTACAATAGAGAAAATATTTGAAAGAAACAGGTCTGAATAATGAAAGGTTTTAATGTAAAATAGAGATAGGTTATAAAATGATGATTTCGATGTCAGTTTCTATATTTCCATAAAGTCCAACAGTAGTAGACAATGGTTTAGAAAAGTTTGTAATTTAAGTTATACTAAAAGAAAATTGGTAAATGGTATTAGGACCCTATGCACATAAAAAGGAGACATGTGCATAGGGTTTTTAGAAAAATAGCTGAAAGATAAAAAGTAAAAGATGTCCCAAAATGTTGACTTATGTCCCAACAAATGATACAGTGTTATTGAGGTGAAGGATATGAAAAAGCAAAACTTGATTAACTTAGTTAAATATCATGTTGAAAAAAAGGATGAAGCATTTGTGAGTGAAGTTGCAGCGATAGCACGAGCTTTTGATGCAAAAGGAGATACTGCTGTAGCAGAATATTTAATGGAGCTGATTTCTACAGCTAATTTTTACGTGCCACAGGCAAATTATAAAAATTTAAATTATCTAAGAAAAATTAAATATTCAACTAATCCATTAATCTTACCGGATTCAATAGAACAGGATATTATAGGAATTACCAAGGCGATAAGCAACAAGGCGGGGTTGTCAAAATTTTTATTTTATGGAAAACCAGGAACTGGAAAAACAGAGTCTGCTTATCAAATTGCCAGAATATTAGAGCGTGATATATTATCAGTCGATTTTGAACAGTTAATTGATAGTAGACTTGGAGAAACAGCAAAGAATGTCGTAAAGTTGTTTGATGAGATTAATCATCTTCAATATGGAAAGGTTGTTGTTGTATTTGATGAAATAGATTCATTAGTTCTTGACAGAATTAATAGCAATGATTTACGAGAAATGGGACGTGTTACTTCTGTTTTCTTGCGAGAGATAGAAGAACTAAATGAGAATGTTGTTCTTATTGCAACAACGAATCTGTTTGAAAAATTTGATAAGGCATTGATACGTAGATTTGATGCAACTATATCATTTAATCGTTATAGTACGGAAGATCTTGTTGAAATTGCAGATTCCATGTTAACTGCAAGTTTGAAGACTGCGAGCAATTTAAGGAAGGATATAAAACTGTTTAATAAAATTCTGCGAAATTTAAAGGAAATCCCGTATCCTGGAGATTTGAAACAGATAATAAAAACGGCGGTTGCATTTAGTGATGAGACTAACGAGTACGATTATCTGCGTAAAATTTACTTGGCGTTAAATCCAGAACGTGAGGAGATTCAGCTACAGAAATTAAGTGATGAGGGGTATACAGTGAGAGAAATAGAAATTCTTTCTAGAGTTCCCAAAAGTAGCGTAGCAAGAAAGTTGAGGGAAGGATAAATGAATCAGCTTCTACAAGTGAAATTAAGATTTTCAAATGAGTCAAATTCTCAGCGTCCAAATGGAAGGAATTTGAGAATGCATGCAGAAACATCTATTGAAAAGATTGATGATATATGTGAAGATTTAAGAACTGTTTTGCGTTTCTATAAAAATTCTCCAAAGTTTTTGGAAAAAATTTTAATTGATGTAAACTATAATGATATCATAGCGAAGTCGAATAGAATACAAGCTTTATTAAAGCCATCAGGTAAAAAAACTAATGATATGGTAGTTGGCGCAAGATTTTCGGATGCCCCAGAAGGAGAAGAAAATCATATAATAACGTATTATCTTGACGAAACAACAATAGAAAAGACTATTGAAAATCTTAGTGTTGTAAAAATCTTTTTACAGGATAAGTTGAATGGAAAAGCAACTGCAAAAAATTTTAACGAACCAGATAATAAGTTGGATTATGATGGATATGCTCTTGCTAAGAGTAAAATTCGAGATATTATAGTTGATTGTTCAGTAATAGAATCCGTGTCTGTACCACATATTTCCGGGGCACCAGAGCAAGAATCATTTCTGGTAACATTTTATAAGACAGAATTATCGGTTGCTAAACTTTTAGAAAAATTAAAAATCGATGATGTAAAACATCAATACTATTTTTATGGTGATGATACTATTTCGGTTACCAAAGAATTATATGATTTTCTGGAATCTAATGTTCCATATCTTATTTCCATGGTGTCTTCGGATTTTTCAAAGATTACTTTGAGAGAAATAAGTGAGCAACTTGTGAAAGAAGAAATCAGTATACCAGAACCAATGAATGAACCAACAATAGGCGTTATCGATACCCTATTTGATGAAGGTGTATATTTTGGAAAATGGGTCGATAATACGGACTATTTAGATGAAATTGAAAAAATAATGGATCGAGGCAAAGAAAGAAATCATGGCACAGCTATTTCTTCAATTATAGTAGATGGTCCAAGGTTAAATCCGTGGTTAGATGATGGATGCGGAAGATTCAGAGTTAGACATTTTGGAGTATGTGCGGAAAAAATTTCTACCGTAAAACTTGTTAGAAAGATTAAAGAGATTATTGCAAATAATCCAGATATCCATGTGTGGAATCTTTCGTTGGGTACGGATGATGAAGTGTCGAAAAATTTTATCTCGTATGATGCAGCTGTTTTAGATGAATTGCAAGCACAGAAAAATATTGTCTTTGTAATATCTGGTACTAATGACAATCGAAGTGTAAAAAATGGGATGTTAAAGGTTGGCTCGCCAGCAGATTCACTAAATTCAATAGTGGTTAATTCTGTTCGAAGAGATGGTACACCAGCAAGTTATTCAAGAAAAGGAAATATTTTGTCCTTTTTTAACAAGCCTGATATTTCATATTATGGCGGTGATTTTAACGAAAGAATTAAGGTATATACTTCAAATGGGGAAACTGATGAATTTGGGACTTCCTTTGCAGCTCCATGGATTAGCAGAAAACTATGTTATTTAATAGATGTTGTTGGATTACCTAGGGAGGTGGCAAAAGCTCTTTTGATTGACTCAGCAGCTGGTTGGGAATATAAGTTAGGAACTTATAAGAAAAAAGATGTTATGGGATATGGTGTTGTTCCAATTGACATTAAAAAAATACTTTCGTCTGAGAGTGAAGAGATTAGATTTATTTTATATGGAACATCGCAGTCATATAAGACAACTAACTATGCAATTCCGGTGCCTAGGGATGATGAGAATAAATATCCTTATATTGCAAGGGCGACAATGTGCTATTTTCCTGAATGCAGTAGGGCGCAGGGTGTCGATTATACAAATAGAGAGTTGTCCTTAAAGTTTGGGCGTGTAAAACCTAATGGACAGATTGATGATATAAATGAAAATATACAAGATGAAGAAGGGGCACATGCAGATGAACGACAGTCAAGAAAAGAATTTAGAAAGTGGGAGAACACTAAGTTCATCTCCAAAATATTAAAGGCGAATCGGCCAATAATGAGTTACGGTGAAAGACTGTGGGGAATATCCATTGTTTCTAAAGAAAGGCTTGCCTCACAGGTAGTAGGTGATTTGAATTTTGGTGCCGTAATAACATTGCGTGAAGTGAATGGCATTAATAGGGTTGAAGATTTTATTAAAGCATGTACTTTAAGAGGATGGATAGTATCTGAAATTGATGTTCAGAATCAAGTTGAAATATATAATACAAATCAAGAAGAAATTATATTTGATTAGTTCGATGCAGTCGTGTTTATTGATCGTAT
>JAFQCK010000077.1 GCA_017416465.1 Lachnospiraceae bacterium | reverse complement strand
TCACTTGTTTTTCTTCTGGATTTAAAATCCTTGATATTGAAAATTGTACTTTTGAGTATTTGATTCCTGTTTGACTTTTTTCCACTGTTAATGTCATCTTTGTTACTACATCACAAGCTTTCATTCCTTTCGTTACAATTCTCTTTGAAATATAATCAGAGAAGTTTCTGATACTTGTTGGTGGTAATGTAATTAATAATGGCAGTATTTCTCCACTACGTAGAATATATATTCTTCTCAAGTTCTTACACTTTTTACCTTTACCATCATCCGCTGATCCATACTTATTAAGCGGACAATTAACACAAGCCCCACCCGGACATCCTATTCCTAGTTTTCCATCCATCGAGCTACAAGCCGGTGGTTGTGCCTGTCCATTGTATTCATCTTCGAAGTAAGCATTTACCGGATAATGATCTACGATTACA
This sequence comes from Lachnospiraceae bacterium, assembly GCA_017416465.1. Classification (GTDB taxonomy): domain Bacteria; phylum Bacillota; class Clostridia; order Lachnospirales; family Lachnospiraceae; genus Bovifimicola. The sequence goes on along the minus strand of JAFQCK010000077.1, from coordinate 8,091 downwards.
CCTTCTATGTCTTTTGAATATTCTGGTTCATCTGGATTGTCTGTTCCTGGTAGTTCCCACATTTGTCCTCCACCACTTGGGATGCTTATTTTATCAAACGATATTGTTAATCCATCAAGATCATCTGTGTCGATTTCTAGTTGACCTGATGGTACTATGAAGTTTTTTTCTTCTTTTACTGCTAATTCATTTTTTTCCATATAAATTTTCCTTTCTTTCTTCCAACAAAAAAAGATTATCAATTTACTAATAATCTCTTTCGCATTATCTAATAACTTGTAAATTTGCCATTGGTATATCTTCCAATGCTCTTTCGCAAAAGTCATTGTATTTATCTATTGCCTCTTTTTCATCATCAAAGCATAAAGTAAATATATTTTGTCCTGGCATATTTATTATTGATACACTAAACTTACCTTTATTTTGTTTTTCAATGGAATATGTCATATGATCTTCTAATGTTGTTATTTCATAATTATCAGTAAATAACACTATATCCTTACAACGAACCCCTGACATATTAATTACTGTATGTTTCAATAAGTTTTCGCTATTCTCAATCATATTTTCTAATTCCTTATCTTTTTGAGAAATTGTTATAATGTCTGATAATGTTGCCATAAAATCCGCCTCCTTTTTTATGCGATATTTATTATATATTTTTAATTTAATAAATTCAATGAATTTTACAACAAAAAGGATTATCTCTTAATAACCCTAATTAAAACTTATTTCTTTTTTATCGTATATCAGACTATGTTTCTCTTTTAAATTCAAATCTTTTATAATGCATATAAGTTCATCTATGTATCTGACATCCAATAAATCGATATCAATATCACAGCAATAAATCATTTTAGTTTCTAGGTTTATTACTGTGCCACCTCCCGATACCTTTCCTATTTTTTGTTTTTTTAATTGTTTATCAATTATTTCTTCGAGTTCCGACCTTTCTGTTGGTCCTATTGCACCTACTATTCGTAAGTAAGCATAAACTTCTTTGTTTTTCATTGGTCCTCCTTCCAATTCACAAAGACTACCGCGTTTTTATAATTAAGTCTATAAAAATTTGTAATTCTATCTGTTATATAATTTACTTTGTTTTACTTTTGCCATAAGTCTTTTATATTTTATACTTATTCTATCTCTTTGACGTTGCCATTTTTTTAACTTTCGCAACTTCTTTCGTAGTATTCGTGATTGAGGACAAAAATAACCGAAAGCGTCATTGTAATGAACTAATGCATTCTTTGTGAATATTATTTCCTGTTTCATAACTAGTTACTCTTTCTTACTGACACTTTGGTTTTTTCATAAACATTGATATAATCAACAATCCATTCTGGGATTTCATCATCGTTATTGGCTTTCAATTCTTTTACGAATGCTCGTAGACTATTTGCATTTACCTGCTCTTGAACTAGGTCGCCTGCATTATTGCTTCTTAACGCGTCGAACAACTCTTGTTTGCACTCAGCCTTGGCAGATGCGTATGTATCTACTTTTAGGCTGTACGTGTGTCCATTTCGCTTGAACGAGTCCAATTCTGCTGTTACCATCGCTGCTACTAGGTCTTGTTCTACAGCTTCTATCATTCCATTGGTTTCTTTTAGTGCTGTTTCTAGTTGTTCCTTTTCATCTCTTAATTCTTGTAATCTATCTGCCATTGTTAAATCGATACTATTTTCCATTTTATTTTCCCTCGCTTTCTGTATCTATTACTTCAATTGATGCATCTTCTTTTATTTGTTTTGCTTTTTTAAATCTTTTTTGATCCGCATCATATTCTTTTTGTAATTCTTCCAATTCAGTTTCTAGATTATTTATGACAATTCTAGTTTTTTCAATTCTATTAAAATCTCTTACTGATATTGCATTAAGACAAATAATGTATTGTTGTTTCAATGTGTCCACTTGTCTTGATAGTGTTGGATACTTACCTTTTAATTTTGTTAATTCTATAACTCTTTGATGACCGATTTCCCATACTTGGTCTAATACTTCTTGTGTTATTATTGATTTCATTTTTCTTCTCCTTTAAATAAATTATTAAATATTTTTTCTAATACATTTACTACTATCGAGTTCCCTGCCTGTTTGTATAATTGCGTATTGCTAATTCCTACACTTTTGGCTTTGTAAAAATCTTCATCATCATATCCCATAAGCCTCCAACACTCTAATGGTGTTAGCTTTCTTATTCTCAAACTTGGTTCTTTTATTTTTTGAAGACTATTATTTGATTGGGCGTGTAATGTTGTTGATATTCCTTCCGGATTCAAAACAATTTTATTCATATGATGCCAACCCTCTCTTTCAAGTGGTTCCTCGTATTTTATTTTCTTTTCAACTACGACTCCTACATCAGGAGTTGTTTTGATTGTTTGGATTTTATCCTTTTGAACTACTCCTCGTTTTTGATGTGGTCTGTTAATGTAGACACCATCTCCATCACTAGCTTCTGCATATCCTTTTTTAGTTGCTTCCGGCATCCTGATTGTTTCTTTTATCAAGTGTGCTGCCGATGATGTTGTACTTCCACATTCTCCTGTTATCGTTTTAGCTACATCTTTTATTTCTGATTTGTTATAAGGATTAAATATTTCAGGCATATAACCTTTTTCATCAATGAATTCATCGTACTTTCTTTTTACGAAGTTATCTTCCGGTCTTGATCCTGCGGTTGTTTTTATCGTGTTGGCAACTCTCTCATCATCAAGGCTGTGTGGTTTGAAACATTTACCTCTTATGTAACCATTCCTGTTGGTCATGTCAGAAAATGTTTTTATCATTCTATCGCTCAAGTAGTATTTCTCCTCGACTTCTTCTTCTAATAAATCTTTTAACTTGAGCTTTAGTTCTTCTTTCTCTGGAAACTTGAATTCCTGGTCTATGTCTTTTCGTATTGATACTATAAATACTCTTTCTCGATGTTGCGGGATTCCATAATCCTTGGCATCTAACACTTGCCAATAATTGTTATATCCTGCCTGTTCCAAATCATTTAAAATGCTTTCAAATGTATCTTTGAATTTCTTACTTGTTAATGCTTTGACATTTTCTATTAATGAGTATTTTGGTTTCTTTTCTTTGAGTATTCGTAGCCCATCATAATACAAGCCACTTCTAGTTCCCTCATGAATTCCAGCTTGTTTACCTGCTATTGAAATGTCTTGGCATGGGAAACCCCACGTCATCAAATCAAAGTCCGGCAATTCCTTTTCATTAATTTTTGTTATATCCCAGTAGTTTTTTATTTCTGGTTCATCGTGTACTACTGAATAACTTTTACTAGCATATTTATCTATCTCGCTATATCCTACGAGTTCGTATTCTATGCCTAATCTTTTTAGTGCTTTTTCTGGTCCTCCTATCCCTGAAAATAGACTAAAAAGTTTCAACTGTTATTCTCCTTTCTTGAAATATTCTCTCCAGTTATCTACTATATTTTTAGCGATATCCTCTTTGCTTTCTAGGGCTTTTATAATTTTTTCATCCACTGTTTCTGTGGATATTAAGTTGATATAGGTACAAGTATTCTTTTGTCCTATACGATGTGTCCTTGCTATCGCTTGACTATAATTTGCATAATTAAAATCAAGGCTATAAAAAACAGCAGTGTCGGCTGCTGTTAGTGTTATTCCTAGTCCTGCTGTTTGTATCTGGGCTATGAATAATTTTACATCTTCATCATTCTGGAAGTTATCACACATAATTCCACGATCATCAGTTTTGATTTCTCCGGTTATGTATGAATATCTGATTCTCATTTCATCTGCTAATTGTTTAATTGATTCTATTTCTGGAATAAATCTTGCAAATACTACGAGCTTCTTTTTATTATCAATTATCACATCTTCCATTATGTCTTTTAATTCATTCAGTTTTGCTTTTGATATTACTTGCATCCTTCCTTCATCATCTTTTACGTGACCACCTGATATTTGCGATAGTCTTATCAATTTTGTTAGGATATTGGTTGCTGTAATTTCTCCATCCATAAGTTCTGCATAGCTTTCCTTCATTACTGTGTCATACACTTTTCTAGCGGATGATTCTAATTCACAATAACGATTTAGGAATATTTGTTCCGGCAAGTCTAGGGCTTCGCCTTTTGTGATCCTGTATGCAATGCTATGAGCTTTACTTGTTAATTCATCCATGTTTCTGTATTTAATAATTTGATGATTGTAGTATCCACCCATCACTGCATATCGATTTCTGAATGCATAAAAACTTAATCCAAAAATATTAGGATCAAGGAATTTCCATTGACTAAAAACATCCATCGGGCTATTTTGTACTGGTGTTCCAGTTAATATAATTTTGTATGTTGCTTTAGCACCTAATCTATGGAGTGTTTTACTTTGGGAAGCACTTGGATTTTTTATTTTTTGTGATTCATCACACACTATGATGTTTGGTTTATAAATGTTTAGTTCTCTTTCCATTCTCCAAGTTGCCTCATAGTTAATTATTGCAACTTTTAATCCTTGCTTATGACACAATGCTTTTAATTTTTCTTTCCGCTTTGTCATCGTACTTCCTATAATTGCTTCTATGTGATATTCAAAATCCGCAAACTTATCAAACTCTTTTTGCCATACACTTATAATTGATGTTGGACATACTACAAGGGCTTTGTCTATTTTTTGTTCTTTGTATAATTGTCCTATTATTGCTATTGATGTAAGACTCTTTCCTAGCCCCATATCCATAAGTAATGCAGCACAGCCATTTTGTTCTAGTTTTTCAAGAGCAAAGTCAAATGCAATTTTCTGATGGTTGTAGGGTTTTACCTTTATCGGCAGTTCCATCTTCTGTTTCTCCTTTCTTTTTATCACTACCTACTTTGGTTTCTTCTTTTAAATTCAAGTTAAAGATTGAATATATTTTTTGTTCTTCAACACCAAGGAACTCGGCAACGAGTGGTAATGTTCCCTTTACTTGAATTTTTGGTTTCACTGGCATCACCTCCTTTACTGCATAAAAAAAGAAACCATAAGTTTCTTTTTAATCACAATAAACTTCGACACCTAATGCCATAGCAAATTTTATATATGCTTGTTTTTTTAATTCTCTAAAGTTTCTTAAACACATATGACATTGTGGCATTATTTGTTCATCTGATAATGTCATATCTGTCAGATATTTTAAATATAAGTATTTCCTTTCATCTTCATCAAGTCTGTTGAAGGCTGTTATTATCTTTGTTACGTATTCTTCTATTTTTCCTTCTAAAATTATTTTTTTTATAACATAATCTTCAACATTTGATTTCGTATTTCTTGATGACGAACTTCCACCAAATGATAAACCATACTTGGCTGTCATCCTTGGCAATTGATTCTCCTCTAATCTTAATAGTAATAATTTGTATAGGTTCATCATATTCTTTACTGAATTTTTTGTTTCTACGTAATTTACTGACTCAAATATATCGGTCATAGTTTCTGTCCTCTCTTTCGTTTTTTTCGATACTACTTGGGTACTACAAACTACTTTTTAATACATAAAAAGGAAACACTTATCCTTTTAAGCATTTCCTGTTTCAATCTTCTTATAACTATGACTCTCGACATTATTATACCTTTTTTGACACGCATAATTTGTCGAATAATGTATTAAATTGTGATGATTGTATATTTTTGTTTTTTATAAGTTGTTGTATTCTTTATTGGCATAATTTTTACTATTCTATTAGCATCCATGTTTTCGAATACAATGTCATCTATATTTATCTCCATCGTATTAACTTTATAGTATTTTTGAAGTTCAGCTACGAACTCTGTTATTTCCTTTTTAGTTCTTACTGGGGATACTAGGATATTCTTATCATCTTTCTTGACTGTCATATCCATTATTTTTTCTTTTAGCATAAACGCTAGATTGAATATCTTATCTTCTCTAAAGTCAATGTGTGTTATCTTAACTGTTTTTTTCTTTGGATCATATTTTATCTCCATTTGTTGGATGTACTCGGCTACTATAATTCGCTTTTGTTCCACATCTAGTTGATTCCATATGTCACTCGCTTGAGAGTGATATAATTCGCTTTGTCGCTTTTGGATTTCTTTGAGTGTCGCATATAAAGTTATATCCATATCTTCTGTGATTCTTACATCTCTTTTTACTCGTTTCTTTATTTCATTATTTATTGCTTCTCTTTTAGTTTTTATAAATCGCATTTCTTCTTGAAACTCTGTATCTGATATAAATCCTTCAAAATAACTTTTCTTGACTCTAGTTTCTCTTTTTCCTAAATCTTCAAGTGATTGCTCGAACATTTCACTATTCTCTGATAATCTTGATTTATTGGATATTGGTATTGTTCCTATATCCGCTATTATAAAATAATCTAGCAATTCATTTAGTTCTTTAACAAAGGCTTCTTCTATTTTTACCTCTGGTACATATCCAACACCCTTGCATCTCGTACACACATAATAACTGTATTTAACTCCTGTATGACTTTTACCTGGTGTGCCTCCTAGCACATCGTGTCCGCAACAAGGACATTTGATTTTTTGCATAAATATATAAGTTTGTTTTCTTCTGTTATGTAATTGATTTTTTTTATGTTGTTCTTGCAACATCTTCCAAGTCTGTTTATCCCAGATAGCTGGTACTTCATAGATGCATTCCTCTCCAGTTTCATCTTCTAGGAATTTGCAATGAAACTCTCCAGCATAAAACGAATTATTAAATGCTTTTTCAAGTCCACTGGCTGCTAATACTTTTAAATGTGGATATTCCTTTTTTGTAATTTCTTCTACTAATCTACATGAATTTCCCTGTAGGTATAACTCTGCAGCTCTCTGCATATAAGGTGCATAATTTTCATCAATAATAACTTTCTTTTTATCAGGACCATTTACATCCCTAGTATATCCTTTTGGGATACTTGCGAAATGTCCTTTTTCAAATGCCCCTATCATACCAAGTCTAGTTCTTTCTGATATAATGTCTAGCTCGTATTCTCCATGAGCGGCTTCCATATTAATTTGATAACGCCCTACTGCTGTGTTGTAATCGACATCATTCCAAGATGTTATGATTCTACAATTATAATCTCTGGCTACTCTAATAACTTTTTGGGTATTTTCTACACCTCTTACAAGTCTATCTAATCGCCATACTACTACGACATTGATTTTTCCTGTTTTAATATCGTTCAATAATTTTTGAAAGTCTTTTCTCTTATCTAGGTATTTTCCGGATATTCCAGGATCGCCATACTTATCATAAATTTTAAATCCTCTATTCTGGCATAGTCTAGTAAGGTCTTTATCTTGTTCTTCGTAACTATGTCCTTCTCGAGCCTGATTAAATGTCGAGACACGGAGGTATATTCCCGCTATCCATTCTTTGGGTTCATTTTTCTGCATTTTAAAAGATACCATTGTCATCTACTCCTACTTTCAATAACTTTGGTATCTTTTGATTTTTTTAATTTTTTTATTGTGCGTCTTATACGCTTCGTATTGCGTTTTATAATTTCTGGGCTTACTGCAATTTCATTATCTTCACGCTTTACTCTCGTGTAATATGCTGTATCTCCGACGATACAAATCTTACCTGGTTTCATCTTCTGTCCTCCTTTGCTTCTGGCTATTGCCATTATAACCATTATAGCAGTTTCTGTTAACAATAACATTCCCATCTTTTTAACGAATTTATAACACTTTTTTAACAACTTTATAATTCGTTTCTAACGATTTCCTACTATTTTATAAGTTATTGGTATTTGCAAGGTGGGTTCGATGACTCTCACTTTATTAAAAATAATTTACTACTAATTCTCTTAATTTTTGGAATGAGCAACCATTTTTGGTATTATTGATGAAGAATAATTCTTCATCGTATAAATGCTCTCCATAGTATAAAATTATTACTTCTTTCTCCTTCGATTTTAATAATATTTTATGTGGGCTAATTGTTGATATGTTCGTTCCTGTAAATTGCATCATATAGCCATTTAAGTAAGTAATTTCAAGGGTTTTTCTGCTCAAGTACCTGTCGCACTTTTCTTGAATTTCCTTTGGAAACTCTAGTTTTTTCTTTCTTAGTTTCATATTTGATCCTCCTTTT
>JAFQCK010000076.1 GCA_017416465.1 Lachnospiraceae bacterium | reverse complement strand
TCATTCGCCATATTTCCTTTATCATATACCTTTGGAGATTGTAAGATTGTTGAATATGAAGAAGAAACTCCCGCACTAACTTTAGCTGAATAGTCAGAGCCAATTTCAGCACTTAAATCAGAGCCGTAAGAAATTGTCATTTCAGGATTTTTAGATTTAGGTTGATAATCTCTTAATTGAATTTGGTCACTATTCGGATTGAATTTATAAATCAACTTGCTTGTTCTGAAATCATCAGTATTATCATTGTTTGGAGCAACGTAAGTTTCGTGCGCTATTAAATAATAACGATAATTATTAGTTAAAATTCTAAAACTTGAATACCATTCAGCGTAGTCTCCGTAATGAACTCCATCATAATCTAAACTCCAAGTGAATTTTTGAGATACAACCGATTTCCAAGAATCTCCGATAGTCATACTCACGATAGAACGTGCATTTGCGTTTTGGTAATCGCGTTGAATACTGCCGCTTTCAATTTCTCCTTTGGCTTCATCAACCATTTTGTCTAAATATTCGTTTGTTGTAAAATCCGTTCCGATTAAATAACCTTCGCCTACAACTCCTTCTTCTACTTCATAGAAATATTTACCTAAAAGTTTTCCGTCAACATCAACTTCTTCTACTTCATCAGTTTCTGATAAACGTGATACTGCGTTGTTTACATACTCAATTTTGCTTTCATCTACGGGTTGATAGAAAATCGTACCCAAGTATGAATCATCATAGTTCGCTACGGAAATTGTGTCCAAGTTCTCAACGGCTTGAACTAAAACATTTTCTGTTGTTGCAGGAGCAGCCGTAGCAGTCATTCCCACTCCTAAAAACAAAGTTGTCAGCAATAAAGCAAATTTTGAAATCATTTATTTTTCCTCCTTCTCAAAAACACGAGAAGCGAGGAAACAATACCGATAGTCGAGATAAGAGCCAAGATACGAAACCAAGTTCCGCTTGACACCCAAAAGCGAATGTACCACCAAAGGAATGAATATTTTTGATTCCAATATAACGGATTTAATAGAGCGTAAATAAACAACCCAATAAATGCAACCGTAGAAGTGATAAAGGTTATCAAAAGAACAATATCTTTCTTGTCTAACAAATGGTCTTTTTCTTTTATTATGATTGTTTCTTTTTCTCGGATAACTTCTTCCGCTTTTTCTTCTTCGGCAACTTTGCCGGTAATTAAGTAATCTAAATCAACCTCAAACAATTCTGCCATCGCGGTTAAGCAATCAAGGCTCGGCTCACATACGTTCTGTTCCCATTTTGCCACCGCTTGACGAGACATATTCAAATGGGCTGCCAACTTCTCTTGCGAGTAGCCTTTCTTTTTTCGTAAGTCTTGTATCCTTTCGCCAACTGTCATAGTATAGTCCTCACCCTCTGTGCGATCTCTTGCATTATGCACAATCATTATAATAAAATATAAAAATTAAAACAACCAACCACAAGTAGCATATTGTATAAATTTTGGAGCATTGTTGATATTATATCATTTTTTTGCCAAAAAATCAATATAAACGGCTCTTTATAAGCAAAGATTAAGGCGGGGCTTTAAGAATTATAATCACTTATACGCATTAATACGATAAAATATCTTATAAACCATAAAAAAGCGCCAATATACCTCTTAAACTTGACATTTTCACTCATATATGATATTATTATGTATATAATTTACACTTTAGGAGAATACTTATGTGGAATACTGCCGTTGTTAATTATAGGGGTTATACTAATTTTATGAATGTACAAGCCATATCAAAAAGTCTCTTTGATAGATTGTTAACATACAACGTAAATGAATACAAGTTATCTAAAGCTACAGTCAAGAAAATAAAAAAAGCGAAAAAGCAAGACTGTTATGAAAATGCAATATATGAGCTTGTAAAAAGTAATGCAATCTCCAAGACTGTATTCAAAAGATTTTTGACACAAATAAAGGATACAAAGCACAAAGAGAACGGATATTACATAAACTATAAATACTATGATACTATAATCGAAAGATTGTTGAATTTTGTATGTATTATAGATAAAAATATATTAAACGAAGCTCATACCTTGACAATAAACGCTACATTCAATAATGCAGAAACAGTAACAAATATTTTTATCCCAATACAAAAACTTGCCATAGATGAAATTGAGGAACACAAGGAAACTGTTAAAAAATATAGTATTTATATAACCCACAAATTGTGTTTGTTAAATCATCGGTTGAATGAGCTTGATTCAAGGAGAGCGATCTTATGAAAACACCTAAAGATTGGGAAATAATAGCACAAAAAAAAGATGTCGAAGAAATTAAAAAATTACTTGTTAGCAACCTCATAAAAAAAGACAGTTTATTTAAGAAAAGTATTCTATCGGTTTTGCTAACGGTTGTATCTACATTGATTTCTACTTTTTTCACAACCGCTTTTTCAAGCAAGGGTACTACTATACCTTATTGGGTATATCTTGTTGTCGGATGTTTTATTTTAATTTTATCAATTATTCCATTTACAAAAGATATTATCTTTCTATTTAAGAGAACACCTACAATAAACACCGAGGCAATTATATCAAGTGTTGATTTGTTTGATAACGATATTATTTACAATACTATGATGGCTAATAAGTATTGCGAAATGACGCTTGACAAAAAGAACTCTCCGCAAGAAACAAATTTTTACAAAACAGAAACTTGTTATTTATGTAAAAAAATATTACATCAATTATCAAGCATCGAACAGAGAGCAGTATCTTATGAAATAGAATCGTGTGGATTTGGATCTAATAAAAGAATTTTTTCGGAAAGAATTTTAGCCGTATTAGATTTTATTGATTTTATTGAAACCCAACTCCAAGACGAAGTTTTCTCGAAACAAATAGACTCACAAAAAAACAATTTAAGAAACAAATTTTTCCCAAAAATTGACTAATCCATAAAAAGACGGTATTGCTACCGTCTTTTTTATCATCATATATTAGGTGAAATAAAAACTATATACTTTTTTGGGTGGATTTTTTGTTTCTCTATGAATAATCTCGGCATTTTCAAAGTGTGCAATAATTATTTTGGGGATGTAAACTTGGGAGTGTTGCTCT
>JAFQCK010000075.1 GCA_017416465.1 Lachnospiraceae bacterium | reverse complement strand
TCCGTCTGGTTTTATTGCAATTTTATTTACAATACACCAATTCCCTTGATTCCAACTATTTCTCATAATCATTATCTTTTTCAAATTATGTTTTTTAGCTAGACTAATTATGTTATCATATTCGTAATTCTTCTCCAAAATTATGCCTCCTTACTCCTAGTCATGTTATCTTTCTTCGAATACTGCAATTACTTTCATGCATTCATCGCAGTAATAACCTTCTGCCTTCAGGTTTAAACTAATGGCATGCTTTCTAATAAATTTACCTTTTTCCTCTTCGGGACACCAACTTACTACTACTTGTGGCAGCAGGTGCCCATCCTGTACTTCTACTATCCCTTTTTTCATCTCGTTACCACATTCTGCACATTTCATGGCGCATCCTCCATTCGGATCTGATTACATTGTTTTATGCTCTTATTATATCATGCACAAGATTTTGTTCAATAATAAGCATTCATAATCACAAGTTAATAACAGAAATATAATTAACTTAATAACAGAAATATAATTAACTTATTGACAAATTACGTTTATATGCTACAATCATATGATTTAATATTTTATGGGAACGTGGAGGAGAAAGTTATGTATCATTATGTTGAGGACAAAGAATTCTTGGGACGTATGAAAAGGCTGTGTAGCGACATCGTGAATCAACTTGTGCAGGCAATTAATAGAGAGGGAAAATTGAAGGTAAGAGCTGACCTTGTAGGGAGTGGCGCCAAAAACCTGATTACTCAAAATGCAAATAATCCGATTGACTTAGATTACAACCTAGAAATTTTGAAAAGCTACGAATATGACATTTACGATGGTCGTGGCTTGAAAAAATATATAGGAGAAAAGTTTAATGAAGTTCTCCGGGAAAATGATTGGTCTAACTGTGATTTTTCTTCTTCTGTTTTCACGACAGAACAGCGCCATTTTATAGAAGGAAATCAAACTAGATTTAGTATTGACATTTGTGTGGTGACGCGTATGAATGGTCGCTGGCAACGGTTGATTTGTGAAAAGACTGGGTTTATCAGCGAAGACAAATTTTATTGGAACGTGGCTCCTTGCTCTAGAAAGTTGATGAAGAAAGTAGAATGGATAAAGAAAAATGGTAAGTGGCAAGAATTAAGGGGTGTCTATTTGAAAAAGAAAAACCAGTATCTGACTAGAAATGATTACACCCACTCTTCTTTTAATGTTTATATCGAAGCCGTGCATGAAATATATTATAAACACTGCCATTGAAAAGAGCAGCCACACGTGCTGCTCTTAATAAATATATGTGATTTTAATCGTGACAAGGTACAACTGTAATCAAGTTACTGTTCTTACTTTTATACGGTTGTGCGATATATATTTTATTTGTCTTGCGTAAATGACTCACATATTCTTGGAAATCCTCATATTCTTTGTCGTCCATGGCAAGTATTACCATAGGCAAAATTTCGGCATCATATTCCTTCAAAAATTTTATATCTTTGCGCAGCAGACTTGCTACTACTTCCGCTGGCATTTTACTAATATCTTGTATAAGCTCTTTTTTCAGGTATAATGCCTCCTGATATGTAAATTCCATTCCATTTGATTGATAACGCATATTATCCGCCTCCTTTACCTAATATATAGGTGATTTTGCAAGGATAAAGCAAATTTTTACACGTTATTTTTTCTATTTTTGATTTCTTTGATTTTATCACTCAGTTTTTTTCTGGCTACTGCAAGCACT
>JAFQCK010000011.1 GCA_017416465.1 Lachnospiraceae bacterium | reverse complement strand
CGTAGGCATCCAAAAATAATCATCTGTATCCATTTGAGTATACCCTAATTCTTCACATATTTTTTTACCTAACGTTGTTGTACCAGAGCCAGAAGCACCAAAAATATGGATTACATTTTTTCATCATAAACACCTCCGCAAATTCAAAAAGTATACTTACAGACACGCCAGAAGTCTGACTCTTTCGAGTTCCTGTAACAACATCAAAGTTCCTTAATAACTCCATTATCAAAATAATAAATATTCTCTCTTTTATAACCATATTTCGAATTTGGAATGCTGATATGAGGCTCAAAAGTAAAGTAAGCAACATCACCAATAGTTATTTTGTTTCCCTTTTCTATGTAAACTCGGTCACTCATTCGTCTTACAATAGAATGTCCCAAGTTACCCATAAAATCAAGATTTATATACCCTTTTTGCTCTATAATACTATTTATATAATAGTACAGTTCTTCAAAAGTCGTTTTAGGTGTAACAAATTTGCTCATTTCCTCATGCAAATACTTTTCCATCAACAATCCGTTCTTCCATTCATTATTTGACATATTGTCACTTTCAACAACTTTACCTTTTTCAATAATAATGGTTCTTGCATAATCACCCCATGTATCTCCATTTTGTGGACTCAAATCAATTGTAATAATGTCATTTTCTGCAACAACTCTTTTGCTTGTAGTATATTCTTTTCCCGAAACGGACAGTGTTGTTTCATCTCCTGCAAAAACAAAAGCTCCCACATCCCAATACCAAAAAGAGTCAGCTCCTAATTCTATCATTTTTGTTTCACACAAATTCCTTATCTCAAGCAATGTCATATCCGGCTGTATATTCTCTTTAATGAACTCAATTGTTTTTTTTGCTATATTCTGTACCTCTCTATATTGCATGAGTATCCTCCATAAATTTTATTTCACTTCTCATCTTACCACGCATATTACTGATATTCCACTCATATTTGGATGATGATTATAAGGGCGAACTGTCAATACTTAACCATCCGCCCTTAAAATCACCACAATTCCAAACTATCCTCCGCATCTATCCATATCTGCATAGTCCCATCAAGATACAATCTGGCATATTCAAGTGAATTATCTACCGCAAGAGCATTCAATGCACACTCTGAATTAGGAGTAGTCTTTAATCCTTCCTCTGCCTTTGCACAATCAAATCGTAGAATATATCCGGCATAAGTGCATATATCAATGCTGTTATGGTAAATGTTGTATTCTGCATATATAATATTCATTCAATCAGTCCTTTCTTAGAAATGTATTACAAGCATTTCATCCAGTCCCAACTGCCTTTTTCATAATTTGTTATAAGTTGTTACTAGATTTTCTTTCCCTTATTTTTTCCCTTATGAGGGTTCATAAACAAGGGTAGAACGATATAACACGATACAAGATGTGATGAATAAGACACCCACGTAAACTTTAGTATTTTCAAGGGTTTGCCGAGATTTCTATAACAAGATATAACAGTTATTAAATCCCTTAAAATAACTCAAGTGAGAATTCAAAGTTTCGAGTATTTAAATATTCATATATAAATGTTTTAACATATCTTCATAATCTAGTTTATTAAACTTATAAGATATGTCATATCTCCAATCACGATGATTATGTCTAAAGTTTTTCCAATATACATATTTATCATCTTTAAAAATATCAATTAAAATTGACCAACAACCACTAAGACCACACCCGCTACAACACAACAATTCCACCCCCTCATGATCATTACATAAATTTGAATATAACTCCTCAGATGTTAAATGACCATACGCACCTGCAAGTTCTAATTCATTATCTTCAGCAATTACATATGGCACTTCTATAGGTCGCAATATATCAATAATTTCAACATCATTGATATAGATTTCGACAGCATAAATCGTTTCAAATTCATCTGCCCATTCTTCTATTCCTTTAGGATTAATCTTCTTAAATAATATGCTATCTGCCATACTTATCTCTCCATCAAATTTATATGTTATTAAGATAATCTATTATATTTTCTGCTATATCCGAAGCATTCTTTATATAATCTATATCCTACATAATTATGAAACTTATAACATCTGCATCGATAAAATTCATTCCAATAACTTACCATTCTTGAATATGAATTTCTAAATATATGAGGATTATTTTTACAAAACAGTTGAAACGATGTATTATCTCTCACTTTCATATATTTATAAATATCATCAACAATTTCTACCACATATTCTGAAGATAGTTTTAATATATATGGCATACACCACTGTGGAAAGTCATTTTCCATTATCTTTCGCATATGTCTTTGTCGAACATATCCGTCACAACTTCTTGTATAAATACAACTGTAAATAAACTGCTCCTCTTTATCTTCCAGCTCATTATATATCTTTTCATCATCTATAAAATACACCCGATAAGAAAAAGAGATTGAACTTCCATCTAATAATATATATTCTTCTTTCCGTAATCTAAAAATTCAACTTTTATCTCCATTAGTTTGTACCTCTCTTTTTATATAATATATGGTCCATATATTAGTTCGAAAAACATTCCTATAAGATAAAAATAAGGCTAACTCTTAACAATTTTTAATCGTAAAGATTTAGCCTCATCATTATATCATATCTCTTCCATTTAACTAACCTCAACTCGGTTTCTTCCATTTTCTTTTGCGCGATACAAAGCCTGATCCGCTTCATCAATTGCTGATTTATAATTCTTACCATCATAAGCAGCAACGCCAATAGATACAGTAACAGGGCACACCCCATTATCTGAAGTTTCTACTGCCTTTCTCACTTTTTCTGCAAAAGCACTTGCTTCTTCTAAAGTTCTTTCCGAAAGAATCAATACAAATTCCTCTCCACCCCAACGTAACATATAATCATTCTTCTCAATCATAGGTTTCACAGTATCCGCAAGTGATTTTAAAACCTGGTCTCCCTTAACGTGTCCATAAGTGTCATTTACTTTTTTAAAGAAATCTATATCAAAAATCATAACACTAACAGGCTTACCAATAGATGATAAAAATTGTTCTGTTTCAGTATCTATCAATTCTCCTAATACATTTCTATTATAAACATCTGTCAAATGGTCATAACGCGAAATATACTCCATCTTTTTTGCAGTCAGATAGTGTCCTACATATAATTTCTGCATAAAATAATTTATAAAACATATAGCAAAAAGACAAGGTAAACCCAACGACAACATAATATCCAAATTTTCATAATGATTAAATAAATTTGATACTAAAATATTAACAATAACTAAACTATGGAAAAAAGTAGAGTACTTAAACGGTGCTGAAAATCCAATACCACAAAACATTAAATGCATAATAATAAAGCCTTCACTTGCATGTGTTTTAATTGGTAAGAAATAAATAGCCCAAATTGTAGTCCACATAATCATATGTATAATAATATACTCTATAACCACCATTGTTTTATAAGATTGTATTTTTTTAGCAAGGAAAATATAAATAAGCATTGGTATAATAATAATCGTTCGTGGTAATAAAGTCTCTATAGCAAATCTATCAAACAACTGACAATCCGAAATAAAATATGTAATACTTGCCAATGATGAAAAAACAATTACCCAAAATGAAAATTGCTTATAATAATCATATTTCGATTGATAAAAATCTTCTTTATCAATTTCTTCTGTAAACATCCTTTTTCTCCCTAATTATTTTTTATAATTCTTATAGCTTATTTCTAACGATATCTAAATTTTATTAAAATCATTATATCATAAATCATTATTTTATACAATCTGACGATACCTTTTTAGCATCCAAATATTGACTAAATGTTGCAAATGTATTTAAAGTTTGTATACTATCTGTCCCAACATACCTTTTTATCTTCCTCAGTAATTGCTCTGATAACTCTACAAGGATTACCAACTGCAACACTGTTATCCGGGATATCTTTTACAACTACACTTCCACCACCAATTACAACATTACTTCCAATTGTCACTCCCGGCATAACCTGAACACCTGCACCAATCCATACATTATCACCTACTGTTATAGGATATGCATACTCTAATCCCTGATTTCTTCTCTCAAAATCAATAGGATGTCCTGCTGTATGAAAACCACAATTTGGTGCAACAAAAACATTATCTCCAAACTTAACTTTTGCACAATCTAAAATCACAGTATTGTGATTAGCAAAAAAATTCTCTCCAATCTCAATATTATATCCATAATCACACCAAAAAGGTCCAACTATACAAAATGCCCCTTTTGTTTTTCCTAATAGTTTTTTCATAACAATCTTTTGCCCTTCTTCATCAGATGGACGTAAGTTGTTATATTCATAGCATAAATCCTTTGCTACATGTCTTTCTTTCAACAATTCCACATCATAATTCGCATCATAAAGCATTTGCTTGTGCATTTTTTCTTTTTCAGTCATATCAATTTTAATCTCCCAAAAAAATTATATTATTAATATTATACTAATGAACCAATTCCCATAACTGATACACCAAGTATAACAAGTATCACACCTGTTGCACGATTTAATGTCTTAGTACTTACTTTATTTGCAATATATGCACCAATACGTGCAAAAATAAAAGTAAATAAAATACACATTATTAACACACATAAATCCGGCTTGTTAGTATCAATAACAAAATGACTTATAGCACCTGTTAATGCCGTAAATGACATAATAAAAACACTTGTACCAACAGCAGTCTTTAATTCATATCCAAGTACCATTGTCAGAATCATAAGCATCATCATTCCGCCACCGGCGCCTATAAATCCACATATAAAGCCAATTACTGTTCCACACAAAACTGACTGTACAAAGCGTTTTTTGGGAGTTACTCCTTCCATGGCCTCTTTTGTAGTAGTAACAGGTTGTATAATAAATTTAATTCCCATTATAGTGGTCATAAACACAGATGTTCCACCCATAGTATCATTTGGAACAAAGCTGGCTACAAAACTTCCTATTAATGTAAATATTAAAATTACAACCATCATTACCAAACCATTTTTGATGTCTATATTATCATTTTTATGATATGTATATGCACTCACAGCACTTGCAAGAATATCACTTGCGAGTGCAATTCCAATAGCACTATAAACCGGCATATCCAAAAATGTTGTTAATATTGGTGTAATCACTACTGCGGCACTCATTCCTGCAAATCCGTTGCCTAGTCCGGCTCCACAGCCGGCTATAAGACAAACAATTATAGTAATAAATAATTTCATTTTTTCCTCTTTTTCTCTTTTATTTATTTTCGAAACGAAAAATATTATGTTCAGCATTACCTTTGCTAATCATATCCTCAATATACCGGGCATACAACCCTAAAGCTTTATCTTCTTTATCAATTTCTTTTAATTTATTAAATATATCTAATGACTGTTTTAAATCTCCAGTATGATATAATCTTATAGCTTGTCTAAATTCAAGTTTTGTCTTTTCCTTCTTTTGACGTTGTTCTTCTCCTAAACATTCAAGCACTTCATACAAACCGGCAACTTCTTTTACTCCGGCAACCTGTACCATTCCCAGATATCTTGTCGATAACATATCCGGATTTTTCATACGCTCCAAAGTGTCTTTTGAAATAATAATGCCTGCACCATATCGTTTAGTTAATGACTCCATACGTGAACTTAGATTTACAGTATTTGAAATAACCGTTCCTGACATTCTCTCTTCCTCCCCTACAATTCCGATTCTTGCCATTCCCGAATGAATACCTATTCCAACCTTAACATCAGGTATACCAAAATCTTTTTCTGCATTCGGATTAAGAACTATTGCCTTATATAATTCAATTCCTGCATATACAGCATCATCTGCCGATTCAAATAATGCCATAACTGCATCTCCGATATATTTATCTACAAAACCATTATGTTTTCTAATAATTGGACCGGCTATTCCATAAATTCGATTTACAAAATCAAAACTTTCTTTAGCTGTCATCATTTCCGAATTCAATGAAAACGCACGAATATCACAGAATAAAATCGATAAATCTTCACTTTGTGCATCTCCTAACTCAAGGTCAGTAAATTTCTCTTTATTAAGAAGTTCACGAAACTTTTCCGGAACAAATTTATAATAAAACTGTTCATTTTTGTTCTTTTCTTCAAAATATTCTTCCAGTTGGTCAGCCATATCATTAACTCCCACACATATTTCACCAACCTCATCTTTTGTAAATTTATCTACACGTATAGAAAAATCGCCATCTGCTATCTTCGCTATAACATTTTTGGCATTTTTTAATGATTTTACATTACGATTAGCTACTAACGTAATTACCAGAATCAACAAAGTTCCTAACAAAATTATATTAAGAAGCAAACTTTTTCCTGCCGATATAAGTTCACCTGTAAGACTGTCCTGCGAAGCATTAAGCAACATAACAGCATTATACTCTCCATTTTCCAGATAAATTGGTGTAATCAATACCAATTGAAGATTATTTTTCTCTTCACCATAACTTACATCTGCTGCAAACGTATTAGATTTCTCATAAAAATTTTCATTAATAGGTTTATCTGTAGAAAAATTATTAACCATAAACTGATTCGATTCATCACTATTTGCAATACATACGAACTTCTCATCTTTTGCTCTTATAAAAATTGATATACTGTAGTTACGACTCCAATCACTCTTATTTCCATCTATGAATTTACGAAGTCTGTTACTCAAATCTTTTACTTGTCCATTATCAACACTTTCATATCCGGTAATAATTTCAAGTTCTTCTCCTGTAAACTGTGCTGCAGCAATTTCATTTATAGCAATTGTTTCGTGAATTATATTTTCACTACTCAGATTTATCATACTTATAAACATAACCGCTATAACTACACACAGCATAACAAAAACTATAGGTATGGTAGAAAGCATTTGTTTTGATAATAATGACAGACGCCATTTCATTAAATTACCGATTCCTAAAATCACTCCTATAACCAAACATATTATCCCAATGTCTAAAAGAAATGTTTTTAAACACATACATAATTCTATAGTTGCCGGAAGTGATATACCGTTACAATATGGTGTCAGTTTATTATCTTCATCAAAAAAATAAAGTGATTCATTTATATGTATAGCAAGTTTACTTTCATATTCTCCCAACCCAAAATTATATAGGTCAGTATCTTCTGATAGCTTCACACTTTTTTTGATAGGAATAAGCATATCAAAAGCACCATTCTCCCATTTATAAAGAGTGAGTTCTTCCTGTCCTGCTAACATATATAATCTATCATCTATCATAAATACATCATAAGGAAATATCCCTTCATCTTTTCGTATGTCATATGTAGCTTTATATAATACTTCGTATTCTCCATTAAGATAAACCCAACCAATTTCTCCATTATTTTTAAGTACTACAAAATCACCATCCGAAGTACTATGACATTTCATAATTTCACTGTAATCTTCATTACTCAAAAATACCTTCCCACTATGTTGTGGATTATCAGGATTCATTTCCATAATACTGATACCATTATCTTCTTTATAAAGATAGTAGAGATTTTCTCCAAAAAAATGAATCCCCATAATTCTCACCTTATGACTTGGAGGATTATCAACTTGCCTATAATCATATCTAATGACTTCACGAACTATTTTTCCATTATTATCAATTTCACAAATAACTTCTGAATCAGTCAGATATGCTCTTTCATTGTAAACGGCAATATGGCAGTAAAGCTTGTTATCAGAATCAAATGCAATGTCTATAATCTCAGCATTTTCATACTTAAATTGCTTTTCATCAAGAGCATAAATCAAACTACCTTTCTCATCCATGCAATAAATGTTTTTTCTGTCATCTGTAATTGCTTTCCAACCATCATTAGATGTACAGAAACTTTCAGGGTTATTAAACTGAATTTTACCGTCCGTCTGTTTATATGAATATTCAGGTATAATGAAATATACTACAAGACAAATAACAGCCATCAAAAGTGCTATCACTGCAAATATAGGCTTTTTTAAAAACTTTAACAATCTTTTTATAATATTCATAATATTTTTTCCTTTTATCCATCCCAGTATTTTTCAATTCAACATACATCTATGTATATTTCAAATATAATAAAACTAAACATATATCATTCTATCATAAAATCAAGTTATATTAAATACCTATAACATTCTTACAAAAAAATAAAGTAGTAAAAAATACTACTTTATTTTCATTACATTTAATATACAAAAAATATACAAATGTTTATTCCTCAATTGAACGTTTTCTATGAACAACTACTGTTTCTTCAAGACAAGAAAAAATTTCTTCAACCTTTTCTTTTTTCATCTTAGGTGTAATTAAACTAACTATAGGAACAATTATCAATCCTGCTATCATCGCCGTTGCCCCTGCATTAATTGGTGATTCAATAAATTTAAAAAACATATTTGCAACTGTAAGAGTTACACCACATGCAAAACTTGCCCAAACTGCAGCTTTTGTTACACCTTTCCAATATAAACCATACATAAATGGTGCAAGGAAAGCTCCTGCTAAAGCTCCCCATGAAATACCCATAAGCTGTGCTATGAATGTTGGTGGGTCAAGAGCTATAACAACACTTATTACGATAAAGAACACAAGCATAATTCTCATACAAAGAAGCTGTTTCTTTTCGTTCATATCTTTAATAATATTATCTTTAATTAAATCAAGAGTTAATGTTGAACTTGACGTTAATACAAGCGAAGATAATGTAGACATTGAAGCTGATAATACAAGTACAATAACAATACCGATTAAAATATCCGGCAATGTTGATAACATACTTGGAATAATCGCATCATAGATTACACTTCCGTCAGCATTATGAATCTTATCTGTATCAAACAATCTTCCGAAACCACCTAAAAAATAACATCCGCCTGAAACAATAATTGCAAAAAATGTAGAAATTATTGTTCCGTATTTGATAGATTTTTCATCTTTAATTGCGTAAAACTTATGTACCATCTGTGGAAGTCCCCATGTTCCAAGAGATGTTAATATAACAACACCTATTAAATTTGGTAAATCAGGACCAAAAAATGAAGCAAATACACCTTTTTGTCCCATTGTTGCAGGCACATCACTTTCAAGTTCCGCAAGTTCTTTTACTGCATTATAAAATCCTCCCTGACCATCTAAAACAGACATAATAACTGCAACGATACCAAATAACATAATAATTCCCTGAATAAAATCATTAATAGCAGTTGCCATATATCCACCAAATACAACATATACTCCGGTAAGAGCTGCCATTACAATTACACATACAGCATAAGGAACATCAAATGCCATTCCAAACAATCTTGAAAGTCCATTATATACAGAAGCTGTATATGGAATTAAGAATATAAATGCAATTGCCGATGCAGCAATTCTAAGTGCCTTTGAATCATATCTTTTTCCAAAGAAATCAGGCATTGTTGTTGATGACAAATGATTACTCATAACTCTGGTTCTTCTTCCCAAGATAACCCATGCAAGAAGTGAACCTATTATCGCATTACCAATACCAATCCAAGTTGCAGCTATACCATATTTATATCCAAACTGTCCGGCATATCCAACAAAAACTACCGCAGAAAAGTACGATGTACCATAAGCAAATGCTGTAAGCCATGGACCTACACTTCTTCCTCCCAAAACAAAATCATTAACATTTGTAGCATGTTTTCTTGAATATACGCCAACACCAAGCATAATTGCAAAGAAAAGCACCAAAAAAATAATCTTTACAGCCATTATTAAGCTTCCTCCTTAAGTAAAATACAAACATTCTCTTTAACGATTAAAGTTTATTATGTTTTAACGCGTTAAAGCATTTACTATTATACAAAACCCTTGCATTAATTGCAAGGGTTTATTTTCAATAATGTCATAGCATTATTATATAAGATATCTTCTTTTATCCGTTCTTCAATAGGTAATTCCTTTATTTTTTCAATATCCTTTTTTGCACTACTCCATGGAGAATCCGTTGCAAAAAGAATTTTATCTTTACTATGCTTATCTAAGATTTTCAAAAACAATTCCTGTTCAATAAAATCAAATGTAAATGCAGTATCAAAATACACATCTTCTCCCGCAAGATACTCATATACCTCTTCCCATTGTTTCCAACCACCATAATGAGCAAGCACCATTTTTGACGGCTTAATTTCATCTAATACTTTTCTCATCTTATCAGGCGGAGAGTGTACCGGTTCCGGTATTCCTATATCTATTCCGGCATGAGTAACTATAATTAAACCAAGTTCATTTGCATAATCTATAATTCTCTTATATCTGATATCATCAATCATTACACCCTGATAATCGGGATGTATCTTAATCCCCTTAAGTCCAAGTTCACTAATCTTTTTAATGTCTTCCTTATAGTTTTCACTGTCAGGATGTATTCCACCAAAAGATAATAACTTTCCTTTGTACTTTTCATTAACAGATTTTGCAAACAGATTGATACTTTCAAACTGTGATGGTTTAGTAACTACCGGTAAAATTACAGACAAATCCACCTGTGCCTTATCCATAGATTCTAGAAGTCCATTTAACGTTCCATCTGTAGCAGCTTCAATTCCTGATTTTTTCTCTAATGAATTAATTGTCTTTCCTGCTATAGCATCCGGAAAAATATGTGTATGAAAATCAACAACCATTTTTTAACCTTCTAACTCCTTAGATTTTATTAACTCTACTCCTGTGTTTTCTAATATAGCAGCAGCTTTTTCCAAATCAGAAGTTTTAAATACAATTGAAGCATCATCAGTACCTGTTTCCAAAGCATACATATATTCAATATTTATACCTGCTTTACATACTTCTTCAAGTAATACCTGAAGCTGTCCTACCTGATGTGAAAGCTTAATTGCCAAAACTTCAGTAAGCATTGCCGAAAAACCTTTATCCCTTAACACTTCTTTTGCTTTCTTAGGCTCAGAAACAATCATTCTTAAAAGGCCATAATCACTTGTATCTGCAAGAGATAAAGAAATTATATTTATTTTACCCTCTTTTAATGCTTCTAATACATCAGAAAGTCTTCCTTCTCTGTTTTCAATAAAAACTGATAACTGATTAAGATACATACCCATTCCTCCATTTCTATTTAATTAATTATATAATAATTATAACAGTTTTCTCTTATCTATTACTCTGACAGCTTTTCCCATACTTCTTTCAATACTCTTTGGTTCAACAAGTTTTACTTTAACTGCAAGACCGATTGCCTGCTGAATAACATGTGCTATCTTCTTAGTTAAATTCTCGAGTTCACTAATCTTATCTGAGAAGAACTTCTCATCTACTTCAACCTGAACCTCTAAAGTATCAAGGTTATTAACTCTGTCAACTATCATCATATAATGTGGAGATGTTTCACCCATTTCAAGAAGTGCAGCTTCAACCTGTGAAGGGAATACATTAACACCTCTGATAATAAGCATATCATCTGAACGTCCTTTAAATCTGCTGATTCGTGCTAATGTTCTTCCACACTCACACTTATCATAGCTAATACTTGTTAAATCCTTTGTTCTATAACGAAGAAGTGGTAAACCTTCTTTTGTAAGTGTTGTAAATACAAGTTCACCCGTTTCATTTTCTCCAATTGGCTCTAATGTCTCAGGGTCAATTATTTCAGGAAGGAAGTGATCTTCGTATACATGTAAACCTTTATGATACTGACAGTCACATGCAACACCCGGTCCCATAACTTCAGATAATCCATAGATATCAAATGCATTGATATGAAGCTTTTCTTCAATCTGTAAACGCATCTGTTCTGTCCATGGCTCTGCACCACAAATAGCAGCTTTTAACTTAATTTTATCAATATCTCCATCTGCTTCTAATGTTTCTGCAATATGTAAAAGATATGACGGTGTACATGCAATCGCTGTTGCTCCAAAATCTTTCATCATTGTTGTTAATTTCTTAGTATTTCCTGTTGACATAGGTACTACTGTTGCACCAAGATGTTCTGCACCATAATGTGCACCAAGACCACCTGTAAATAATCCATATCCATATGCTACCTGAATAACATCATCTCTATTAAGTCCTGCCTGTGCAAATGCTCTGGCAACACATTCAGACCAAATCTCAATATCTCTTCTTGTATATCCTACAACTGTTGCTTTTCCTGTTGTACCACTTGATGCATGAATACGAACAATCTGTGAATTAGGTACTGCAAATAACCCAAAAGGATAAGTATCTCTTAAATCATTCTTAGTTGTAAAAGGAAGTTTATGTAAATCTTCAATTCCTTTAATATCACCCGGCTCAATACCTACTGCCTGCATCTTTTTACGGTAAAATTCTACATTATGATACACTCTGTCAACTGTTTTTACCAATCTTTTACTCTGTAAAGCCCTCATTTCATCACGGCTCATACATTCCTTTGCTTCATTCCAAATCACTTAAAACACCTCCGATTTAAATTTTATATTTAACTGCTCAATTTTAACCAAGCACTGTTAATATCATTCATTACATTTTATTACTTGCAAATATTAGCTTTCATATCCAAGTAAAAATGCTTTTTTATTTATTTCAATTGTTTTTTCAGGTACAGTTTTCTCAATAGTTTTAAGCCAAGCTTCTTTAGGGAAATCCATATGTTTTGCAGCCACACCTAAAACAATGATATTAAATACTCTTGAATTACCAAGATTAATAGCTTCATCCATAGCCTTTACTTTATATACATTATATTCTTTTTCAAGGTCCTCAATAATATTATCAGGATAGCTTGCTGCACCTGTAACTACTGTAATCGGATCAATTCTATGGTCATTAACAACAATTGCACCGTCTTTCTTTAAGAAATGTGCATATCTCAATGCCTCAAGTTTTTCAAACGCTATTAAAACATCTGCCTGTCCTTCTTCAACAATAGGTTCTGCAACCTTTTCTCCATATCTTACAAATGTAACAACACTTCCACCTCTCTGTGCCATTCCATGAACTTCTGATAATTTCACATCATAGCCTGCATCAACAGTAATTCCACCAAGAATACGGCTTGTAAGAAGAGTTCCCTGTCCACCAACGCCAACTATCATTATATTTTTAGTATTATTTGCCATAATCGTTTACTATTCCTTTCAAATTATTACTTTATGCTTCAACTCTTTCAATTGCATCAAATTTACAAAGTCCCATACAAAGACCACATCCGTTACACATTGTCATATCAATTGAAATTGTTCCATCTTCATTTTTAGTAAGTGCAGGACATCCCGGTCTTAAACACATTCCACATTTCTTACATTTTTCAGGAATTGGTTTACATTTATGAGTAAATTTCTGTCCTTTAAGCAATACACAAGGAGATTTTGTAATAATAACTGATACTTCATCTTTAGCAACTTCTTCTTTGATTACTTTTTCAAGTTCAACAATGTCAAATGCATTTACTTCTACTACATTCTTAATTCCCATTGCTTTACACATATGATAGATATTGATTGCAGGAACAACTTCTCCCATAAGAGTTTTTCCTGTTGCTGCATGGTCCTGATGACCTGTCATACCTGTTGTAGAGTTATCAAGAATCATAACTGTTCCTGTACCCTGATTGTAAACCATATTCATAAGAGAATTGATTCCTGTATGCATAAACGTTGAATCACCGATTACAGCAACCCAGTTCTTGATATAATCCTTACCTTTAGCCTTTTCCATACCATGAAGTGTAGAAATACTTGCACCCATACATACTGTTGTATCAACAACACTTAATGGAGCAACAGCACCTAATGTATAACAGCCGATATCTCCTGCTGCATGAATTTTTAATTTATTTAAAACAGAATATACGCTTCTATGTGGACATCCAGGGCATAAAATTGGAGGTCTTGCTGGTACAGGCACCGGATTCTTAAGGTCAACATCTTCCTTTAAAACTGCCTTTCTAAGCATATTTGCACTATATTCGCCCTGAACTGTAAATATCTCTTTACCTATACACTTAATTCCCCAAGACTTAATCTGTTCTTCAAATACAGGCTCAAGCTCTTCAAATATGTATAATGTATCAACTTTTGAAGCAAATTCTTCAATAAGCTTTCTTGGAAGCGGATGAACCAAACCAAGCTTTAACACACTCGCCTCAGGACAAGCTTCCTTTACATACTGATAAGCAATACCACTAGTAATAAAACCAATCTTAGTATCATTTATCTCAACTTTGTTAATTGGCATATCATATCCGTCATTTGCTAAATCTTTTAATCTCTGCTCAACATAAAGATGTCTCTGTTTAGCATTTCCCGGCATCATTACGAATTTACCAACATTTCTTTCATAAACAATATCTTCCGGCTCACATCTGTCTTCTAAAGTAACAGGTCCCTGTGAATGAGATAATCTTGTTGTAGTTCTCAAAATAACAGGTGTATCATATTTTTCTGAAATATCAAATGCATATTTCATAAAATCCTTTGCTTCCTGTGAATCAGAAGGTTCAACAACAGGAACCATAGCTGCTCTTGCTACACATCTTGTATCTTGCTCATTCTGTGATGAATATAAACCCGGGTCATCAGCTGCAACTAATACAAGACCACCGTTTACTCCTGCATATGAAATTGTATAAAGCGGGTCTGATGCCACATTTACACCTACGTGCTTCATAGATGCCATAGAACGAACACCACTAATTGAAGCACCAATAGCTACTTCCATAGCTACCTTTTCATTTGGTGACCACTCTGCATAAATTTCAGGATAGTTTACAATATTTTCACTTATCTCAGTACTTGGTGTACCGGGATATGCAGCAGATACTTTAACTCCTGCTTCATACGCACCTCTGGCAATCGCCTCGTTACCTAACATTATTTTGACTTCACTCATTATTTTTTCCATTTTAACCTTTCAAATACTAAATTTTTTTTATCTTAACCCATATTTTGGTCAGCAATTAATTTATTTGCACCATACATCTCACGAAGTTTTGGTTTCTCAATCTTTCCTGTCGGATTTCTTGGGATATCAGCAAATATAACTTCTTTTGGTCTCTTATATCTTGGAAGTTTAAGACAATATTCATCCATCTCTTCCTTAGTCATCGTGACACCTTCTTTTAATTCAACAATAGCTGCTGCTATTTCTCCAAGACGTTTATCTTTAAGACCTATTACTGCAACATCATGCACCTTATCATTTGTTCTAATGAAATCTTCAATCTGAACAGGATAGAGATTTTCTCCACCACTGATAATTACATCTTTCTTTCTATCTACAAGAAAGATAAATCCATCTTCATCTTCCATTGCCATATCTCCTGTGAAAAGCCAACCATCAGCCAATACTTCATTAGTAGCATCTTCATCACGATAATAGCATGTCATCACACCAGGACCTTTAACAGCAAGTTCTCCAACTTCACCTCTATTAACAGTCTGTCTGTTCTCGTCTACAATCTTAACTTCCCATCCATAACCCGGTTTACCAATTGCTCCAACTTTATGTATATTTTCAACTCCAAGATGAACACATCCAGGTCCAATAGATTCTGATAAACCATAGTTTGTATCATATGCATGATTAGGGAACAAACTCTTCCACTTCTTAATTAGGCTCTGAGGAACAGGCTGTGCACCAATATGCATTAATCTCCACTGTGATAATTCATAATCATCTAAATTAACTTTTCCACTTTCAATAGCTTCTAAAATCTCTTGTGCCCAAGGGACAAGCAACCATACTATTGTACATTTTTCCTTTGATACGGCATCAAGAATAAATTCAGGCTTTGTACCCTTAAGTAATACTGCCTTACTTCCGGATAAAAGACTTCCAAACCAATGCATCTTTGCACCTGTATGGTAAAGAGGTGGAATACATAAAAATACATCATCTTTAGTCTGTCCATGATGATTCTGTTCTACTTTACACGAATGTACAAGACTTCTGTGTTTATGCAAAATCGCCTTCGGAAAACCTGTTGTTCCTGACGAAAAATAGATTGCTGCATCATCATCATCTGTAATCTCTATCTCCGGTGACTTGCTGGAGCAGTTAGCTGAAAGTGAATTGTAATCTTCTGCAAAGCTAGGGCAACCTTCACCAACATAGATTAACAATCTTCCCTTGCTGATTGAATCAGCAATTTCTTCAACTCGACCTATAAAAGAATTTCCAAAAACTAAAATGTCAGCCTCTGCTAAATTTACACAATACTCAATCTCATCTGACGAGTATCTGAAATTAAGGGGAACTGCTAAAGCACCTGTCTTTAAAATTCCAAAATAAATTGGAAGCCATTCAAGACCATTCATCATTAATATGGCAACCTTATCGCCTTTTTTAATTCCACGCTGTATTAATAAATTAGCAAATCGATTTGCTTTTTCATTAAATACTTCCCAAGTAATCTCTCTTCTATAGCTTGTCTGAGAGTTTGACTCAATTAATTCATATTCCTTCCATGTAACCCTTCTGTGTTCTTTAATCTCAGGGTTAATTTCTACCAGACATATATCATTAGGATATTCTCTGGCATTTTTCTCTAAAAATTCCGTAATTGGCATATCATTATCCTTCCAAATAAACTTTTTCTTATGCAATTTGACGCATTAACGCTTTTAGCAATTAAAGTACATTATAACATTTTAACAATATATGGTCAACTAAAAATGCCTCTTCATTATAACATAAGACGACAGATAAACCATAACCTTTATAAGAAATAAATCATGCTTGTATTTATTAATTTTCAATATATTATTTACAAATATTATATTTTTTTGTTTAATTGTATAATATATTAGTGTTTTATAAAATACTTTAGATTGGAGACATGTAATGAATAAATCTCTCAGAAAATCCATTATCTCTATATTAATCATTACTTGCTTTACAACATTTTGGGGATGTACTAATAAATCAACATCTATAAGCGAAAGTGATTTTTATTTTGATACAGTAATAACAATTACTCTTTTCAGTTCAAATGAAGAAGTATTAGATGAATGTTTTGCTTTGTGTGAAAAATACGAAAAACTGTTCAGCAATACAATTCCTGAAAGTGATATATCAAAGATAAATGCTAATTCAAAAAAAGGATTATCTACAAAGGTATCTGATGAAACTATAGAATTATTAAACAAATCCCTTGAATACTGTGAACTATCAAATGGTAAATTTGACATAACTATTGGAAATTTAAGTTCACTTTGGGACTTTGGAACACTTTCAAAAAACATAATTCCAGATGCAGATAATATAGAAAATAGTGTTTCAAATATAGGATATGAACAAATAGCCATTGATAAAAATGAAGTTTTATTAACTAATCCTAATATCAGTCTTGATTTAGGTGGCTCAGCCAAAGGCTATATAGCTGACAAGATAAAAGAACACCTTATATCACGTGGGGTAAAAAAAGGAATTATCAACCTTGGTGGGAATATTTTATTAATCGGTTCTAAAGAAAATAATTCCAATTATAACATTGGCATTCAAAAACCTTTTGATAAAGAAGGTAATACTATAACAATTGTTTCAGCAAAAGATAAATCTATAGTAACATCCGGTGTCTACGAAAGATATTTTTATAAAAACGATATACTTTATCATCATATCTTAGATACTAATACAGGATATCCTGTAAATAATGATTTACTAAGTGTTACAATCATTTCAACTAATTCAATTGATGGAGATATTTTAAGTACAACTGCTTTTGTATATGGACTTGAAGAAGGAATTGATTTGATTGAATCTCTTGATGGAATTGAGGCGGTTTTTATAGATTGTGATTATGAATTACATTTAACAAGCGGATTAGAAGCTAATAATGGAGTAGTTTCAATAAAATAATCAGTAAAGCTATCACTCTAACGAATAATTTTCGAAGAGTAATAGCTTCTTTTTTATAATTTCAAAGATCTATTGGACTATTTATTATAACAAATAGAAAGATACTGAACATTTTTAAACAGTATCTTTTTATTTTACTATAATTCAACCAATTCTTTATTATCAATTGCCCACTCAAATATTTCATCAACCCATATTTCAGGATCATCATGTAGAACTACATAATTACATTTAAATAAAATATTATCAAAATCATACTCTTTAATCATTTTATTCGCTTCAATTTCTGAAACATTATATTTTTTGCCAAAAACAAATACCATACTTTTTTTATATTCTATTATTTTTTTTTCCACTATCCATACACCTCATTTCCTATACAATATCGTATCATATTTAATACATTCTATGCAAGATAACGATTTTTCATTTTTAAATACAATCTGCGTTCCGTATGATGTACCATCATATTTCAAAAAATCTTGTACTTTAAATATGTAATCCTTTAAATCCAATCTTCTAAATCTTAAATCGGCTGCAATTTGTGCAATATTTCCATCCGATATACCACCGATAATTATATCATATTCATTATTAAAATATTCCGATAATCCTAATTCATATATACAACTTTTATCCAAACGATTAAACAAAACAAATCTTGCCCATTCAATGTTATTTTGCTCATATTTTTTAACATTCAACAATGAATCTTCTCTAAACTCAAATGTTACAACAGACGGAAACATATTTTTTTGTGGATTTCTTATACTTTCTCGCAGACATACTTTTATAGCCATATTTTTCGCCAGTTCATAATCCGAAGTTGTATAAAAACCTTTACCAAAATCCAAATATCTTTTACTCTTTTTTATATTAATACCATTATTATAAATATCCATTGCACTAGTTAAAATTGTACCATGATAAACCCTCATTTACTCCCTCCTCATTTTGTATATTACATTTAACATTTTAGCATTTCTTTTGTAATATGTCAACATTTTATTTTTGTGATTCATTTTTTTGTATTAAATTTATTAACCTAACAAATTTTATTACAAAAACAGCATATCAGCCTGTTTTCTTTGGACTGATATGCTGTTAATTATTATAATTCTTTTGCTCTTTTCTCAACTGTATTTTTAAAATTTTCTACCTGATGTGTATATTTCTTATCCATCAAAGTTGAATGAATCAAAAAGTCTGCTGTAGAAATATTATTTGCAATAGGAATATCATATACCTGTGCAATTCTAAGAAGTGCTTTTACATCAGGGTCATGAGGCTGTGCAGCAAGAGGGTCAGAAAAGAAAATTACCATATCAATTTTCCCTTCAACAATCTTAGCTCCAATCTGCTGGTCGCCTCCTAAAGGACCACTATTATATCCTTTTATACTCAACCCAACATGATCAGCTATCATTCTAGCAGTTGTACCTGTTCCTACAAGTTTGTGCTTTTGTAAGATTTCCTTATTATCTTCACACCATTTAAGCATATCATGCTTTTTTCCATCATGTGCGATAAGAGCAATATTTTTTTGTTCATTAATTGTCATATTTAAAAATTCTATCATTTTAGATTAACACCTCCAATTTTTTCAAGAAGTATTATTTAATAGTTCAGAGCCAAGCTTGATAAGTATATTTTTTTAAGCTGCATGAGAACTATATCACATAATAACCTTAACCGGACATTTTTCCTTACATTTTCCACAATTAGTACATTTGCTGTAATCAACATGTGCAAGATTATTTTCAACTTTTATTGCATCAAATTCACAATTTTTCTCACAAATCTTACAACCTATACATCCGGCCTGACATACTGCTTTAACATCCTTACCAAAATCATTCGAATTACATGCGACAAATGTTTTCTGCTCATATGGTACTAATTCAATTAAATTCTTTGGACAAGCCTTAACACATTTACCACAAGCTACACATTT
The DNA here is from genome assembly GCA_017416465.1 of Lachnospiraceae bacterium. GTDB lineage: Bacteria > Bacillota > Clostridia > Lachnospirales > Lachnospiraceae > Bovifimicola. The sequence goes on along the minus strand of JAFQCK010000011.1, from coordinate 37,294 downwards.
TTCTTTATCTACTACTGCAATTCCATCTACAACCTTAATAGCATCAAATTCACATACTTTTACGCATGAGCCAAATCCCATACACCCATAAGCACATGACTTTGGACCGCCACCTGTTGATAACGCCGCCTGATTACAGTCAAGGTTTCCGTAATACTCAAATCTGTCCCCTGCTTTTTCGCAAGTTCCACTACATTTTACAAATGCTACATTTTTTGTCATCTCTACAGTTCCACCTACGATTTTTGCAATCTCGCCCGCAACTGAAGGGCCGCCAACCGGACAAGCTCCGGCTGGTGCTTCACCATTTGCAATAGCTTTTGCAAGTGCATCACATCCGGCATAACCACAACCACCACAGTTATTACCCGGCAAACACTCTCTTATGGCTATTTCTTTTTCATCCACTTCAACTTCAAAAGCTTTGCCTGCAAAACCAAGCAAAAGACCTATGATTAATCCTGTTCCCGCAACAATACATGTAGCAACAATTATTCCTGTAATACTCATATTTTGCAATTTTCCTTTCTAATAATTCTTATAATTCAAAATAAAAATTATATTTTTAATCAAAATTCACTTTATAATAATCCTGCAAATCCTGAAAATGCTATTGCCATAAGTCCTGCTGTAACCAAAACAATAGGCATACCCTGCATTGCAGGCGAAATATCATTATCTTCAGTTTTTTCTCTGATACCTGCCATGATTACAATAGCAATTGTAAATCCAATAGCTGTACCCAAACCATTAACAACACTTTCGAGTAATCCATAGCTATTTTGAACATTCAAAAGTGCTACACCTAACACTGCACAGTTTGTTGTAATAAGCGGTAAATAAACACCAAGTGCCGAATATAGTGCCGGACTAATTTTCTTAAGAACCATTTCAACAAACTGAACTAAAGCTGCAATTACTAAAATAAACACGATTGTATTTAAATAAGTCATATCTGTTGGTACAAGAATAAACTTATAAATTAAACTTGTTAATAAAGATGAAATAGTTATAACAAATATAACTGCAGCTCCCATACCTCCTGCAGTCTTTACTTTCTTAGATACTCCAAGGAAAGGACAAAGACCTAAGAACTGACTTAATACAACGTTATTTACAAAAGCTGCGCCAATGGCAATTAATAATAATTCTTTCATTCTATTCCTCTCCTTCTACATTTTCTTCTTTTCTTTCTAAACAATTCTGTTTGCAACTACTACAATCAGAACCGCATTTAATTTCTTTAACCTTCTTACCCTGTGATAATCTTATCTTATTCTGAGTTGCAACCAAAGCAGCAAGAACAAAGAATGCTCCAGGTGCAAGACCTATAATTCTAATACAATATTCTTCCGGAATAACCCTCATTGATAAAATTGTTCCTGAACCAATAAGCTCTCTGAAAAATCCTAAGAATGATAATCCGACAGTAAATCCAAGTCCCATACCTATTCCATCAAAAATAGAAGTTAATACACCATTCTTAGATGCATATGATTCTGCTCTTCCAAGTATAATACAATTTACAACTATAAGAGGAATATAAATTCCAAGCGAAGCATTAAGTGACGGTAAATATGCTTCAAGCATAAACTGAACGATAGTTACAAAACTTGCAACAATAACAATAAATGCCGGCATACGAACCTTATCCGGAATAAGTTTTCTTAATAGTGAAATAATAGCATTAGACGCTGTTAAAACCACCATAGTTGTCATACCCATGCCAAAACCATTCATAAGAGAAGAGGTTACTGCAAGAGTAGGACACATACCAAGCATCAATACAAAAGTTGGATTTTCTCTAATAATACCGTTATATAGACGTTCAACACATTTATTCATTTGCTTCTCCTCCCTCCTTAGATTCTGATATAAACTCGTATGCAAGCACACCTGCATTTACACCATTAACAACTGCCTTAGTTGTTACCGTTGCACCACCGATTGCATCAATATGATTTGTAAGTCCTGCTGAATTATTTGTATAATCAAAAATCTGCGCTTCTTTATTAGCAAACTGATTTTTAAACTTATGCTCACCTGCTTTCATACCTACTCCGGCAGTTTCTGCTAATGTTAAAAATGAAATTCCATTAACAATACCATCATTAGTAATACCAATTGTAAGCTTAATTTCTCCACCATAACCTTCTTTATCTGTTACAGTAACCACATAGCCCAAATCATTTCCTGAAGAATCCTTTGCAGCTACTATCTCATTAATAAAAGCAACCTTACTTCCATATCCGCCTTTTTTCAGATACTTTTTCATTTCTTTAGCATCAAATTTTACATTTTCAAACGAATCCGCTTTTTTAAATACTTTAAAATATGCCTCCTGTTTTGCCTTTTCCTGTTGCTTTGCACGAGGTTCTTTTGTAACCTCATATACAACTCCAAGCAAAAGTCCTGAAATCAAAGTAATTGCACACAAAATCAATGAATTCTTAATTATTTCTTTCATTCTGCCTTTGCCTCCTTCCCAAATGCTCTAGGGGCAGTAAATTTCTCAATTAATGGCACTAAAAGATTACAGAAAATAATTGCATATGATACGCCTTCCGGTGCTGCAGTATCTTTTGTAAGAAGTCTAAGCATTCCTGTAACAAGCCCAAGACAGATTCCATATACAATCTTACCTTTCTTCGTAATAGGAGATGTTACATAATCAGTTGCCATAAACCATGCACCAAGCATAAGTCCTCCACCACAAAGCTGTCCTGCAACAAATACCATATCAAGACCACCATTAGCCACTGTATAAATCATTGCAAAAATTGCAAATGTTCCTATATAAAATACAGGAATTCTAAAATCAATAATTCTTTTAACTAATAAATAAATACCACCAATAATAATCGCCAGTGCTGAAGTTTCACCAATAGTTCCAGCTGTTCTACCTATAAACATCTTCATAACATCAACACTTTCGCCATGCTTTAACAAATACAAAGGTGTTGCCGAAGTAACACCATCTATATCTAATGAAAAGTTTGTCATCTGGCTTGTAAAGGATAATAAAAGAAAACATCTTGCACCAAGTGCAGGGTTCATAAAGTTTTGTCCGAGTCCACCAAACAACATCTTAACAACTACAATAGCAAATACAGCACCAAGTACCGCTATCCACCAAAGGTCCTTTAAATCCTTAATGTCATTTGTACCCGGTAAATTAAGCGCTAAAAGCAAACCTGTTACAGCAGCACTTAAATCTCCCACTGTATTCTTCTTTTTCATAAGTTTATTATATACTGCCTCAGAAACCATAGCTGATGCAACAGTAATAATAATTAATATCAAAGCACTTATACCAAAATTATATACACCGAAAATACTTGCAGGTATCAGCGCTATCAATACATCAAGCATAATCTTGGAAGTCGTCTGATTATCCCTTACATGAGGATTTGACGACACTTTAAATAAATTCTCCATAATTTCCTCCATTTTTAATGAATTCACTGTTACAGTTCATAGACATTATTAAACCTTATATTTTCTATAATTTAAATAACGCCCAAATATTACAATTTATTTTCTACTTGCAAGCACCTGTTTTCTCATTGATTTAATTGCTTGAGTAAGATTAATCTTAGCCGGACAAATATAAGAGCAACAGCCACACTCACAACATTCCATACCATCATTCTTAACAAATGCTTCCATATCACCCTTATTAGATAACTTAGCAAGCTTTGTAGGGATAATCTGACCCGGACACACACTTACGCATCTGCCACAATTAATACAGTTAGTCTGATTAATATCATTAAGCGGATCTTTTTCAAAACAAAGAATTGCTGACGAAGTCTTTGTAATCGGAACATCTAGCGAACTCATAGCCATTCCCATCATAGGACCACCTGAAATCACCTTCTCAGGTTCAGACTTAAATCCACCTGCTGCTTCAATAAGTTCCATATGATTTGTTCCAATATTTACAAGAAAATTCTGTGGCTCATTTATAGCATCACCGGTAACAGTAACAACTCTTTTAAGAAGTGGTTTTCCAAGAACAACTGCTCTGTAAACACTAAACACTGTGTCAACATTATCAACCACACAGCCTGCATCAGCCGGAAGTTTTGAAGAATCAATCTTTCTTCCAGTCGTTGCATAGATTAACATTCTCTCTGCACCTTGTGGATACTTAGTTTTAAGTTTCTTAACTTCAATATTATCTTCATTCTCTACAAGCTTAGAAACCACCTTAATAGCCTCAGGCTTATTATCTTCAATCGCAATAATTCCTTTTGCCTTATCAAATACCTTAAGCATAACCTTAAGACCTTCAACTAAAGTATCAGGATTTTCAACCATTCTTCTGTAATCCGAAGTAAGATATGGCTCACATTCAGAACCATTTACAATAACATAATCAATCTTATCAGGTTCTTTAGGCATCATCTTAACATTGGTTGGAAAGCCTGCACCACCCATACCAACAACACCTGCTTTTTTTACCAAATCAATTATATCTTCCTTACTAAGTTCAGAAAGTGGCTTTGGCTGTTCATATTCAACCTCATTAAATTCACCATCATTCTCAATAACAACACACTGTGCTTTTGCTCCATTTGCTAAGAGTCTGTTTTCAATTGATTTGACAGTTCCTGAAACTGACGAATGAATATTAGCTGATATAAAACCTGAAGCCTCACCTATAAGCTGACCTTTAAGAACTTTATCTTTAGGTTTAACAATAGGTGTAGCAGGTTTACCAATGTGCTGTGACATAGATATAACCACATCACCCTTAGGATAATACTTACTAATAGGTCTATGTTCAGAAAGCTCTTTACCCTCATAAGGGTGAATACCGCCTTTAAAAGTCAATATCGACATTCTTATTACCTCTCTTCTAATTTAAAATTACATCAATTTTTCAGAGCCATGCTCGTAAACACTATACACCTCTGAACAATTACAAAATAACAATACAATTCTAATATAATTTATGCTAAAATACAATCGAAAACTATCAATTGGAAGAAATATATAGTATAAATAAAATATTTTAAAATTTTATTATTATACTCACAATACAGAGAATATTCAAAATATTCATCTTCATTATGAAAGGATTAATATGAAAACTTTAACTGCTAACTATCGCTCAAATAGATTATATGATTTAGAAAATATGATTAATTCAGATTTTCCTGATAAAAAAATCGCATATTTCGATATTGAAACAACCGGACTATCTCCTGCCTATAATAAAATTTATCTTATCGGTGCCGCATATAAAAATGATGACGATAGTTTTACTATAATCCAATGGTTTGATGACACTGGTAAAGATGAAATGAAGCTTCTCATTAAATTCAGAGAATTTCTAAAGAGGTTCGATTACCTTGTAGAGTTTAACGGAAATTCATTTGATATTCCTTTTGTTACAGAACGTGGTAAAAAAAATGGCGTAACTATTAGTTTTGATAAGATTGCTCCTATAGATATTTACAAAGATATTAAAAAATTTAAAAATCTTTTCAAAATTCCTAACGTAAAACAAAAAACATTAGAAAAATTTTTAGGAATAAACAGAATGGATATGTATAGTGGCGGTGAATTGATTGACATTTATAATAACTATGTTAAGACAGGTTCTAACAATGAAGAATATTTGAATCTTTTACTACTTCATAACCTTGATGATATGAAAGGCTTAGTCGATATCTGCGATATTCTTCCTTATGTAAGATTATTTGAAGGACATTTTTGCTTAAAAAAAATAACCTTAATAGATAATAATGCTATGATTGAATGTAATATTGATACCCCTCTTCCAGTTGAAATATTTGACCTTAATGATAAGATTTCTTTTAAAGCATATGAAAATACTTTAAAACTTCTTATACCTATTACAACCGGAACCTTTAAATATTTTTATGAAAATTATAAAGATTATTTTTATCTTCCTTATGAAGACACTGCAATCCATAAATCAGTTGCACAATTTGTCGATAAAGACTGCAGGGAAAAAGCAAAAAAAGAAAATTGTTATGTAAAAAAAGAAGGGGCATTTTTAGTTCAGTATAGTGAGATTATAAAGCCTGCCTTTAAAGAAAATTATAAAGATAAGGTTTCTTATTTTGAAATAAATGAGGATATAATTTCAGAAATTCTTAAGAATGAAGATAAGAAAACAATGTTTGAAGAGTATATCAAGTGTGTGATGGGTAGATTTATTTAGTCTCTTCCCATTTTCCTCAAATATCATAAGATTATTAATTTCTTTACAATGTTTATTCGTTATAATTGTAATTTTTTTCCAACGTAAATTTACATCTAATAATAACATCATATTAATTTTAAAATATAACGTGAATTATGACTAAATTTTATATAATTCAAATATATAAAATTACTCACAAAAGACAAAACTTCATTTTTCAAATTTATTTCAATAAATTTGTATACTATGAAAGGCAAGGAATTAATATGGAATTAAACAAAACATTACTTAAAATCAGAGAATTATTAGATGAAAGACATTGGTCATTATACCGACTTGCAAAAAATTCAGAGATACCTTATTCTTCACTTAATTCACTTTTTCAGAACAATAATCAACCGACTTTATCAACTTTAGAAAAAATGTGTAATGGATTACATATAAGTATGTCAGAATTTTTTATTGAGAACACTCCTTATAGAGATGAAAGTCCTGTACTAACCGAAGATGAGCAGGAATTGATACATATTTTCCGCACATTAGAAGCTAAAGAAAAGAAAAAATATATGGATGTTCTTAGGATTTTCAAAAACTATAATTAAGATTATTATAAATATGGTAACTATTCAGAGCAAAGCTCTGAACAAATACAAAAAACTCCTGCTTTATAGATAAATAAAATATCTATATCACAGGAGTTTTCTCTGATTAAGAATTAATCAGATTTGAAGCTTATTTACCAGCCATCTGTTTTTCCTGAGCTTCAATCATCTTCTTAACCATGTAACCACCTACCGAACCATTCTGAGCGGAAGTAAGATTACCGTTATAACCATCTGACAAAGGAACACCAATCTCATTTGCTACTTCCATTTTGAATTTGTTCATAGCACTTTTTGCTTCTGGTACTGATGTTTTGTTTGAACTTGTGTTAGCCATAATAAACCTCCATAAATTGTTCTTATTAGTTGTTACAATCATATTATATGGAGAATTCATAATACTAAACTGGTAATTTTGTCCAATAATATTTTTTTAATCAAGGTAAATCATACTTTAAATCTGCTTCTTTAGGCACAAACAACCCTTTAATACAATTAGGATTAATTATACATACTTGAACATGTGTTTTCTCTTTAATTTCAGAACCCGGAAAAATTTCTTTTCCTTCAGTAAACATGCCTCTAACAGAATCATATTCTTTTAATCCACTAATATTATTATTTTCATGAACTTGTTGTATAACTGCACAATCTAAGTTTCTCACTAATATATCTGTTTTTGAGCCACCACTTTTATTCTTTGGAATATCCAAATTTAATGCCTTACATAAATCCACTAAAATATCATAACCTCGTTTAATTGTATGTATACATTCATAATCTGTCAAATCCAAACAATATCCCAAATCAATAAACGCCCCAATAACTTTTCCATCCTTACCATAGCGAGAATATGCCCATTCTGCAGCTCTTTCATAACTATTTTCCCAAAAGTATATGCCATGACCCAACCAATCATAATTATTTGTACTTTTTATCATAGGCTTATTATCATATATAACCCTTTTATATACACTCTCATGACAACCATGAAATCCAAAAATATACGCGGGTATTTTTGAGTACATTTTATTAAAACTAATATTCACGCATTCCACCCGTACAGATTTGTTCTTTTGGGTTTCCATCAGAATCCAAGACACCGGTTCTTATCAATATTTCCATTGCAGTTTTTTTGTCAATATTCTTAATCTCAGAAGCATACTTATCCAATCTTTCCATATATTCTTCTCTACTTATATCAGGATATCTTCCCATAAAACTGTCACCTCCACAAAAATCTTCCTCTCCTATAAATTATTCAAATTATTATACTAATTATTTGCAGAATTTGTAAAATACATAAATGCTCTATACAATTTCTAACACCTTACAACTAATAGTAACTAATAATTATCACCCCTTCATCTTTTACTTATACATCATAATACTATTATTTACATAATCCGTCAATATTATTTTGACACTTATTTTAACATTTTATTATTGTTGCAACCTAAAATTAAATCGAGCAGACTAATTCCTACTCTATTTCGCACACGAACATCTTAAAGCAAAACTTTTCTAAGTTCTTACCCCCCGCAAATGAAGCCAAATGCAAGCATTACTTCGCTTACAGGACTTTGCTACAAAAAGAGTCCTAACATCACTGCTAAGACTCTTAATCCATTACATATTCGTAACTGTTCTATAAACTTATCTCTTTTAATATATCAATTATCTTCACAAAATTCATTCCATGTGAAGCCTTAACAAGCACCGTATCTTCTTCCTTAAGTATCCTGTCGAGCTCAGTATAAAAATCACTGATTTTATCAAAATAATAAATAATCTTATCTTTACATAAATCTTTATTTTTTCCTTCAATCAATTCAATATAGGCATTTTTCATAAGATTACCACATAACACAATAACATCTGTATTAGATTTAGCAAGGTAACTTCCAATCTCTTTATGAAGCTCATTTTCATTCGCCCCAAGCTCGAACATATCACCAAGTATTGCTACTTTTCTGCCGATAGCATAATCAAGTACATCTATACTTGCTTTCATTGAAACCGGATTTGCATTATAGCAATCATCAATAACTGTTAAATCATCCGTTTCAAAAATATTATTTCTGCCTGTAACCGGTCTAACATTTTCAATGCCTGTCTTAATTTCTTCATTAGTTAATCCAAATTTTTTACCGACACATAACCCCGCAAGAGCATTATAAAGCATATGTTTTCCAGGAATATGTATAAATACATCTATTTCTTCATCACCATAATGAAGTCTGCATTTGATTCCTTTGATGCCAACACTCTCTACCAAATCAGCATAAACCAACTTCCCAGAATCACTACACTCATCAACATAAAAATATTCATATTTCAAACCTTCCTTTTTAACTGTATTCTTAAGTTCATTATCATTACCATTTAATATAATACTTCCACCATCTTTTATATATTCAAGCATCTCTGTTTTAGCTTTCAATACACCTTTTAAGTCTTTAAGATTTTCAAGATGACAAGGACCAATATTCGTAATTAAACCGACATCCGGTTTTGCAATTTTAGAAAGTCTTGACATTTCACCAAAATCACTTATTCCCATCTCAAGAACTGCAATTTCATGCTCATCTCTAATTCTAAATACTGTGAGTGGAAGACCAAGTTCATTATTAAAATTGCCTTCCGTCTTTAATGTATTATATTTAACAGAAAGAACCGAATAAATCATCTCTTTTGTACTTGTTTTTCCAACACTTCCTGTTATTCCTACAACCTTAATATCAAGATTTTCTCTATAAAATTCCGCAATCTTTTTTACAGCAACAAGAGAACTTTCTACCAAAATATATGGTTTATCAGTATCAAGTTTCTTTTCAGACATTACGCATATTGCACCACTATCAAAGGCTGATTCAATAAAATCATGTCCATCGACTCTGTTTCCCTTAATTGCAACAAACATTCCACCTTTTTCAACTTTTCTGTTATCTGTTACAATACAACTAACTTCTGTATTTGCTATTTCATCATTATTACAAAACAGCTCTCCATCACATGCTTTTGCAATATTTATCAAAGTTAAATTTTTCATAATTCTCCTTAATTCTGAGCGATTTTATAGTTCTAAAAATTTTTTATCTAGAAAGCGATTTCTCAATAAGAGTTTCACACAAAGTCGGAAAATCAATCCCTACAACTGCTGCCTCTTGAGGAAGTAAGCTTGTCGGTGTCATTCCCGGAAGTGTATTAGCCTCTAAACAATATACATTTTCTTCTTCATCCATTAGAAAATCAATTCTACAATAGTTTTCAAGCTTAAGTACCTTACTTGCATGAATAGCTTCACTTTGCATTAACTTAGTAGCCTTATCTGAAATCTCTGCCGGACACACATCCTTTGTCATACCAGGTTTATATTTGTTCTCATAGTCATAAAAACCTACAAGCGGTATTATTTCAATAATAGGAAGTGCTTCTCCATCAATAATTCCTACCGAAAATTCTCTTCCTTTTATATATTTTTCAACCAAAATCTCATCTTCAAGTGCAAATGCAACATCTAATGCCTTATAAAATTCATCATCATCTTTAGCAATTGACACACCAATACTTGAACCACCACAACATGGTTTTACTACACAAGGAAATCCTATTTCTGATTCATTAAACTTATCAAAATAGACCTTATTATCCTCGCCTTTGATAAATTTAATTCCAAATGGAGTTGGAACATTATCTTGTAAAAATAACTGTTTTGCCAAACCTTTATCCATAGCCAAAGCACTTCCAAGATAACCTGTTCCTGTATACTTTATTCCTAATAAATCAAATGATGCCTGGACCTTTCCATCTTCACCATTCTGACCATGTAAAGCCATAAATACAACATCTGATAATTTACATATATTTAAAACATCTTTTCCAAAAAAGTCTTTTCCTGAATTTTTACAAGCTTCAATTTCACTCGTATAACTCTTTATTAATTCAACTTCATTTTCAAGGTTATAATCTCCATCAAAGAAATTATCAGCATTCACTTCATCTTTTTTATATGTTCCAAAATAGATATCAAGAACTCTTGCATTGTGACCTTTACTTCTTAACGCATCACACACCATCTTTCCTGATACTATTGATACTTCTCTTTCAGTACTTGTTCCAGCACATAATACAACAATATTCATTTTAATAGCCTTGTATTCCTTTCCTTATATAATTTCGCTTTAACTTAAAGCTCAATATTTTTTATGCAATTATAAATATATCATTATTCATGTTTTTGTCAATAAATTCATAATCCTTACTAATAAATTCTTCGACAGCTTTTTTTGCCTTTTCAATCAAGTCAGCGTCTGTATAAATATCAGCAATATTAAACTGCATTTCTCCACTCTGTCTTATTCCGAAGAAATCCCCCGGACCTCTTAATTTTAAATCCTGCGAAGCAATATAAAATCCATCGTTTGACTTATTTAATATCTCAAGTCTTTTTAACTTTTCTTCACTATTTGTAGCACTTATAAATACACAGTAAGACTGATGATTTCCTCTTCCAACCCTTCCTCTTAACTGATGAAGACTTGCAAGACTAAATCTTTCAGCATTTTCAACCATCATTACTGTCGCATTCGGCACATTTATTCCAACCTCAATTACAGTTGTTGATACCAACACTTGAATTTCATTATTGTAAAACTTAGTTAATAAATCATTCTTCCCTTCTGCACTCATTTTGCCATGTAAATATTGAACATTGATATTACTTGGTAAATTTTCACGTAAAACATTTGCATAATCAACAACATTTTCTGCTTCAAGCATATCATTTTCTTCAATCATCGGACATATTACATATGCCTGCCTTCCCTGATTAACCTGATTTTCAATAAACTTATACGCTTTTGGTCGATAATCCTTTGTAACTACACAGTTTTTTATAGGCAAACGATTAGCAGGTAACTCATCTATAATCGAAATATCCATTTCTCCATATAAAATAATTGCCAAAGTTCTTGGAATAGGCGTTGCACTCATAATTATCACATGAGGGTTATAGCCTTTCTCCATTAGCGTTGCCCTTTGCATCACACCAAATCTATGTTGTTCATCAATTACAACTAATGCCAACTTATCGTAAACAACCTTTTCCTGAAATACAGCATGTGTTCCTATTACAATTAAAGCTTCTTTATTTACGATTTTTTCATATGCAAGCTTCTTTTGCTTTGCAGTCATAGAACCTGTTAATAATACAACTGAAATATCTAAATTATTATCCTCAATAATTTTATTAATACTTTCATAATGCTGATTTGCCAAAACCTCTGTAGGTACCATTAGTGCTGATTGAAGTCCTGCATAGGCCATATCAAACATAGATAAAAATGCAATTATCGTCTTTCCACTTCCTACATCCCCCTGAATAAGCCTTTGCATAACCTTATTTCCTGAAATATCATTTCTTATATCTTCCAATACACTTTTTTGCGAATTAGTAAGTTCAAATTCCAAATTCTTAATTATATTATCAGATAATTCGAAATTATTAATAATATACTGATTAGGTATAGCTATCTCTTTTTCCTTTAACTTATTCATCTTATAAATAAACGCAAAAAATTCATCAAATGCTAATCTTTTTCTAGCAAGCTTCAGCGCCTCATAATCTGCCGGAAAATGTATATTATTAATTGCAAACTTGTACTCACAAATATCATATTTTCCTCTCATATCATCAGGCATATAATCCTTATGATTACACATTTTAAGTGCTTCTTTAACAGTCTTAATCATAAGATTATTGGATATACCTTTAGTTAGAGAATAAATCGGTTGCATCTCATTTATTTTTTCATCATATTTTCCTAAAGTTAGTATCTCAGGCTGTTCCATCACAATTGAATTATTAAGTCTTTTTATTCTTCCTCTGAAAATAAATTTCATTGAATATTTAACAGTATTACGTAAAAATGGCATATTAAACCATTTAACTTTTATAGTATCACCGGCTTCATCTCTTATAGTTGTACTAATAACTGTTAAATTTTTTATATGACTCATCTCAAGACTTCTAATTACAGTACCTTCTATAGAAACAACTGCTTTATTATCAATTTCTTTTATTAAAATAGGTCTTTCATAAATATCATAATTTCTAGGCAAATGCAAAAAAACATCTTCTACTTCATTTATATTAAGTTTTGCTAATGCTAAAGCTGTTTTTTCGCCAACACCCTTAATTGCTGTAACCTTCATAATATCCTCATTTCTATGTGTTTCTAACTTGTGAAAACTATTATATCATAACTAAAAAAATATAACAGTATTGATAGCATCAAAAAATGCTGTCACACTTAAGACTTTATATCTTAAATGTAAACAGCACTTTATTAACTTATAAAAACACTTTAACTAATAATCTTACTCAACAGAAAGTACATAATAGTAAATTGGCTGTCCACCATAATTTACATCAACTTCCACATCAGCATATAACTCTTCAACCTTGTCAGCCACTGCCTGCGCATCTTCCTCTGTTACATCCTGACCATAATAGATACTGATAATCTCTGAGTCATCATCTACAAGTTTTGAAATCATATCAATTGTTGTCTTGAATAAATCTGTTCCAACCGAAACGATTCCTGCATCACCGATACCCATAATATCGTTTTCTTTAATCTCTTTATCATCAATTACTGTATCTCTTACTGCATAAGTTACAGAACCTGTCTTAACCTTAAGCATCTCTGCTATCATATTCTCTTTGTTAGCTTCAGCATCTAAATCCTGAACATAATTAATTATAGCTGTAATTCCCTGAGGAACTGTCTTAGAAGGAATAACAATAATATTCTTATCCTTTGTAAGCTTCATAGCCTGTTCAGCTGCAAGAATAATATTCTTATTATTAGGAAGAACGAAAATATTATCAGCATTAACCTTATCAATAGCATTAAGCACGTCCTCTGTACTTGGGTTCATTGTCTGACCGCCTTCAATAATCTGGTCAACTCCAAGTCCTGCAAAGATTTCATTCATTCCCTCACCAATTGAAACTGCAATAAATCCAACTTCTTTTCTAGGCTCATTCTTCTTTGCTTCCTCTTCTTTAGCTTTCTGCTCTGCTGCTACCTTTTCAGCATCTTTAATAAGTCTTTCCTGATGTTCTTCTCTCATATTATCAATCTTCATCTTAGTAAGTGAACCAAATGTAAGAGCTTTCTGAATAGCAAGTCCAGGGTCATTTGTATGTACATGAACCTTAACTATATCATCATCAGAAACAACTACGATAGAATCACCAATCGACTCAAGATAAGCCTTAAATTCAAGCTCTTTATCCATATCATACTCTTTTTCAAGCATAATAATAAATTCTGTACAATATCCAAACTTAATGTCCGCTGTATCTATATCGTCAGCAGAAACTGTAACTGTACCGGAAGGTGCTTTAGCTCCTACTATTGTAAGGTCTAATTCTTTTCCTAAAAATGCATCATACGCACCTTTGATAACTTCCATGAGTCCCTGTCCACCGGAATCAACTACACCAGCCTGTTTAAGAACAGGTAACATCTCAGGAGTCTGACTTAATACATAATCACCATGTTTGATGATTTCATCAATCATATATTCTAAATCATCTGTCTCAAGAACAACTTCTCTTGCTCTGTCTGCCATTCCTTTTGCAACAGTAAGAATTGTTCCTTCTTTTGGTTTCATAACTGCTTTGTAAGCTGTTTCTACTGCTCTTTCACAAGCATTAGCAAGTACTACTGCATCAATTGTATCAAATTCTTTAATCTCTTTTGTAAATCCTCTGAATAACTGTGAAAGAATAACACCTGAGTTACCTCTTGCACCTCTTAGTGAACCCGAAGAAATAGCTTTAGCGAGGCTAACCATATCAGGATTCTCGATTCCACCAACTTCTTTAGCTGCTGACATAATAGTAAGTGTCATATTTGTACCAGTATCTCCATCAGGAACCGGAAATACGTTCAATTCATTTATCCACTCTTTTTTTGCCTCAAGATTTTTAGCACCTGCTAAAAACATTTTCTGAAGAGTCTTAGCATCAATATTTGTAATCACAATATTATCCTCCTTAAGGTTAGTCAATTACTCTGACACCTTCAACAAAAATATTTATTTTTTTAACATTTAAACCTGTTATCTCCTCAACCTGATACTTAACATTAGATACAAGGTTGTCTGAAACAGCCGAAATACTAACACCATATGAAACAATTACATGAAAATTAATTGTTACATTATTATCCTCATCAACTTCAACATTTATTCCTTTTGCAAGGCTCTCACGTTTTAATAGCTTAACAATACCGTCTGCCACACTAACTGCTGCCATTCCAACAATACCAAAACACTCAAGTGCCACATTACCTGCACATTTAGCAATAACAGTATTATCAATATAGATATCTCCGAATTCGGAATCTAATTTACCTTTCATAATTCCTCCATTCCTCATACAAATAATTTTCCTAATTTCTAATTTATGAACTATTATACATAAATTCAGATTAATTATTTATATGATATTTTTATACATTAATAGCACAAATATTAAATAGACGCAATGACCTACTTTAACATTATGGTGTTATTATATCATCTTTTTCAAAAAAATAAAGCATAAAATGTAAAAAATACTTGCAATACTAATTATTATCTGTTAAAATAGCAATCGTGCTTGGCGATATTATGCCAAATGAAACTTAAGGAGGTGCGATATAAGATGGCAAAGTGTGAAATTTGTAGTAAAGGTGTACACTTCGGAAACGCAGTAAGTCACTCTCATAGAAGATCAAACAAAATCTGGAAATCTAATGTTAAGTCTGTAAAAGTTAATCTTAATGGAAATGCTAAGAAAATGTACGTATGTACTTCTTGCTTAAAGTCAGGATTAGTTGAAAGAGCTTAATTTATTCTTGATTATTATGGCGAACACATTGTGTTCGCCTTTTTTTTATTCCTATATATAATACACTTCTATCTCAATCCAAACACTCATAAATATCTATAACAAAAAAACTTTTGCTTCATAGTTTATATTCTATAAATCAAAAGTTTTTTATTATAATATATGTATAGTTCAGAGCTCAGCTCGAAAACACTACGTGTTTCCTCGCTGTGGCGTATCCGCCATATAGCTTTCATAAAACAGATTTTCTCATACAAGTATGAAAATCTGTTTTACAAAAACTGCATAGCCCTGAACTATTTCAAAATATCACAGAAATCAAATGTAGCAAAATAATCTGCCGGTGTCTCCGCTCTTCTAATCATCTGAACGCTTCCGTCCTCTTTAAGAAGTAATTCTGCCGACCTTAATTTTCCATTATAATTATATCCCATTGCAAATCCATGCGCACCTGTATCGTGAATAACGAGATAATCTCCCTTTTCAATCTTTGGTAACATTCTGTCGATTGCAAATTTATCGTTATTCTCACATAAAGAACCTGTTACGTCATATTTATAATCGCATGGTTCATTTTCCTTGCCCATAACTGTTATATGATGATAAGAACCATACATAGCAGGTCTCATAAGATTACAAGCACAAGCATCAACACCAATATATTCCTTATGTGTATGTTTCTCATGAATAGCCTTTGTTACAAGACAACCATATGGTCCTAACATATATCTTCCAAGTTCAGTATAAATATCAACATCAATTCCTGCCGGAACTAAGATTTCCTCATATGCCTTTCTAACACCTTCGCCAATTGCATAAATATCATTAGGCTCTTTGTCAGGAGTATAAGGAATACCAACACCACCCGATAAGTTTACAAATGAAATCTGTACTCCGGTTTTTTCCTTTATCTCTACTACTGTTTCAAATAAAATTTTTGCAAGAGTTGGATAATATTCGTTAGACACAGTATTACTAGCAAGAAATGCATGAATACCAAAACGCTTTGCTCCAAGTTCTTTTAACTTCTTATATCCTTCAAGTAACTGGTCTTTTGTAAATCCGTATTTAGCATCACCAGGATTATCCATAATTGAATTACTGATTTTAAAGACTCCACCAGGATTAAATCTACAACAGATTGTTTCAGGTATTCCACAAATACCATCAAGGAACTCAATATGTGTAATATCATCCAAATTAATCTGAGCATCTAATTTGCTTGCAAGTTCAAAATCCTCAACCGGTGTATCATTAGAAGAAAACATAATGTCATTTCCTCTAAAACCTAATTTTTCTGCCATCATTAACTCTGTAAGTGATGAACAATCAACACCACAACCACATTCCTGTAAAATCTTCAAAATAAAAGGATTAGGTGTAGCTTTTACTGCAAAATATTCCTTAAATCCTTTATTCCAAGAAAATGCATCTCTAAGTCTTAAAGCATTTTCTCTAATTCCTTTTTCATCATACAAATGATAAGGTGTACTATACGTCTTATCTATTTCCTTAAGCTGTTCTAAAGTAACAAAAGTCTTTTTTTCCATTTTCATTCTCCATTCGTATCTTTTATATTCAATATATCTACTTCACATGCTCATGTGTAAATAAATGATCATTACAGTATTCATGATTCCCTGCACACTTAGAACAATATCTAAATGTAAGCTCAGGATTAGTTACATTTGTTCTCCCACAAATATCACACTTATGAACAAGATTCTCACCTCTACTAACATTAACTTCTCTTCTGTAGTTTTGCTTTCGTTTTATCTCTGTCGGTGAAATTCTTTTATAATTTCTTGTCATAAAGAAAAATACTATAAAGTTAAGCATTGATAATATAGCTGAAAATGCAGTACCATAGGCACTTGCACTATAACTTCCTGTAGTATTCATTCCTATATAAATATACATAACAACTGTATAAATAAAATAAACTGCATCAAAAATCCCAAGCCATTTTATTTTAACAGGAATTACAAAAAATAAATATAATTCCATATCAGGATAAATACAAGCAAATGCTAAAAATAGTGATAAATTAATATAATATGTCGAAAAATACAAACCAATATTATAATCAAAAATAAAATAAATCAAAAATGCCGCAATTATATGAAAGATTACTCCCATAAAAAAATATACATTAAACTTAAATGCTCCCCACACTCTTTCCAAACTACTTCCAAGCATGTAATAAAGGTATAATGCAAAAATCATAAAAATCATCGAAGAATCCGGTGGCATTATTATAAAGGAAAACAATCTCCAAATCTGAAGGTTATCTATTATTTTTTCAACATCAAGGGCTAACATACTATAATAAAGTCCCGGTGCAAACATTTGGATTATCCAACCTGCAACATAAAGAATAATAATATAGTACATAAGATTCTTTATTGCATATTTTCCATATTTCCGTTCAAGTTTACTAAAAAATTTCAATTCATCTACTCCTACTTCCAATATTTTATAACCGTACAGTTCTAAACAGTTACGATTTTTTTATTATAGATATATATCTTTTATTTGTCAAATATTTTGCCTTATACCTTTTAATTTATTACACTTTTTTTATATTTTTTATCTATATTTAATATTATAATTACTTGATACATATATTTTAAAATACTATATATGATAGTTTTAATTTCTACTTAATATCAGGTTATTTGTCTATTTGGGTTGAATTTTGTAAGCTTATAGTTTATAATGGGATAGTTTCGTTTTATTATAAGCAAACAAATTTACTAATTTACATATATTGTAAGAAAAAATTTTCTTATATATACCATAGGTTAAATGTTTAAAGAAAAGAAAGGTTGAAATTATCATGAAAAATAACTATTCATTAGGAATTGACATAGGTTCAACAACTGTAAAAATTGCTATTCTTGATTCTACGAATAAGATTTTATTTTCGGATTATGAGCGTCATTATGCAAACATCCAGGAAACTCTTGCATTGTTGTTAAAGAAAGCTAAAGATTTACTAGGTGAAATTGACCTTAATCCTGTAATAACAGGTTCAGGTGGTCTTACACTATCTAAACATCTTGATGTTCCATTTGTGCAAGAAGTTGTTGCTGTATCTACAGCACTCAGTGATTACGCACCTCACACTGATGTTGCTATTGAGCTTGGTGGTGAAGATGCTAAAATTATTTATTTTACAGGTGGAATTGAGCAGAGAATGAACGGTATCTGTGCCGGTGGTACAGGTTCTTTTATCGACCAGATGGCTTCTTTATTACAAACAGATGCTTCCGGTCTTAATGAGTATGCCAAAAATTACAAGGCGATTTATCCAATTGCTGCAAGATGTGGTGTTTTTGCCAAAACAGATATTCAACCTTTAATTAATGAAGGAGCAACAAAGGAAGACCTTTCTGCTTCTATTTTCCAGGCAGTTGTTAACCAGACAATCAGTGGTCTTGCTTGTGGCAAACCAATTCGTGGAAACATTGCTTTCTTAGGAGGACCACTTCATTTCCTACCGGAACTTAGAAACGCATTTATCCGAACACTTAACCTTACAGATGAACAAATCATTGCACCTGACCATTCGCATCTTTTTGCAGCTACAGGTGCAGCCCTTAACCGTAAAGATGATTGTATTACTTCTCTTTCAGATATGATTGAAAGATTATCTACCGGAATAAAGATGGAATTCGAAATAAAAAGAATGGAGCCTTTATTTGCTTCTCAGGAGGAATATGACGAATTCATCAACAGACATAATGAGAATAAGGTTTCTTCTGCCGACTTAAAGGACTATGAAGGTGACTGTTTCTTAGGAATTGATGCAGGTTCTACTACTACAAAGGTTGCCCTTGTAGGTGAAGACGGAACTTTACTTTACTCATTCTATAGCAATAATAATGGTAGTCCGCTTGCTACTACTATTCGTGCAATTAAAGAAATATATGAAATTATTCCTGATAGTGCAAGAATTGTTTACTCGTGCTCAACAGGTTATGGTGAAGCATTAATAAAAGCTGCTTTAATGCTTGACGAAGGCGAAGTTGAAACTGTTTCACACTACTATGCTGCTTCATTCTTTGAACCTGAAGTTGACTGTATCCTTGACATTGGTGGTCAGGATATGAAATGTATTAAAATCAAGAACAAAACTGTTGACAGCGTTCAGTTAAATGAAGCATGTTCATCAGGATGCGGTTCATTCATAGAAACATTTGCAAAATCACTTAATTACAGTGTTATAGATTTCGCAAATGAAGCTTTATTTGCAAAAAATCCTGTAGATTTAGGTACTCGTTGTACCGTATTTATGAATTCAAATGTTAAACAAGCTCAAAAAGAAGGCTCTGAAGTTTCAGATATTTCTGCCGGTTTAGCTTACTCAGTTATCAAAAATGCATTATATAAAGTTATTAAAATCACTGACCCTAAGGACCTTGGTGAAAAGGTTGTTGTTCAGGGTGGTACTTTCTACAACAATGCTGTACTTAGAAGTTTTGAAAAGATTTCAGGCTGTAATGCCGTACGACCTGATATTGCAGGTATAATGGGTGCTTTTGGTGCTGCTTTAGTTGCTCGTGAAAGATATGATGAATCAAAAGAAACCACAATGCTTTCAATTGATAAAATTAATAAACTTCAATACTCTACTTCTATGGCAAGATGTAAAGGTTGTACAAACAGTTGTCTTCTTACAATTAATAAATTTTCAGGTGGTCGACAATTTATCACTGGTAACAGATGTGAAAAAGGTGTTGGAAAAACAAAAAACAAAGAAAACATTCCAAACCTATTTGAATATAAATTAAAAAGATTATTTAATTACGAATCTCTTACATCAGACGAGGCTCCTAGAGGTACCGTTGGTATTCCAAGAGTTCTTAATATGTATGAAAACTATCCATTTTGGGCAGTATTTTTCAAAAAATTAGGATATAACGTAGTTCTTTCTCCTAATTCTAACAGAAAAATTTACGAACTTGGTATAGAGTCGATTCCAAGTGAATCAGAATGTTATCCGGCAAAATTAGCTCATGGTCACGTTACATGGCTTATTAAGCAAGGGATAAAATTTATTTTCTATCCTTGTATTCCATACGAAAGAAATGAAATTCCTGATGCCAATAATCACTACAACTGTCCAATAGTTACTTCTTATGCCGAAAACATTAAGAACAATGTAGAAGAAATTGTAAATGGTGAAATTAAATTTATGAATCCATTTATGGCTATGACTAATTTGGATGTATTAAAGAAACAGCTTGTAAAAGTATTTTCGAAAGAACTTGATATTCCTGAAAATGAAGTAAGTGATGCAGTAATTGCAGGCTGGACTGAAATGGAAAATGTTAGAAATGACATTATGAAAAAGGGTGAAGAAGTCTTACAGTTTATGAAGGACAACAACAAACGTGGTATTGTCCTTGCAGGTAGACCTTATCATGTCGACCCTGAAATCAATCATGGTATCCCTGAACTCATTAATTCATACGGCATTGCCGTACTAACTGAGGATTCGATTTCACATCTCGCAGAAGTCGAAAGACCTCTTATAGTAATGGATCAGTGGATGTATCATTCAAGATTATTTAAAGCCGCTAATTTCGTTAAAACTCGTGAGGATTTGGATTTAATTCAGCTTAATTCATTTGGTTGTGGTCTCGATGCAGTAACAACTGATCAGGTCAGCGATATATTAACTAATTCCGGTAAAATATATACAGTTCTTAAAATTGATGAAGTGAATAACTTAGGTGCTGCAAGAATCAGAATACGTTCTCTCCTTTCAGCTATAAGAGTTAGAGAGAATCAAAAGACAGAAAGAACAATTAAACCTTCTAATATCAACAGAGTAGAATTTACTAAAGAGATGAAAAAGGAATATACTATTCTCTGCCCTCAGATGTCTCCTATTCATTTCGACTTCCTTGAACCTGCATTTAAATCAGCAGGATATAAACTTGAAGTCATGAACAGAGATGATAAAAAAGCTGTTGATGTAGGACTTAAATATGTTAATAATGATGCATGCTATCCTTCTTTAATTGTTATAGGACAACTTATGGACGCATTATTATCCGGAAAATATGATTTAAACAGAACTGCTGTCATTATCACTCAAACCGGAGGAGGTTGCAGAGCAAGTAACTATATAGGATTTATCAGACGTGCTTTAGAAAAAGCAGGGCTTTCACATGTTCCTGTAATTTCATTAAGTGTACAGGGTATAGAAAAAAATTCAGGATTCAAGATTTCTCTTAGTCTTGTTAACAAATTATTACAGGGAATCGTATACGGCGATTGCTTTATGAGAGTATTATATAGAACAAGACCATATGAGAAAGTTAAAGGTTCTGCTAACGCTTTATATGAAAAATGGAAAGATATTTGTATGAAATCTATTTCAAAGCCTGGTATCAATAGTGGCGAATTCAAGAAAAACATCAAAGGTATTGTAAGAGATTTTGATAAACTTGAACTTACTGATGAGATTAAACCAAGAGTTGGTATTGTTGGAGAAATATTAGTTAAGTTCCTTCCTGCTGCTAATAATCATTTGGTAGAATTACTTGAACAGGAAGGTGCAGAAGCTGTAATGCCTGACCTTTTAGACTTCTTCTTATATTCATTCTATAATACTAATTTCAAAGCTGAACATTTAGGTTCAAGCAAAAAAAATGCAACTATGTCAAATCTCGGTATTTGGTTTATAGAAAAATTCAGGAAAGTATTATCAGATGAATTAGAAAAGAGCGAACATTTTATTCCACCTGCTCATATTGAAGACTTAGCTAAATATGCTGAACCTATTACTTCTATCGGAAACCAGACTGGAGAAGGTTGGTTCCTTACCGGAGAAATGCTTGAACTTATACATAGTGGTGTCCCAAACATTGTATGTGCACAGCCATTCGCCTGCCTTCCAAACCATATCGTTGGTAAAGGTGTAATTAAAGAACTAAGGAGACGTCATCCTGAGGCAAATATCGTAGCAGTTGACTATGACCCGGGTGCAAGTGAAGTAAATCAGTTAAATCGAATTAAACTTATGCTTTCAACAGCACAAAAGAATTTAAACAACAAATAATTATATAAAAATATTTTTCAAAAAAAATCCTAATAATTTTTCCGTCAGGACGCTTGCGCTTAGCATCCACCGTAATGGTACTAAGTTCGTGAAAAACCTCGCTAAGTACCAACGGTTCCTGATACCTTCCTTAAAATAATTATTAGGATTTTTTTTATATATAAACTTCAAAAATATAATTATTTATTGTTTAAATTCCCCCAAAAAAATACCCAAAATATTTCTATTTCTAACATAACACCTTTTTCCATAAAATCCCTTTATTATTTGAAATGCAAAAAATCCATATATATTTATCCTAGGACGGGTATCATGAGCCGTCGGTACTTAGCGAGGTGCAACCGAGCTTAGTATCCGCTACGGTGAATGCTAAGCGAGAACGTCCCGACGTGGATAAATATATATGGATTTTTTATTCAAATTATATATCTTCTATCTGCCAATTAATAGGCTTTTCTCCATGTGTAACCAAAAATTCATTCGCTTTACTAAAGTGCTTACAACCAAAAAAGCCTCTATAAGCTGATAACGGACTTGGATGCGGAGCTTTTAATATAAGATGATTAGGATTGGTAAGCATTGGTTCTTTCTGTCCTGCCGGCTTACCCCAAAGCATAAACACAATCGGTCTGTTTTCTTCATTTAATGCTTTAATTGCAGCATCTGTAAATTTCTGCCAACCAAAGCTACTGTGCGACATTGCCTGATGTGCTCTTACAGTAAGAATTGTATTTAATAACAATACTCCTTCTTTTGCCCATTTTTCTAAATATCCATTATTAGGAATCTTAATTCCTACGTCATCATGTAATTCTTTATAAATATTTACAAGAGACGGTGGAATATCAATTCCCGGTTTTACTGAAAAAGAAAGTCCATGAGCCTGTCCAGGTTCATGATAAGGGTCCTGTCCAATTACCACTACCTTAACTTTAGAAAAAGGTGTAAGATGAAATGCATTAAAAATATCATCTGCATTTGGATATACAGGATACTTTGAATATTCATCTTTTACTTTATAAAACAATTCTCTATAGTACTCTTTCTTAAATTCAGGTTCTAATGGCTTTAACCAATCATTAGTTATTTGTGACATATCTTACAGGTACTCCTTCTTGATGTAAATATTGTTTCAAATCATTTATCTCTAACTCCTTATAATGGAATAATGATGCCGCAAGTACTGCTTCAGCTTTTCCATCCTTTAGCGCCTCTAAGAAATGTTCTTTTTTTCCAGCTCCGCCTGATGCAATAACAGGAATAGACACATTTTCAGCAATAGTTCTTGTAAGTTCTATGTCATAGCCATCTTTTGTACCATCACAGTCCATACTCGTAAGAAGAATTTCTCCTGCTCCCAACTTGTCAGCCTGCATAGCCCATTCAATAGCATCGATTCCCATATCAACTCTTCCACCATTTTTATAAATATTCCAACCACTTCCATCAGCTCTTCTCTTAGCATCAATAGCAACTACAACACATTGACTACCGAATTTATCAGCAGCATCACTTATAAGTCTCGGATTATTAATTGCTGCCGAATTAATAGAAATCTTATCTGCTCCTTCTCTAAGTAAGGTTTTAAAATCATCAACAGTTCTTATCCCTCCACCTACAGTAAATGGAATAAAAACATTTTCTGCAACTTTTCTTACCATATCAACCACAGTTGACCTATTATCTGAAGAAGCTGTTATATCTAAAAAAACCAATTCATCCGCACCGGCCTTATCATAAGCTTTTGCAACCTCTACAGGGTCTCCTGCATCTTTTAGATTAACAAAATTAATCCCTTTTACTACTCTATTATTATTAACATCCAAACATGGAATAATTCTTTTTGTATGCATTTTTCACACTTTCCAACCTAAACTATATTTCTATGAAATTTTTAATAATTTTTAGTCCTACATCTCCGCTTTTTTCCGGATGAAACTGACATGCAAACACATTATCCTTTTCAACCGAAACATCCAATATAGTACTATATTCTGTAACAGCCTTAACTATCTGTGGATTTTTAGCTTTTAAATAATATGAATGAACAAAATAAACATATTCATCATCTGCAATATCTTTAAATAATCTTCCATCATTCATAAACTTTAAAGAATTCCAACCAATATGAGGTATCTTAAGTCCCGGTTCATCAGGTATCCTTAAGATTTCACCTTCCAAAATACCAAGTCCACTAACCCCTTTAGACTCATCACTATTTTCAAACAAAAGCTGTAATCCTAAACAAATTCCAAGAAACGGTACTTTTTTATCAACCACATCATAAATGGTATTTACAAGATTATAATTCTTAAGCTTCTCCATAGCATCACCGAAGCTTCCTACTCCTGGTAATATAACCTTATCAGCTGATAATATCTCATCTCTATCTCTTGATATTACAGTTTCTTCTCCTAAAAAATTAATTGCCTTCTCAACACTTTTTATATTACCGGCATCATAATCAATAATAGCAATCATTACGAATCTCCTTTGTTCACATTCTGAGCCTTTTTCGTAATTAACTCTCCTGCTTCATTTTTATTTTCCATAACAAGAATTTCTCTTGCTTCATCTAACGACATATTATAGTAACTCTTTAAAGAAGTATCAATTTCATTCAAAATAGAATTTAATATCTCTGCAGTTCCAAGTTCATTAGAAAGACCAATATTTTCATCATAGCATTTAATACCACGTATCAAAGCTTCCAATCCCTCTCCATACTTTTCAATCTCAGCATAAGTATTAAAATCATTCAAATGTTTTTTTACATACATTATATTCTTAACCTGTTTATAGAAATCTTCATCTTCTTTTTTCAGGTCCATTCCTGCCAAAATACTATACGCCTTATCGTACTCTTTAGCAACATAATAGTTTGACGCTTTTTTTAAATTAGAATTATAACTATATATACTACCCCCAAAGAATACCAACAACACCGCCACAGCTATAAATGTTAATGCAATAGGATAAGTTATAGGAGAAATATATATTCTCTCAGCAGGTACAACCGGCTTAGATTTTTTAATAAACACTCTACCATCTTTATCAACATTTTTATTCTTTTTAGCTTTTTTTGGTTTCTTTGGTTTTTTTTCTTTTTTCTTCTTTGTAGTTTTTTCTTCAATAGAATCCAAACTATCTAATTCTTTAAACAAAGCACTTTCATCAAACTTAAAACCTTCCATATCTTCAGTTGTACTTCCGGTTTCACTTAATATCTTAGATGCTTCATCCTGTAAATCAATGTTATCTGTAGCTTTTGTCTTATTCTTTTTACCTTTATTAAAAAACTTTCTTTCTTTAGTTTTTTTCTCTTTTACCTTTTTTTCTTTCTTTTTTGATTTTTTAGTCTTAGCATTACCTTCATTCATACTATCATCATCAAAAGAAACATCTTTATTTCCCGACATAGAACCTAATATCCCATCAATTTCATCGATATTTACTGAACTATTCGAAATTCCCGCTTCATCAACAGATTGTAGTAATGAATCCAAAAAATCATCATTATTTGTATCAGTCACCAGTTTCACCTCATCTTATAATAAATTATCAATTATATGTACTAAATTAGCAATCTCCGGCTTTGATAATTGAGCATCTGCACCTAATGCTTCTCCTTTTTTTCGCATCTCGGCATTAACAAGTGACGAAAAGATTACAACCGGAATTGCTCTTAACACTTTATCTGTTTTTACAAGATATGTAAGTCTGTGCCCATCCATCAACGGCATCTCTATATCAGTTATGATACATTTAACCTTATCATATACAGTACCTTCATCTCTTAATTTACACAACAAATCCCACGCTTCCTGTCCATTATCTGTTGGAATCACATTAACATAACCCGATTTGTGTAATGAATCAGTAATTAAAGAACTTAATAGCGCAGAATCTTCTGCAATAAGAATTGTAGATTCATTTCTCTTTCTCTCATCAAAAGTTTTATCAATATCAGATACTTTTAAACCTGTATCAGGATTTATATCAGCAACAATCTTTTCAAAATCAAGAATAATAATAATTCTTCCATCAATCTTAATTATACCTGTTGCAATACTTGAATCCTTTGTATTAATAGTCTTATCCGGTTTAATAATATCTGCCCATGAAACTCTATGTATACCATAAATAGAATGAACATGAAAACCGATGTTCAAATTATTAAAATTTGTAATAATCATCATATCATTTTTGATACATAAGCTTTCTTTTAAATTCAAATGCTTAGGTAAATCTATAACCGAAATCATAGTATCTCTTGGCATAAATATTCCTTCAATACTTGGATGCGAATTTGGAACCGGTGTAACCTTTTGATAAGGAATAATCTCTCTAATCTTAGCAACATTGATTCCGTATACGTTTCCATCAATCATAAATTCAAGTACTTCTAACTCATTTGTTCCGTTCTCCAATAAAATATTTGTTTCCATAATTTTGTCCTCCTAGATAGTTTTATTATTACATCTCATAATTTACTTCTTAAATAATATTCACCCTTAGATATTATTTCAAATAAACAGTTGCACCTTCTCCATTATTACTTGATACTGACACTGCTATACTTTTTATATCTTCTTTTGAATCTATCTGCGTCTGATAAATCAGTACAAGTTCCTTAGAACTATTTGCCGGAATCTTACCTTCGTATGTATTAAGTGCATCTGACAAAAGTGTTAACTGTGCATTATACTTCTTTGAATCATCAACAATTCCTCTGTATTTTTTCTCGTTCGCCATAAAATTAACATCTGTATCAGTCTGATTAGTATTAGTTATCTTAAATTTAAGAACTAATAATTTTGAATTAGCAACCGCCTTCATAACAAAAATATCCTGTGAAGCATCAGTAGGATAAGCTTTTGTAACCATATAATCTACAAACTCTGCGTTAACTCCAGTAGGCAATTCAAATGCCGATGCAATAGTTGAAGAATCTGAAATGCTATGACTTAAATTGTCATTACCATTATTATTATCTTTAGTTTCTTCCTGTCCATCCGGTACAGTGCTTGCATTTGATACCGTAGTCTGTTCTTCTTCAACAACAAAAGTAGTCTCTTCTTCATATTTTTTATTGCTTACAGAATCATAATAATTATACTTATACTCCACATCATGTTTTAAAACAATTTCTGCCGCATAATTGGCAATAACATCTTCCTGTTCTTCTGTATAATCAATCGAACTTGCACATGAACATAAGCCTACAGAACACATACCTATTAAAGCTATCCCTGCAACTCGCTTAATATATCTTTTATTTTTCATATAAAATCCTTTCATCCCTTGATATCAATATATATTACTTTAATATCATTTATATCTTTTTTTCACAAAATCTACTATCTAATATTTTATCATTTATTCAATTTATGTGCAATATTATGTTGCTATAAAATGCCAGATAAATTTAAACTAATCTCGTTTGAACTTCAAACCAAAATTCAACTCCATCGCTATGATTGATTACTCCACAATCCATATTATGTGCCTTCATTGTTGCTTTTACAATGGATAAACCTATCCCTGTTCCACCATATTCTCTTGTTCTTGCCTTATCAATCTTATAAAACTTTTCCCATATTCTCTCTAACTCATCTTTCGGAATGTTATCACCTGTATTAAACACAGAAATTCTTACACAATTCTTCTTAATTTCACTTGATATATATATCTTCTTTTCATTTTTAACATAATGAATAGCATTTACTAAATAATTACTTATTACACCTTCTATTTTATATTCATCTGCATAAACATATATTTCTTTATCAGCTTTATTAATTACTTGTACATCTCCTTGCTTAATTAAATATTCAAGTGACTTTATTACACCTTTGATAACACCTGAAATATCAAATTTTTCAATCTGAATCGCACCGTCTCCAAATTCAATATGCGTTAATGAAAGTAAATCCTTTACCATCTTATTCATTTTATTTGCTTCATCAATTATAACAGAACAATAAAACTCTCTTGATTCATCATCATCAACAACGCATTCATTTAAACCTTCTGCATAACCTTGTATTAATGCAATAGGCGTCTTTAATTCATGAGAAACATTTGAAATAAATTCTTTTCTCATCTCATCAATTTTTTCTTTCTGTTCAATATCAGAAACCAATTGACTATTAACCTGCTTAAGTTCAATAATAGTTGTTTCTAATTTGTCTGAAAGCTCATTAATACTCTCTCCAAGCACACCAATCTCATCATTTGTAGTAACATCATATTTTGCCTTAAAATTCAAATTAGTCATTTCTTTTGAAATTCCTGCAAGTTTTAAAATTGGCTTTGTAAATTCACCTGAAATAATAAAAGCTGACAACATACCAACAATCATTACCAAAACACTTATTGCCAAATAAAACTTTGTTGAAATCGCAACACTTTCATTAATACTTTCAACCGCCATACGCATCAAAAATATCATATTAGGATTCAAAAAACCCGAAACTTCTAAATATCTGTTCGTGCCTGTTGAATTCAAATTATATCCATGAAGAAAGTACTCATCAGTTCTTTCCAATAACTCATAATCTCTCGGATTAAATCCAAAATTAATCTGTTGTAATCTTTCCCTTAATATCATTCCATTTCCATATTGAAACTTAATGTAATCTGAATTATCAACTATAATAAGAGTAATTCCATATTTTTCACATATTGCAGTAATTTCATTAGACACTTGTTCACTAATTTTTTCACTATCACCTATTATTTCATTAATTTTGCTATATCCTTTTAATAAATTTCGTTCTTTAGTTTCCAAATAATAATCCGCAAGAAAAAAACGATTAATTAATACACTTGCAATAACCATCCCTACTGTCAAACATAATAATAAAATTGTTAATTTCATCCGAATTGAATATTTAACCTTTACACCCATCAAATTATCTCCAACAATTATTTTTAATAAAATAAATCATACCATAAAAAGCCTGTTTTTTCAACGAATATCAATTTTTCTAATTTACTTTATTCCTAAAATCTGTTATATTTGTCTAGTTAAAATCAAAACGAAAGGTAAGATAATCTATGTACATATTTATTTCACATTCGTCAAAAAATGCTGAAATTGCTACAAATATATGCAATATATTAGAAGCAAATGGTTCTGAATGTTTTATTGCTCCTAGAAATATCCGCTCCGGATATGAATATGCAGCTGAACTTATTAATGGTATTGATCGCTCTGATGTAGTATTGCTCCTTCTATCAGAAGAAGCTAATACTTCTCCACATATTCTAAGAGAAATTGAAAGAGCTGTAAGTAAATCAATTCCAATCATTGTATACAAACTTGAGAATATTACTCTTTCAAAATCTTTAGAATATTTTCTTATGACTCATCAGTGGTTAGATTACGAAGATGATAATCATGAAATATTATTAAAATGTATAGATGACTTAAAAAATAACACATCAACTGCAATAAAAGCCGGTACAGTAAATATTACAACAACCAATACCAGCATAAATATTAATGAAACAAAATCCTCAAATATTGATACAAATAATACTTTAATTAATGTTTTCAAAAAAACTCCTGTTATTATAGTTTCATTAGCAATGGTTATTATTTTAACAATTTGTATTACTTTAGCAGTTTCTAAATCAGATAATAGTGAATCAAAACCATCAACTGAAAATAACACTACCCCTAACGAAAACACTTATTCTACAACTGTTTCTATTTCAAATGTAGAATTGGGTAATTTGGTTACGTTTGGAAAGTATAATGAAGAAGATATTAATTGGTATGTAATAAACATAGACAAAAAAAACAATACAGCTATTCTTCTTTCAAAACATATTTTATCATTCAAGGCTTTTTCAGGTGCCGAAAGTGGAACTGTAAGGAGTGATGGAGAAAATACTTACATGTCAAGTGACCCTGAAGTAAAAGAAGATAACAATTTAAAACAACTTATCTTCGGGAATAATAGTTGGGAAACATCAGATATACGTGTTTGGCTTAATTCTAAAGATGATAATGTTAAATATGATGGTTATGGACCTATTCCAAGTTCAATGAGTGAACATAAAAACTCTTATAACCTTGAGCCCGGATTCTTAAGTAATTTTAGCTTAGAAGAATTAAAAGCTATAAAAGATACAACTATAACAACAAAATGTAATTCTTTTTCTCCTCAAAAAACGACTATAACAACTGATAAAGTATTCTTTTTATCAAAAGAAGAATTAAAATGGCTTGATGAAGCAAATGTTTCTTATTATGCAACTCCAACCGAGAAAGCTATTTCTAAAAATCAAACATTCTTTTATCGTGACTATTGTTTATCTGCTCCATTTAATACTGAATCTTGTCCTTGGTGGTTACGTGAACCATTAGAAAATTCTGTTTGTGAGGGCTATTTAGTAAGTCATGTAGCAAAGCTTGATGATATTTATTATACTTCACTAGTCTCTGTTGAAGAATTTGGTATTCGTCCTGCTATGACAGTTGATTTAAATTCAGATTGTATTAAAATTATTACTGAATAATTCACTATTTTAAAATTTTCCTACATTCAATTTTTATCAAATAATAAAATAATTACAGATAAATAAATTAAGGTACAGTATAAGTATTTCAAACGAAATCCATACTGTACCTTTTATTCTGTTTAACTTATATTATGTAGTTTTATTTTAAACCATCAATAATTTCATAAACACGTTCTTTTGTTAATCTTGCAGCTGTTGAATTTTCTTCCAATGCTTGCATACTTCCACCCTCATATTCAAGTCCTGCTTCTCTTACAGCTGTTTCTCTACTTTCAGCCCATTCACTTTGTTCCTGTTCGAATTTCTTCCATGCCTCAGCTTCTGCATTTTCTTCAATTATGTTTAATAAAGAATCAAGAAAATCACTCCAAGCTACTGCTATCTCTCCTGATGTCTGATTCATATCCATCTGAGTAGTTGCATTCTGAAGCTTTTCTTCTAATGTTTTAATGCTATCTTCATGTGTAGAAAGTTTTGATTCTATATCATTAATAACAGATGCTTCTAAAACTATTTTATCAGATACTTCTTCTTTGTTATCTGTATCTTCAACTTTTTCAGGAGTTGTTGCTTCTCCTGCATCTTCTTTGTTTTCAGGATTTATTGCTGCTCCTGCATCTGATTTATTTTCAGAATTCATTTGGCTTTCACTATTTGTTTTTTTACTATCATCTTCAGATTTTGAACCGCATCCAATTACCAATGCACTAACAAGAGCAGTCACCAGAAGAATAGATAACACTTTTACTTTTTTTACATTTTTTTTCATTTTTCATACCTCACTTGTATAATTTTATATTTTCCTTTTAATTATCTTAACCTCTAGTATTTCCCTTCTTAAAAATTTTATTTACATTTTCGTACTATAGCACTTTTATTCAGAAAATTCAATAATAAGTTTAATTATTATATTAATATCTAGAATCTAAACTCAAACTCCTCATTTCCTAATCTTATCTTTGCTCCATTCGATAATCTTACTTCAGTATCCCTATCAATTAACATTCCATTAACAAATATATGATTTGTAGAATTATTATCTTTAATAAAAATTTCTCCATTTTTGCATATAATCTTAGCATGTACACGACTTATTGCACTATTATCAGATATGCAATAGTCTACCTGTGTTTGTTCTTTTCCTATCAAAAATATATCTTTATTAATTATCACCCTATCATTATTCCTTAATCTAATCATTACCGGGAAGATTTCCGGTTGATTTGTTACTCCTAATACAGTGGTTTCTCCAATCATATCTTCGTCTTTTCGAATATTTTCTTTTGGCTCTATTATATCTGATATAGTATTTTTTCTTATTATTTCTGACTTTTTTGATTGTATTTTAGGTGGTATAAATGATGTTTTTCCTGATACAATAGGAGGAATTGGAGGTGCTGATACTTCTGAAAATCCCGAAGAAACTCTACTTGAATTAATGCTATCAACATATTCAATATTATTAATTTTCAAATATTCAACAGGACTTTTAACAATGTCATTAATTTTATCTATTATTTCACTATAAGATTTATCTCTATTCAAAATAAATTTAGCGATAACATTTAAATACGATTTATTTTCACTTTTTTTCCATTTAATATTCCCTAATAAATCTAAAATCAAATCATATACAGTATCATATTTTTCTAATATCACCGGAACACCAATAAATTTAATAGTTTTTGTTTCTTTCTCAATATATATATATTCCTTTTTTAATAATACATCCGATTCACAAATAAAACTATTTCTCAACTCATCTAACGCATTTATTATATCCCTTATAAGTAAAAACACATCATCACGTCCGGGATTTTCAGGTATAAATTCCATCATAGCACAATAATCTGTTATATTATACTCGCCTTTAATATTGTTTTCTTCGGAAAAATATCCCTCCACCAAATATGGAATTTCTCCTCTTTCACTATGATTTATTGATATATTATTTTTATTTTTATTATCCGTTTCATATATTAGACATTTATAAATGCCATCTTCAAATAATGATATTTTATCATTCATATTCTCTACCAAACCTTTCTTTTACTAATTAGATTAGAAATATTTTTTTAAATATCTATTTATTAGATAACTCATCTAATAAACTCATATATGTAATCTTTTCAATAACTTTCTCAAAAGAAGGCTCTTTGATATATTCTATATTACCTATAACTTTTACATCTAAATCTTTGTCCATTTCCATGATTCTACTGTTTTTATTATAAATAATCTTAAATTTATTCATTATAGTTTCATCAATTTGCTTTAAATATGTTATTGCTCTTTTTATCTTTTCATTTCCCAAATACCCACCGTCAAGAACACAACATATGGTATCTGAAATATTAAGAATTTCATAAATATATGAATCATTGCTAATCTGTATATCAATAATTATATATTCATAACCCTTAAACTCTCTTAATATATTTATTAAATCACATAGTTGCTCATTAGAAATACTATAAAACTCTCCAGCTTCTTTACAATTATTCAAAATAGTAATCCCCATTTTATTTTTATTAAGTTTTTCTTTTAAGGAGATTTTTTCATTATCTGTATTCACATTTTTTTTAACTAATTCATCAATATATATGTTAGCTAATTCATTTTTAAAATAGCCATTACCTGAAAATGGTTTCAGATTAACATATAAAACTTCCTTACCTTGTTTTGCCAAACGCAAAGCTGAAGATGTTGCTATAGTTGAAGACCCCATTCCACCACCAAGACTTAGAAAACTAATAATTTTTTTATTTTTTTGTTTTCTATTTTTTTCATAAAGCTCAAAATATTCACTGATTTTTTTTAAATACTCCCAGACATTACTATATTTGTAGATTAGAAAATCCCTGTTATTTTCTTCATTTTCCGACAACAACATATATGGTACTGAATAAGATTTTACGATTTTTTCTAAATCTTCACTAACAACATACATATCGATACCACTATCTTTTAAATCAATATCTTTCCTAGAAAGTGAAACAAATTTCATATCCTCTGTTTTCTTCTTTTCTTCTAATATCATACAAATCCTATTTAGAAAAAATGTATCTGTATCATAAATTCCTATTTTCATTAACACTTCATTCCTTCCTTTTTAATACCCTGTCTTATACACAACGTAATCCATCGTGTATAAGACAGGATATTGTTTTCACAATATCCTGTTTACTATTAATTAGTTTTCATTAGTTTTTTTCTTCTTTTTTAAAGCTAATAAAATTATAAATATACTAATTATAATTATTCCGGCTATACTTCCAACTAATAAAGGTGTATTATTTATAAACTTAATCCATTCATTAGATGTAATAAGTACCTTAATAGTCTTTGTCTGTTCATTACCTGCAACATCGGTTACTGTAACTTCAACTTCCTGATAACCGGCATACTCTTTTACATTAAAAATTAATCTTCCGGCATTTTCACCTGCTGCTTTAATTTCCTCTGTCGTATACTCTTTAGTTTCAATTACATCTCCATCAGAATTTAATCTTCTAATAATAATTGACTTAATACTATTTGTATCAGAATAATCAATCATCATATCTGTTGCCAAGTCATAGTTTCCACCATCTTTAAGACCAAGTAAAATTACTTCCGGCTTAATGTTATCAACTGTAAATGAAATATCAGTTGCATTTCCATCTACTGCATCAATATTAGATATAAGTGTTGCATTCTCACCATATAAACTATCATCAGCACTATCTTTTGTCATAATTCTAACACTATATGTTCCATTATCCTCAAATACTGATTTATATATTGTACAAAAATATTTCTTATATCCTGCCTCAGCTACATTTGAATCAATATCAATATTTTCATCTACAAGTTCCCACTTATAATCAGTTCCTTCTTTCAATAATTTCTGCTCATTCATACTATTAAATACAATTACCTGATATTCTGTAATATCATCACAATTCATAACCTGAATTACAATATCTTCAGAAACAGATTTTGTATATCCATTTGAAATTATCTTTGAAACATATGAATCCTTTTCATAATCATATGCTGAACCTCTTCTATTTACTGAGAACTGCTTAGTATCATTTGCAACTCGTCCAGCCTTATCCTTTACATTAACACTTAATACATATATACCATCTTTTAATGATGTATTTTCTGCTAAATCATTAAATGTTATTTTGTATGCATTTACACCATCAATTATTACATTTTCTATTGTAGGTATCCACTCAATCGTTTTTCCTGACAATGTTGAAACTGAATAGTTAATTAATCCATTTGTATTTTCTGAATTCACATCTGAATATACATATTCAAATCTAATATCACCTTTATTAGCAATATTTTTATTTGATGCACTTATATTCGAGTTAAGTATTGGATCTATATTATCTACGGAAAATTCCTGTGAAATATATTGAACCGCTCCGTTTCCTGCCATATCAACATAAGTAACTGTGAATGTATAGTCTCCATCTTCTGCAAATGTAAGTACAGTATTATGTGTATCACCGTTGTCATTCCATATTGCATTATATTCCTGATTTGTATATAATACCTGTCCATTTAATTTCTTTGAAACATAAACTTTAACATCATTTTGTGTGAAATTATGTTCATTAATACCTAATGCTATATTTATTGTTTCACTTGAATATCCTGAAACTTCTTCAACATTAATTGTAGGTATAGTTTTGTCAATAGTAAACTCCTGTGTAGCGTTTCCTTCATAATTAAGTTGTTTACATTCATTTCCTGCTAAATCTGCACACTCAATTCTTACTGTATAATCTCCATCTTCTGCAACTGTGTACTGATATGTATAAGTATCTGCATCACCATTTAAGATTGCTTCATTAGATAAATCTTTATTATTGGAATGCTGCCATTCGTTAAGACTTGGAGATATTACTCTTTCTACTCCATCTTTTGTAATGATTAATTTTGTTGAAGCAGAGTCAAAATTTCTTTCTATTACTGTTAAAGTCATAGTTCTGTTGGCTTTGAAATATTTTTCATATCCATCAACTGTATTGTTATCATAGGAAACGTTAACAATTGGAGCTGTATAATCAATACATACAATTTCTCCTGAATTTTGTGTATTTGGATTTCCTGCTTTATCTTCTGCAGTTACATATACCCCATATGGATTATCATTAGCTACTAATGGAATTGTTATTACTGTTTTCCCTTCTTTTTCTATTTTCTCTATTTTTTCCGGAGTTTTTAAAGTTTCAGGTGCAAATGAATAATAATACTTAATTGTACTTTCATTAATTCCAAAGTCTGCATCTGCCAACTCTACTGTCATTGTATGATTTCCTTCTTTTTTAGCTTTAACCCATTTACTTGCATTTTCATATTTAAAATCATTAATATTAGGGGCTTTTTTGTCAATTATAAAATCCTGTGTAGCCTCTCCTTCATAATTATATAAGGCACATTTATTTCCTGCCAAGTCCATACATTCAATTTTTACTGTATAATTTGCACTTTCTGCAAATTTATACTTGTATGTATATGTATCAGCATCACCATTTACCTTGTTATCAACATATGTCCATTCGTTAACTTTAGGAACAATAACACTTTCCACTCCATCCTTTGTAATGAATATCTTAGTATTTTCAACATCAAAGTTTCTTTCTGTTACTGTTACAGTCATTTCTCTGCTTTCATTGAAATATTTACTATTTTGTACATTGTTATTGTCATATTTAACATTTACAACAGGTTTTGTATTATCTAGTGTAAAATCCTGTGTAGCTTTACCTTTATAATTAGGTGGCTCACATTCATTTCCAACTTTATCTGTACATTTAATCTCTACTTTATAATCTGCATCATCAATAA
Organism: Lachnospiraceae bacterium; assembly: GCA_017416465.1. Classification (GTDB taxonomy): domain Bacteria; phylum Bacillota; class Clostridia; order Lachnospirales; family Lachnospiraceae; genus Bovifimicola. The sequence continues at coordinate 143 of JAFQCK010000011.1, read as the reverse complement.
ACAAATCTGTGAATGTATAAGTATATGTATCAGCATCACCATTCACTGCTCCATTTTCAGAAACTCTGTTATCCACATGTCCCCACTTTTCAATATCGGGTTCAGTGATAACAATAGGATTATCATCATTATCATTTTTTTTG
>JAFQCK010000074.1 GCA_017416465.1 Lachnospiraceae bacterium | reverse complement strand
TGGCTCTTCGAAAAGGATTTGCAAGATTTGAATATGATATTACAGCTGGAAATTCGGTGATCATTATTTTATATGGCATTATTACGTATTTGATTTCTGGATTTGTAGGAAGTGGATATTATACAGGAAAGGTAGATTGGGTTGATTCTACGGTTTGGGGATTTGCATTGTTGGTAGGGTGTCTTTTACTGATATTATTTTTATATTATAAAAATAACATTCTTCTAAAACAAGAAAAATTCGAGATAGAACAAAAATATGCTTTTTATAAAGAAAAAGCTAAGGAAGAAGAGTGTATTCGAGCAGTTTATCATGATTTTAAGAACCATTTGCTCTTGTTGGAGAGAAAGGTAAGCAATAATGAAGAGGCAAGGCAAATGGTAAATACTTTACAGGAACAAATTGCAGATTATGAAAGGTTTCAAAATACAGGAAATGAATTTCTTAATATTATTATTTGTGATAAAGCACGGATTGCAAGAGAAGAGAATATAGATTTTTATGCTGTTTTACAGTTTCACGATGGTGGGTTCATAGATCCTCTAGATATTAGTACGATATTTGGCAATGCAATTGATAATGCAATAGAAGCAAGCAGGCTGCTACCACTGCAAGAGAGAATGATTACCGTAAAGGCAAATCGTTTTCACGACATGCTGTCAATATTGATACAAAACAATCGATGCAAAAATTTGGTTAAAAATACAAAAGAGGATTCATATATGCATGGATTTGGTAAGAAAAATATCAAAAAAGCGGTAGAAAAATATGCCGGACAGATTTCGGTTCATGAAGAAGAAACGCAATATATACTTAAGATTATTATTCCGATACCTCAAGATGTGCACTGATTTTATTTTATTTTATTTTAGTTTAAGCAAAAAAAAGAAGAATTTAAGCAAAATAAGTTGAAAAACGTACTTTTTTTTCATATACTAGACGGCATTGAGTTGAGGAGGAAGAGATAAATGAGAAAAGATTTAACAAAGAAAACATTTCAAGCAGCATTGTTTGGTATTATTGTGGTATTTCTGATGGGAGTAGTGTTTCTCTATTTTTCAACAGAAAACTGTTTTAGAATTATGCAGGGACGTTCTGTTTTTGAGGAATTACTACCGGAAGAAATTGATGATCAGATAGTAGATATAACATTAAAAGAAAATTTTGGAATGTTTATGGAAGAATATTCTAAGAATACAAAAACAAATATAGAAATAAGTGAAGCATTCTATTATATCATTTGGACTGGAAATGATGATGCTGAGGATTATCGTTATATGGCGATTAAGGTGCCGGCATCTTATGAAGATGAGATGGATCAGATGACGGACAATACATACAACTATATTGAGAGTGAACCTATTGAACTCTCTGGTGCAATTGAGAAGATGAGCGAAGAGGATTATCAATATTTTAAAGAATATTTTATTGAGAGCGGATTCACAGAAGAAGAATTTGAGCAGGCTACGATTCCATATTATATTAGTGTAGGAACATTGACAGATGGTGCATTTATGGCTTATGTACTCTTCGGGGCAGGAGTACTTTGTACAGTTTTAGGTATTTGGTTATTTGTTTCTGCACTAAGAGGAGGATATGTTAAAAAGGCATACAAAGATATTGTTGCATCAGGTTATTCAGAGAGTGTTGCAGAGTCAGATTATGAAAGTGGCGAAAAATTCAAAAGATGGGTTACAGTAGGACGTATTTTTACATATTATGTGGATAAGAGCAGCCATGCCCGTGCGATATTGAATAGGGATATTGTTTGGGCTTATATGATGAGAACAACACATAGAACGAATGGAATAAAAACAGCAACTACTTACGCAGTATATTTGTATACGATAAATAATAAGAAAAAGCCAATTATTATTAATATGAAAAATGAGCAGGAATCAGATAATATGCTTGCATACATAAATGAAAAGTTACCGTGGGTTATGGTGGCATATGATGATGAAGTATGTGGTTTGTATTACAAAGACTATGAAACATTTTTACAGCAAAAATATTATGCTCTTAGACCAGAACAGGATTTTGCAGTATAGAATAGGACATAGGAGGAAACGTTTAAATGTTACTGACTACATTTCGTTGTGTATTGAATGAGTGGTATTTAGATTATGGTACAAAAGAAAAATGGTTTATAAAGCATGTTAAGAATTGTGAAAAGCAGCATACAACAGAGCAAAATACATCATGCTATACCTTTTCTGTTGTAGAAAAAGATACGAATATTCCATTTGAAGGTAAGGCGATGTTTGAGAATCAGCAGTTGAAAGGATTGGAATTGTGTATTCAGAATGAAAATCAATCTAATAGACTGAAGGACATTGTGTCAGGGATGCTTGGAAAAGAGAATATTCAGGCAAATGGGGTAAGCTATTACTTTTTTGAGAATACAAAATACAGTTTTCGCGAAGAGGACAAGGCTTTATTGATTGAGTTTCATAAGACCTACAAAAAGAAAACACACCATTTCGATAATCCATTCAAATATAGGAGAGTATATAAACTTCGCGGATGTTCAAAGTATGTTGGATTATTTTGCTTATTGCTTGTTACGATGGGATTTTCCTATAATGTATATAAGGATTTGATGTTCTTTATGGAAACAGGTTATGATTTCTATATAGAAGATGCAATAGGTGATGTGATTATGGTACTGCCATTTTTGCTCTGGACAATTCGAAATATACGAGGACTATATAATTTAGAATATTCCTTTATAGGGAAAAATATGAAGAGCTTTAGTGATGGAACCAATAGGGAAAGCTATGTGAAAAATATGGAATTGTTAAATGAAGAGTTGGCAAATCCAGAGTATAAGGATATGAATATACGAATTACCAAGAATTTTGTTTGTGTAAGACATTTTCCTCTTTATATGTTTATAGCAATTCCAAGAAGAAATATTGCAAAAGTATCTTTTGGCACAGCAACAACAAGAACTAGAACGGCAAAAATTACTAGGACTTGTCTTGATATAGAAGCACCAAATGGAGTGACATATCAATATGTAGCAAACAAGAAAGAACAGATGGATGAAGTGAAGGCGATTATAATATAACAATAAGCATGGATATTTCAGGATGAAAGAAGTATCCATGTTTTTTTGAATATTAGGAAATTGCTGTTACGTAGTGGTGGTTAAACAAGAATTTCGAAAGAAATTCTTGCCAAAGTGCGTGCGCTGGCACGCACTATTTTTGCGTTCAGAATATATATATATACCTTGACAAGAATAAAAGATATGCTATACTTAAATCAACATATGAATAATTGTTCATATGAAATAAAGAACAGGTGGGAATGACTATGAAGAAAACATATAAGATTGAAGTAGACTGCGCAAATTGTGCAAACAAGATGGAAGAAG
>JAFQCK010000073.1 GCA_017416465.1 Lachnospiraceae bacterium | reverse complement strand
ATTAAAGTCCGCAATTGCGAACGCAGAGAACAACAATGGTATGGATGTTGATAAGCTCTACATTGAGGAATGCTACGCAAACAAAGGACCTACAATGAAGAGAATCAGACCTAGAGCACAGGGTAGAGCATATAGAATCGAGAAGAGAATTAGTCATATTACAATCGTTCTTAACGAAAGAGCATAATCCTGTAACGTTAATTGAATTGAAAGGAGATATAACATGGGACAGAAAGTTAATCCTCACGGCTTGAGAGTCGGAGTTATTAAAGACTGGGACTCAAAATGGTATGCTGAAGCTGATTTTGCTGATAACTTAGTAGAAGACCACAAAATCAGAACATACCTTAAGGATAAGTTATATAGTGCAGGTGTTTCTAAAATCGAAATCGAAAGAGCATCTGACAGATTAAAAGTTATAGTTCATACAGCTAAACCAGGTATCGTAATCGGTAAGGGTGGTGCTGAAATCGAGAAACTTAAAGCAGAAGTTCAGAAGTTCACAGCTAAGAAATTAGTTATCGATATTAAAGAAATCAAGAGACCTGACAGAGATGCACAGCTTGTTGCTGAAAACATTGCACTTCAGCTTGAAAATCGTGTATCTTTCAGAAGAGCAATGAAGTCTGTAATGTCCAGAGCAATGAAATCAGGTGCTAAGGGTATTAAGACAGCTTGTTCAGGACGTCTTGGTGGAGCTGATATGGCTCGTACAGAATTTTATAGTGAAGGAACTATTCCACTTCAGACATTACGTGCTGATATCGATTACGGATTTGCAGAAGCAGATACAACATTCGGTAAAGTTGGCGTTAAAGTTTGGATATATAAAGGCGAAGTTCTTCCAGTTAAAGAAGTTAAGGAAGGGAGCGATAAATAATGTTAATGCCTAAGAGAGTTAAGCGTCGTAAACAGTTCCGTGGTTCCATGAGAGGTAAAGCCTTAAGAGGAAACAAGATTACAAACGGTGAATTTGGTATCGTCGCTACAGAACCAGCATGGATTAGATCAAACCAGATTGAAGCTGCCCGTATTGCTATGACACGTTACATCAAGCGTGGTGGTAAAGTTTGGATTAAGATATTCCCTGATAAACCAGTAACAGCAAAACCAGCTGAAACACGTATGGGTTCCGGAAAGGGAACATTAGAGTACTGGGTAGCAGTAGTTAAACCAGGTCGTGTAATGTTCGAAATCGCAGGAGTACCAGAAGAGACAGCTAGAGAAGCATTACGTCTTGCTATGCACAAATTACCTGTAAAGTGTAAGATAGTTTCTCGCGCAGATTTAGAAGGCGGTGATAACAGTGAAAATTAATAAATATGTAGAAGATTTAAAAGCAAAATCAGCTGCAGAATTAAATGATGAATTAGTAGCTGCTAAAAAGGAACTTTTTAATTTAAGATTTCAAAACGCAACAAACCAGTTAGAGAACACAAGCAGAATAAAAGAAGTTAGAAGAAACATTGCAAGAATTCAGACAGTTATTGCACAGAAAGCTAACTAATTAAAAGTGTTATTCATGATGAATCTATGAAAGGAGGAATTTGTTGTGGAAGAAAGAAACTTGAGAAAAACCAGAGTTGGTAAAGTTATTAGTGACAAAATGGATAAAACAATCGTTGTTGCAGTAGAAGACCATGTAAAACATCCTTTATATAAGAAAATCGTTAAGAGAACTTACAAATTAAAAGCTCATGACGAGAACAACGAATGTGGTATTGGAGATAAAGTTAAAGTAATGGAAACAAGACCATTATCTAAAGATAAGAGATGGAGACTTGTAGAAATCATCGAGAAAGCAAGATAGTAGAAAGGAGTATTGTTATGATTCAACAGGAAAGTAGACTTAAAGTTGCTGACAACACAGGCGCTAAGGAATTACTTTGTATCAGAGTACTGGGCGGTTCTACTAGAAGATATGCTAATATCGGCGATGTTATCGTTGCTTCGGTTAAAGATGCAACACCAGGCGGTGTTGTAAAAAAAGGTGACGTTGTTAAAGCCGTAGTAGTTCGTTCAGTTAAAGGCGCACGTCGTAAAGACGGTTCTTATATTAAATTTGACGAAAATGCTGCTGTAATCATCAAAGATGATAAAAACCCAAGAGGAACACGTATTTTTGGACCAGTAGCCAGAGAGCTTAGAGATAAGCAGTTTATGAAAATTGTTTCTTTGGCACCAGAAGTATTATAGGAGGTGTAGGCATGGCAACAAGTAAAATTAAAAAAGGCGATACTGTCAGAGTAATCGCTGGTAAAGATAAAGATAAAGAGGGCAAGGTTCTTTCAGTAGATAAAATGAACGGCAAAGTACTTGTTGAAAATATCAACATGGTTACAAAGCACACAAAACCAAGTGCAGCTAACCAGAATGGTGGTATTATCAATCAGGAAGCCCCAATTGATATATCAAATGTAATGTATGTTGTTAATGGAAAAGTTACAAGAATCGGATTTACAGAAAAAGATGGTAAAAAAGTTCGTGTAGCTAAAGCAACAGGCGAAGTTATTGACTAATTGAGAGAGGAGGTCCGGAAAGTTGAGTAGACTTAAAGAGACTTACAAGAATGAAATCGTTGATGCGATGATGAAAAAATTTGGTTACAAAAACATAATGGAAGTACCAAAACTTGATAAAGTTGTTATAAATATGGGCGTTGGTGAAGCTAAGGATAACGCTAAGCTTTTAGACGCAGCTGTTAAGGATCTTGAGATAATCTCAGGTCAGAAGGTTGTTACAACTAAGGCTAAAAATTCAGTAGCTAACTTCAAGATTAGAGAAGGTCAGGCTATTGGATGTAAAGTTACTTTAAGAGGAGAAAGAATGTATGAGTTCGTTGACCGTTTGGTTAACCTTGCATTACCTCGTGTACGTGACTTTAGAGGAGTAAATCCTAATGCATTTGATGGCCGTGGAAATTATGCTCTTGGTATTAAAGAACAGTTAATCTTCCCAGAAATCGAATATGATAAAGTAGATAAGGTTAGAGGTATGGATGTAATTTTTGTTACAACTGCTAAAACTGACGAAGAAGCCCGCGAATTATTGACATTATTCAATATGCCATTTCAAAAATAGTTAGGAGGTAAATTCAATGGCTAAGACTGCTATGAAAGTAAAACAACAGCGTAAAGCAAAGTTTTCAACTCAGGAATATTCTCGTTGTAGAATTTGTGGTCGTCCACATGCATATTTAAGAAAATACGGAATTTGTAGAGTTTGCTTCCGTGAATTAGCATATAAAGGACAGATACCTGGTGTTAAAAAGGCAAGCTGGTAGGATAGAGTTAGAAAGGAGGCAACTTAAATGACAACAAATGATCCAATCGCAGATATGCTTACAAGAATTCGTAATGCAAATACTGCTAAACATGATACAGTTGATATCCCTTCATCAAAGATGAAGTTATCTATAGCTGAAATCCTTTTAAAAGAAGGTTACATTAAGAGTTATGAAGTTGTAGAAGATGGAAACTTTAAAACAATCCGTGTTACTTTAAAATACGGTGCAGATAAAACAGAAAAAATCATTACAGGACTTAAGAGAATTTCAAAACCTGGTCTTCGTGTATACGCTGGCAAGGATGAGCTTCCAAGAGTACTTGGTGGTTTAGGAATCGCTATTATTTCAACAAATAATGGTGTTGTAACAGACAAAGAAGCTAGAAAACTCGGCGTAGGTGGAGAAGTTTTAGCGTTTGTTTGGTAAAAAACAACAAAATACTTGCTATGCAAGTATTTAGAAGAAAGCAAAGCCTATGGCATCTTTCTTCGGAAACTTAATATGAATAATATTCGTTTGAATAACACCCTTTGTGGGTTATTCAATCAGAATATATATAACAAATTAATATACTCAATTTTAGGAGGTGCACGGCATGTCACGTATAGGAAGAATGCCTATCGCTATTCCTGCAGGTGTAACTGTAGATGTAGCAGAAAATAATAAAGTGACTGTAAAAGGACCTAAGGGAACACTTGAAAGAGTTCTTCCTGAAGAGATGGAAATCAAAGTTGAAGGTGAAGAAGTAGTAGTTACAAGACCTAACGACTTAAAGAAAATGAAATCACTTCATGGTCTTACAAGAACACTTATAGCTAATATGGTTAAAGGTGTTACAGATGGTTATGAAAAAGTTCTTGAAATCAACGGTGTTGGTTACAGAGCTCAGAAACAGGGTAAGAAGTTAGTATTATCACTTGGATACTCACATCCTGTTGAAATGGAAGATCCTGATGGAATTGAATCTATCGTAGAAGGAACTAACAAGATTACTATTAAAGGTATTGATAAAGAAAAAGTTGGCCAGTTCGCTGCTGAAATCAGAGATAAGAGAAGACCTGAACCATACAAAGGAAAAGGTATTAAGTATTCTGATGAAGTTATTAGACGTAAAGTTGGTAAGACTGGTAAGAAATAATTGAAGGAGTGAACAGATATGGTTAGTAAAAAATCAAGAAGTGAAATTCGTGTTAAAAAGCATAGAAGATTACGTAATCGTTTAGTTGGAACTTCTGAAACACCACGTTTAGCTGTTTTTAGAAGTAATAATCATATGTATGCTCAAATTATTGACGATACAGTTGGAAACACTTTAGTATCAGCTTCAACACTTCAGAAAGAAGTAAAGGCTGAGCTTGAGAAAACTAATAACGTTGATGCTGCAGCATACTTAGGAACAGTAATCGCTAAAAGAGCATTAGAAAAAGGTATTACAACAGTTGTCTTTGATAGAGGCGGCTTTATATATCAAGGTAAAATCGCAGCATTAGCTGACGCTGCTAGAGAAGCTGGATTAGAATTCTAATTCGAAATTAAAATATTTATAAGGATTCCATATAAGGAGGAAAACACATGAAACGTACAATCGTTGATGCTAGTCAATTAGAATTGGAAGAAAAAGTAGTATCAATTAAGCGTGTTACTAAGGTTGTTAAAGGTGGACGTAACATGAGATTTGCAGCTTTAGTTGTAGTTGGCGATGGTCATGGACACGTTGGTGCTGGTCTTGGTAAGGCAACTGAAATTCCTGAAGCAATCCGTAAAGGAAAAGAAGATGCAATTAAGAATCTTGTAAAAGTAGCAATTGATGAAAACTTAAGTATTCCTCATGATACAATCGGAAAATTTGGAAGTGCTTCTGTATTATTAAAGAAGGCTCCAGACGGTACTGGTGTTATCGCCGGTGGTCCTGCTCGTAACGTATTAGAGCTTGCAGGTATTAAGAATATCCGTACAAAGTCATTAGGCTCAAACAACAAACAGAACGTTGTTCTTGCAACAATCGAAGGTTTGGCCGGATTAAAGACTCCAGAAGAGGTAGCCAGACTTCGTGGTAAATCTGTAGAAGAAATCTTAGGCTAATAAGGAGGAAATCGAAATGGCAGATAAATTAAAAATTACACTTGTTAAATCAACAATCGGTGCAGTTCCAAAGCATAAGAAAACTGTTGAAGCTTTAGGTTTAAGAAAACTTAACAAAACAGTTGAAATGCCTGATAATGCAGCTGTAAGAGGTATGATAGAACAGGTAAGACATTTAGTAAAAGTTGAAGAAATTTAATCACAGATAAGGAGGTGCGACAATGGAATTATCTAACTTAAGTCCAGCAGAAGGCTCAAAGCACAGTGATAATTTTAGAAGAGGTCGTGGTCACGGTTCAGGAAACGGCAAAACAGCCGGTAAGGGTCATAAAGGACAGAAAGCTCGTTCAGGAAGCCCTAGACCTGGATTCGAAGGTGGTCAGATGCCTTTATACAGAAGAATTCCTAAGAGAGGATTTACAAATAGAAATACTAAAGAAATCGTTGGTATTAACGTAAGTGCTCTTGACAGATTCAATGATGGTGCAGAAGTTACTGTAGAAACATTGATCGAAAGTGGAATCGTTAAGAATCCGAGAGATGGTGTTAAAATTCTTGGATATGGAGAGATTACTAAGAAACTCAATGTAAAAGCTAATGCTTTCAGTGAAGGTGCTAAGCAGAAAATTGAGGCTCTTGGTGGAACATGCGAGGTGATCTAATGTTTAAAACAGTTAGAGACGCATTTAAAATCAAAGAGATTAGAAGCAGAGTGTTCTATACATTTTTAATGTTGATAGTTGTCAGAATCGGTTGTCAGTTGCCGGTTCCTGGCGCTTCACAGGAAGCCATTAAAAGTATAATGGGTGATTTTAAAAATGGAGCATTTGGTTTCTTTGATGCTATGACAGGTGGTTCTTTTGAATCATTCTCAATTTTTGCGTTAAACATTTCTCCATACATTACTTCATCAATTATTATGCAGTTGTTAACAATTGCAATTCCAAAGCTTGAAGAAATGCAAAAAGATGGTGAAGATGGACGTAAAAAGATTCAAAGCATTACAAGATATGTTACTGTAGTTCTTGCTTTAATACAAGCAACAGCAACATCTATCAGCTTAGGTAATCAGGGAATATTCGGTGATATTAATGCTATGTCAAAGACAGAGCATGCAACAACAATTATTATTTCTGTTGCAGCTTTAACAGCAGGTTCAGCTTTCCTTATGTGGATGGGTGAAAATATTACTGAAAAGGGAGTTGGAAATGGTATTTCAATAATTCTCTTAATTAACATTGTTTCAAGAATACCAACTGATATTGCAAACTTATTCAATCAGTTTGTAAAGGGTGCAAGCTCAATCGGTGGTTCAATCTTAGCTGCCGTAATTATAATTGCTATAATAGTTGCAATTGTTGTATTTGTAGTAATTCTTCAGGATGGACAGCGTAGAGTACCTGTTCAGTATTCTAAGAAATTACAGGGAAGAAATATGGTAGGTGGAGGTTCAACACATATTCCACTTAAAGTTAATACTGCAGGTGTTATTCCAATTATTTTTGCACAGTCATTATTTATGTTCCCAACAGTTATTTGTTCATTCATCGGAAAAACTCCTGAATGGTTAAAGTATCTTAATCAGGGAATGTGGTGGAAGTTTAGTACATTGGCAAATGCAAAATATTCTATTGGATTTTTAGTATATATTGTACTTGTTATAGCATTTGCATATTTCTATACATCAATAACATTTAATCCTATTGAAGTTGCTGATAATATTAAGAAACAGGGTGGTTTCATCCCTGGAATCAGACCAGGTAAACCAACACAGGAATACTTAAATAACATATTAAATTATGTTGTATTTATCGGTGTTATCGGACTTATTATTGTTGCAACAATACCAATTGCTTTTGCAGGTCTTGCAAATGCTTCGGTATCATTTGGTGGTACATCACTTATCATTATCGTAGGTGTTGTTCTTGAAACACTTAAGAGCATTGAATCTAAGATGGTGGTTCGTAACTACAAAGGATTTTTATTAGATTAATTTATATACAATGGGACGCAATTTATTGCGTTCCATTGTCAAACTTTTAAAGGAATTATGTAATTATTCAAATCTATTTGGCGGTTACGCCACAGCGAAGAAGCACATAGTGTTTTGGAGTTGGGTTATGAACAATTATACTAATATAAAATTAATAAAAACAGGAGGATTTCCAATATGAAGATTATTATGTTAGGTGCTCCTGGTGCCGGAAAAGGTACTCAGGCAAAAATGATAGCTGATAAATATTCTATCCCTCATATCTCTACAGGTGACATTTTTAGAGCAAACATTAAAAATGGAACAGAGTTAGGAAAGAAAGCTAAGACATATATGGATCAGGGATTATTAGTTCCGGATGAACTTACAGTTGATTTGGTAATCGACAGGGTAAGTCAGGATGATTGTAAGAACGGATATGTTCTTGACGGATTCCCAAGAACAATTCCACAGGCAGAAAGCCTTGACGCTGCATTAACAAAATTAGGCGAAAAGATTGATTTTGCTGTAAATGTAGAAGTTCCTGATGAAAATATTATTAACAGAATGTCAGGTAGAAGAGCATGTCTTTCATGTGGAGCAACATATCATATTGTACACATTCCTACAAAAGTGGAAGGAATCTGTGACAGATGTAATGCTGAGCTTGTTCTTAGAGATGACGATAAGCCTGAAACAGTTAAGAAACGTCTTGATGTTTATCATGAGCAGACACAGCCTTTAATTGATTACTATTCAGGAAAAGGTGTTATGGTTGAAGTTGATGGAACACAGGATATGAAAGATGTATTTGCTGATATAGTTAAGATTTTAGGAGCTTAAAAATGGCAGTTACAATCAAATCTCAAAGAGAAATTGAATTAATGAGAGAATCATGCAGATTGTTATCGATAGTTCATGATGAGATGGGAAAAGCCGTAAAGCCTGGAATGTCAACTTTTCAAATTGATAAAATAGGTGAAGATATAATAAGAAGTTTTGGTTGCATACCAAACTTTAAAAATTATAATGGCTTTCCTGCGGCTGTATGCGTATCGGTAAATGAAGAAGTGGTTCATGGTATTCCGAGCAAAAAGAAAATCTTAAGAGAAGGCGATATAGTAAGTCTTGATGCAGGATTGATTTATAAAGGTTATCATTCAGATGCTGCAAGAACTCATGCAGTTGGCGAAATTAGTAATGAAGCTAAGAAATTAATCGAAGTAACAAAACAGTCTTTCTTTGAAGGAATTAAATTTGCAAAGGTAGGATGCCATTTACATGAGATATCAGCGGCCATTGGAGATTATGCTGAGAGTTTTGGATTTGGAGTTGTAAGAGACTTAGTAGGACACGGGATTGGAACTAATCTTCACGAAGACCCACAAGTTCCTAACTTCAGACAAAAGAGAAGAGGCTTAAGATTACAGGCCGGTATGACACTCGCAATTGAACCTATGATAAATGCAGGCACATATGAGGTTAGGATTTTAGATGATGATTGGACTGTTGTATCAAAAGATGGTTCATTATCAGCTCATTATGAGAACACTATATTAATAACTGATGGCGAACCGGAGATATTAACTCTGGGAAATATTTAATTAATACTGATTAAAAGAAAGGCATGGTTATGATATGGCGGCATGTAAAGTAGGAGAATTTGCAAAATCAAAAGCAGGTCACGATAAAGATGAGATTTTTGTCATAATTAATATAGAAGATGAATATGTATATCTTGTTGATGGAAAGTCAAGAATGATTGAGAAACCAAAGAAGAAGAAAATGAAGCATATTCAAGTAATTAATAAAGTTGACAGTGAACTGCTTAATAAATTTGAATCAAATATAATCCCACGAAATGAAGATATTAAAAGAGCAATAAAAATCTATAAAAATAGCATTGAAAATTAGGAGGTTGTTAGAATGTCTAAAACTGATGTTATTGAAATCGAAGGAACAGTGTTAGAAAAATTACCAAATGCAATGTTTCAGGTAGAACTGGAAAATGGTCATAAGGTATTAGCACATATTAGCGGAAAGTTAAGAATGAACTTCATTCGAATACTTCCGGGAGATAAAGTAACAATAGAACTTTCACCATATGATTTATCTAAAGGAAGAATCGTATGGAGAGATAAATAAGTAGAAATTAAAAATATGTTAATTTTTGCTTGATTAATAAAAAAAGTTATGTTATATTAATAGTCGGACTTTTTTTGAAAGGAGGATTTACTGTGAAAGTAAGATCATCAGTTAAGCCAATTTGCGAAAAATGCAAAATCATCAAGAGAAAAGGAAGCATCAGAGTAATCTGTGAGAATCCTAAGCACAAACAGAGACAGGGCTAATTACTAGTTTTGTTGAATAATAGTTTGTGAGAGTGCATATCAGAAGATATGTAGTTTTTGTTATGCGGCTGCAGTAATGAAACACTAAGATAGTAGAAACTAAGATAGGAAACACTAGGATTAGTTGTTCATTGCTTAATTATAAAAATAATATTACAAAATAAGGAATGTTCCAGCGTACAACATTTCAGACGTTATTTATAACGGGCTACGTATGGGCTACTTATTAAAAAAGAATTTAATGATGGAGGTGTAATACACACATGGCTCGTATTTCAGGTGTTGATTTACCAAGAGAAAAACGTGTAGAAATCGGTTTAACTTATATCTATGGTATCGGTAGAGTAAGCTCAAATCGTATTCTTGCAGAGGCTAAGGTTGACCCTAATACTCGTGTTAGAGATTTAACAGATGAAGAGGTTAAGAGAATTAGCGAAGTTATTGACGCAACTCAGCTTGTTGAAGGTGATTTAAGAAGAGAAATCGCTATGAACATAAAGAGATTACAGGAAATTGGATGCTACAGAGGTATCCGTCATAGAAAAGGACTTCCTGTACGTGGTCAGAAGACAAAGACAAATGCAAGAACTCGTAAGGGTCCAAAACGTACTGTTGCTAACAAGAAGAAATAATTCTTATTATATATAGCAGACATGTTTTAAGGACAGTAGTTTGATTATTAGAAACTAGGAATGATATTTTATTCCGACAAAATTTATAGAAAGAACCCATAAGGGAGGTTAGTTTAAAATGGCTAAAGTTACAAAAAAAGTGACAAAAAAGCGTGTAAAGAAAAACGTTGAACGCGGACAGGCTCACATTCAATCATCTTTTAATAATACAATCGTAACATTAACAGATACTGAAGGAAATGCTCTTTCTTGGGCAAGTGCAGGCGGTCTTGGATTTAAAGGTTCAAGGAAATCTACTCCTTATGCAGCTCAGATGGCAGCGGAAACTGCTACTAAGGCAGCTTTGGTACACGGTTTAAAATCAGTAGATGTTATGGTTAAGGGACCAGGTTCAGGTCGTGAAGCAGCAATTCGTGCACTTCAGGCATGTGGTCTTGAAGTAACAAGTATCAAGGACGTTACTCCAGTTCCACACAATGGATGTCGCCCACCAAAACGTAGAAGAGTCTGATAGGAGGTGCAATTAGATGGCAGTTAATAGAGTTCCTGTTCTTAAAAGATGTAGATCACTTGGATTGGATCCAATTTATTTAGGAATAGATAAAAAATCAACAAGACAGTTAAATAGAGCAAACAAGAAGATGAGTGAGTACGGTCTTCAGTTAAGAGAAAAACAGAAGGCAAAATTCATTTATGGTGTATTAGAGAAACCATTTAGAAATTATTTTGCAAAAGCACAGAAAATGAACGGTATGACAGGTGATAACCTCATGATTTTACTTGAGCTTAGACTTGACAACGTTATTTTCCGTATGGGATATGCTAGAACAAGAAGAGAAGCAAGACAGATTGTTGATCACAAGCATGTTTTAGTAAATGGTAAACAGGTAAACATCCCTTCATACTTAGTTAAAGCAGGAGATGTAATCGAAATTAAAGAAAAGCACAAAGATTCTCAGAGATACAAAGATATTCTTGAAGTTACAGATGGAAGATTAGTTCCAGAGTGGTTAGAAGCTAACCATGAAAACCTTAGCGGAACAGTAAAAGAAGTTCCAACTAGAGAAATCATTGATGTACCAGTAGACGAGATGCTTATCGTCGAATTATATTCGAAATAAGCTTAGGCAATTCCTAAAAATAGGAAAAGGAGGGGCTTTTTTATGTTCGATTTTCAAGTACCAAATATTGAGATTGCAGAAATCTCAGAAGATAAAAAATACGGCAGATTTGTCGTTGAACCTCTTGAAAGAGGATATGGCACAACTCTTGGTAATTCATTAAGAAGAATTATGCTTTCTTCATTACCTGGAGCTGCTGTAAGCCAGGTTAAATTTGACGGAGTTTTACATGAATTCAGTTCAATTCCTGGTGTAAAAGAAGATGTTACAGAAATCATCATGAATATCAAAAGTCTTGCAATCAAGAATGATAGTGAGTCAGATGCTCCTGTAATAGGATACATTGACAAAGTTGGTGAAGGTGTTGTAACAGCTGCTGATATTCAGGTTAGCTCTGAAGTTGAGATTATTAACAAAGATTTAGTAATCGCTACATTAAGTGGTGGAAAAGATAGCAGATTTTATGCTGAATTAACTATCACAAAAGGTAGAGGATATGTAAGTGCTGACAAGAATAAAAATGAAGATTTACCAATTGGTGTTATCGCTATTGATTCTATCTTCACACCTGTTGAAAGAGTTAATATGCAGATTCAGAACACTCGTGTTGGTCAGATTACAGACTTTGATAAACTTACATTGGATGTATTCACAAATGGAACACTTGCTCCTGATGAAGCAGTAAGCTTAGCCGCTAAAGTTTTAAGTGAGCATTTAAATTACTTCATTAACCTTTCTGAGAAAGCTATGAACATTGATGTTATGGCTGAACCAGTGGCTAATGACCAGGTAAAAGTGTTAGAAATGAATATAGATGAATTAGAATTATCTGTACGTTCTTATAACTGTTTAAAGAGAGCTGGAATTAATACAGTTCAGGAATTAACAAATAAGACAGCAGATGATATGATGAAAGTTAGAAATCTTGGGCGTAAGTCGCTCGAAGAGGTATACGCTAAACTCAAGGAATTGGGCTTAAAGCTTAAAGATGCTGAATAAGCTTGGTTTCTTAAGTAAAGGAGGTAAGATTAGAAAATGGCAGGATATAGAAAACTTGGAAGAACTTCTTCACAGAGAAAAGCTATGCTTAGAAGCCTTGTTACTGCTTTAATCCAGAATGGTAAGATTGAAACAACAGAAGCAAGAGCTAAAGAAGTTCGTAAGATAGCTGAAGGCTTAATAGCTATGGCAGTTAAAGAGAAAGATAACTTCGAAGAAGTTACAGTTCAGTCAAAAGTTTATATTAAAGATAAAGATGGCAAGAGAGTAAAAGAAGAAGTTGACGGAAAGAAAGTTGACAAATTCGAAATGGTAGATAAGGTGATTAAGAAAGATACACCTTCAAGACTCCATGCTAGAAGAAAAATGAATAAGGTTCTTTATACAGTTACTGAAGTACCAACAGAAGCAGCTGGTAAGAAGAAAGCTACTAAGAAAGTAGATTTAACACAGAAATTATTCGATGAAGTTGCTCCAAAATATGCTGATAGAAAAGGTGGATACACAAGAATCATCAAAATCGGTCAGCGTAAAGGTGATGCAGCAATGCAGGTTGTACTCGAATTAGTATAATCACGATGATTTTAAAGAGGAAAAAGAAATTTTTCCTCTTTTTTTGTAGCAAAACCCCGACAAGCGAAGTAATGCGTGCATTTGACTTCATTTGCCGGGTGTAAGAACATCGAAAAGCTTTGCTTTGAGATGTTTGTGTGCAAAATCGAGTAGGAGTCAGCCTACTCAATTAGTATGATAAATTGAGTTGTGAATAGGAGAATCAAAATGGTAAATAAAACCAAGAATAAGATTATTACATATGAGCTTATGCATATGGAAAGAATAGTTGCTACGATATCAACAATCGGAAAAGCTTTAATTTATAATGAGAAATTTATGCCATATGATTTATATTTAGAAAATGAACAGGGAAATGATATTGATACTCTTATGAATAACCTTACTAATTTTTATCATTGGTGTGCATCGCGAGTGTTGTCGTTGGATAGAAAATATGCAAAAGAGATATTAAATAGCATAGGTGTAATACAAGCAGTAACAGATAAAGACCGTGCAAATATTTCGTTATCATATCATTGTGTTTCACTTACAGATGTGTATTGGATAAGAAAGTTTGGGGAAGATATAAAATTTAAAGATATTAATTTATATGATAATCCATTAAATGAAGCAATTGTAGAATTGTCGTTAAAAGGACATCAAATGACAGTAACAAATAAAGAATTAGCACCGGATTTATCAACTAAAGGCTGTTTTCCGAAAGCATGGATAAGGGAAAATAATACTTTTAAACTATTAAAAGATGGAGATGAAGAAGCCGTAAAAAGAGAAGTGCTTGCAAGTAAGATATGTAGATGCTTTGATATTCCACAAGTTTTATATGAAGAAAAAATATATCAGGGGCAGATTGTTTCAGAAAGTAGGATTGTTACTTCTAAGAAATACTCTATTGTATCAAAAATAGCGTTTGAAATTTATGCAGCAAATAATGATATAAATATATTTGAAGAATTTGATAGAATAGACCCAATTACATTTTATGGTATGAATATTCTTGATTATCTCACGGGTAATACGGATAGGCATCCTGAAAATTGGGGTGTATTGGTTGATAATGAAACAAATGAATATCTATCATTATATCCTCTTATGGATTTTAATCAGTGTTTTCTTGCTTATGGTAATATAAATGGTGCAAATTGTCAGACTGTCTATCCAAGAAAGTTAAATCAAAGAGAAGCAGCGATAGAAGCAGTAAAAAAAATTGGACTTCGTCAAATTAAAGAAATAGATTATAGTGATTTTAAAGATATGGACAAAGAAAAAGAAATGTTCAAGCTTAGATTAGAAGAACTCAAGAAATATGAGTGAACTAATTTGAAGTAATAAAGGGTTAAATTTCTCTCATTTCATTTGTAGATAAAAAAATAGTTAAGAAAAGGAGAAAATGTATTTAAGATGATTAAAGCAAAGAATTTGTTATACAAAATTATTAATAAAGATGATGATAATAAAGTTATTAATGAAAAAACTATTCTTAATGACTTTAATATTCATATAGAAAAAGGTGATTTTGTAGCAATTCTTGGGCACAACGGTTCAGGAAAAACTACATTTGCAAAGCATCTTAATGCACTTTTAATGCCTAACGAAGGAAATATAATTGTAAATGGTAAAGATACAAAAGTTATAGATGAATTATGGAAAATCAGAAAGGACTGTGGAATGGTATTCCAAAATCCTGATAATCAGATTGTAGGGACTACGGTTGAAGAAGATGTAGCGTTTGGACCGGAAAATCTCGGACTTGAATCAAAAAAAATAATTAAAAGAGTAGATGAAGCGTTAGAAAAGACCGAGATGACAAAATATAGATTAAAATCTCCAAATCATTTATCTGGAGGTCAAAAGCAAAGAGTTGCAATAGCATCTTCTCTGGCAATGAGACCACAGTGTATTGTTTTAGATGAACCGACTGCTATGCTCGACCCAAAAGGCAGGCAGGAAGTTATGGAGATGGTTACTAAATTAAATGAAGAAGAAAATATGACGATTATTCTTATTACTCACCATATGGAAGAAGCTGCAAGAGCTAAAAGAGTCGTTATTATGGAAAAAGGTAAAGCTATTTTAGATGGAACTCCTAAGGAAGTATTTACAAAGATTGATGATATTAAGAGATTAGGATTAGAAATTCCGCCTATTATGGATTTAGCTTATAGATTATTTGAAAATGGAAAATTAAGCAGATATGATGTGTTTGATATAGAAGAATTTGTTTTATTATGTATGGATGAAGGATTAGGGTGTAAAGAAAGTTTGAAAAATAAGTTAGTAATAGAAGAAACTAAGTCAGATGCAGTTCAAACTAAAAATATAGAAGTATTAAGATTTGACAATGTCAGTTATATGTATGAAGCTGGAACTAATATGGAAGTTGTTGCTGTTAACGATGTAAGCCTTATAATCAACAGAAATGAATTTATTGGAATTATAGGTCATACAGGCTCGGGTAAATCAACTATTTTACAATTAATGAACGGACTTATTGGACCAACAACCGGAAATGTATTTTACAAAGGAAAGACTATTAATTCTAATAAGAGAGATTTGCATTTTAATGTAGGCTTAGTATTTCAATATCCGGAGAGCCAATTATTTGAAGAAACTATAATAAAAGATGTTATGTTTGGACCTCTTAATAAAGGATTAACAGAGAAAGAGGCAAGAAAGGTTGCTAAGGAAGCACTTGAATTTCTCGGAATGGGTGAAGAATATTATCATAGCTCGCCATTTGAACTTTCAGGTGGTGAGATGAGGAAGGTTGCAATTGCAGGAGTTATTGCGATGGAGCCTGAAATTATAATTCTTGATGAACCTGTGGCTGGTTTAGACCCGGCAAATAAAAAGTATTTGTTGGATTCTTTAAAAATATTACAAAAAGATAAGAATAAAACTATTATTATAGTTTCGCATGATATGAATGATGTGGCAAAATATTCAGACAGGCTTATTGTAATGGATGAAGGAAAAATAATATTTGATGATGATACAAGGAAAGTATTTAGAAATAAGAATGAGTTGAGAAGAGTAGGATTAGAAGTACCTGATGTAACTAAAGCAATAAGTCAGTTAGGAAATGATGATTATACAATATTGACTGTTGAAGAAGCAGTAGAATGTTTGAGTTGAGGATATAAAATATGCTTAGAGATATAACTTTAGGACAGTATTATAGGGCAGATTCATTTATTCATAGGCTTGACCCAAGGGTTAAGCTTTTTGGTGTATTTGCATATTTGATATTATTGTTTACTTGCGAGAGTATATTTTCTTATTTGTTAGCAGGTTTATTTTTGATGTTCATAATATATGTATCAAAAGTACCATTAAGATTTATCGTAAGAGGATTGAAGGCAATATTTATAATTCTGTTTATTAGTGTATTTTTTAATATATTTTATACACCGGGAAGGATATTGTTTGAATTATATTTTATAAAGATTACCTATGAAGGTATAATTAAAGCAGTATTTATGGGGATAAGATTTGTATTTATAATTATTTCATCATCGATGCTTACACTTACAACAACGCCTAATAATTTGACAGATGGGTTAGAAAAATCTCTTGGTTTCCTGAAGAAGATTAAAATACCTGTTCATGAGATTGCATTAATGATGTCTATTGCACTTAGATTTATTCCAATATTAATGGAAGAAACTGATAAAATAATGAAAGCCCAGATTGCAAGAGGTGCTGATTTTGAAAGTGGCGGTCTTTTGACAAAAGCGAAAAAAATGATACCTATTCTTGTGCCACTTATAATTTCTTCATTTAAAAGAGCAGGAGATTTGGCAACTGCGATGGAC
This sequence comes from Lachnospiraceae bacterium, assembly GCA_017416465.1. Lineage (GTDB taxonomy): Bacteria > Bacillota > Clostridia > Lachnospirales > Lachnospiraceae > Bovifimicola. Next base: position 133,224 of record JAFQCK010000073.1, on the reverse strand, counting down.
GCAAGATGTTATAGAGGTGGAGAATTTAGAACAAAGATGAGACCACTTAAGTATAATATAAATGATAGGATAGGATATGCGGTTATTGGGGGATTTACAATGATAATGATAGTGATAAACTTATTATAATAACTATATAATAAAAAAATTGTAGAATATTGTTTGGGAAAATTAATATATAGGATAATAATACTATTGTGATGAATGTACACAATTTTTTTGAGTTTGGAAAAAAGATAATAAATGGATTCAAATAATGAATACAAACAGATGGAGGAGATTATGTCAGCAGATTGTAATTCATGTAGTTTTTATGTGTATGATGAAGAATATGAGGAATATTTTTGTCAGGTAAATATGGATGAAGATGATTATTTTAGATTGATAAGTAATGACAGATTTGAATGTCCATACTATCAGTTATATGATGAGTATAAGATTGTAAGAAAGCAGATGTAGATTACCGGGTGGTTCTTCGCGAAAAATCGCTCATAAATTATATATGATGTAAGTACGGAGGCGAAAAGTGGCTGAAATTGAAAGAATAAAGAAAAGAATTAAGCTGATTATAAGTTATGATGGAACGAATTACTGTGGTTGGCAGATTCAGATAAATGGAATAACGGTAGAAGAGATTATTAATAGGGAATTAAGCAGGCTTTTAGGTGAAGAAATAGCCGTAATAGGTGCAAGTAGAACTGATTCAGGTGTTCATGCTCTTGGAAATGTGGCTGTTTTTGATACATTTTCAAAGATTCCGCCGGAAAAAATGTGTTTTGCACTTAATCAAAGGTTGCCGGAAGATATAAGAATAGAAGATTCCTGTGAAGTGTCACCGGATTTTCATCCGAGATATTGTAATAGTACTAAGACATATGAATATAAGATTCTAAACAGACGATTTGATGTGCCAATGATGAGACTTTATACCCATTTTGTATATTTACCGTTAGATGTGGATAAAATGAAAAAGGCGGCAGAGTACATAGTTGGGGAACATGATTTTAAGAGTTTTTGTTCCGCAAGAACTCAGGTAACTACAACCGTAAGAACTGTGTATTCACTGGATGTGGATAAAACCGGTGATGTTATTAACATTCGAATATCCGGAAATGGTTTCTTATATAATATGGTAAGAATTATTGCAGGAACTTTGATTAAAGTGGGACTAGGTGTATATCCACCGGAACATGTTAAGACGATAATAGAAGCGTGTGATAGAAATATGGCAGGACCAAAAGCACCTGCAAAAGGTCTTACTTTAGTGGGGATAGAGTATGAAGAAAATGAGGTAAATTGTGGATAAGTGTTTTTTTGTAAAAACATACGAAAACTGGAAAAAAATGAGTTGACACAATTTTTATCGTGTAATATAATATTTAACTGTGACAGTGCTAAAACTGTGCAAAAAAATACTTCGGTATTAAAAATGATATTAAATACTTAGAGCCAAAGCCCCGGTAAATAAGTATTTTCAATATAATTATTATTAGATTATCATAGGAGGTAAACCAATGAAAAGTTATATGGCTAGTCCAGCAACAATTGAAAGAAAATGGTACGTAGTTGATGCTACAGGATATACATTAGGACGTTTATCATCAGAAATAGCAAAAGTTTTAAGAGGTAAGAACAAACCAACATATACACCACACATCGATACAGGTGATTATGTTATCGTAGTAAATGCAGAGAACATCAAAGTTACAGGTAAGAAATTAGACCAGAAGATTTACTACAACCACTCAGATTATGTAGGTGGAATGAGAGAGACAACTCTTAGAGAAATGATGAACAAGAAACCTGAAAGAGTTATCGAATTAGCAGTTAAAGGTATGCTTCCAAAGGGACCTTTAGGAAGAGAAATGATAAAGAAACTTCATGTTTACGCTGGTGCAGAGCATGCTCATACAGCTCAGAAACCGGAAACATTAACATTTTAATTAGGAGAACATGAAAGGAGGATATTACAATGGCTAAATCAGAAAAATTATACGGAACAGGTAGAAGAAAAAAGAGTATTGCTAGAGTATATTTAGTGCCGGGAAAAGGCGACATTATTATAAATAAAAGAACAATAGATGATTACTTTGGTCTTGAAACATTAAAGGTTATCGTTAGACAGCCTTTAGTAGCAACAGAGACACTTGGTAAATATGACGTTTTAGTAAACGTTCATGGTGGTGGTTACACAGGACAGGCTGGTGCTATCAGACATGGTATCTCAAGAGCTTTATTAAAAGTTGATGGAGAATTCAGACCAGTACTTAAGAAAGCAGGTTTCTTAACAAGAGATCCAAGAATGAAAGAAAGAAAGAAATACGGTCTCAAAGCTGCACGTCGTGCACCACAGTTTTCAAAGAGATAATTACTCGATTTTTTGAGAAAATTATTGGGAAACAGGAAAAGCCCGATTTTATCAAGTTTTTCGAAGAAAAACTTTGGTTACAAGAGGTTGTGGAAAGTTGTCAGATGTGTTGGATTTCAAACGGTATGCAACACGAATATCAATGATATGTATAGGACATTTTTCAGTAAGGAATTACTGGAAAGTGTCCTTTTTATTAGTTGTAATATAAAGTTTATTATAGCCGACTAAAATACTTTCGCCGGTATCTACAATTCGTTTTAATACATCAACTAACTTTTCTTGCGTGATACCTTTAGGGAGAGTTGTGTAATCAACATCTTTTCCCCATCGTTGCTTGTATAAGTCACATAAGGCATCTAATTGTTTTATTACATCAGGATTTGTCATACAAACGCTCCTTTAAATTTTGTTGATTGCATTTACAAGCTCCTTAACATCAAAGTGGGTATATACTTTCTCGGTTAAAGTCATTGCACCGGAGTGCCCCACAATCTTCTTGATAATCGTTTGATCGACACCGGCTTCTGCTAACATGGAAATACATGTGTGTCTGCAGCAGTGTGGTGTGCGGTCAATCTTAAGTTGTTCCATCAGTGGATGGAAGTAGCTGTCATAGTAATTTCGGTATTGGAAGTGCTTGCCATCCGGTGTATGGATAAGATACTCGCATTCCAGATTATCTTCAAACCAAGCTTTGTAGTAAGGTAAGACCTTGTCTGCGATAGGAACCTTTCGGATTCCATTCTCGGTTTTACTGCTAATTACATCAAAGTATTGTTCGTCCAGATGGACATTTTCCTTTTTCAAATCCAAGAATTCTGAAATTCTTACTCCGTTATACAATAGCATCAATATGATTTGATAATACTTATCATCTTTCTGCTCCCATATCCGTTCAATTTCTTCCTTCTCGAATTTGTTTCGGTCATACTTATTAGAATTGCGGTCCTTATATTGAACAACATCTACAAAGGTGGAATAATCCTTATTGCAAATATCATTCTTGATAGCAAAATCATAAAGCTGGTTGAACAGTACCTTGATTTTCCTTAAGGTAGGATAATTCTTACCACAGGTATCAATGACTGTCTGTAAATCCACAAGCTTTAAATCTTTGAACACCTTATGATATAGACTGCTACATGTCTTATAAGCGGCTGTGTAGCCTTTTACATTGGATTCTGATACAGTTGGGTACTTGCGTTTTGACCATTCCTCATATACAGTGTATGGAAGGAATATCATTTACAGCTCATGTGAGCAATAAGAAAAGTGCAATAACATCTAAGTCGAAGCTTGCCGGGGTGGCAAAGCACAACTTAAGAAAATACAAATCAGAAGAATATAGCGCCGATAATTATAATATTTTTCTGGTATATGGAACAGACAATCTTGTTCAGGATGTAAAAGCAGTTTATCATCAGGAATTTGATGAAGCTTTAAAGGTCTACAATGAAAATCAAACCAGAGCAGATCGTAAGATTGAAGACTATTTTGAGCATGTAGCCAATAAGGAACAGGATATGGCGGTGGAGATTATCATTCAAGTAGGAGACAGAGACTATTGGCAGGAGCATTTGGAAAACAAAGTTTTTATGAGGCAAATCTACAGAACGATTTTGGCGGAGTTGCAATATCGGCTTCCACAGTTTGTGGTAGCCAATGCGGTAGTTCATATGGATGAGGACAGTCCTCATATGCATGTAGTAGGTGTTCCAGTAGGAACCGATTACAAAAAGGGAATGTCCAAGCAGGTGTCCAAACGAAAGGTATTTACCAAAAATGTGCTTTCGATAGTTCTTCAGGACAAATTAAGAGCTTTCGCAAATGAGAGAGCGAGAATTGTCCTTGGAGAACAGATAAGAGAAAAGTCAAAAGGTCGCAATCACGATTTATCGGTTATGGAGTATAAGGTGTTAAAAGAGGAAATTCGTTACGACGAATTGAAGGAACAGGCTGACGAAAAGCAGCAGGAGAATGAGCAGTTGGAGCGTGAAAAGGAACAGCTTGTGCAAGAGTATGACACTTTATCCATGCGAGTAGCGGTTAAGCAGATGGATTATGAGGAAGCTGATGAACGAGTAAAAGAGGCTAATGAGCGAGCCGACAGAATCGAGGCTTATATCAAAACGCAAAGTGATACTCTGGTGGATTTGGAGGAAAAGGCAACGAAACTGGAGAGAAAAGCGGAGATTGCAGAACAGGTATATGAAATGGCTTGTGGCTCCGGTGGCAATGAAGCTTTGAGAGAGAAACTCATAGATGTTATGTATGAAAATGAGCAATTAAAGGCTGAAAACTCTAAATTTCGGGAAACACTGAATAAGGCATATGATTTCATGAAACAGTTTGTGGTAGATGGAAGAAATCTGCTGGAAAGGTTTCTGGAGAGTATCGGACAGGTGGTTGAGTTGAGAAAGTTAGGGGTGGCTTTAGAAGGTAATTTAATTAACTCTATGAAAATCACTACAGATAATAGAAACTGTAGTGGTTTTCATACAAGTGTCAAATAATAAGAATCATGTTATAATTATGAAAAAGTTAGGAGATAGACAAATGGGAAAAAAGGAAATAGGATATTGTCATATTTGTGGTTGTTATAGAAAATTGTCTTACGAACATATTCCACCAGAAAATGCGCTTAATAGTAATAAAGCTATAATATATACAGGTGATGATGTAGTCAAAAGATACAAAGGAGAAAAATCAAGATATATATGCCGACAACAAGGTATGGGAAAGTTTTCACTTTGTGAAAAATGCAATAATATAACTGGTTCATGGTATGTTCCGCAATATAGTGATGTGGCAAAAGATGTGGCTCGAATTTTGCATAATAGGGAAAGCTTAGGGCATGGAGATATATTAGGATTTTCATCGAATAATTTTCCTGCGCTGGCTTTTGTCAAGCAAGTAATAACGATGTTTTGTAGTTTGTTACCGATAGAAGAAGTAAAACGCCTAGGATTTGATAAGTTGTTGCTTGAAAAGGAAAGTAACGAAGTAGATACGACTCTGTTTGACTTGCGTATATATTTGACACCAGCTAATGTTGGACAATTAATGATTGGACCATGTACGGTTTTGTACAAAACAAATATAGGATTTGAGACTATGGTAGTGTCTGATTTAGGTGCATATCCTTTTGGTTTTATTTTGAATCTTACACCAGAACATCCTATAGAATATGGAGCGAGCATAATGCGCTTTTTTGAAGCTGAATATGGTAAAGGGTATAATATGCAATGGGGGTTGATGTATTTGGAGAGAACAAGCGATACATTACCGATGCCGTTGCAGTTTAAAGCATTGCCAAAAGATAAAAAATAGGAGAACATGAATATAGTATGGAGAGATAGAATATAATTATCTCTCCATAAAATTTTGGAAAAACAAAAAAAAAGAACTTGTGTTCGAAAATGATGCGCAGTATAATTGACATATGAACAAAAATACCATTTGATATTGTTCGCCCCATCGAATATAATGTAAGGGTGAGAGGTGATGTGTATGGGATATATAACTGCAAGCCAAGCGGCTGAAAAATGGAATATTTCACAAAGAAGAGTACAGATTTTGTGTGCACAAGACAGAATTGAAGGTGTGTTCAAATTAGGTGAAAATTGGGCGATACCGGATGACGCGCAGAAACCAGAAGATAATAGAAAAAAGGAATGTAAAAACAATGAAGGATAATAAATTGATTGCAATAGATTTGTTTTGTGGCTGTGGTGGATTTTCATATGGATTCAAGCAAGCTGGATTCAAAATGGCTTTAGGTATAGATATGTGGAAAGATGCAACTACTACATACAAACATAATTTTCCAGAGGCTAGTGTTATTAATGAAGACATAACACTTGTAGATGCTGAAACTATTATGAAAAAGGCAGGATGTAAGGAAGGCGAAATAGATGTAATAATAGGTGGACCACCATGTCAGGGTTTTTCTCTTTCAGGAAAAAGAATGATAGATGATCCAAGGAATAAATTGTATAAATCGTTTGTTAGTCTTGTTGAACAAATTCAGCCTAAAGTATTTGTTATGGAAAATGTGCCCGGATTGATAAGATTGTTTGGTGGAAAGGTAAAAGAAGAGGTGTTAAGTGACTTTTCTGCTATTGGATATAGGGTTAAGGTTCAACAATTATCGTCAGATGATTATGGTGTTCCACAACAACGAAAGAGAGTATTTTTTGTTGGAATCAACGAAAAGATATTTAATGAAAATGTTGAATTTGCATTTCCAGAACCTACTCATGGTGTGGGATTAAAGGATGTAGTAACCTGTAAGGATGCTATTTCTGACTTGGATTTTGTTCCAGATGATGTATCATTAGGAGAAAATATAGAATATAGTCTGTCGGCAATTAATGATTATCAGAGAAAAATGAGAATTGGAAGTTCAATGATTAAGAATCACTCTATTACAATTCATAAAGAGCAGACGAAGCAGATAATAGCAATGGTGCCGGATGGAGGAAATTATAAAGATTTACCTGTTGAATTGCAAAGTACAAGAAAAGTAAACATAGCGTGGACAAGAATGAATAGTGAAAAACCGTGTTTCACAATTGATACAGGACATAATCATCATTTCCACTATAAAGAAAATAGAGTACCTACAGTAAGAGAGTCGGCAAGAATACAGTCGTTTCCAGATGTATTTGAATTTATCGGAATTAAGACTAGCCAGTTGAAGCAAGTTGGAAATGCAGTACCACCTTTAATGGCGGAAGCTATTGCGAAACAAGTTATTGAAGTGATAGAAAGAAGGTAATTTTGTGTATAATCGATTAAATCAGTACAGATGTATAATTATAAGGGGAAAATCTCAAAAAGAAATAGATGATTTATTACCGGCGTACGCAAAAGTAATAGATGATATTACACCATGTGAAGTAGAAGAGTTTTCTCAGAAATTTAACGAGTTGTTAGCACTATATTTATCAGCAGATAAAAGAATAAAGAAGACACTGGATAATCATAGAACTGAAATTGCTGGAAAGTTATTTGGAATGTATTATGTAGAAGAAAATGGCTATGTATATGCATCGGAAAGAACAAAGAAATTTCTGAAAGATAATGATCAGCCTGCATTTTTTAAGGATTTATGCTATAAAATGCAGTTTCCGAATGGAATGCAAAAGCCTCAGACATTTCAGCCATTGTTAGATAATAAAATTTCTATCAGATCCAACGCTTTTGTATTAAGAGTATTACAATTGGCAGCAGCCAAGCATTTAGTGCTAAACAAAAAGGAGATAGGATATTATATTCTAAATTCATTGGATGTACTTCAAGGAATTGCAGTTCCAGAAGAGGTTATGGAAGCTATTGAAAAGGATAGAAAAGATGGTGTTGTAAGAAAGATTGAAGCAGAAGGAAAGGCGTCATCCTATAATTATCAACACATTAATGAACAAATTAATTATTTAGAATTGGCTAATCTTATTTATACCAATGGGACTGGTGAAGTTTGGCTTAATCAGAATGAAAGTGATGCAATTCAAATATTTGCGTCGGATTGGAATAAAACTCCAGAGTTTGATGTTTATTCATTTGATTTGTCAACAGTGGAGGGTCGTAAACAATTCGAACTGGAGTGGACTGCTTATTTCGGTAAATTGAGTGATAAGGTTCAGAAATTTGAAACAACGGCAAGTGCCTTAGGTGTTACTGATGAATTACCCAAAAAGAAAAAAGAGACTAGTGGTCAAACAACTGTTGAAATTGGTGATGAGGGCGAAGCTTTTGTATTTGAATACGAAAAAGATAGAGTATTCAAATTTAATCCTCGATTGGTAAACAGAGTGTTAGCATTAGGTAAGACAAAAGGATTGGGTTATGATATTCAGTCAGTGGTGGCTGAAGAAGGTGATAAAGCAGATTTTGCAAAGTATATTGAGGTAAAATCCACTAAGAGAGTTACTGAGCCAAATCTGAGTGATGCTTATTGGATGGATACGCTTAATATAACAAGAAACGAATGGATCGCAGCACAACAACATGGTGAATTCTATTGCATTTACAGAGTTTATTTTGTTAGAGGTCGAATACTAATGTATGTGATTAATAATATACATCAGAAGCAGATGGAAAAGAAAATTGATATTGTTCCATTAACATACAGAATTGACTTTGGTAAAGATGCAATTGATCAGATAGTTATAGAGGAGATTAAAAACAATGTATAAAGTAGTTTCATTATTCTCAGGATGCGGCGGAGCCGATCAAGGAATTGTGGGAAATTTTATGTTTAATAATAAAAAGTATAATAGACTTCCTTTTGAATTAGTGTACGCAACAGATATTGATCAAAAAGCACTAAATTCACATATGAAAAACTTTGAGTGTGGGAAAGTTGTTTGTAAAGATATATGCGAAACTGGTTCCGAGGAAATTCCTGAATGCGATATTGTAGTAGGAGGGTTTCCTTGTCAGTCATTCAGTACTGTTAATCCGACAAAAGATCCTTTTGATGACAGAGCAAATTTGTATAAGCAGATGGTACGAGTTGTAAAGGATAAACAACCAAAAGTATTCATTGCTGAAAATGTAAAAGGAATGATGACATTACATAAAGGGCAAATATTTGAACGAATCATAAAGGCTTTTGAGGAAGTGGGTTATACAACATATACAAAGCTTTTTAATGCAGCAGATTATGGTGTGCCACAAAGAAGAGAAAGAATAATTATTGTTGGTATCAGAAATGATTTGAATGATATTATGGAATATAGTTTTCCTAAGGAAACGAATAAAAACAACTGGGTTCCATTATCGGTAGCGGTTCCGGAACTTGCGATTGAACAAGAAAAATACTATTTTTCTGAAAGAGCAGTTCAAGGGATGAAAAATGCCAAAAATAATATGAAAAGAGGATTATACCAAGATTTGGATAAACCTTGTTTGACGGTTACAAGTCATTTGGCGAAGGTGAGTTTAAATTCAAGGGATCCGGTATTATTAGTAGATCCAGATAAGGAATTGTACAGACGGTTCACACCATTAGAAGCAGCACGTATACAGTCATTCCCAGATGAGTTTGAATTTGCAGGAAGTGAAACAGATGCATATAGACAAATTGGAAATGCGATTCCACCTGTAATGTTTTGGCATATATCTAATTCGATTAAAAAGTATTTAGAGATGGTGGAAACAGCGGAACAAAAAGAAGCGATTTGAGAAAAGGAGATTTATGTCAAGAGGAAGAGATGCGATAGATACAATTACAGGATATTATTATCAGTTTGATTATTATATTCTACAACTTCTTAATTTGACAAAAGACACTGATACTGTAACTATAGAAGGTGTTGAAGATGTAGACATAAGTGAAGATGGCATACTAAAAGCTGTTCAGTGCAAATATTATGCTAAAACAGAATATAATCACTCTATTATTGCATCTCCCATTAGACTTATGTTAAAGGATTATGCATTAAGAAAAAAAGATTCTAGAAAGCTTATTTCATATATGCTCTATGGTCATTATGAGAGTGGGCATGAAAAATATCCTGATAAATTAGATATAGATTTTTTGAAATCTAATATCTGTACATATACACATAATAAAGTCAAGCATGTGTTGTATACGGAACTTAATTTGAACGATAGTCAACTAGAAGAGTTTTTGAATTTACTTGTAGTTGATATTAATGCGAAAAGTTATGAGGAACAGGAACAACAGATATTATCTCAAATATGCAAAACTTTTAAATGTGATATGTTTGAAGCAGAATATTATTACTATAATAATGCTCTTAGAATATTGAAAAATATCTCAACAGAACAAGATGTAAAAAATCGAGTGTTGAGTAAACATATGTTTTTAGAACTAATCAATCATAAAAGCATGCTGTTCGATAGTTGGTATATTGAATTTAAGGGCATTAAGCAGTATTGTAAGGATATAAAGGAACAATATTTTGCAAAATTGAATGTATCACCATACGAAAGATTTTTTTTGATACAATATGATGGAATGACTACAGATCAAGAGGTGGCTAATTTATTACTAGTGATTGCAAAAAAGTGGTCGAAGATATCGCAAAGAACAAGTAAACCATTTTGTCCGTTTGTTTACATACATGGGATTGACTCTGCGCGTTTGATTTCAATAAAGGATATCATTAGTAATAGTGGAGTTAATATTTGTGACGGATATAGTTACTTGGGAGCAAAATACAATAATGATATGATGTTGAAGAAAACAAACTTTCATACAGGCATACAACTAAAAATTGTGAATGAGCCACAGTATTTGGAGGAATTAGTAAAGAATGTTAATGGAGTAAAGGAAATATATCAGTTTTATATAGATGCTCCGTTTTGGCAAAATGATCAATATAGTAATATCAAGATTCCAATAAAGAGCACAAAGGATGTTGGAATGATTGTGTGAGGAGGTAAGTCAAAAATGAATCAGAGCATAGAGGAAAAGATTAATGCAGAAGTGATTGCCGTATATCCCGACAAGGTGAAAATATCAGTGGATGATTTAGATGATTTTCAAATTGCTGAAGAAAAGTTAAAGGTAGGTTCATACTTAAGAATAGCGGATAACGATAATGCCGTATTGATTGCGGTTATTGAGAATTTTATGATAGAAGTGCCGACTGTTTTGGATAATATAGTGAAGAAAAAGTATATCATAGAAGCAGCACCGCTTGGAATTATAAGAGGTGAAAGATTTGAAAGAGGTGGAGATACATTAACAATTCCACCGAAAGAGGTATTACCAGCAAGAGAAGAAGAGATAAAAAGCATATTTGAACACTCCATAAGTAAACAAAAACAGTTTAGTTTTTCTGTATTATCCACGAATCATAACATAAGTGTACCAGTTGATGGTAATAAGTTTTTTAGTAAACATATTGCAATAGTAGGTTCTACGGGTTCGGGAAAATCACATACTGTAGCTAAAATTATACAAACAGCAATTAAGGAGAAAGAATCCGATTTTAGCGGGTTAAATAACACGCATATTATTATTTTTGATATTCATTCAGAATATAAAAGTGCTTTTCCGGATGCTAATTTGATAGATATAAATAATTTGATTTTACCTTATTGGATGCTAAATAGTGATGAGTTGATGGAGTTGTTTATTGATACGGAGGCTAATGATCATAGACAACGAAGTGTGTTAAAAGAAGCTATAGTAAACAATAGAAAAATGCATTTTCAAGGAGCAGATGAAGATAGGAAAAAAATACATTTTGATTCGCCATTTTTCTTTGATGTTGATGAAATTTTAACATATATATCAAATAGAAATAATGAGAAGAAAGATAAAGATAATTCAATTCCTTATCAAAATGCAAAAAATGAAAGTAAAATATTTGATGTAAACGATGCTAAAGATTTGTTTTTGGAAAATGTAAAATATACAGGTAGTTCGGCAAGTGGCACAAATAATGGTGGATTGATTAATTTTATAGATAGATTGGAAAATAAAATTAACGACAAGAGGTTAGAATTTCTATTTGGTAAAAAATCTAAAGAAATAACATTTGAAAAAACATTGGAGCAATTAATAAGCTATTCAGATGAAAAAAGAAATGTTACTATAATAGATTTGAGTGGAATACCATTTGATATTCTTAGTATTACAGTTTCTTTGATTTCACGAATTTTGTTTGAGTATGGATATTATTACAAGAAAATTAGAAGTATGTTAGATTCAGAACAAATAATGAATAACGATGTTCCATTGTTACTTGTGTATGAAGAGGCACATAAATATGTACCGAAAAGTGAATTGGCAAAATATAGAGCTTCAAGGGAGTCAATTGAACGTATTGCAAAAGAAGGAAGAAAGTATGGAATTTCGCTGTTGCTTGCTAGTCAGAGACCGTCGGAAATTTCAGAGACAATTTTTTCACAATGTAATAATTTTGTTGCACTTAGATTGACAAATCCTAATGATCAGAATTATGTTAAAAAATTGTTGCCTGATACTATGGGGAATTTGATAGATAAAATGCCAGCATTAAAAGCAGGAGAGGGATTGCTTATTGGAGATTCAGTTGTTATTCCTTCGGTTGTGCAAGTTCTTCCGTGTGAATTAGAGCCATCATCAAACGATATTCCATATTTTGAAGTTTGGAAAGAACAGTGGAAGGATTTGGATATAGCATCTATTAAAAAAGAATGGATGAAAAAATAAAGGAGGAGCACCTAATTAAACTCCCCCATCGCCTCAACATACCCTTGCAAACCACCATTTCTGGATGCCAATTTTGCATACAGTCCCGGTTCTTCTCTGGCAAGCCTTGTAAGATAAGCAATATCAGAAGGCTCGTTCAGACGAACGGAGGCATTGCATTTTTGACAGTTAAAAGAGACATGGATTTCATCGTTGAGGCTAACCTCAACGCAATCGGTTTCAGGGTTATACATTGCAAAAATTATTTTAGTCATAAGTAGCTCCTTTCGATTAACGCTATATGCGGATTGTAAGTACAGAGAAGTCGTGAGACGTCCTGAGCAGTCTACCATGTAAAACACGTATGCAACATTTGATGTAAGGAATCCCTTGTTTTGGGCTTTTCAAGCTATCCAAGCGTTAACAAAGAGATAATTATTTCAATACGATTTATTACAACCCAGGACAATTCGTTCTGGGTTGTTTTTGTGTTAAGTGTCTGAAACATAATTTTAGCATGAATAAATAATAATCAAAATACCACAATATATATTGAAATGATGGAGAATTAATGATATAATGCGACTAAAACGGAATGATAATACAGAATGGTCGAAAAGGAGAGCTTATGGAGTACATACATAGAGCAATAGAAGATATAGTAAAAGAATCAGCAAATAATTTTAAGGCAGTATTAGTGACGGGCGCAAGACAAACAGGAAAATCCACTTTATTAAAACACCTGTATCCGGAAATTAAGGAAATATCATTTGATGATCCTTTTGCAGAGGAGCAGGCAAAAAACAATCCGGATATGTTTATGATGCTTAATGAACCACCAGTATTTTTAGATGAGATACAATATGTTCCGTCGTTATTTAGATACATTAAAATGTCATGTGATAAGAGTAATGATAAAGGTTTGTTCTTTCTATCGGGTTCACAGCCATTTAAGCTAATGGATATGGTATCGGATTCCTTAGCAGGACGAATTGCTATTATTGAAATGACTCCGTTGTCGCTCAGAGAAATTATGAATGATGAATTTAAAACTCCTTTTTTGCCAACACTTGAATATATACAAGAAAGAAATATTAGTGTTAAAAAACCGGATAATATTTGGAAAATCATTCATAGGGGAGGATATCCTGAGATTCAGGATCAAAACATGGATTGGAATATGTATTTTTCCAGCTATATTAAGACATATTTGGAAAGAGATGTGCGTGAATTAGCAGCAGTTCAGGATTTAGATGCATTTAGAAGATTTATGGTTGCATGTGCTGCAAGAACAGGTCAGATGCTTAATTATGCTAACATCGCAGAGGAAGTTGGAAAAGATGCTAACACAATCAAGAACTGGATATCTATTCTTGAAGCGTCGGGAATCGTATATATTTTGGAACCTTTTGCCAATAGTGCATTAAAAAGAGTTATTAAGACACCTAAAATGTATTTCAGAGATACGGGACTGGTGGCATATTTGACAAGATGGCTTACCCCTGATACTCTTGCAAATGGTGCGATGTGTGGAGAAATATTTGAAACTTTTGTGATATCCGAAATCTTAAAGAGCTATTCTAATAGGGGATTGGACTATAAATATTTTGTTTCATATTATAGAGGAAAGGATAAAATTAGAAAAAAGAAGAATGGTGATATTGTTCAGGAAGAGGCGGAAATAGACTTTATTATCGAGGAAAATGGCATATTGTATCCGCTTGAAATTAAATTAAATGCTAATGTTACTGCGGATATGACGGCTGCATTTAGAGTCTTGGATGATTTGTCAGAAAAGAAACGTGGAATGGGAGCGGTTGTATGTATGTGCTCTATGCCCGGAATGTTAAGGGAAAATGTTTTACAGATACCATGTTGGTATGTGTAGGGGAGTCTTGGAACGACCACAACAGTCCTTGAAATAAAACAAGTATGCAACATTCTACCGATAAATCCCTTATAATCGAGCTTTTCCAGTTGTCAGACCATTCTCAAAGAGATAATTATTTCAATACGATTTATTACAACCCAGAACAATTCGTTCTGGGTTGTTGTTGTATAAAAATATTGTAAGAACATAACATATAAGTAATAATCTTATGATATATAGATGAAATAATGCAATTTAAACAGAGTTATGGTACGTATTAGTCGAAAAAGAGAGCTGATTTAGTGATTTTAATTCGGTACACTTCGATTCGGTTGAAACCGAATTAAAGTTGACGAATTGAAAATGGTATAATATAATTGTATTATTCAGAGTTAGATTGGAAAATATGTTATATTTCCGCGTTGTGTTGTATCCGCCGAATAGATTTGAGCAGTTACATATAATTATTTAAGAAGTGGAGGAAAAGCTAATGTTTTATGGAAGAGAACGTCAAAAGAAAAGTATGCATAATATGATAAATAAAAATGAACAGATGATTACGCTTATATATGGAAGGCGACGTATAGGTAAAAGCGAGCTTATTAAGCAGGTTTTAAGAGAGACAGATATGCAAAGTATATATTATGAATGCAAGCAGACTACAGAGCGTAATAACGTTGATAGTCTTGCTGAAATAGTTGCAGAAACATTTGATTTTCCAAAACCTTCATTTGATGATATGGAAGGATTGCTGAGTTTTCTTTTTAGAAAAGCGGAAACCAAAGACTTGATATTGGTGATTGATGAGTATCCTTACTTACGTGAAAATATTAAAGGTCTTGATAGCATAATTCAGACTATTGTTGATAAATATAAAGATACATCAAAGATGAAATTGATTATATGTGGCTCGTATGTTGACACTATGAAGGAGCTTCTGACAAATCAGAATCCGTTATTTGGAAGGATTGATTTGATAATTGATTTGAAACCTATGGATTATTATGAGTCGGCATTATTTTATGACACATTTTCTAATGAGGATAAAGTAAGATTGTATAGCGTGTTCGGAGGGGTTCCATATTACAACAGGCTTGTAGATAAGAAAAAAAGTGTAAAAGAAAATATTATAGAATTAATAGCCTCACCAGGAGCCAGATTGGAAAATGAAGTATCTATGTATTTGAATTCTGAGATATCGAAGATAACTAATGCTAATGAAGTATTTGAGGCATTGGCAAAGGGCTACTCTAAATATAAAGATATTCTTGATCAATCCAATGTGTCTAGTGGTCCTACACTTATTGATACACTTGATAAGTTAATAAGGATGGATGTAGTGAAAAAAGAAGCGCCTATAAATGATGAAAATAATAAAAAGAAAACTGGATATTTTGTATCTGATAATTTGTCATTATTCTATTATAAATATATTTTTAGAAATATTTCTCGAATGAATATTATGGATTCTGAGGTGTTTTATAAAAAATATATTGAAGAGGATTTTGAAACACAATATGTACCTAAAATTTTTGAAGAAATATGCAAGCAATATCTTGTAAGGCTTAATCGTGTAGGAAATATTAAAAATGCAATTGAAAAGATTGGAAAATATTATTATGACGACCCAGTGAATAAAACAAATGGTGAGTTTGATATAGTAACGTTGGATGATAATGGTTACATTTTTTATGAGGCAAAATTTCGCAAAGAGCCACTAATTGAATCTGTGATAAAAGAAGAGATTATGCAAGTTGATAAAACCGGTATCTCATGTTACAAATATGGATTTATATCAAGGTCAGGATTTGAATGTGAGAAATCTGATGATAGGATATTGATAAACTTGGAAGATATTTATAAGTAATGAACTTTGAAACCTCTAAATTAGGTTTTATGATTCTCAAAGAGATAATTAGTAGATTACGAGAATTTCAGAAAAGAGGAAATGTAATGGAAAATATACAAAGCAATAATTTAAAAATAATCAGTAAGAAGATGATTGTAATGATGTTAATTGTGTTAGGTGTTACATTTATTATGGGATTAATATTTGTTTTTAATACAGAACATGAATTTTTAGTGACAAGAACAGTCTGGGCGACAATGACTGAAGGAGTTGATGGTGATACCCCGGGAGGAGGAGAATTAATTCTAATATCAGCTGTTATAAGTGGAATGACTTTTTTAGGAGAATTAACTCTTGTTATAATAATTATTGTTATGTTTTTAGTTATTCCGATTGTAGTGAATTTACTTACATTAATAATTAGTTTAATTGCTAGATTATTTCAAATAGGTGAAAGTAAAAATTGGAAAAACATGACCACGAAGGTATTGTTATATGTATCGATTGTATTACAAGGACTTTTAAGTATTTATATATTAGTTTTATGCTTTACCGGATATGGTCTTGTATATATTACAGTATATTTGATGTTGACTATCAATGTTTATGGAGTTGTAAAAAATATACTTAATAATATAAATGGCAAAAAGAATCAAAGACAGAATGAATTAAATTAATAACGAAAATTAAAAGTGTCAAACTGAGCAAAATAACAGGCTTTGAACTGTTATAAATTAAAAATCTGCGACGTGAGGGCACTTTTTTCTGTATATTAAGGTGAATAGTACTTTTGTTTCAAATATATAGGTGAGAATTCATTTTTTGAAAGCATTGTGAAAAAATAATATTTTGGGAAGGAGAGATTAAATGACAGACGAAAAGATAGTCGAGCTTTTTTGGGAGCGTTCAGAGAAGGCAATAGAAGAAACTAAAAAGTTATATGAAAAATATTTTCATTACATTGCATATGGTATTTTACGAAATGATGAAGACTCAAAAGAGATTGTAAATGATACATATTTAAAGGCATGGAATATAATTCCACCACAAAGACCTAAACCATTAAAAACTTTTCTAGGAAAAATAACACGTCAGCTTGCAATAAACAGACTGGAATCAAATCTGGCTAAAAAAAGATATGTAGGACAATATTTACTAGTACTCGATGAGCTTAGTGAATGTATAAAAGACTGTAATCAAGATACAGATGTTGTTGAAAGTGTTGCACTTAGAGATACATTAAATGAATTTTTGAGGTCGTTACCATTAGAAAAAAGAAAAATATTTATTAAAAGATATTGGTATATGAATTCTATTTCAGAAATAGCAGAAGATTATTCAATAAGTGAAAGTAAGGTGAAATCATTACTTATGAGAATTAGAAAAAAATTAAAAAAACATTTAATTAAGGAGGGATTTGATATATGAAAGCTAAAGACATTTTAAATGCACTTAATGATATTGACGAAGACATGATTAATGATGTCAAGAAGAGTGTGAGTAACGGCAAATCTAAGTTTAAATTAAAGCTTGCCATTGTATGTATCTGCGTGGTTGCAATTATTAGTGTAATATTTATATTAAAGCCTGACAATACAAATGTAAATAAGCAAAACAATGGTGATATATTAATTAATAATCCAACAAATAATAGTGGAAAATTAGTTGTATTCAATGATATTACAAGAAATTACAAAGACGTAAATATCTCAGCGGAAGAAATTAATATAGAATGGAAGTGGGAAGACAAGACTACATTTGAAAAATATGGTTCTGTAAAATTTAATGGAAGAGAATATGTTGCAAAAGGTCAATTAATAGAAGTTAACAAGCTTTCTGATGTGATTGGTAATTGCAAAGCGGAAGGCTATGACATATATACTGACAAAAATTATGTGGAAACATTTGAAGTACGAAGAGTTAAGGGAATATCTGAAAATAAAGTGATTGCGGTTGGTTTGGAAAATGAATATTATATATATTCATTAAATAGTAGTAACAGACCAAATACATTTGGAGAGATAATTGATAATTACAAT
The DNA here is from genome assembly GCA_017416465.1 of Lachnospiraceae bacterium. Lineage (GTDB taxonomy): Bacteria > Bacillota > Clostridia > Lachnospirales > Lachnospiraceae > Bovifimicola. Next base: position 114,942 of record JAFQCK010000073.1, on the reverse strand, counting down.
TTGGGTGAAGTGTTGAAATTTGATAAATTTATGATATATGAAGGATATGATGAAAAAGGTTATTATAAATTAGATGATGATGATTTTATTATAGAAACACTTTTAGAATGTAGGGGAGCAAAAGTATATGAAAATTGTGATGAATGGAATCATGGTGATATAAATTATCTTAGTTTTACGATTTCGTCACAGGAACTAGGTGTTTATAAAAGGGTATTATATATCACTGAAGATGGATATTTAGCAACCAATATCTTTGATTATAATTATGTATATTTTATAGGTAAAGAGATGGCTGTAAAAATCATAAGTTATGCAAAGAATAATTCAGTAGAAACGGAAACAGAACCATATGAATATACTTTTGCAGGAACATTAACTGAAATTTCAGACGAATATATTTTGATTGATGATTCAAAAATATGTGTTAATGAAAACGAAGGTATGATATTTAAAGTTCTTACAAATGATTTAAGAGTTAGTCGTTGTCTGAAATATGGAAATTTAGCAGTGGGAGATATTGTAGTTGTAAAATTTGGAGGTAAAATTGATACGGTTAATGATAATGTGATTAAAGATGTGAAGGGCATATCAAAGGGGCAAATACAAGATGGGGGAATCGCTGTTACGGAATAATGGGGATAAAACGATGACTTTTATTTTGAAAGTTGAAACACAAATTTATACATAAAAAATAGTGATGAAGGTATATGCTTTGTTTGACATCCGGTCATAGAAAATGTAAAATAATATAAGATATTTATTGAAAGTTATTATAATAATATTACCTACAATTATTACCTTAAATTAAACAATGAAATGGATTATTATGATGATAAAACTTTAATATAGGAGGAACTTTATGAAAGAAAGTAAAGGAATAACTATTTCTAAAGTGATTTTTGTTTTACTTGCAGTTGGTGTGTGCCTTTATCTTATTTTAGGTGAAATATTTTTACCTGCAGAAAATCAGACAAAATCATATGGTTATAAAGATTTTTCAGAAGGTTGGATATGGGTCAAGGAGGATGGAACCAGACTTGAGGCACAACTTCCGGGAAAAAATCCTGTAGAACGAAATGAAAAAATGGTAATTGAAAATATTTTACCAACTGATTTAGAAGACAATTTATATATGTGTTTTCGAAGTTCAAAACAAGAAACTAAGATATATATTGATGATGAGTTAAGGCAGGAATATTCAACTAAAGATACAAGACCTTTTGGAAAAGTTAGTGCGGTTGCATATGTATATGTACATTTGACCACAGAAGATGCAGGAAAAACAATAAGAGTTGAATTGACTACCGATTCTTCATATACAGGTGTTTTACATGAAGTATTTTATGGGGAAATGATAGATATATGGAAATATCTTTTTGAAAAGGGTGGTGTAGAACTTATTATTGCAATATTTGTTTTGGTTCTTGGTATTGCAAGTATTGTAATAAGTATTGCATTAAAAATCTGTTATCGAAAAAAGATTGAAATGGAATATTTGGGTTGGGGAATCTTTTTGGCAGCAGTTTGGATAATTGCTAACTCAGTATTCAGACAGACAATTTTTCAAAATATATCAGTAATAAGTGATATGGCGTTTTTCATGATAATGCTTCTTTCGGTACCTTTTATGTTATATCTCAATCAGGTACAAGGTGAAAGATACTATAAAGCATATCTTATTGCAACAGTAGCAAATTTTGTTGACTTTATTATCTGTACAGTGCTTCATGTTAAAAATATTATTGATTTTTCTGATACCATTAAATTTATGGTTATTATAGCCGGAATATCTATATCATTAATAGGAATTACAATGATTATTGATGTTATTACCGGCAGAATAAAAGAGTATCTTCTTGTTGGTTTGGGTATTTTAGGTGTGTGCTTATCAGCGGTGGTACAAATTATCCTATATTTTAAGTGGACTACTCAGTTTAGTGGTGCAGCTATTGCAGTAGCAATGGTTTTTGTATTAATAATTTCATTTATCAACACTATGAAAGATATATTGAACATAGAAAGTGAAAAGCAGAAAGCTATTCTTTCTAATCAGGCAAAAGGTAACTTTCTTGCTAATATGTCTCACGAAATAAGAACACCTATTAATGCAGTTCTTGGTATGGACGCAATGATTCTTAGGGAATGTAATGATGAATCAATTAAGGAATATGCAATGAATATTCAAAATGCCGGCCAGACATTACTTTATCTTATAAATGATATTTTGGATTTTTCTAAAATAGAATCCGGGAAAATGGAAATTATTCCGGTTGAGTACGAGTTTAGTAGTATTATACATGATGTAGTAACTATGATAATGGCTAAGGCTAAAGATAAAGGTTTGGATATGAAGGTTAATGTTAATCAAAATCTTCCTTACAAGGTGTATGGTGATGAGATAAGAATTAGACAGATTTTGGTTAACCTTTTAACTAATGCTGTAAAATATACTAAAGAAGGTGGTTTGACACTTACAGTTGATGGTAGCATAGAAGAAGAATATGTTACACTTTACTTCGAAGTAGAAGATACGGGAATAGGTATTAAGGAAGAAGATTTATCCAAATTATTTGAAAGGTTCCAAAGAATAGAAGAAGATAGAAATCGCAACATAGAAGGAACCGGACTTGGTATGAGTATTACATTACAGCTTTTAAAACTTATGGATAGTGAGCTTAAGGTTGAAAGTGTATATGGTAAAGGTTCTAAGTTTTCATTTTACCTTAAACAAAGGATAATAGATAAAGAACCAATTGGTGATTTAGAAGAAAGAATTAAGAGTTTAGCTAGTAATTACTCATATGATGCTTCTTTTGTAGCACCAAATGCAAGGTTACTTGTTGTTGATGATAACATGATTAATCGTAAGGTATTTATAAAACTTTTAAAGGAAACAAAAGTTCAGATTGATGAGGCGGAGAGTGGTATGGAATGTCTTGATATGATAAAAGATATTCATTACGATATAATATTCTTAGATCATATGATGCCTGAAATGGATGGTATAGAAACATTACATAGAATTAAGAAAATGTCAGGAAATGCTTGCGAAAATGTACCTATAATAGCGCTTACTGCAAATGCAATTTCAGGCGCAAGAGAAATGTATCTGAAGGAAGGATTTGATGGATTTTTATCTAAGCCAATTCAAACTGATAAGTTGGAGGAAATGATTAAAAAGCATTTGCCGCAAGAGTTAGTTTCATATGAACAGAAAGAAAATAAAGAACAATCAGAAAATACAGATGTGACATTAGAAACAGAGAGTTTTCCTGAAATTGATGGTATTAATTGGACATATGCCTTATCTAACATACCGGATAAAGAAGCACTTGAAAGTGTAATTAAGAACTTTTACAACTCTATAGAAACGGAGGCAGAATATCTGGAAAACTGTTGGAGACAGGTGGAAGATAATGAAGAACAGTTAAATGAATACAGAATTAAGGTTCATTCCATGAAGAGCTCTTCAGCATATATTGGTGCTCTTATGTTAAGTGCTATGGCCAAAACCTTAGAATTTGCTGCAAGGGATGGAAAGATAGAGATTGTTAAATATATGACGCCGACATTTCTTGAAGAATGGAGAAGTTATAAAGAGAAACTATCTATGTATAAAGAAGAAATAGAAGTTACAAAGATAGAAGATATAAATGATATATTACTTAAACTTGATGAATTAAAGATAGCTATGGAAGAAATGGAAGTTGATATAGCGGATGAGATTATCATTTATTTAAAACAGTTTGAGTATGATGAAACTGTGTCAGAGTTAATTAATAAATTGGCTATAAAAGTACTTAATCTTGAGAGTGATGATGCAGTAAATTTAATAGAACAAATAAAAGGAAATATGAATCAATAAAAAATACAGCTTTGGGATATTAGCTTTCCTAAAGCTGTATTTTTTATTTTCAAAAGGATATAAAAAGGATACACACTTATGATAATATACTATTAGCAATTGCAAAACGATTTTAAAATTAGTAACAATTCAGCACTCGATAGTTGAATTGTTGTTTAAAACGGAGGTTAATATGTCATATAAAATTCTACTGGTAGAGGATAATATACAGATACAAGAGGTTATAAGTGATTATTTTGAAGGAAAAAGTAAAGGAGAGTTTGAACTTATATGGGCACCTAATGGTGATGAAGGACTTTTAAGAGTTTACGAAGAAGAATATGATTTGATACTACTCGATATAATGCTTCCGGGAGTTGATGGATTTACAATATGTCGTGAAATTCGAGAAAGAAGCACAGTACCGATTATCTTTATTACGGCGAAGATTCACGAAGAAGATATGCTTTATGGTTATGATTTAGGTTGTGATGATTATATAACAAAACCATTTTCACTAAGTGAATTATATGCAAAGGTTAATGCACTTTTAAAGCGTTCAAAAGGTCTTATTGGAAGTAAAGTGCTAGTGTGTGGAGATATTACATTAAATCCAAGTACATATGTGGTTAAGGTAAAAGGAGAAACAATTACATTACCACCAAAACAGTATGCTTTATTAAAATATTTTCTAGAGCATAAAGAATGTGTTGTAGATAGAGAGACATTAATTAGTCGTATTTGGGGACATGATTATGAGGGAAATGACAGGGTTGTGGATAATCATATTAAAAAGCTTAGAAAAGCAATAGGTAGTAGCGGTAAGCATATAAAGACTGTTGTAGCAAAAGGGTATAAAATGACAGAGAAAATAAAGAACCCAAGTGTTTAAAATATTGGAAGGAGAAAATGTTTAGGATGAAAAAGAAGTCATACTTTAATTTCATATATAAAAAACTAATTATTTCATTTATTATATCAGTGATTATTTGTAGTGTAGCTACATATTTACTTCATAAAAAAATTTTAGAGGATGAGATGAGTGAAAGTGCAGCATGGTCATATGGCTATTTATCTGAATATGATTTAAGTGGCTTTGATAATATGGAGGATGAAGAAAGTGCGTATAAAAGGAATTTTATGCTTTCATATATAAATAATTATGGCAAAAAGGGTGGTGTAATAGTTAATAATAGTACAAGAGAAATAGTTACACCTCTTAAAGATATTGCTATCATATACAATGGTGATATATGTGTAACTTGTGATATTTCTTATTTTGAAAATATTGACTATAAGAAAGATTATCGATTTGTTGCCAGAGATTATTATTATAATGGAAAAGATTTTTTGCCTGGAATTATTGAAGTATATCCCGTTGATAAAAATACATCAAAAATTTATTTAATAGAAACTATAGATTTAACACCTGAAAATACTGATGGATATACACATGTGACTAAGGGAGGATGGATAAGTTTTGTGTTAGCTGGTAGTTATCCAGAGAAAGTTATTAATGATGAATTATTTTTTGACTATAACTATAAGTCTGCACATTATATATATAATGCAAGTACATATTATAAGCCTGACAAAGGTTTTATGAAGTATAATTGTTATGAATATGTTATTAAAGATTCGTATATGCAAACATATGAATTTATTTATAACTATAAGGTTAATGTATGGAATTTGGGTAAAAAATATTTTATTCCGCTTTATATTGGATTTGCTTTAGGAAGCATAATTATTTCTGCATTTATTGCATTATTAGATTTCAAACGTTATGAGAAAATGCGTTATCAAAGAACACTTACTTCAAGTCTTGCACATGATTTAAAAAGTCCTTTGATGGTAATTTCAGGTTGTGTGGAAAATATTACAGAAAATGTAAATCCTGAAAAAAATGATAAGTATATTAAAGGGATAGGTCATAATGTAAATCATATGAATGATATTATTTTGAATATAATGGAGTTAAATGAAATTCAGAATGATAAAAAAGTTAAGATAAAAAGAGAAAACTGTGATGTAAAATCGGTTTTTGAAGATTTATTTGCAAGAAATAAAGAACTAATGGTTGAAAGAAATATTAAATACAATATTACAGGAAGTCTGGTTGTAAAATGCAATAAAAGTGCATTTTCAAGGGCAATAGAAAATCTTATTAATAATGCAATTGTACATTCTGAAGATGGAAAAAATATTGAAGTGATTTTAGAAAAAAATGAAATACTTATTAAAAACAGCTATAATAATGATATAACATATTCTGGTAAGCAGTTAGTAGAGCCTTTTGTAAAAGGTGATGACAGCAGAGGAAATACGGGTACAGGACTTGGACTTAGTATTGCAAAATCAATTATGGATATGCATAAGTTTAAGATGAAAATTAATATGGAGAATAATGTATTTGAGGTTAGAATAAAAGTTTAATGTGAAAGTGTCGGTTTGTGCCGACACTTTTTTGAAATATTGGTTTAGAGTTGTAGTGACTGAACTATACTTATTTATAAATAAGAAATAATAGTGTATAATAGAAAAACAGATTAAAATTTATGGAGTTGGTAACTATGGCTTTATTTTTTTTGATTATTTATATATTAATTTTAATATTAAATATTGTTTTAATTGTTAGGGCTTTTAGGAATAAAACAAAGAAACATTGGATTAATATGTTTATTGTAGAATGTATTTCTGTTACTATAGCATTGCTAGTAATGTTATATCATGATTCTCTTCCGGGATATGGAGTTATGCCAGGATTTTCATATTTAGGTGAGATATTATTTAGTTATGTAGCTATGATTTTGTATACTGTTTGTTTGATTGTTTCTCTTTTGGGGTGTCTTATAATTAATGTAAAAAAGTAAAATGAAAGGCATATTTATGATAACATAAAGCATTGTTAGTATGTGTAAGTAAAAAAAATGTAGGTAGAATAAATGAAAGAATTATTTGTTTTAGATAAAAGGAATTATAATCCTGACGGTTCTGTTGGAAGGCGACCATCTGTTAGAGGCATTATTTTAAGAGATGGAAAAATTGCTATGATGTATAGTAGAAAATATAATTATTATAAATTGCCTGGTGGTGGAATCGAAGGAGAAGAAACTTTAGAAGAAACGCTTATTAGAGAAGTTAGAGAGGAAAGCGGATTGATAGTTAAGCCGAAGACGATAAAAGAATTTGGCTATGTAAAGAGAATTGAAAAGGGATTATTTGAAGATATATTTATTCAGGAAAATTTTTATTATACTTGTGATGCTGAAGAATTAATGGCTGAACAGGAGTTGGATAAATATGAAGCTGAAGAGGAATTTGTTTTACAATTTGTACCGATTTCATATGCAATTGAGGTTAATAATTTTGGAGAACATTTTGAAAAAGATGAAATTGTTACTTTTAAGGGGATGCTTGATAGAGAAAATAAAGTTTTAAAATTATTGCAAGAAGAGTTCAATTTATAAATGTATTTATTAAAGGAAGAATGGAGAAATAATATGGTAAAGAAAAATTTATATAAAAAAGTGTTAGCCTGCAGTATGATTTTAGTATTATCTGTAAGCTTTTTATCTAGTTGTGGAGATAAGAGTGATAATAAGACAGAAGAGTCACAAGCTAAAGAAACTCCGGAAAAAGTTGTTCAGGAAAGTGGAAATGAGAAAAATGAAACTTCGGAAAAAGAATCCGAGGGAACAAATTATACATTAGAACGTAAGGAAGTTGAAGGTGTTGAAATTTCAAAAGACTCAAAATGGGTAAAAGCTAGTGGTGAGGTTGTAGAAAATGGTAATCCTCTTGTACTAGTTGAAGAAAGTGATTTATCTAGCAGTAAAAAGCCTTTAGCGGATACACTTTTTTATGATAAAGAACAATGGGTGCAGGCTGTAGAGAGTACATTTGTAGAAGAAGTTATTGAAAAGAAAGATGAGTTTGATGAAGAATTTTTTGGTAAATATACAATGTGTTATTTGGCTGATGCGTGTTCAGGAAATATGCAATACATATTTGAAGGAGCAACATTAGAAGAGAAGGATGGAAAGAATATTTTGACAGTATATGTTTCATATTCTTATGAAAGGGCATTAAATAAAATACATAATTATTTAATGTTTGTAACTTTCGACAAAGAAGAAGTATCTAAAGTTGATGAAATTAAATTTGAAAAATATGATAGAGACTAAAGTTATAAATTAATATTTAGGAAGATTAATTCGGCTGATGTTTTGTTAATCAAAATATTAGCCGAATTTTTATAAAAAAGTAAAAATGAACTATTGACTCTTCCCCTTAGGGAATGCCTTAGGATAAATGTATCAAAACAAAATTGAAGCAATTTATTAAAAGAAAACTATTTACAAAATACTTTGGAATGGAGGATTTTATGGATAAAAAAATGACATCAGGAGAAATTGCAAAGAAGGTAGGGATCTCTCAAAAAACAGTAAGATTATATGATGAAAAAGGACTATTAAAACCAATTGATTATTCAGAAGGTAATTACAGACTTTATGATAAAGAGGCAATTATTGTATTAGAAAAAATTATTGCATTAAAACATATTGGATTTACTTTAGAAGAAATATATGACAGCTTGATAGCCGGTAAAAATATCAATATTGTAGAGTCTCTTAATGAACAGCTTGAAATAATGGAGAAAAAGAAAGCTGAAATTGAAAGGACTATTGCTCTCATTAAAGGACTACTAGCAAGAACTAATGGAAATCCGGATTGGAACAATGTTGCAGAACTTGCATGTGTAATCAGACAGGACCAGCAGGCTGATGAATTGCATTATCATGCTCTTAAACACTCAGTAAATAATAAAGACTGGTATGAAATGATTTATGAAACATTGGGATTATCTGAAAATAGTGCAGTTCTTGATTTGGGTTGTGGATTTGGTAAATTGTGGAGAAATAATTGGACGCGTATTCCTAAAAATGTAAAAATTAACGCAGTAGACCTTAAAGGTGGTTGGGCAGATAATTTCTGCGAGTTTATTAATGAACATAAAAATGAATTATCAAATAATACAGATATTTCGATTAATTGGAAAGATGTTGAAGGCAATGACTTATGGAATGAAACAGATGAAAAGTATGATTATGTAATCGCACATTATCTTTTAGAATTTATTAATGATGTTGAGTTATTTATAAAGCATGCATCAGAAGTGTTAGCAATTGATGGAATGTTTTCTTGTAATGGATTTACTGAATCTGATGAACACCAATTTTGGAAGGAAATACTTGAAAGTATTGGACTTAAAACAGGTTTTATTTCAGAAAAAATTAAGGAAGAAGAGAAAACAAGTAATGAGTTTAAATCGCTTCTTAGTAAATATTTTAAAAAAATTGAAATTATCGGTTTGGAAAACCATATGAAATATGAAGATAGTGATGAGGTATTTGAAAAGCTCTGCGAGAGATATGCAGAAAATAAAAAATATTTGTTAGACAACGAAAATAGCATTAAGAGCTATTTTGATGCTGTAATTGAAAAAGATGGTGAAGTGGTTATTACAAATACTTCTAAATTCTGGCATTGTTTTAAATAAATATGTTGAAAGGAAGTACAGTTATGATTTTAAGTGAATTTGATGAAAATAAAAAAGCTATAATAAATCCTGAAGATTGGATAAAAGATGAGATTAGAGTTAAAGGCGAAATTCCTAAGATTGCGGTATCCTGCTTTGAAGGCAAGACTTTTGAAAGATTAGTAAAAATTTTGGGTGGTGAAGTAATTGCTGTAACAAGAAATGCTAATGAAGAGTTTCCAATTTATAAAGTGAAGTATAAAGATAAGGAAATCGCGTTATATATGGCTGATATGGGGGCAGCAGGTGCAGGCGGACAATTAGAAGAAATAATTGCTCTTGGAGTGGAAAAATTTATTATATTCGGTTCATGTGGAGTACTTGATGAAAATATTGAGGATTGCTCAATTATCATTCCAAATTCAGCAGTAAGAGATGAGGGACTTAGCTACCATTATGTAAAACCTTCAGATGAAATAGAAGTAAATACAAAATACATATCTGAATTTACATCATTATTAGACGAAGTAAAATGTAATTACAGAATTGGAAAAGTATGGACAACGGATGCTTTCTATCGTGAGACGAAAACAAAGATGGAAAGAAGAAAAGAAATGGGCTGTATATGTGTGGATATGGAATGTTCTGCACTTGCAGCAGTAGCGCAGTTTAGAGAAAAAGATATCTTTCAGTTTTTTTATACTGCGGACTGTCTTGAAGGGGATAAATGGGATAAAAGAAGTCTTAGCGGTGATGTGAAATTCGAAGAAAAGGATTTGTATGCAAATCTTGCTATGGAATTAGCCGTAAGAATATCTGAATAGAACACTTAAAATGCTATAGAGATTTTGATAAATAATTTTAAATTCAAATTTATGAAGGAAAGGAGTGTTTGCTATGAAGTTAGTATTGATAGTTGGCGATGGCGCTGTAGGAAAAATGACCGTAGGTCAGGAATTGATGAAAATAACAAATTTAAGATTATTTCACAACCATATGACTATAGAACCCGTTTTAGAAATATTTGATGATTTTAATGTGGATGTAATATTAAAATTACGGTATTTAATATTTAAAGAATTTGCAAAAACAGAGAATTACGGGATGATATATACTTGTATGTGGGCATATGACAGTCAAGAAGATTGGGAAATTATGAATAAAATACTGAAAATCTTTAAGAAGGTGGGTTCTGAATTATATTGTGTTGAACTAACAGCTCCACTTGATGTGAGGTTAAAAAGAAATATCACTGAAAATAGATTGAAAAACAAAGTATCTAAAAGAGATATTGCGGCTTCAAATGAACGTTTAATACAACATACAAAAAATCACAGGTTTGTTAGTGAGGATGGCGAAGTTCCAATCAAAAACTTCATTAGAATTGATAATTCCAATATAGAAGCAGATGTTGTTGCAAAAATGATAAAAGAAAAATTTGATTTGTAGGGCACACAAAAGTTGAAGTTTCTGTTGATTTAGGCTGTGTTATAGATTGTAAAAATAGGATTGTGATTCATTTTATCTTTAACGCTTGACACTAACTTTTATAAGTGTATAATTTATGATAGATTTAATAAGTATAAAATTTATATAGTGAATTGTGAAAATAAAATTTACAAGTCATGGTGCATAGCGAATTGCGACTCCTAGCGAACAATTGTGTCATATTTGTACGTCAAAGACGAACCAATATGGCACAATTGTACGAGAGGCGGAGTGAGAGCATGCATAATGACTTGTAAATTTGGATATTAACATCGAATATAAATAAATACAATTTGAAAGGAAAGTGTAAAGATAAATATGAAAACAAAGATTTTTATTGACGGTAGTGAAGGAACAACAGGATTACGTATTTTTGAAAGGTTTTCAGAACGTGATGATATAGAGTTACTTAAGATTTCTTCTGAACTTAGAAAAGACCCTGATGAGATTAAGAAATTTATTAACGCATCAGATATTACATTTTTATGTTTGCCTGACCAGGCAGCAAGAGAAGCAGTTGCAATGGTTGAGAATGATAATGTAAAAATTATTGATACATCTACAGCACATAGAACAGAAGAAGGATGGGCATATGGATATCCTGAATTATCTGCTAAACATAGGGATGCAATAAAGAATGGTAAGCGAGTTGCAGTGCCTGGTTGTCATGCAACAGGATTTATCACAATAGTATATCCTCTTATTGCAGGTAATATTCTTCCAAGTGATTATCCTGTAGCTAGCTTTTCACTTACAGGCTATAGTGGTGGTGGAAAGAAAATGATTGAGGAATATGAAAGTGATGATAGAGATATCTTACTTGATTCTCCTCGTGAATATGGTTTAGGACAGACACATAAGCATCTTAAAGAAATGAAAAAGATTACAGGATTAGACAGAGAACCATTATTTTCGCCTATAGTATCTGATTATTATAGCGGAATGGTTGTATCAATTCCATTTTATGCAGATATGTTAAATGGCAAGCATACACCAGAATCAGTACATAAGTATTTTGAAGAATATTTTGCTGATGAAAAATTTATCAAGGTTATGCCATTTGGTGCAGAGGCTGAGGATAGAGGATTTCTCGCCGGAAATGGTTGTTCGGGCTGGGATGGAATGGAGATTTATGTTTCCGGAAATGAAGATAGAATTCTTGTATCAACAAGATTTGATAATCTAGGTAAAGGTGCCTCAGGTGCAGCCATTCAGTGCTTGAATATCATGCTTGGATGCGATGAAGCAAAGGGACTTAATCTGTAAATTTTGAATGGAGAAAAATTATGTTAGAAGAATTAGGAATAAGCTTTGGTACGGCAGTAGTTGTTTTGTTTGCTTTGTATTTCATTATAAAATGGTCTGTTAAAAATGGAGTAAAAGAAGCATTTAAGGATATTACAGGAAAAGATTTGGCAGAGGATATTGAAGTAGATAAGATTTGTAAAGAACTTGAACTTGATGAATAAAATTAGTGGAGGCTGTGACTTGTATATGTCACAGCCTCCACTGTTATGTTCTTTATATTTTTATACAGTCAAAAAAAATTAACCTTTATTATTAAGTACTTTCTCAATGTTTTCAATTAATACTTCTTTACTCACAGGTTTTGCAAGATAAGCAGAAGGGTTATATGTATAACATTCTGCAAGAGCTTCACGACTTAGTGCAGATGAAAGTATGATGATAGGAATTTTCTTATTAGGATTATTTTTCTGTATCATATTCATTACATTTGCGCCATTATATAAAGGCATCTGATAATCAAGTAAAATGATATCAGGAGTATGCTTTAGAAGATAGTTTAACGCGAGTTTTGCAGAATTAATCATTATAACATTATAATCATCTTTAAGAATACTGTTTACTTGCTTTAAATAAGACATATCATCATCAATCATAAGAATAGTTTTTTTGTTTTCTTTAATTTCTTTGCTTTCGCAAACTTCTTTAACTTTGTTAATTAAAGTATCTTTGTCAACCGGTTTGGCAAGGTAGCCGTCAACACCCATCAGACCGGAATTTAAAATAGTGGATTTATCACGTCTGCCTGTAACAAGAATAACAGGAACATTAATACATTCTTCTATTTTACGAAATTGTTCCAACATTTTAAAACCATCCATTATAGGCATTTCAACATCAAGAAGTATTAAATCTACAGAATTTTGGTGTACATAGTCAAGTGCCTGTCTCGCACCAAGAGCAGTGGCAACTCTTGCAGTTCCTGCTAAATATGTACTCATTGTTTTTAAAGTTTGCATATCATCATCTACAATTAATACATGTGGAAGTCTTTTTCTCATAAAGTTTTTAATACAAATTTATATTAATCTGTACTTTTCCTTTCTCTTTATTTATTACGTTTACATATAACAAAATTGCATAAAATTTTTATTTAATTTTTGATAATAAATATTATCAATAGTATAAAATAAATAATTATTGAATATTAACATAAAAATTATAAATTTAAATAAAAAATTGTTGAAATTACCTAACTATTATAGCATAGGTAATATGTAGAATGCAAACTTTTTGAAATATAAACATAGTAAAAAACTAGCTATATATATAAATGTTTGATATAATTATAAAAATAAAATGAAAGGATGAAAATATGAGAATTAATATTGATAGTTCGAAATCAGACAAAGCAGGAAAAGCAGGTATACTAGTATTTATAATCCTAGGTTCGATATTTTTGTTAATAGGAATTGGTCAAATTGTAATGGGCTTTTTTTTCTTAAAGTTTGGTGAAAAAACAGATGACTATGTAAAGATTAAAGCAGTAATTTCAGAGATTGTTGTTGATAGGGATTCCGATGGTGATACGGATTATGAAGTGTTTGTGGATTATACCTATGACGGTGTTACATATGGAAAGAAACCTTTTAATATGTATAGTAGCAGCATGTATGAAGGAAAGGAGATAGATATCCTTTGTGACCCTGATAATCCTGAAAAAATAACTTATGAAGGAAGTCATATGCTTCCTTCGATTATACTGTTTATTTTGGGCGGGGTTTTTTCGCTTGTGGCAATAATTCTTTTGATTGTTATGGCGTGCGTGTCGAAAAATTCCAAAGATGGTAAAAAGAAATTGGAGAAGAAGGGAGTAAGAGTAAGTGCTACGGTAGAAGAAGTAAGAGTAGACGAGCAGGCGTCTGCAAATGGAAATATAGCATATAGAATAATTTGTGTATATAATGATGAAGTGGATAATATTATGTACAGATATAAGAGTGATGTTTTATTTGACGATCCATCAGGATTTTATTATAAAGGAGCATCGATTGATGTGCTTATTAATCCTGAAGACCCTGGCGACTATCATGTTATTGTTGAACATATGCAGACTACAAAAGTAGTTGATTTTGTTTAAATTAAAAAACAAAAATAATGATATTAATATTTTTAGTCATGGATGTATGTAGAATTATTGATATTATGCAATAAATAATAAAAGTTTACGAATGGAGGAAGGTTATGTATGGAACTTGGTGGTCTTTAGTTCCGCCGATAATAGCTATTTTATTGGCGCTTATAACTAAAGAGGTGTACATTTCATTGTTTTGTGGAGTTTTACTTGGAGCGTTATTTGTAACGGATTTTCAGGTTTGGGGAAGTTTTGAAATGCTATTTTCTACTATGACAGAAAATATCAATTTAAACATTATTATTTTTGATGTACTTTTAGGAATGATAATTGTGCTTATGACACGTTCAGGTGGTTCATATGCATATGGTAACTGGGCAACAAAGAAGATTAATTCTAAGAAAAAATCTTTATTTGCAACGATGGGACTTGGAGTAATTATATTTGTAGATGATTATTTTAACTGTCTTACAGTTGGTTCAGTAATGCGTCCGGTAACTGATAAGTTTAAAGTTTCAAGAGCAAAGCTTGCATATATTATTGATGCAACAGCAGCACCTGTATGTATTATTGCACCAATATCAAGCTGGGCGGCAGCAGTTAATTCATATGTGCCGGAGGACAGTTCGCTTACAGGATTTCAGTTGTTTTTAAGAACAATTCCATATAACTTATATGCATTATTAACACTTTTAATGGTAGCTATTGTAATTGCCTGGAATTTGGATTTTGGTTTGATGAAAAAGCATGAAGATAATGCAAAGAAAGGTGATTTATTTACTTCCGGTGCTGAAGAGTTTAAGGCATTGCAGGATGAAGAAACCAAGAATGTTAATAAGAATGGTAAAGTAATTGATCTTGTATTACCTGTATTAGTATTAATTGGTTCAGCAGTTGGAGCAATGATTTATACAGGATATAAAGACGGAGGTAAGAATGTTGTAGATGCG
Organism: Lachnospiraceae bacterium; assembly: GCA_017416465.1. GTDB lineage: Bacteria > Bacillota > Clostridia > Lachnospirales > Lachnospiraceae > Bovifimicola. Next base: position 99,736 of record JAFQCK010000073.1, on the reverse strand, counting down.
TTTGCTAATTGTAATGCAGAAATGAGTCTTATATTTGCTACTTTAGTTACGGTTATATTTATGGCAGTTTTATATTTACCAAGAAAAGTAATTACATTTAAAAGCTTTATGGATTCCTTAGCAGAAGGTGCAAAGTTAATGGTTCCTGCAATTCTTATTCTTACATTTGCATGGACTTTAAAAGGTATGGGCGACAATTTAGGCATTTCTGAATTTGTTAATTCTGTTGTAAGCGGTAATGCAAAAGCAAGTATTTTTATACCGGCAATTATGTTTTTAATTGCATTATTCTTAGCTTTCTCGACAGGAACATCTTGGGGAACATTTGCTATATTAGTGCCAATTGTAGTATCAATGTTTGCAGCAACAGATGAAGAGATGATGATTATAGCAGTTTCAGCAGTACTTGCGGGAGCAGTTTGTGGAGACCATATTTCTCCAATTTCCGATACAACTATTATGTCATCATCGGGGGCTCAAAGTAACCATATTAACCACGTTCAGACACAGATGCAGTATGCTTTGATAGTTGCAGCTATCTGTGTTGTAGGATATATAATTGCAGGTGCTTGTAAGAACTTTGTTGCTCCATTGTTAATATCGGCTGTTATTTTAGTTGGCGTATTATTTGTAATTAAGAAAACTGTTAGTAAAAAAGCGTAGTAAATTGTGAAAAACTATATTAATATAACCCCATTAATAACTCATACGCAGGTTCCTGCATTGAGTTATTAAGTTTTATAGTAGAGAAATTATGCTGAATATGGTAGAATTATTTTGTGGTTTTGTATTTATTCAGAACTTATTGTAAATGCTACTATACCCTATCATGTAATTGAAAATTATAGAGTATAAGTAGATATATTATAATCGTGGTTATGGGATATATAAGGGGACTTTTAAGTGCACTAAGTTATCGGTAGTTACAGTGATGAAGTAATAATGTTAAATGGTTCTAAAGATCCATCGGCTAAATATACTGAAAAACTCGGTACAATAGATTGTCAGTATTGTAAGTGGTCCATAATGGAAAATATCGATCATGCATTCAGTGGGAATCTTGAGGTGTTTGATAAAGTTATAATTGATTTTGTGATGATTGAATCTTAAGGAGGACGAGCATGAGTATAGATTATAAATATGTAGAAGAATTTAAGAATGTTATTAAAAAAGGTGAGTTTAAAGAGAATCTTAAAGGCGAGTTAAATAATAATACAACTCTAAGTGTTTATTATAATGCTATATATTCAGGGTATTTGGATGCATGTAGAACATTTACCAATAATAAGCTAGAAAAGAATGCAGATAAGCGTATTACTAAATTGTCTGAGGAGATTATGAGTTATTTGAATAATAAGGATAAACAATTTGAATTAGAAAAATATTGTAAAATTCTTATTGATGATCAAAAGATGACATTTGGTCAGGCACAAAAAATTGTGAATATGGCATTTAAATACTTATATTGTCTTATCAATTTTGATAATGAAATCGATAAAGAATACTATTTAAATAAATTTAAACCATGTCATATGCCATTAGATAGAATTATGTTAGAGTGGCTAAGAAGAAATAGCGAATCGGTTGAAAAGAAATCTGTTGGAGCATGGAGTAAAATAACAGATGGGGCAGAGGATGTAGATAAGGATGGTAAATACACTTATGGTTTTTATCAAAAAGTGATAAAAACCATAAGTGAGAAAGAGAATAGGACTCCGCTAGAGCTAGATTTTCTAAACTGGAAAGAAATGTCACTGATACTTGCAGCGGAAGATTTTCTGAAAAGTATTTCCGAGGAAAAAGTTGATGTAAATAGTAGCAAACAAGAATTATTCGAAAGAATCAGACAGATATTAAATAAGGAAAAAGGAGAAGAAAAATATGAGACCAGACTATGCAATGGTAATGTATGATGAATTTATTAAACATTTTCCTAATAAGTACAATGCAGAAGTTGTGTTGAATAGAACGATTGATGAAATGAATAAATCATTTAAAATAGTAAATGAGGGTAAGAGTTTAATTATATTAAATTGTATTGCATATGATTATATAACAGAAAAAATAGTTGATGATTATTATATTAGAAGGGGCGAAGAAACAATTCCTAGTAAAATGAATTATGCTCAAATGATGCCAATTACGCTTTACTATTATGCTATTATTATCTCGCCAGATATAGAGGAAATATCTGATTTTGAAGATTATGTAAATGAAATATTAGCAAATGAAAGAAATTGTGAGGTTGAATTAAAAGACAAAGAATGGCTACAATTTAAGTTTTCTATCGATGGGCATAAGCGTGGTGATGCTACAAAGTCAACGGTAGGTGTAACGGCTGATAAAACAATGTATGTTTCACAATTTCGTATTAAAGGGGAAAATTGCATTATATACCATGAGAGGTATAAAGAAATAGAGCTTGATTTGATAAAAGGCTTAAAGGATGAGGTTGTAAAAAGATTATCTAAACTAGAGGAAATGAAGGAATTATTAGTTGAAATAAATGAGCAAGACCCTAGGCTAAGTGATATTGATGTGGCTTGGAATGGATATAATAGTTTGTTTGACATAAAAGATCTAAATACTACCTATAAAGAAATTTATAATATGATTAATGAGAAAGAATGTACATATGATAAAGCATTAGAGTTTATTAGAGAGAAAAATAGGAAAAAACAAGAGAAATTACAAAGGCAAGAAGCTAGAAAGGGAGATATGTATTGTTATAATTGTGGAAGCAAATTAGTGGATGGAGGAAAATTTTGCACAAAATGTGGATGTAAGATAAAAGATTCCGATAATCAGATATGTGAAGATGTAAATTATGAAGCAGAAAAAAAGACTGAAGTACAGGAAGTATATGTTACTGCTTTGAAGCGAAGAGAAATGGAGAAATACATAAAAAATAATTTTTCTCCTAATGAAAAAATTGTAGCAATTAAATATGTAATAAAGGAAACAGGGTGGGGATTAAAAAAAGGTAAAGAATTTGTAGATTCAATAGAATTTGATAAAAGATTAAGAGAAGATAGTGTGGAAACAGTACATCATTATGAATATGATGATTATTATGAGCCAGAGCAGTATCAATCTAATCGTGGAGGATTTATTAGTTCACTCATTCGTGAGTGTGCAGAAAATAGTAATAAAAGAAATTCAGGTAAGCGAGCAAAACCTGACCTAATTGGAAGTCATGGGTGTATAGAAGGAAAAAAAGTTGGCAATTTTAGGAGGTCGTGCAGTTTGTTTTGTCCGTTATGGAATGAGTGTTCAAGAGGTAGTTCGCATTAATTAGCAAATACAATGGATTAATAGTATTAAAATTGTAATCGATGGATCAAATCATTATAGATATTAAAATTTGATTGGAGAAATGTATATTAGAATTCCCAAAACATCATAGAGATGAATGGAGAAATAAAGAAGTGATAACAGACTTTTTATTATAAATAGACGGACTAAATTATGGATGTGAGAACTATTATTCGCTGAAAAATGTTGTGAATGTTTTGCGTTTGTATCACGATATGCTTTATATTTTAGTATAATGATATTGACAGGAATGATTAATAAACTTCAAAATTATTGGATAATGAATAGGACCTGTTTTTATAAAAATAAAAATTAACGATAGAATAGATAGTTTAACTTTTGGAGATTTGTTTTTTAGTGCCCCAAGAGAAAACGCTATCTAGATTGCTGAAGTGGCAGATAGTTGCTTACATAAATTAAAAGAATTGAATTGTGAAACAGATGAAATGCTAAATCTATTGGAGAAGGAATTAGAATGTATGACCAAAACGAATACGGTCTATCATTTTCTTTTATTAAAGGATATAGCAGAATTATCAGATGTACATCATTATCCAATAATAGTAGAGGGAAATATACACTATTCAATAATTGCTTATTTATTAGGAATAGTTAATAATAATCCTATTGAGTATGAATTTTCTATGTATCCTGATTGCGTATGGGGTAACTCTAAATCCACCCGAAAACCAGATTTCTCCATTAGAATATCACAGCAGGTAAGATTATCAATTGGAAGAATATTGAATGATTAATATTCTGATATCGAATCAGATGAATTTATGTATTATCATATAAATGTTTTTAATTAACAAATATATGAACAGATTGAAAAATATATGGATATAGATTGTGAAAATTTAGATAATTCTATATGTTGTAGAGTGCTGAATTTTATGGCAGACGAATTGAATGTAAAAAATGATTCGATTACAGAAGGGGAATATGCTGATCTTAAAGATTTTATAGTTGATTTGAAAAGAATTAATAAATGTGACTTTAATCTCTTGGTTAAAATATATGCTTATATTCATGGATCTTTTCAAGGCAATAAAGCAGTGAAAGATATTTATAATAATAATTTTTATACCACTCGAGATGAGTTCTTTAATACACTAATAAAGCATGGTGTACAAAGAGAAATAGCATTAGATATTGTAAAAAATGGAGTTTGGAGTCAAGGACAAAAACGAAAAGAATATGAAAAAATTTTATTAGGATATGAATTGCCTCAAGATGTCATTGATTATTTTGATAAGGTTAATCAGTTATGGACTATAGGCGGTTGTACTTCTAGAGTAAAAATGATGTATAAGATGTTTGAAAATAAAATAGGAAGGTGATTTTGGTGAAAAAAGGATTGTTCTGGTGTGTTGAATCTAATAGTGATAAAACAACATTAATTACAAAAACGGTTGAATGTGATGTTGGCGGAAATGCATTGACTAATGTTGAATATACTTCAAAATCCGGTATGAACTTTAATCATAAAATTGAATGGGGAAAATTAGATAAAATAATTACCAAAGGGAAAGAATATAATTATTATCCTAGAGGTAGAGTCGAGATAAATAAAAATAAAATTACGGTGTTTTTAAATCCTGATATTAATAACGATATAGTGATTAATAAAGTGATTGAAGAGTTTGAATTACAAGATATTAATGGTATTAGAATCGTAGTTGATGGATCAAGGCACTATAGACATCAAATTTAGATTGGAGAAAATGTATGATAGAGTTGCCAAAACATCATAGGGATAAATGGAAAAATAAAAATGCGATAACGAATTTTTTAATAGAAATAGATGGTTTAAATTATGGATGCGAAGAACCACTGTTTGATGAAAAATGTTGTGAGTGTTTTGAGTTTGTGTCACGTTTGCTTGATACATTCATCCATAGGGGGGATTATACAATAAAAAATATAACACTAAATCGTGTTGATGGGTATATGGTGTTTTGTTATGAATTAATTAATGAAGAAGGGAGTGGAATACCTCCGGTTAAGCTAACAAATAAGATTTCTGAAATTGATGATAAAGAAAAAAGGATTGTATTAAATGGCGCTCCTTATGATTCTTATAAAGGAGTTTTAAGTGAATTGGAAAATGTGATAGATAATTTAATTTGTTAAGTGACATAAACTGCATTTGTAATGTAAAATGAAACAAAAGCTAAGGAGCATTATATAAATTATATGCAGAACTTATGGGTATTGTCTAGTAATATTGGATAGCATTCAGCAGTCCTCAGCATAAAACAAGTATGCAACACTCCTACTAACAAATCCCTTATAATCAGGCTTTTCAAGTTCAGCAAACGTTATAAAGAGAGCTTTGTATTAAATGCATAGAAAGGAAAAACCATGAAAAAACTAATTAATGTTCCATATATAGATCAAACTAAGGATTGGCCAACAGGCTGTGAAAGTGTTTCAACGGTAATGCTTCTTAAATATTTAGGTATCCGGATAGATATGGAAGAATTTGTGGATATATATTTACCAAAGTGTGACTTTAAAGAAGTTGATGGTGAATTGTATGGTGCTAATCCTAATAAGGAATTCGCTGGGAATCCAAGAGATACAGAATCGTTTGGTTGCTATGCACCGGTGATTGAAAATACTCTTAATAAAATTTTTAAGGACAAACAATTAAATTATGAAGCAATTAACCTTACAGGTTATGATACTCAGTTTATATTAAATGAGTATATTGATAAGGATATACCTGTGGTTTATTGGACAAGTATAGATTTAAAACCAACTATTGTAGGACCTGAATGGAAGCTTTTTGAAAACGGGGAAATCTTTACATGGATATCTAATGAACATTGCATGTTGTTGGTTGGATATGATGAAGATAAGCTATATTTTAATGACCCTTGGCATAATCATGGAACAATTGGATATGATAAAGAATTGGTTATAAAAAGACATAGGGAGCAGTATCAGATGGCTGTTGGGATAAAAAGATTGGTTTAAATATAAAAAACTTTTATGCATTTTACAGAGTTTGCAAAGTACATAAAAGTTTTTTCATTAATTAATACAAGCTGTTTTATTCAATCTACTCATATACATAATAGAGCTCGATTTCCCAGTTAGAAATTATATCACCATATTTTTCTTTAACTCTGGAGAAACATTTGTCTTCGAGTTCTTCTTTTTTGTAGCTTAAATATATTTTATTTCCTACAAAATACATATCAATAAATTCTTCATTAGTAGTTTTAATACTAATATAGCTGTCACTAATTTCAAATTCATCTTTAGTAATAGATTTACTTTTTTGAACTCCCTCTTCGTTAGAAATATATTCACTATTTTGAATTTCTTCATATTTCATAAAAAATTCTGTATCTGTATATTCAACGCCACCATACTGATTAAATTCTAAAATACTATCTGCTGCAATATCAGGAAGAGCTACCGGATAACCGGTATGACTATAGCAATACAAGATATCATAAATATAGGTATCGTTTTTTACTCTATACTCATCACCATTTAATTCAATATATTCATTTGAATGGATGGTTAAATCAAATAATACATTACCACCCTTTTCGTCACGACCTTTTATGTCAAACGCTAACTTACTATGATAACTCCAATATGTAGTGCAATCAGAAATAAATTCTTTATATGGATGACGTTTTTTTACTTCTATAGAATTAAGTTCCTGAATAATCGCATTTATAATATTTGCATCTGTTATTTCCTTTTTTGAAGTACCTAAATGGCTAATCTCGATATATCCTGTGTCTTCTATTTTTTTATCTAAGTTTTTATTTAATTTTTCAACCTCGGTTCTTAACATAATACCTGATATTAAAACTGTTAAAAAAATAATACTTACTGAAATTAAAATTATAATTATTTTTTTTTCATTTTCAACTTCTCCTCTTAGAACATAAAATTTGTTGAAATTTCTAAAGTTATTCATTGTATATTATCATAATTGAGATATAAAAATCTTCATCATGGTTTATGTAATCACTACCTGAGGAATAATTTTTTTCAAATAGGCATAGGTTTCCCAAAAAGTGATTAATAACATAGAGTTCATCTTTATTTGGATACACAATTGTATTGTTTGTAAAATCTATATCAATTGAATTAACTATATTATTCCCAAGTTCTTTTCCATTAATGGAAATTGTAGGTGTATAAATATTCACATACATTTGACCTTCGGGAATTTCAACGTCATCTATAATTAATTTATTATTAAGAGCCTTTTCATAATCTACTGCAAAAGTGTTTACAGAGTAAGCTTGATATTTTGAATCACTAAAATTAGTGTGGTAGTTAAAATCAGCTGGTGAAAAATTTTCCGGAATATCCATATAAAAACTTTTTTCGTTATTAGGATCTTCAGATTCTAAAAATTCTTCATAAGAAACACCATTATCAAACATTACAAATTCTGTAGAAACAGAAATTATCATAAATAAAATGAATTCTATAAAATATATAGTAAATACTTTAGATTGAGGTAAAGGCATTTGCCATTTTCTAACTGTAAATGTGAGTAAATATGCTAATACAAGTAAAATTATCCAAACAAGCAAAGCTCGAAATACTAGGGTTGCAACTTCTATATTTTGTTTTAAGAAAAAAGAAGTAATGGCATAATGAAACTCTTCAAAATTAAATACTTCGTATTTGAATAACATAAAAATTGTCATGGATATTCCAATTGTAACAAGATAATGAATTCGTGAAAGTAGCATATTTAGTATAGTAAAAGCCATATATATCATAAAACTTAATGAAACATATATGATGAAACCTATAAGGAAGTATTTTATATCAAATAGCATTGATAAATTAAGTGGGAATCCGTATAATCTTGCAAAAACTAAGATTAAATTTGGAATCATATTAATTGTAAATATAACAAAATATGAGGCAATAATATAAATATGGTCTGTAATAATTCTGCTTGTAAATCGAGTTTTAATTGTACCAGGATACATTGAAATTTCCTTGTTTGATAGTATATTGGTTGTTAACAAACAAAGAAAAGGTATAAAAAGTAATGAAACAATTAATGTACTGTCGCTTAAATTTGTGATGAATTGAACATCATATTTTTTTAGGTCTTTCAGATAATTAATTACTGAAAAAACAGAAAATATGCCCGAAATAATTGAAAAAATTAATAGGGTTATTATTTTATGCTTAATCTGAATCCTTATAAGTTTTTTGATGTTTTTTAATTCCACAGACATTCTAAATCACGCTCCTTATCATAAGTTGTATAGTATACGCATGCATCTTCCGGAGAAACAGGACTTATCTTAAATCCGTTATCAGCTAATTCTTTTGCAAATGTTGAATTTACTGAACCATGTGCGATTAAATAATTTCCAAGTTCTCCTTTTTTAGTTATTAAAATATTTTCATTTCCGGAATATTCATCGATGTTATCACCGTCAGCTCTAAATAAAAGTTCACGTACTGAATCAATATCTTTATAAAAAATAGTTTTTCCTTCATGAATTAAAACAATCTCAGAGAGAAGATTTTCAATTTCGGAAAGGTTATGACTTGATATAACGATTGTACGTGGGTATTCCATAAAATCTCTTAATAATACCTCGTAGGATAATTTTCTTCGCTCAATATCAATGCCAATAAAAGGTTCATCCAATAAAGTAACTTTAGCACGTGTAGCAATTGCACAGCTTAAATGAAATAAACTTTTCATACCTTGTGATAAAGAGGATACTTTTTTATTGATTGGTAAAGAAAATATTTCTAATAATTTTAATGCAAAATCTTTGTCAAAGTGCGGATATGTAATATTGTAAAATTCGACTACATTTTTTAACTTAAAAGAATCTCCAACAGGAAGATTGTGCATTGAATAAATTACTTCTTCATTAATTGAAATATCTTTAGTGGCATTTCCGCCTAGAATAGTAACCGAGCCGGATTTAGGAGAGAGATTGCCGACGCAAACATTAAAAAAAGTAGTCTTACCGCTTCCGTTTGAACCAATCAGACCGATAATCTGATTCTCGTTAAGTGAAAAATTAAGTCCTCTAAGCGCTTCCTTTTTTCCGTATGAAAGTTTTAAATTATCTGAAATTATTGAATAATTAGTCATTTTATACACCATTTCCTTTCATTAAATTTGCTTATAAGATTAAAAATTTTCAGAAAGAAGATTTAATAATTCTTCTTTGCTTATTCCTAATTTTTTAGCTTCTGTTATAAGATTTTCCATTAATATTGATAAAGTATCGTTGGTCTTTCTTGCTTTAATCATTTCAACCGCCCCTTTCTTTATTGTCATTGCCTGCCCTCTGACTTTTTCTAAAATATCTCTTTCGACAAGTATTCGAATACCCTTTGCAGCAGTGGCGGGATTGATATTAAGTTCCTTTGAGATAACTACCTGAGAATAACATTTATCACCTTCTTTTAATTTACCTGATAATATGTCATCTTCAATGGCATCTGCAATCTGTACATAAATAGGAACCATATCATTAAAATCTATTCGCATTACTTAAGCCTCCTTTCGTGATATAAAAATTAGATTAAGCGTTTACAAAATTAATAGTAGTTAAATAATATAAATTTCTTGAAAATATCATTACTACATTACTACACTAATGTGGTAATGATAGCATTGTACTTATAACTTGTCAATACTTAATATTAATTTTACATAAAAAAGTAACTGTTTAAGTTTGATATATTATGTTATAATAGCCTAGCTTCGGTTCAAACTGTTTTTCAGAACCGATACTCGTAGATTTTGATAAGGATTGAATTTTTTGATTAATTAAAGAAAGTAGGAGGAAATCGTGGAAAGAGAACGTTTAGGAAGCCGTCTTGGTTTTATTTTATTAAGTGCGGGCTGCGCAATCGGTATTGGAAATGTTTGGAAATTTCCTTATGTAGCAGGACAATATGGTGGTGGAATATTTGTAATAATATATGCATTTTTCCTTATTATTTTAGGCATTCCGGTTATGACTATGGAATTTTCGCTTGGTAGAGCAAGCCAGAAGAGTCCGGCAAGATTATATCAGGAGTTAGAGCCTAAGAATTCGAAGTGGCATTTACATGGGTACGTATGCGTAATAGGTAATTATCTGCTTATGATGTTTTATACAACTGTAGCAGGTTGGATGTTACAGTATTTTGTATCAATGGCAAATGGAGATTTGATGGGACTTGATACAGAAAGTGTTAAGAATTATCATTCATCGATACTTGAAGATTATAAAATGATGATAGTATTTATGGCTATTGTTGTTATATTAGGATTTTTGGTATGTTCACTTGGTCTTGCTAACGGACTTGAGAAGATAACAAAGGTAATGATGCTTGCACTTTTAGCAATTATGGTAGTGCTGGCAATTAACAGTATCTTTCTTGAAGGTGGAAAGGAAGGTCTTTCATTCTATCTTATTCCTGATATAAATAAGATGAAGGAAGCCGGAATTATTAATGTAATCGTTGCAGCTATGAATCAGGCATTTTTTACACTTAGTCTTGGTATGGGTGCGATGGCTATTTTTGGAAGTTATTTGGGTAAAGACAGAGCATTAATGGGAGAAGCTATTAATGTAGCAGCATTAGATACATTTGTTGCATTTGTATCAGGTCTTATTATATTCCCTGCATGTTTTGCTTATGATGTGCCTGTAGACAGTGGTCCTAATCTTATATTTGTAACACTTCCTAATGTATTTAATAATATGCCTCTTGGAAGAGTATGGGGAAGTTTATTCTTTGTATTTATGTCATTTGCAGCATTATCAACGGTATTTGCAGTATTTGAAGGAATACTTGCCTGTACTTGTGATTTATTTGGATGGAGCAGAAAGAAATCCTGCTTAATTAATGGAATACTACTTTTGGTTCTATCACTTCCTTGTATATTAGGCTTCAATGTATTAAGCGGATTTACACCTTTTGGCGAAGGCTCAAATATTATGGATTTGGAAGATTTTATTGTTTCTAATTTATTCTTACCTATTGGTTCATTAATATATGTACTGTTTTGTGTAAGCAAAAAAGGTTGGGGATGGGATAATTTTGAAAAAGAAGCTAATACGGGAAAAGGATTTAAAGTGAAAAAATGGATGCGCGGATACATTACTTATGTACTTCCTGTAATAATAGTTTTATTATTCGCATTTGGATTATATAATTTCTTTGTAAAGTAAAGGTGATAAAAATTGAAAGAAATGACGGATTTAGAGAAGTATTATAATAAGTTTAATGAAGATAAAAGGCTTTTAAGAAGGCATGGAAATGTTGAATATGTCACTTCAATGAAGTATATACACGATTTTCTTAGTGAAGATAAAAATACAAAGATTCTTGATATAGGTGCAGGTACAGGAAGGTATTCAGTGGCTCTTGCTAATGAAGGTTATGATGTAACTGCTGTTGAGCTTGTAAAATATAATCTTGGAATTTTAAAATCAAAGGGTAGCACAGTTAAAGCCTATCAGGGAAATGCTCTTAAATTATCAAGATTTGAAGATGAAAGTTTTGATTTAACATTATTATTTGGTCCAATGTATCATTTAACTAAAGATGAAGATAAAGAAAAGGCATTAAAAGAGGCAAAACGTGTAACCAAAACAGGTGGAATTATAATGGTTGCTTATTGTATGAATGAATATAGCATTCTGACATATGGGTTTAAGGAGAACAATATTCTAAGATGTATTAAGGAAAATAAGATTTCCTCAAATTTCAGATGTATGCCCGATGAAGAAGAGTTATATGATTATGTAAGACTTGAAGATATTAATTCATTAAATGAAAGAGTAGGACTTGACAGGATTAAGATAATATCAGCAGACGGACCTGCTAATTATATGAGAACAGTATTGAATCAAATGGATGATGAGACATATGAGACTTTTATAAAATATCATTTGTCAACCTGTGAGAGAACGGAGTTACTTGGGGCAGGAGCACATACACTTGATATATTGTCTAAGAAGTAAGAAAAAATAAGCTAATGAAATTTGTAACAACAAATATGAGGTGTATTTTGATAGCAAGAAAATCACTAGATTGATTTTCTTGCTATTTTTATCAAATAGGAAAGTTGCACTAAACGGTTACTAAAAATTTCTTAACTGTTTCTTTACCACCTAGATGTTATAATAAGAAACCGTTGGGAAATTTGGTTTATAAATAAGTAATTATTACATAATTTTCCAGAAAGGACATTAAAAAATAATATATGAATAAAGAACATAAGATTTTAGGAAATTCGTTATTTACGATTCTGATATTAGTATTATTCTTTTTTATAAGTTTGTTCATAGAAAGGTTTTTTAAAACAAACTCATTAATTCCGGCAGTATTTACACTTGAAGTGTTTTTAATATCGTTATTTACTAAAGGGTATATATATGGAATTATTGCTTCACTTTTAAGTGTTTTAGCTTTGAATTACGCCTTCACGTTTCCGTATTTTAAATTTAATTTCAGTATACCTGAAAATCTTGTTTCAGCTATTATAATGCTTGTAATAACAGTATTATCATGTACATTATCGACAAAACTGAGATTACAGGAACAGATGAGAGCTGAAACTGAAAAAGAAAAAATGCGAGCTAATCTTTTAAGAGCAGTATCACATGATTTAAGAACACCTTTAACGACAATATATGGTTCAAGTTCTGCGATAATTGATAAATATGATTGTTTAAATGATGAACAGGTAATACAACTTGCTAAAGGAATAAAAGAAGATTCGCAATGGTTAATGGGAATGGTTGAGAATCTATTGTCAGTAACACGAATTGATAATGGTAATGTGAAGCTGATTAAAACACCAATAGTATTAGAGGAATTAATTGATTCAGTATTAATTCGTTTTAAAAAGAGATATCCTTCAAATAATATAAATGTAGATATTCCGGATGAATTTATCAGTATTCCGATGGATGCAGTATTGATAGAGCAGGTGATTGTAAATATTTTGGAAAATGCGGTACAGCATGCCGAAGGTGCTACAGAAATTGGAATTAAAGTATTTACCGTAGGGAATAATGCGATATTTGAAATATTTGATAATGGATGTGGTATTCCAAAGGACAGAATATCAGATATATTTACAGGATATTTTGAGAAAAAAGAAACCCCTGTTGATAACCAAAAAAGTGGTATGGGAATAGGACTATCAGTATGTGCATCGATTATAAAAGCTCATAAAGGAGATATAAGTGTAGAGAATAGAAAAACAGGTGGATGTTGTTTTAGATTTTTCCTGAGTTTGGAGGAAGAAGAGAATGAGTAACAGATACAAGATTTTAATAATAGAAGATGAACTTAATATTTGTAATTTTGTAAAGACTATTTTGGAAACTAATGGTTATCAGGTATTAATAGCAAATACAGGAAGTGTCGGAATTACAATGTGTCTATCACACAGACCGGATACAATAATTCTTGATTTAGGATTACCGGATATTGATGGTAACGATTTGATTAAGAAAGTAAGAGAACGTTTAAATATACCAATTATCGTGTTATCAGCAAGGTCCAACGAAAGTGATAAAGTTACTGCACTGGATTATGGTGCTAATGATTATGTTACTAAACCGTTTGGAACTGAGGAACTTTTAGCAAGAGTTAGGGCAGTGCTTAGAAATAGTAGACAAAATTATATTGGAGAGCCACACAAAACTAAGTTTTGTACAGGCGATATGATAATTGATTATGAAAGTCGAAGAATAACAGTTGGAGAAAACGAAGTAAAACTCACACACACAGAATATGATATAGTTGAACTTTTATCATTACAGGCGGGAAGAGTTCTTACTTATTCTGAAATAATAAAGAAGATATGGGAATATAGTGATTCAGGAAGTATAAAAAAATTACAGGTCAATATGGCGAATATTAGAAAAAAATTTGGAGAGAAACCGGGGGAAAATAAATATATTTCAAATGAGTTGGGCGTAGGATATAGAATGAATACTGAAAATTGAATGGAGATTTATAGCAGTTATGAGAAAGACAAAAGTAATATGTACAATAGGACCTGCAAGTGATAATGAAGAAACATTAACAAAAATGTGTCTTGAAGGAATGAATGTTGCGAGACTTAATTTTTCACATGGCACACACGAGGAACATCAGGTTAAAATGGATTTGATTAAAAAAGTAAGAGAAAAATTAAATTTACCTATTCCTATTATGTTAGATACAAAAGGACCTGAATACAGAATTAAAACTTTTGAAGATAAGAAGATATTTTTATCAGATGGAGATACTTTTATTTTTACAACTGAAGATATTGTAGGAAATCAGGAAAGAGTATCAGTTAATTATAGTCATCTTTGTGAAGAATTAAATGTTGGTGATAGGATTTTAGTAAATAATGGACTTGTAATATTTGAGGTGACAGATTTAAAGAATAAAGAAGTAATCTGTAAAGTTATTTCAGGTGGAGAATTATCAGACAGAAAAAGTATGAATTTTCCTAATAAAGTATTAAATCATGAATTTCTAAGTGAAGCTGATAAAGAAGATTTACTTTTCGGAATTAAAAATGAAGTTGATTATGTTGCGGCATCATTTGTATCAAGAAAACAGGATGTTATGGATATAAGAAAATTTCTGGATGAAAATGGTGGCAATGATATAGATATTATAGCAAAAATTGAGAATCGTTCAGGTGTAGATAATATTGAAGAAATATGTGAATTAGCAGATGGAATTATGATTGCCAGAGGTGATTTGGGGGTGGAAATTCCTTTTATAGAGCTTCCGGCAATTCAAAAATATTTGATAAATAAATGCAGACTATTAGGTACAAGGGTTATAACTGCAACGGAGATGCTTGAATCAATGATTCATAATCCAAGACCTACAAGAGCAGAGTTATCTGATGTAGCAAATGCGGTTTATGACGGAACTTCAGCGATAATGTTATCGGGTGAAAGTGCTTCGGGAAAATATCCTGTGGAAGCTGTAAAGAATATGGTTGAGATTGCAGAGTTTACTGAAAGAAATATTGATTATGTTCATAAGTTTAAGACAACTGAGTTTAAAATTCAGAATAATGTTGATGCAATTTCACATTCTACCTGTTCAATGGCAATAGATGTAAAAGCTAAGAGTATAGTGGTAAGTACATTAAGTGGAAGAACTGCAAGAATGGTAAGCAGATTCAGATGTCCGGTAGACATTATAGGAATGACTACTTCTGAAAAAGTTTGGAGAAAACTTAATCTTAGTTGGGGTGTAACACCGATTTTGACAGAAGAAGTGTATTCAATGGAGGTAATGTTTTACAATGCTGTTAAGCAGGCCGAAAAGGAATTTAAGATTGAAAAAGGGGATAATGTGGTTTTGACGGGTGGTTTAATTAACGGTAAGACAGGAAATACAAATATTATAAAGGTTGAAAGGATTAATTAAAATGTCAGCATCAGTTTATATTGGTTTGCTTGGTGGATTAGCATTATTCTTATACGGTATGCAGATGATGAGTGCAGGTATGGAAGCTGCTATGGGTAACAAGATGAAGCAGATTTTGGAAAAACTGACTTCGAATCGTATAAAAGGCGTACTTGTGGGTGCTTTAATTACAGCGGTAATTCAGTCATCTTCAGCAACAACGGTAATGGTTGTAGGTTTTGTTAATTCGGGGATGATGACTCTTAGACAGGCTGTATGGATTATCATGGGTGCAAACATTGGTACAACTATTACAGGCCAGTTAATTGCACTTGATGTAGGAGAGATTGCTCCGCTTATTGCATTTATAGGAGTTGCAGCTATTGTATTTACAAAGAACGTTAGAGCACATCATATTGGAAATATTCTTGCAGGTCTGGGTATTTTATTTATTGGAATGAATATGATGGGAGAATCAATGAAACCGCTCTCAGAAAATGAAGCTTTTGTAGATATTCTTACAAAGTTCGAAAATCCGGTACTTGGAATATTTGCAGGTATGATTTTTACAGCAATTATTCAGTCCTCATCTGCTTCGGTTGGTATTCTTCAGACATTGGCAGTTAGTGGAGCTATAGGATTTGATAGTGCAGTGTTTGTATTATTTGGTCAGAATATTGGTACTTGTATTACGGCATTACTTGCTTCTATTGGTACAAGCAGAAATGCAAGAAGAACAACCGTTATACATATTTCATTTAACATAATTGGAACAATTATATTCACAACTTTATGTTTATTAACGCCGGTTGTGTCGATTGTAGAAGGATTTACTCCTACAGATGTTTCAAAACAGATTGCTAACATGCATACAATATTTAATATTACTACAACATTGCTTCTTATTCCTGTTGGAGGATATTTAGCTAAATTTGCTGAACTTATTCTTAAAGATACGGTTGATGAAGAAGACGACCACATTACTTTAAAATACATTCAGAATATTAAGAATATTAATGATGAACAGTTTGGTGTATCGGCAATGAGCTTGGATAGTGCAAAGAAAGAAATTGCACGAATGATGGAAATGGCAAAGAACAATGTCGGACTTGCTTTTGATACATTTAAAAATTATGATTTTGCTTCTGTTACAGAAGTTAGTAAGAAGGAAGAAGATATTGATTTCCTTTATAAAGAAATATCAAGATATATTTCAAGAGTTATGACACATCAAAGAACAGAAACCGGTAGTAAGGTGTTTAATTCATTATTTACGATAGCAAGCAATATTGAAAGAATTAGTGACCATGCCATGAATGTCGGTGGTTATTCGAAGCTGATTAAAGAAAGAGAGATAAAATTCTCTGATATTGCTATGGAAGAAATTGATGAGATTAAAGTTATGTGTGATGAATTACTTAGTGAGTTATTTAAAGATAGCAAAGATGTAGTTGCATGGCATGGAAAAGTTGCGGCAATGGAACAAAAGGTCGATGATATGACAAAAGAATTCCGTAACAATATGTTTACGAGAGTTAGAAAAGGTCTTTGTAAAGATGAAGGAAGTATAGTGTTCTCTGAAATGCTTACTGATTTTGAGAGAATTGGAGACCATTCATTAAATATTGCTGATGAGATTATGAATATAAAATTAGCAGGTTATTAGAATGAAGATAGGAGAATGTATGTTATGAATAATATTATTTTTGGAGTACTGGTAGCAGTAGTAGTAATTGCTTTGATATGGGTAGTTTGGAATGATAGCAGAGGAGGAGATGAATAATGATTTTTGTTAATCTTTTACTATTGGTACTAGGATTTGCAATGCTTATAAAGGGTGCAGACTGGTTTGTGGATGGAACATCAGGAATTGCTAACAAACTCGGTATTCCACAGTTGGTTATTGGTCTTACAATTGTTGCAATGGGAACAAGTGCACCTGAAGCAGCAGTAAGTATTAATGCTGCACTTAAGGATAATGCTGATATTACAATAGGAAATGTTCTTGGAAGTAATATTTTAAATATTCTTATAATTTTAGGTGTTACTGGCGCTATTGTAGCAGTTGCAATTCAGAAGTCTACTCTATTAATTGAGATTCCATATATGCTTGCTGTAACGATAGTGTTAATCATAATGGGTATGACAGGAAATAAGATTTCAAGAGTTGAGGGTGTTATATTTATAGCAATGTTTATTGTTTATCTTATATATCTTTTTATTCTTGCCAAGAAAGGAGAGCAGGAAGAAGTTAAAGAAGAGAGAGGCAATTTAAAACTTGTTATAAGTATGATAGTTGGTGGAGTTATTGTTGTATGGGGAAGTGATGTGACGGTAGATAGTGCAACCGCAATTGCCGAGGTTATTGGACTTAGTGAAAGATTTATAGGACTTACAATAGTTGCCCTCGGAACATCGCTTCCGGAACTTGTAACTTCAGTAACTGCTGCAAAAAAAGGAAATGCAGATATAGCTATTGGAAATATCGTAGGAAGTAATATCTTTAATATACTTTTTGTAATTGGTATAAGTTCATTAATCATTCCGATTAACTTTGAACCAAACTTTATAATAGATTCAGTTATTGCTGTTTTGGCAGGAGTATTTTTATGGGTTAGCGTATTCAAAACAAAGAAACTTACAAGACCATGGTCGATTGCGATGATTATAAGTTATGCAGCATACGTAGTATATTTATTAGTATAACTATGTTGTTTTGAAATAAATTATTAGGTAATACACATAATTATATTAAATAGTATTCACAGAATTGTAAGTTTATTGAAAGAGTACATTTAAATGTATGTTAATTTTCGATTGGAATATTTTAGAATTTTTATATTAATGATATTTATTCACGACTAGTTAAGAATATAAGGCTTTGTTAGTGTTTTGTTATTAACCAACGATTTGCCGACACGATGTCGGCAAAAGACTTGACTGAGCAATGGATTGCGAATTCAAGTCGGTCGTGTCATATTGAGTAATTAATATCACAAAACATATACAAAGCTTTATATTCGTACTTGGAGAGAATAAATATCATTATTATAAAATTTTATTATATAAAATCTACTTCAAAAAGAAATGAACCAATTTATTATTAAATTCTTTATATGGCTGATATCTCATAGGTAAATCAAGCCATATTTTTTTATCTACAATACTTTTATAGTGTGAGAATGTTTTAAAACCCTCTTTTCCGTGATATCCTCCCATTCCACTTTTACCTACTCCTCCAAAGCCCATTTCACTTGTTGCAAGATGAATGATTGTATCGTTAATGCAGCCACCGCCAAAGCTACAGGTTGAAGTGACTTTTTTAATAATCTTTTTGTCACTTGAGAAAATATATAAAGCGAGAGGATGTGCTAAACTATTTATTTTTGTTATGGCATCATTAATTGAATCATAAGTGATTATAGGAAGAATTGGTCCGAAAATTTCTTCCTGCATTACCTTATCTTCAAATGTAATATTATCCATAACAGTTGGCTCAATTTTTAAAGTTTCTGAATCTGATTTTCCACCATGAACTATCTTTTCTTGTTCTATTAATCCAAGTAAACGATTAAAATGTTTTTCACTAATGATTTTTCCATAGTTGGTATTATTTAGAGGAGTCTTTGTAAATTGTAAATCAATCTGTTTCTTGATTTCATTTACAAGAGAATCTTTTATTTCTTTGTCACAATAAATATAATCAGGTGCAACACAGGTCTGGCCACAGTTTAAGTATTTTCCGAAAACAATTCTTTTTGCTGCTAACTTAATATTAGCAGTTTTATCTACGATGCAAGGACTTTTTCCTCCGAGCTCCAAAGTAACAGGAGTAAGATTTTCGGAAGCATGTCGCATAACTTCTTTTCCAACAGCCTGACTACCTGTAAAGAAAATATAGTCAAAATTTTCTTTGAGAAGACAGGTATTTTCTTCTCGTCCACCTGTTACGATATTTACATATTCAGGTTCAAAACATTCGTTAATAATTTTACATAATATTTTGCTGGTATGTGGTGAATAAGCACTTGGTTTTAAAATTACCGTATTTCCGGCACTTAGTGCATCAACCAAAGGCTCCATTGTAAGTAAGAAAGGGTAGTTCCATGGACTCATTATAAGTACTACACCATATGGAGATGGTTTTATGAAGCTTCTTGAATGAAATTGTGCTAAAGGAGTGTGAACATTTTTTTCTTTAGCATAGGATTTAATGTGCTTAAGCATATATGAGATTTCACTAAGGACCATACCGGTTTCACACATATATCCTTCAAAAGCACTTTTGCCTAAATCTTTTTTAAGAGCTTCATTTATTTCATTTTCATATTTAAGGATAATGGTTTTTAATTTTTTTAAAGCATTAATTCTATATTTTACATTTATAGTGGTATTTGTATGAAAAAATTTTCTTTGGATGTCAACTATTTTTTTGATTTGTTCGGATTTATTTGACATATAGACCTCCTCTTAGTAATAAAAATGATAGTATTAATAAGTCAATAATATTTTGTATGATTATAATATAAGCAGAATGTTGATTAGTCAACAAGTATGATAAGTCCTTAGGATAAGGAATGTTTTCAAGGGGGAGATATAATTTAAAAGATAAAACAAAAATTAATATTTAAAACAATAAATGCTGAAAATGGAGAATATTAATTTATAATAAAAAACATCTTCACATTTCAAAATTCTTATAGTATAATACTTTAAAATTGAAAACAAACAAGGCTAAGATGGGAAATAGTAATACAGATAAGTTTTTCAGAGAGTATCCGGTTGGTGAAAGGATATAAGCGTACTGATATGAATACCTCCCGGAGCTGCTGCCTGAACATTATATATTAATATATTGGATTTTTATATATGGGTATATGATAATTAGGGTTAGACGGGTCGCCCGATATAGCGAATGAGTGTGATTGCACTTGGTGAGGAAAATCTTGTGAGAGATTTTTAAATTAGAGGTGGTACCGCATATTAATGCCCTCTGCGTCGAAGTAGTTCGAAGCAGGGGGCTTTTTGGTTAATCTGGAAAAGTTTTCCGGATTAACTGTATAGTGAAAAAGTTTAATTATATCGCGGATTTATTCGATTTGTTTTGCATAAGCCTTGGTAGAAAATTAAAAAGAGAGGAAGAAAGAATCATGAAAATTTATGATGAACTTGTAGCTCGTGGACTTATCGCACAGGTTACAGATGAAAAAGAAATCAAAGAGTTAATTAATGAAGGAAAAGCAACATTCTATATTGGTTTTGACCCAACAGCAGATTCACTTCATGTAGGACATTTTATGGCATTATGTCTTATGAAACGTTTACAGATGGCAGGAAATAAACCGGTAGTATTACTTGGTGGAGGAACAGGTTACATTGGTGATCCTTCAGGAAGAACTGATTTAAGACAGATGCTTACACCTGAAACAATTGAGCATAACTGTGAATGTTTCAAAAAGCAGATGGAAAAATTCATTGATTTTGGTGAAAATGGTGCAATTGCAGTTAATAATGCAGACTGGTTATTAAAACTTAATTACATTGATGTACTTCGTGAGGTTGGACACTGTTTCTCGGTTAATAATATGTTAAGAGCAGAGTGCTACAAACAGAGAATGGAAAAAGGTTTGTCATTCCTTGAATTTAACTACATGATTATGCAGTCATATGACTTCTATCATTTATACAAAGAGTACGGATGTAATATGCAGTTTGGTGGAGATGACCAGTGGTCAAACATGCTTGGTGGAACTGAACTTATCAGAAAGAAACTTGGTAAAGATGCATATGCAATGACAATTACATTACTTCTTAACTCAGAAGGTAAAAAGATGGGTAAAACTGCAAATGGTGCAGTTTGGCTTGACCCTAATAAAACATCTCCATTTGAATTCTTCCAGTACTGGAGAAATGTAGGAGACCAGGATGTATTAAAATGTATCAGAATGCTTACATTCCTTCCACTTGAACAAATTGATGAAATGGATGCTTGGGAAGGAGCGAAGCTTAACGAAGCAAAAGAAATTCTTGCATATGAACTTACAAAGATGGTTCATGGTGAAGAAGAAGCTGAGAAAGCAAAGACAGCATCTCACGCATTATTTGCAGGTGGTGGAGATGATTCTAATATGCCAACAACTGAAATTGATATTACAACATTAGAAAATGGTGAAATTGGGATTATGGATTTAATGGTGCTTTGTAAATTAGCAGCATCAAAGAGTGAAGCAAGAAGACTCGTTACTCAGGGTGGAGTTTTTGTAAATGATGCAAAGGTTGAAGCGATTGATTACAAAGTGACAACTGAAATGTTAAACGAAGGAACAAAGATTAGAAAAGGAAAGAAAACATTCCATAAAGCTATCAGCAAATAAATTGATAGTACAATAATAAAAAAAGGTATTTTTACACCTTAATTATTATAAGAGAGCATATCCTAATTAAGCACAGGATATGCTCTCTTTGTAACTGAAAAGTTACTGATTCTTGGAATGTAATTAGCAAGTGTATCGACTAAACAGATTTTAAATGTTATAATGAATATGTAGTAGTTTAGTAGATAATTGTGAAAATAATTAATAACACCTTGTGCATAACGAATTGCGACTTTGGGCGAACAATTTCGATGTAATTTGTACGTCAAAGACGAACAAATATGTCGAAATTGTACGAACAACGGAGTGAAAGTATGCATAAGGTGTTATTAATTATATAATATATATCTATAATATTTATATCTAAAACAATCCGGTTATGCGAGGAAAATATGAAAGATTTAGAAAAAAGTAAGCATTTATGCATAGGTCTTTTAGCACATGTAGATGCAGGGAAGACCACTTTATCAGAAGCTATGCTTTATATTAGCGGAAATATAAGAACTTTTGGAAGGGTTGATAATGGTGACGCTTTCTTAGATAATTACGCCCTTGAGAGAGAAAGAGGAATAACAATTTTCTCAAAGCAGGCAAAACTAAATTTAGATGAAATAAATGTAACACTTTTAGATACTCCGGGACATGTGGATTTTTCAGCAGAAATGGAAAGAACCTTACAGGTTTTAGATTATGCGATTTTGGTTATCAGTGGAACGGATGGGGTTCAGGGACATACGAAAACATTATGGAAATTACTTAACAGATATCAGATTCCGACCTTTATTTTTGTAAATAAAATGGACAGACCTGATGTAGATAAAACATTGATTATAAAACAGTTAAAAGAAAAACTTAGTGATAAATGTATAGAATTTGATTCGGAAAATTCAGACGCTTGGTCAGATGAAAAGAAAGAGAATATATCACTTTATGATGAAGATGTAATAGAAAAATATCTTGAAACCGGAAAGGTTGACTTAGAAGATATAAGGAGAATGATAGGTGAACGAAAAATTTTTCCATGTTATTTTGGTTCGGCGTTAAAAATGGAAGGAATTGAAGATTTCATTAACGGTTTTAAATTATATGTAAATAAGAAAAAATATTCTAATGAATTTGGAGCAAAGGTCTATAAAATTGCAAGAGATGAACAGGGTAACAGGCTTACATATATGAAAATAACAGGAGGAAGTCTGAAAGTAAAAGAAGTTATAAAAGATGAAAAAATAAATCAGATTCGTTTATATAGTGGTAAAAAATATGAGGTGGTAAGTGAAGTTCATAGTGGGGAAGTATGTGCAGTATTGGGACTTGAACACACAAAACCCGGACAGGGTCTGGGAATAGAAATTGATTCTGATATACCTGTTTTAGAACCGATTTTATCTTATAAACTCATTTTGCCTGAGGACTGTAATAAAAATGGGATGCTAAAAAAAATGAAGGAATTAGAAGAGGAAGAACCAAAGTTAAATGTTGTGTGGAATGAGATAACAAAAGAGATTCAGGTTCAAATAATGGGGGAAGTTCAGATTGATGTTCTTAAACATATGATTAATGAGAGATTTGGAATAGAGGTTTCATTCGGTGCAGGAAATATAGTGTATAAAGAAACAATTTCAAACATAGTTGAAGGTGTGGGTCATTTTGAACCATTAAGACATTATGCGGAAGCACATTTTATATTGGAGCCTTTGGAAACAGGAAGCGGATTGCAGTTTGATGCAAATGTAAGTGAAGATATCCTTGATAGAAACTGGCAGAGACTGATACTTACACATTTAGAAGAGAAGCAACATAAAGGTGTACTTACAGGTTCGGATATAACAGATATGAAGATTACTCTTGTTGCAGGTAAGGCACATTTAAAACATACCGAAGGTGGAGATTTCAGACAGGCAACGTATAGAGGAGTACGTCAGGGATTAATGGAAGCAGAAAATATTTTGTTGGAGCCTTTTTATGAGTTCAGACTTGAGATTCCTTCTGAAAACATTGGTCGTGCAATGACAGATATTGAAAAAATGTTTGGAAAATGTAATCCACCAGAAATAGAAGGAGAAGTGGCTGTTATTACAGGAATTGCACCGGTTTCGACATTAAATGGATATCAGACTGAAATTACTTCATATACAAAAGGCAGGGGAAGAATTTTTAATGTATTAAAGGGGTACTATCCTTGTCATAATACAGAAGAAGTGATTGAAAATATTGGTTATGATGCCCTAGGAGATATTGAAAATCCTTCGGGTTCAGTATTTTGTGCACATGGCGCGGGATATGTTGTTCCATGGGATGAGGTTAAGTCGAATATGCACCTTGAAAGTGTTCTCGAAAAATCTATAAAAGCGAAAAATTGTAGTGAAGAATTGAATAGTGGTATGGGAATAAATATTTCTGAAGTTAATAAATCTAAGAAAAATTCAAATAAGGACAATAAAAGTGTTTATCCGGATGATGAACTTGATGCTATTTTTGAGAGGACTTATGGACCGATAAAAAAGAATGTAAATAATAATGCTAAAAAAATTATTTATAAGCCTAAAGAGGTTATATATAAGGGGAGTTCAGGAAAGAAAAAACAGGAAAAATATCTGTTAGTAGATGGATATAATATCATATTTGCATGGGATGAATTAAAAGAATTGGCTATGGTTAATTTGGATTCTGCAAGAGATAAATTACTTGATATATTATCGAATTATCAGGGATTTGTAGGGATTAAATTAATGGTAGTATTTGATGCTTATAAGGTAAAAGGATTTAAAGGTGAGCAGAAGGAATATAACAATATTTCAGTTGTATTTACTAAAGAAGCACAGACTGCAGATGCTTATATAGAAAGATTTGCTCACGATAATGGAAAAAAATATGATATAACAGTTGCAACTTCTGATGGATTAGAGCAAATTATAATATTAGGTCAGGGTTGCATGCTTATGTCGGCGAGAGAATTTAAATTAGAAGTAGAAAATGTAGAAAAAAGAATAGGTGAAATGTTAGATGAAAACAGATATTAAGATACTACAGATAAATGATAATAAATATTTGATAAGAGAGGCCATAGCGCAGGATGAAAAAATAATTATAGCTCTTTATCGTAGTGCTATAGGGACAGAATTTTGTACATGGTCTTTGGATTATCCTAATATTGATACATTTTATATGGATGTTAAAGACAATAATCTATTTTGCATATGTAATGAAGAGGGAGAAATAATTGGTGCTGTTTCAATAGACAAAGATGACAATACTGATGGATTAGATTGCTGGAATAAATCACTTGGAAAAATGGGTGAACTGTCAAGAATGGTTATACGAGAAGATTATCAAAATAAAGGAATAGCCCCTGAATTCATAAAATTTGTTATGGAAATTATGAAAAGCAGAGGCTATAAATCGGTACATTATCTTGTAAGTAAATATCATAAGAAAGCGTTGAAGGCATACGAAAAACTTGAATTTATATTAGTTGGAGAAAGTGATTTGTTTGAGCATAACTGGTATTGTTATGAGAAAGTATTATAAAAAATCTCATAGCGCAATATCGAAAAAGTTACTCGTCGCAGAGAGATTAAATTTTACTAAGTCCAACCACCGTCCATTGTAATTATTTGTCCGGTTAAATATTTATCAGATTTAAAAACAGAATAAACAAGTTCGGCAACTTCAGCTGAAGTACCCATTCTTCCGGCAGGTATCTCATCACAGAGTGCCTGCTTTTCATCTTCGTCTAATCTTGAATTCATTGATGTATCAATTGCACCACAAGCTATTGCATTTACATTTATACCGCATGGTGCAAGTTCTTTTGCGAGTGCTTTAGTGAATGAGTTCATCCCACCTTTAGATGCTGAGTAAGCAACTTCACAGGAAGCTCCAATATTACCCCATACAGAAGAAATATTAATTATTGAGCCACATTTTTGTTTTATCATATCATTAATAAATAACTTTGATGTATTGAATATAGAAGAAAGATTTATGTTAATTATATTATTCCAATCTTCAACTGACATATCCTGTAAAAGTCCGAAATAACTGATGCCTGCATTATTAATTACACATTCTACAAAAATATCTTCATTATGAAGTGTTTCTTTCATACTTTCAAGAGAGTTAAAATCTGCTACTGAAAGAGTGAAAGCTCTGCATTTTACGTTGAATTTTTTTATTTCTTCCATTGTGTCAGTTAAATCTTTTTCACTATTTGATGAAACAATTATTAAGTTATGTCCGAAACTCGCAAATTTAAGTGCTATGGCACGTCCGATGCCTCTTGAAGCACCGCTTATAAAAATATATTTATCCATAAATGTTTAAGTCCTTTCTGTAAATGAGTTTTAAATGTTTAAAATATATATCAAAAGTATATCATATAACAATATTTTTTTATATAAATAGAGCAAAATTTGAATTGACAGAAATGTCGCTTAATGTTAAAATGTGATTTAAATAAGTAATAGGTGCAGAAGGAGGCTGGTGTTTATGACAGATAGAGAAATTTTGGAATTGTTACTAAAAAAAACAACAACAATTGAAGATGATGTCACGGGGTTAAAATGTCAAGTTGGTGAAATGAAAGACGAAATAAACGAATTGAAGTGTGAAACAAAGGAAATGAAAGACGAAATAAACGGATTGAAGTGTGAAACAAAAGAGATTAAAGGTCAAATAATTGAATTGAAAAGAATGGATTTTTTAATCCTTGATGAAGTAGAAAGAGTGCATGAACTTTTAAATAAACATAAAGAAGATAGAACAGTTCATACGGCATAATTCATGAAGCGTTATTGTTTTTTTGCGACTTGGTCATAGATGTGGTTGTCATCAAAGAGAGGATTTAAGATAAATGAATGGCAATTTTCGGTATGTAGTAGATGTACAGGTATTCTTACAGGACAAATAATATGAGTATTAACATATATATTTAAGATGCATATAAAAATATTTTATAATGCTATTTATAATACTGATAAAGAAAGAATTAAAATTCGCTTTAATTTAATATATTAATTTCTTGACAGTGTATGCTTGATTTGATAAAATGTAAAAAGATTTTAATAATTTTGTAACAATTGTAATTGAAAGGTAAGAATTTCGGGCGAATTTGGAAAGGATAGGCGTTTCGTGAATAAGAAGAATGTATTGGTGGTAACCGGATGTTTAGCTATTACGGTTCTTGCAGGAGCAGGTACTGTTTTTGGTTCAGCAAAAAAAGAGAAAATTTCAGTTAATATTCCTAATGCAGGTATAGCATTGGCATTAGATAATTATAGTTTTGATAAGACCGATAAAGCGGAGTTATCTGCGTTAGTAAAGAATACAGTTTTGGCTGTAGAGAATGATGAAAATATTTTTTTGAATAATGATAAATCAGATTTAATAGGAAAAGTAGAGGAAGAAACTACAGAAAAGGTAGAAGAGGAATCAACTGTAGAAGAAACTACAGAAGAAACTACAGAGGAAGAAACTACAGAGGAAGAGACTACAGTGCCTGAAGAGGAACCGTCTTTATATGATTCTATAGCTATTTCGCAAGTTTCGAATTATGTTAATGTTCGTTCGTTACCAAGTACTGATGGAGATATAGTTGGTAAGATTTATAATGATTGCGCGGCTACTATCTTAGCGGTAGAAGGTGATTGGTATAAGATTGAGTCAGGAAATGTTGAAGGATATATTAAGTCGGAATATTTTATAACAGGAGATGAAGCAGAGGCAGCAGCTATTCGTTGCGGATATGTTAATGCTACTGTTACAGCAGATACACTTAATGTAAGAGATGGTCAGGGGACTGATTGTACATTGCTTACACAACTTCCGCAGGGTGGTGTATTTGATGTTATTGAATATGGTGATGGATGGGTATATCTTAATGTTGATGGAGATGTAAAAGGTTGGGTATCAATGGATTACGTTGAGATAGATGTAGCATTTGATACAGCTATGACACTTGAGGAAGAACAAGCTAAGATAGAAGAAGAAAGAAGACGTGCAGAAGAGGCAGCAGAAGCTGAAAGGATAGCTAGAGAGGCTAGAGCAGCAGAAGAAGCAAAGAGAAGAGAACAGGAAGCAATTAAACAGCAACAGGCTCAGCAGGCAGCACAGAATGCATTACAACAGACAACAGATAATTCTTCTTCAGCAGCAGTTAGAAATGCTGTTGTGGCATATGCACTACAGTTTGTAGGTAATCCTTATGTATATGGTGGTACAAGCCTTACTAACGGAACAGATTGCTCTGGATTTACAATGTCAGTGTATTCGTATTTTGGATATAGTCTTCCACATCAGTCTGGTATGCAGTCAGGATATGGAACACCTGTATCTACAGATTCACTTTTACCTGGAGATTTATTATTCTATTCATCAGGCGGAAGAGGAATTGGACATGTGGCACTCTATATTGGAAATGGACAGGTTGTGCATGCAAGTACACCGGCCACAGGTATCAAGATATCAAGTGCATTTTATAGAACTCCAATATGTGCTAGAAGACTTATTCAGTAAGTTGAACAATATTTTATAGAGACATAGTATTATTTGGGTTGTCAGAGGCGAGAGTCTTTTGACAACCTATTTGTTTGCGAGCTAAAGGGAAGCAAGCCCTTCTGCAAAGAGTGGTTTAGGAAGATGATGTATACTTGTCTGACTTGTTCAATAAAAATATCAAGATAATTGTTAGTTTATGATATATGATAATAAAATAAAAAAATAAGTATAAAATGTAAGAAAAAAACATTTTTGTGCAAAATTACCAAAGATTTAAAATGATGTATTTATTTTAGAACAATAAAAAATAAGTTATCAACATCTAAATGTAGATAGTGTGGATAACTTGTGTGTGGAAAAATGTTGAAATAACGATTTTTTGTGTGATAATTCAACTTATACACCGATTTATCCACTTTATCCACATGTTTTTTGAGGAATATCAAATTGTTAAAAATGAACAAATGTTTTGTTGAAAAATCATAAAAATTAAAAAAATAAATAATTAAGCTTGACAGGATAAAGATAATGGTTAAGTTGAAAATCAAAATAGAAATAATTAAGAATATAAGATGATTTGGGTAAAAGGTTGTAATTTAGTGAAATGTGTATATTTTTGCTAATATATTTTGTTGGAATTGAAAAAAATTGTATATATTTACTAATATATCTTGAAAAAATCTTTTATTATGGTATAATTGGAACATAATAAATCAGTTGAATTTAAGCCTATTTTCAACTGTGGGAAAAGGAGATGGACAGCATGAGATTCGTTATTACAGGCAAAAATATTGATGTAACAGAGGGTTTAAGGAACGCAGTACAGGAGAAGATTGGAAAGTTAGAGAAGTATTTTGCACCTGATACAGAGGTTATCGTTACTTTAAGTGTTGAAAAAGAAAGACAAAAGATTGAAGTAACAATTCCTGTTAAGGGTAACATTATCAGATCAGAGCAGGTTAGTAGTGATATGTATGTATCAATTGACCTTGTTGAAGAGATTATTGAAAGACAACTTAAAAAATATAAAAATAAGATTATTGATAAGAAGCAGGCAAGAGACAATTTTAGTCCTGAATTTATTGATAAAGATTATGATGAAGACGATTCAATCAAGATTATCAGAACTAAGAGATTTGGTGTTAAACCAATGGATCCTGAAGAAGCATGTGTGCAGATGGAATTGTTAGGACATAACTTTTATGTGTTTAGGAATTCAGAAACAGATGAGGTCAGCGTAGTATACAAGAGAAAAGGTAACACATATGGTTTAATTGAACCGGAATTTTAAGTATAGCGTATTAGGAAAAGGTATTTTTATATGAATGTCATAGGATGCAGGGGTGTGTCCTATGACATTTTTTATGATTAAAAACTGTAGTATCAATTGTTACTGGATTTTTTATATAAGAACTCTTTTGTTCTTGAATAAATAAAGGTTTAGTGCTAAAATAGACTACATATGCGAACTATGATTGCAGTTCTAATTTTATCGCATTAATGAACTGTAAAACTATAAAAGATTAGGAGATTAGTAATGGGCATAGTATCAAAGATTTTTGGAACTCATAGTGAAAGAGAAATTAAGAGAATTAAGCCTATAGTGAATAAGATTGTATCCTATAGACCGGCTATGATGGAATTAAGTGACGAACAGCTTAAAGACAAAACAACAGAATTTAAGAAACGTTTGGCAGAAGGAGAGACCCTTGATGACATTCTTCCGGAAGCATATGCTGTTGTAAGAGAGGCTGCAAGAAGAGTGCTTAATACAGAACATTATGAATGTCAGCTTATGGGTGGTATTATTTTAACTGGGAAGAATTGCTGAGATGAGAACAGGTGAAGGTAAGACGCAGACTTGTTTACTTCCTGCATATTTAAATGCTCTTGAAGGTGAAGGAGTACATGTAGTTACAGTTAATGATTATCTTGCTAATCGTGATGCTGAATGGATGGGACAAGTACATAGATTTCTTGGCCTTACAGTTGGTGTGGTTCTTAATAGTATGGAAAATGATGAGAGAAGAGCAGCTTATAATTGCGATATCACATATATAACTAACAATGAACTTGGTTTTGATTACTTAAGAGACAATATGGTCATTTATAAAAAAGAATTAGTTCAGAGAAAGCTTCATTTTGCAATTGTGGATGAGGTGGACTCGGTTCTTATTGATGAAGCCAGAACGCCACTTATTATCTCGGGGCAGAGTGGAAAGTCTACTAAGTTATATGACACTTGTGATATTTTGGCAAGACAGCTCAAGAAGGGTAAAGAAAGTGCAGAACTTACAAAGATGGCTGCTATTATGAAAGAAGAGATAGAAGAAGAAGGCGATTTCATTGTTAATGAAAAAGATAGAGTTGTAAATCTTACTGCGGAAGGTGTTAGTAAGGTTGAAAAATTCTTCGGTATTGAGAATCTTGCAGATCCTGAGAATCTTGAGATTCAACATAATATAATACTTGCTTTACGTGCAAATTATCTTATGTTCAAAGATAAAGATTATGTTGTAAAAGATAATGAAGTTCTTATTGTAGATGAATTTACAGGTCGTATAATGCCGGGAAGAAGATATTCAGATGGTTTACATCAGGCTATTGAAGCTAAAGAAAAAGTAAAAGTTAGAAGAGAAAGTAAAACTCTTGCTACAATTACTTTCCAGACTTTCTTTAATAAATATTCTAAGAAGTGTGGTATGACAGGTACAGCTCTTACAGAAGAGAATGAATTTAGAAATATATATGGAATGGATGTTGTTGCTGTTCCTACCAATAAGCCTGTTGCCAGAATAGATTTACCGGATGCAGTTTTCACTACTAAGAAAGGTAAGCTTCAGGCAATAGTTAGAGAAATAGTTGAGACACATAAGACTGGTCAGCCTGTACTTGTTGGTACAATTACAATTGAAGCATCAGAAGAAATTAGTAATTTGCTTAAGAAGCAGGGAGTACCACATAAAGTACTTAATGCGAAGTTCCACGAATTAGAAGCAGAGATTGTAGCAGAAGCAGGTGTATATGGTGCAGTTACAATTGCGACTAATATGGCAGGTCGTGGTACCGATATTAAACTTGATGATAATTCAAAGGCAGCAGGTGGTCTTAAGATAATTGGTACAGAAAGACATGAGTCAAGACGTATTGATAATCAGCTTAGAGGACGTTCCGGTCGTCAAGGTGATCCGGGACAGTCGCAGTTTTTCATTTCGCTGGAAGATGATTTGCTTAGATTGTTTGGTGCAGAACGTTTAATGAATACATTTAGAGCATTAGGTGTAGGTGATGATGAACCTATTGAACATAACATGTTATCAAATACAATTGAGAAAGCTCAGACTAAGATTGAAGGAAATAACTTTGGTATAAGAAAGAATGTATTAGAATATGATCAGGTTATGAATGAGCAGAGAGAGACTATCTATGCAGAAAGACGTAGAGTACTAGATGGAGAGAATATGCGTGATTCCATCTACAAGATGATAACAGATATAGTTGAGAATATTGTAGATACATGTATTTCGGAAGATCAGTCGCCTGAAGAATGGGATATGGTTGAACTTAATCAGCTATTGCTTCCTATTTTTCCGTTTGATGCAATTGTGCTTAATGACGAACAGAAGGAAAAATTCAAAAAAGCTCAGCTTGTTCAGTATTTGAAAGAAAAAGCAGTAAAATTATATGAAGCAAAAGAAGCAGAGTTCCCGGAAGCAGAACATATAAGAGAATTAGAAAGAGTTATTCTTCTTAAAGTTATTGACAGAAAGTGGATGGACCATATTGATGATATGGATCAGCTTCGTCAGGGTATTGGATTGCAGGCATATGGACAGAGAGATCCGCTTGTTGAATATAAGATGACAGGTTATGATATGTTTAATGCTATGACAGATAGTGTTAAGGAAGATACGGTTAAGCTCTTATTACATGTTAAGGTAGAGCAGAAGGTTGAAAGAGAACAAGTTGCTAAGGTAACAGGAACTAATAAAGATGATTCTGCTGTTAGGGCACCAAAGAAGAGAGTAGATGATAAGGTTTATCCAAATGATCCATGTCCATGCGGAAGTGGAAAGAAATATAAACAGTGTTGTGGAAGAGGGTGAAATTAAGTGGTCGAATTAGATCAGTACAAATATAGTATTTTGCAATATGAAGAACCTCTTAAAGAATTGAGGGATTCACTTTGACTTGGAAAGCAAAGTGAAAAAGATTGAGGAATTAGAAAAGACTATGGAAGAACCGGATTTTTGGAATGATGCCGAAAGAGGTCAAAAATGCGTAGTCGAACTTAAGAATTTAAAATCAGTAATTGAAACTTTTGAAGGTTTGAAGAGTAAGTATGAAGATATTCAGACTCTTATTGAGATGGGATATGAAGAAAATGACCCCGATATTTTGGAAGAAGTAGAAAATGATTTTAATGATTTTGAAACTTCATTTGAAACGCTTAAAGTAAGTACACTTTTATCTGAAGAATACGATAAAGATAATGCTATTTTAACATTACATGCCGGTGCAGGTGGAACAGAGTCTTGTGATTGGGCGAGTATGCTTTCGAGAATGTATAGAAGATTTGCAGAGAAAAAGGGCTATACAGTTGAGATTTTAGATTATCTTGATGGAGAAGAGGCTGGAATTAAATCTATAACGATGCAGATTAATGGAGAAAATGCTTATGGACATCTTAAATCTGAAAAGGGTGTTCACAGATTAGTTAGAATTTCGCCATTTAATGCTGCAGGAAAAAGGCAGACTTCGTTTGTATCATGTGATGTGATGCCGGATATAGAAGAAGACCTCGATATCGAGATTAATGAAGAAGATTTAAGGATTGATACTTATAGAAGTAGTGGTGCAGGTGGTCAGCATATTAATAAGACTTCATCTGCTATCAGAATTACGCATATGCCTACCGGAATTGTAGTTCAGTGTCAGAATGAACGTTCGCAGTTTCAAAATAAGGATAAGGCAATGCAGATGCTTAAAGCAAAACTTTATCTTCTAAAGCAGGCAGAAAATGCGGAAAAGGTATCGGATATTCGTGGAGAGATAAAGGATATCAATTTTGGAAATCAGATTCGCTCATATGTAATGCAACCATACACAATGGTGAAAGATCACAGAACCAATTTTGAGAGTGGTAATGTAGCAAATGTATTAGATGGAGGATTAGAAGCCTTTATAAGTGCATATCTTAAATGGAATAATTTAAAAAAAGCTAATATAGAAAACTAAATTATACTGAACGTTCAGAGATAAACTGCATAGTTCTGAACAGTTAAATAATGTAAACAGGAGGTATTTGGTATGGTAGAATTTAAACCGGTTGTTTTTAGACTTGGAATGGAAGAATATGGTGTGGACATTAATGTTGTTCGAGGAATAGAAAATCCATTGCAAATTGTTCCGATTCATAATATTAATAAGAATATAAAAGGAATTATTAATCTACGAGGAAGTATAATTCCTGTTTACAGCTTAAGAACAAAATTCAATATGCCAGAAGCTACATATATGGCTGATGCTAAATTTATAATTGTTAAAGCAAGTGATGACATGTTGATTGCATTGGAAGTAGATATGGTTGAAGATATTCAGAATATTGCAGATGAGAATATTCACCAAATTCCAAAAATTATTTCAACAAGTACAACTGCGTATTATGATAAGATTATTAATCTTAATGGAAGATTAATTGTAATGCTTGATGTGTCTAAACTTTTGGATGAGGGTGAAAAGGAAGAGTTACAAAAAGCTATTGAAAAGATATAAGATGATGATTTATGTAAGCCTTTAACGCATTTATGAAAATGTGTTAAAGGCTTTTTTGTATATATAAGACAATGTGAAAATTTTATAGTTGACAAATTAGAATAATTATCCTATATTAAGTGTATTAGTTATAGTAATACACTTAATACTGATAAAATATAATAAATGCTAGCGAAAACAATTATATTAAAAAGGAGGTAAATGATGTTTAAGATAGATATAATGTCAAGAGTTCCTGTTTATGAACAGATTATAGAACAGATGGAAAAATTTATCTTAACAGGCATATTGTCAGCCAAAGAACAAGTACCGTCGGTAAGAAGTTTGTCTGTGGAATTGTCTGTTAATCCAAATACTATTCAAAAGGCATATTCGGATTTAGACAGACGAGGAATTATTTATTCGGTTCCGGGAAGAGGATGTTTTGTAGCTGAGAATGCTAAGGAACTTCTTAGTGGAGCAAAAAGGAATGAATTATCAGAATTGGAACAGACGATTTATGAGCTGTTATTGGCAGGAATAAGTAAGGATGAGATAATAGAGTGTTTAAATAAGGCTATAAAAAGAAAGGATGAGTTAAAATGATAAGTGTTAATAATGTATCTAAGAAATTTGAAGATTTTTATGCGTTAAATAATGTTTCATGTAATATTCCTAAAGGGGCAGTATATGGAATGGTTGGTTCAAATGGAGCAGGTAAGTCTACATTTTTAAGATTAATTTCAGGTGTATATAAAGCTGATATGGGTGATATTTTAGTGGATGAAGAACCTATATATAACAATCCTTTGGCTAAAGGTAAGATGGTATTTTTATCAGATGACTTATATTTTTTACCGGGAGCTTCTTTAAAGAGAATGTCTGAATTTTATAAATCTGTTTATCCTAAGTATGACGATAAAAGATTTTTAGAACTTGTAGAGCTTTTTAAGTTAAATCCTAAGAAGCCTATTCAGTCATTTTCTAAAGGAATGAAAAGACAGGCTGCTATAATATTAGCACTTTCGAGCAGACCTGGATATATGTTGTTCGATGAAACGTTTGACGGACTTGATCCGGTTGTTAGAAATCTTGTTAAAAAGCTTATCTGTGAGGATGTATATGAGAATAAGACAACTGCAATTTTAACTTCGCATTCTCTTAGAGAGTTAGAGGATACATGTGACCAGTTAGCACTTTTACATAAGGGTGGACTAATATTTGAAAGTGATATACAGGGATTAAAGACAAGTCTCTTCAAGGTGCAGGTCGCATTTTCGGGAGATTATGATAAGAGCAAGTTCGATGGAATGGAAATGGATATAAGAAACTTTAGTAAGAAAGGTTCTGTTTCAAATCTTATAATAAGAGGAGATAAGGAGGTAATTGCCAGCCGGATTAATTCTTTAAAACCGTTAATATTGGATATTCTTCCGTTGACACTTGAAGAAGTATTTACATATGAAATGGAGGTTTATGGGTATAGTTTTAATGAAGTTCTGGAGGGAATAGAGAATGAAAAATAAACGACAATTTTTTAGCTTGAGCTTATACATTGATGCGTTAAAACAGCTTCGTGTTATAGGGATTGTTATACTCGTTTTTGTCGGTTTTGTTTCGACATCAGCAGTTTTATCGGAGAGCGACCATTCTGGTTTATATGCATTATCATTACTAACGTTTTTGATTTTTTCGCCTGTTATGACTTTGTATATTTTTAGATTTTTGACAAATCGTAAGGCGAGTGATGTATTTCACTCTCTTCCGAATACAAGAGTTAGTATGTATGTTTCTTATGTATCTGCAGTGTTTACATATATATTAGCAAGTTTAACTGTAAATTTATTAGCATTTTTTGCTATAGAAGGAAATTTTGAGATTACAGTTGAATATATTCTTTCGTTAATAGTGTGTAATATGCTTGTGATTTCAGCAATTACTCTTGCACAGGGAATGACAGGAACAATTTTTACTAATATTTCTGTTGCAGGAATTATATTATTTTTTCCAAGATTGTTAATGGATTTTGTAATAGCTTTTGTGTGTGAATTTTGTCCGTTTATTAGCAGAGAATGTATAAAATTTCCATTTGGAAAATCAAGTAATATTTTGACAGAAATATTTATCGATGGACTTGATGTAGGTTTAGGTGCAAAGTTAGAAGGTATTATTTATACATTTAGTTTAAGTGTAATTTATTTTGTGTTAGCTGTTATATTATTTAATAGAAGAAAAAGTGAGGTTGCAGGAGCGCCTGCAACAAATCGTTTAGCACAGCATATTATTCGTATAGTAATTACATTAGTGATATGTTTACAGCCTTTATCCAGTATTCTTTATAGAAAAGTGTATCATCGTTATTATGAAGAATTTAATTATAATGATATTGATTTAGGAGTTGTAATTATATATTTCTTTGCAGTTTTTGTATATTTTATATATGAATTATTGTCTACAAAGAAGGTTAAGAATCTTGTAAAGGTTATTCCCGGAATTATTGTTGTAGCAATTTTAAATGTAGCAATAGTTTTTAGTATATTTGGAATTACGGAATATATTAAAAAGTTTCAACCAAAGGCTGATGAAGTTGAGTATGTAATTATACATAACGATTATGAAGATAATTATGAGATTTTAACTAATAGTACATATTTTATAAGTTGTAATAAAGATGGGAAAATAACTGACAAAAGAATAATAAAATTACTCTGTGACCAGTTTAAAGATGAGTGTGAAGAAAAAACGGAAGAATACGGATATCGGAGATGTCATATAGGTTTTTGTGTTGATGGAAAAATTTATGACAGATATTTTGGGATTAATGAAACAAGATTTAAGTTGATGTTAAAGTATCTGGCAGAGAAAGAAGATGTATTAAAAGCTTATAGAAGCTTACCTGAATATGATGAACTTGAAGAAATAAGAATGGGAATTACAGGTGAATTATTTGTAGATAAAGATAAGAAGGATATATATGAGAAATATAGGGAGGATTTATCAAAAATAACATCTAAAGATGTGATGGCAATTATAGGTAGTCAGCAAGAAAATGATGGATTTATTAAGATTTGTTATTATAAAAATAATAAAACATGTTATCTGGAGTTACCTTTTATTAAAGAATTACCAACCTCATATAACAAGTATTTAGAACTTGCTGACGAGAGTACAGATAAGTATATGGGGAGTATAGTAGATATTGCGGAATATATGTTATTAAGTCCGGAACAATTTTATTTTTCGGTAACAGTAATGAAAAGTGGAGCGGAAACAGATTATGTATATCTTGATTATGATGATATATTGGAACATAAGGATGAATTACTTGATGAAAAAGTACTTGGGTTTTGTAAAGAGGCAGCAGACACATATAAGTTGCCCGATATAGAAGAAACTGTTTATGACGTTTGTTTAGGTAATAGAAACGTTACATTCTCGGCTAGTGTTAAGTGTATGGAATTGTTTATGGAATTAAAAAAATATCAGTGATAAAAGGAGGGATAGTGTGAAAAATAAAGTACAATTTTTAAGTTTATACATTGATGCATTAAAACAACTTCGCGTAATGGGAATTGTAATGCTGGTGTTTGTAGGATTTGTATCTACATCGATAGTTTTGTTGGATGGTGGAAGCTATATTTTATTTTCATTATCATTATTCTCATTTACAATATTTTCACCTGCTATGACTTTATATATATTTAGATTTTTAACAAGTCGTAAAGCTAGTGATATGTTTCATTCTATACCACATACAAGAGTAAGTTTATATTTTTCTTACGTACTTGCTGTGTTAACATATGTAATTGCAATTTTAAGTGTAAATTTTATAGCACAGTTTTTTGAAACTGGAGAATTTGGACTTATTGATTTAAAAATGGTGATTTCGTTACTTGTTTGTAACTTGCTTGTGATTTCAGCAATTACTCTTGCACAGGGAATTACAGGAACTATTTTTACAAATATTTCTGTTGCTGTAGTTATTTTATTTTTTCCAAGATTACTAATACTTTTTGTAGCAAGCTTTGTATGTGAATTTTGTCCATATATAAATATTGAATATATCAAATTTCCGTTTGGAACATCAAGCAATATTTTGACGGGAATATTTACTAGTGGATATAGTCTTAGATATATTGCAAATTTAGAAAATATTATTTATACATTTGTTTTGAGTTTGATATATTTTGCTGTAGCAGCAGTTTTGTTTAATAGAAGAAAAAGTGAAATAGCAGGAGCGCCTGCAACAAATCGACTTGTTCAGCATATTATTCGTTCGGTAATTACATTGGTAATATGTTTAATTCCTTTATCA
The DNA here is from genome assembly GCA_017416465.1 of Lachnospiraceae bacterium. Classification (GTDB taxonomy): domain Bacteria; phylum Bacillota; class Clostridia; order Lachnospirales; family Lachnospiraceae; genus Bovifimicola. The sequence goes on along the minus strand of JAFQCK010000073.1, from coordinate 61,078 downwards.
GATATATTATATAGATATGCTTGGGATAACGAATATTATTATGGTGATTTCCTTGATGATTCAATTGTTATACTTTATTTATTTGCAATTTTTATATATTTCTTATATGAATTATTGTCTACAAAGAAAGTTAAAAATCTTATCAAGATAATTCCGGGAATTATAGTTATTGCGATTTTAAATGTAGTTATGGCTTTAAGTGTATTTGGGATTTCTGATAAAGTTAAAAAGTTTCAACCAAAGGCAGAAGATGTTGAATATATAATTATACATAATGATGATGAAAGATTTTATTATAGTATAACTGATGAATTGTATCTTATGGAAAAGGTTGATGGAGTAAAGATAACGGATGATAGAATTATTGAATTGGTTTGTCAGCAATTTGAAGTTGCACGAAATTCAAGAAATTGGAATTATTATAATGGGGAAGGATATAATTTTACTTTTTATGTAGATGGAAAGGTTTATGACAGATACTTTGAACTTGATGATACAAGGTTTAGACAGATGTTAAAATATTTGTTAGAAAACGAAAAAATAGTAAATGATTATAAAACTTTACCTAAGTACAATAAATTAAGCAATGTTGAAATTATGATTGATGGTATACAATATAAAGAGGATGATGTAGAAGAGATTTATGAGAAATATAGAGAAGAGTTTAATAGGTTATCTGATGAAAATATATTTAAAAATATAAATGACGAGAGTTTTAGAGAGATAGGGTATATTGAAATTGAATATAATAAAGATAAAAAAAGTCATTATTTGAATTTACCATTTATCAAAGAATTACCAAATATCTATAATACATATTTAGCAATTGCTAATGAAAATATTGAAACATCTATGTCGAATTTGGTAGCAGAAGTAACGAAGAGTCTTTCGAAGGCAGATGAGTTTTATTTTGCAGTAACAGTTAATTATGACGAAGTTAGTAGTAATTGTGTATATTTTGGTTATGATGAAATTAGAAAGTATGAAGACAAATTTTTAGATGAAAAAATACTATTATTTTGCAAGGAAGCAGCTAATACATATAGTATTCCGAATATAGAAGATGTTTTTTTTGAAATAGAATTTGGAAATAAGGAAATTGTATTTTCTGCAAGTGACAGATGTTTGGAATTGTTTGAGGAGCTTAGAAAATATAATTAATTTTAAAAGTTTGTATGATGCAGATTAAGTAAAATAATTAGTGAGATGGTTAGTTGCTGTTTAAGGAAGAACGTTCATATTATAGTGAGCGTTCTTTTTTTGTAGCAAAAGCCCTGCAAGCGAAGTAATGCTTGCATTTAACTTCATTTGCAGGGCGAAAGAACATCGAGAAGCTCTGCTTCGAGATGTTCGGTTGCGTTATTCAAGTAGGGAACCCTACTTGAATTGCAAAAGCCTTGCAAGCGAAATTTATGCTTGCAAAGACTACTTTAATGTGGTAAAATCCTTGAGTGGAAAACAACTGTATTTTAGGGAAGAACATGAAAGGAACTCTTAAGTATGTCAGAAGATAATAAATATTTTGTGTTAAAGAAAAAAGCTGTTCCCGAAGTGTTGCTTAAAGTTGTAGAGGCAAAGAGGCTTTTGGAATCAGAAAAAGTCATGTCGATACAGGAAGCTGTTGATATTACGGGAATAAGTAGAAGTTCATTTTATAAGTATAAAGATGATATATTTCCATTTCATGATAATGCAAGGGGAAAGACAATTACTTTTGTATTGCAGATGGATGATGAACCGGGACTTTTGTCAGGTGTGCTTAAACTTATAGCAGAATATAATGCTAATATTCTTACAATACATCAGACTATTCCTATTAATAGTATAGCATTACTTACATTAAGTATTGAAGTAGGACCGGAGACGGGTAATATTTCTGAGATGATAAGTGCTATAGAGATGAAAAAGGGCGTGCATTATTTGAAGATATTGGCACGCGAATAATGTGAAATTAAGTGAATTTAATTTCACATACAAGAATTTTCTTCGAAAATTCTTGAGAAGGATAATATATATACGAAAGGAATTTAAGATATGATTAACATTGCAGTATTAGGATACGGTACAGTAGGTTCAGGAGTTGTAGAGGTAATTAAGACAAATCAGGATATTGTTAATAAGAAAGCAGGAGAAGATATTAATATAAAGTATGTTCTTGATTTAAGAGAATTTCCGGGTGACCCTGTCATGGATATTCTTGTTCATGATTATGATGTTATTTTAAATGACCCTGAGGTTGAGATTGTTGCCGAGGTTATGGGTGGAGTTAATCCTGCATATCAGTTTGTAAAAGCAGCGCTTGAAAAAGGAAAGAGTGTATGTACATCTAACAAGGAACTTGTTGCAAAACATGGTCCGGAATTAATTGAAATTGCAAAGAAGAATAACAGAAACTTCTTCTTTGAAGCAAGTGTAGGTGGTGGTATTCCAATTATCAGACCACTTATCCAGTGTATTACAGCTGATGATGTTACACATATCACAGGTATTTTAAATGGTACAACTAACTATATTCTTACAAAAATGTGTAAGGAAGGTTTAGATTTTGATACAGTGCTTAAGGAAGCACAGGATTTAGGTTATGCTGAGAGAAATCCGTCTGCTGACGTTGATGGATTTGATGCATGTCGTAAGATTGCAATTCTTACATCACTTGCTTATGGTAAGCATGTTGATTTTGAAGACATTTATACAGAAGGAATTACAAAGATTACAGATACAGATTTTAAATATGCTAATAGCATCGGTTGTTCAGTGAAATTATTTGGTGAAGCAACAAAAGTTGATGGGAATATTTATGCTTCAGTAGCACCTGTTATGATTAGTGGGGATAATCCGTTATTTAGCGTAAATGGTGTATTTAACGGAATCTTAGTAAATGGAAATGTATTAGGAGATGTTATGTTCTACGGAAGTGGAGCAGGAAAGCTTCCAACAGCAAGTGCGGTTGTGTCAGATATTGTTGATGCAGTTAAGAATCTTAATACAAATATTGCAATTGAGTGGACAGATGAGAAACTTGAACTTGCAGATTACAAGACATCTGAAAAGAAGTTCTTTGTAAGAGTAAATGGTACAGTAGCTGATAAACTTTCAGAGGTAGAATCAGCATTCGGAAAAGTAGAAGTAATTACACTTGATGAATTAAAGGATGAATTTGCATTTATTACAGAAGTAATGAGTGAAAATAAGTATGAGGAAGCAGCTGCAAAGGTTGATGGAATCGTAACAAGAATTAGAATGGGGAATTAAAGGTTAAAAATATCTGTGTTTATCCACGTCAGGACGTTTGCACTTAGCATTCACCGTAACACCACTAAACTCAAAAAAAACTCGTTAAGTGGTGACGGTTCATGATACCTTCCGTTGGATAAACATAGATATATTTTTATCCCTTTATTAATGTTTAGGATGTAATAGTTCCTGACATTTTCAAAGAGATAATAAATAAAATAAGATATAATATAATTTAGAGAAATTTATATGAAGAAAGGATATAGAAGAAATGAAGTATGTTATAGTTCTTGGAGATGGAATGGCTGACAGACCTATTGATGAAATAGGTGGTAAAACTCCAATTGAATATGCAGATACACCTACACTTGATATGTTATCAAAGATTTCGGAGGTTGGACTTGTACATACAATACCTGAAGGAATGAGTCCCGGAAGTGATACAGCAAATTTATCAGTACTTGGTTATGACCCTAAGAAATATTATACAGGTCGTTCTCCACTTGAAGCATTAAGTATTGGAGTGGATATGAAAGAAACTGATGTTGCAATAAGATGTAATATTGTAACTGTTTCTGATGATGATAAGCCATATGAAGAAAAGACAATAATTGATCATAGTTCAAGTGAGATTTCAACAGAAGATGCAGCAGTGCTTTTAGAAGCAGTAAGAAAAGAACTTGAAAATTATGAATTTAAATATTATGTAGGAACAAGCTACAGACATCTTACAATTTGGGATAAAGGAGAAGTGGTTTCTCTTACACCACCCCATGATATCTTAGGTAAGACTATAGGAGAATATCTTCCAACTGAATCAAAGCTTAAAGAGATGATGAAAAAGAGTTATGATATTCTTGCAAATCATCCTATTAATGTGGAAAGAGTTAAAAAAGGTCTTAATCCTGCTAACTCTATTTGGTTCTGGGGGGCAGGTACAAAGCCATGCGTAAATTCTTTTGAAGAAAAGAATGGCAAAAAAGGTGCTATGATATCGGCAGTTGATTTGTTAAAAGGAATTGCAGTTGGTGCACAGATGAAAAATATTAATGTTGAAGGTGCAGATGGAACACTTGAGACTAATTATGAAGGTAAAGCCCAGGCTGCTATTGATGTTTTAACAAAAGAAGGCTATGATTTTGTATATGTTCACGTTGAAGCGCCTGACGAGATGGGACATCAGGGAAGTGTTGAAAGAAAAGTAAAAGCTATAAGTTATCTTGATACTAAGGTTATTAAGACTATTTATGAAGGGCTTAAGGCTTCGGGAGAAGATTTTAGAATGTTAGTCCTTCCGGACCATCCAACACCAATTTGTATAAGAACACATTCCAGTGAATCGGTTCCATATTTATTGTACGACAGTACTAATGAAGTTTCATCAACTTTAGATTATAGTGAAAAATGTGCAGAGATAAGTGGAATTTATATAGCAGAAGGTCATACGATAATTGACCACTTGTTTGAAAAATAATAATAGGTAATGATGAGAATCTAATTTAATAGCACTTTAGGCATACTCTCAACCAAAATTGTCCGAACAAAGTCGCAATTCGTTATGCTAAAAGTGCTATTAAATACTGCTTCACAAACTCATAGTAAATATAAAAAAAGAAGTTTATTTGAATCGATTTTTAAATAAACTTCCTTTTTATATGAGAAAAATTGTAAAGAAACCTAATACGGTATATTTATCTAGTTAAAATAAATGTTAATTGCTCCAAATGATGTTGTAGCAAATATTGTAATTTCAGGAGCATCAGGAGCAAGACTTCCTCTTCCGTTTACTTTTATATCTCCAATAGTAGCTCGTTTTGATAAATTTATTTTCCAAGTGTATGGCAAGTAAATATTTACTTCTCCAAAGCTGTTATTAATCTGAATTTCAGCTCTGTTTGTTTGTAAAGTTGCATTGTCAAAGTAAATGTTTGATTTGCCGAAGCTATTATTAATTCTGGCATTAGAAAAACTGTTGCTATTCACGTATTTATTTATTGAACCAAAATTATTATCAACAGCTACAAAAGAATCATCTCTGAAATTAACAGTTTGTTCACGATTAAATCCGGAAAAATGAATTTTTTCTTTTTTCTCTGTCTTTTTAAAAATCAAGCTAAGTCCGGCACTACATAAAAATGCTGAAAATAACAATGGTAAAGGAGTTATGGAAGTTATTCCAAGCTCTTTTGAATATAAACATCCTAGGAAAGCAAGTGACATAAACGAACCATAAAAGCTTAAGTTAAAGATACCTTTAATTGTCATATATGCAAAAAATAGTGTAAGTAAAATTTTATAAAATGGTATATCAGGCATAATATCTGTGTAACTTAAAAGTAGACATACCGCAATAAGTATCAGAGTTATACCCCAAAATAAATTTTTATTTTTCATCGTTTTAACCTCTTTTCTTCTAATTTGCTCATTAGTTGTTTAATGTAGCTTCTGGATACAAATGCCTGTTTCTTTGTGCAGGTAAACTCGACTTCACTGGCCCCGGTAATATTTTTTCTAATGCTATGAATATAATTAATATTTAAAATAGTAGATTTAGAAACTCTCATAAAAAATCCTGGTAGAATTTCTTCTAATTCATATAAGCGAAGTCTGGTTTCATAAATGTCATTTGATGTATGTGCCATAATAAATGAACCATCTGTTTCAAAGAAAATAATTTTATCTATATTAAGAAAATATGCTTTTTCTCCTTTGAATACATGGAGCTGGAAGCCGGTTCCTATTGCATCTGTAATACTTTTTTGGATGGAAACGATATCTTCATTTAAATTACGACATCTAATGACAATTTCTTCATCTGTTAAGCTATCGTCAATTTCTATTCGTATTTTCATATTAGATTTACTTAACTCCTTAAACTTTATGGTGACTGTTCAGAGCCAAGCTCGAAAACACTATGTGTTTCCTCGTTGTGGCGTGAACTGTTACACTGTATGTAAGGATTATAAAAAAATATTTTTTGAAAGTAAATACTTTAAAGCTAAGAAGTCAAAAATCGAGGGTAAGAGGTAAAATATTTATATAAAAATTAGGAATATAAATTATATCTTATGACTAAAGACCACCTATTGAGATTTCAATAAGTGGTCTGATTTTACGATTTTTTTCGTGTTAAGCAAATTCCGATAACAGAGCTAATAAGGACAAATGGTGATAATCTAATAAAAAACCATTCGAAAGCGTGAAATATAACGCCAACGACAGCCCATTCAGGATCGCTATAATCCCAATCTAAGTAAGGACTACCTAATATAGCTAAGATAACAAAAGTTAATAAGGTAATTGTACATAAGGAGATAAAAAGCCAATGAAGGATTTTTCTTCTTGTAGCTTTGTTTTGTGCAAGTTGTAGATTAATAATTTCTAATTTTTCTGAAATGGCTTTCATATCATCAGTACTTGCTTTGGCAATAGTTTCTCCAAGTAGAATGTTTACTGGTGTTTCAAGTGCCTCTGATAAGGAAATTAGCATATCAGCATCGGGTACGGATAAACCTTGTTCCCACTTAGAAATAGTTTGTCGCACTACATTAACTTTGATAGCAAGTTCTTCTTGTGAAAGTCCTTTTGATTTTCTTATTGTTCTTATATTTTCGTTTAACAATCGGTTTCACCTCCGTTCTATAGTTTGATACCAATATTGTATAAAAATATATGCGTTGCTACAAGCAACGCATATTTACATCGTAGAATATATAATGTTTATCGCAGAAAATGTGGTTCGAAAAATCTATGTGATTTATTACTATTAACAATTTATTTTATTTTCATTGTAAGCTGTATACGTTTTTTTGCAACGTCTACACTCATAACCTGAACATCCACTATATCACCAACACTAACTGCATCAAGTGGATGTTTAATATATCTGTCAGTAATCTGCGAGATATGAACAAGTCCGTCTTGATGTACTCCTATGTCTACAAATATTCCAAAGTCGATTACGTTTCTAACAGTTCCTTTAAGAATCATTCCCGGTGCTAAATCTTTCATTTCAAGTACATCTGTTTTTAAAATAGGTTTAGGCATCTCATCTCTTGGGTCACGAGCAGGCTTTTCAAGCTCACTTACGATATCTCTTAAAGTGATTTCACCGATTTCAAGTTCTTCTGCAGTCTTTTTGTAATCCTTAATCATAAGGCTTATACCTGTAAGTTTACCTCCGTTACTTTCATCAAGTTTAAGGTTTAAGCTATCTAAAAGTTTAATAACTGCTTCATATGATTCAGGATGAACACTTGTAGCATCTAAAGGATTTTTTCCTTCAGAAATTCTCATAAATCCTGCACATTGTAAAAATGCTTTAGGTCCTAATTTGTCAACTTTAAGAAGTTGCTTTCTGTCAGTAAATCTTCCATTTTCTTCTCTGTATTTAACAATATTCTTAGCAATAGCTGAAGAAATTCCTGAAATGTATTCAAGAAGACTTGCAGAAGCGGTATTTAAATCAACACCGACTTTATTAACACAGTCTTCGACAACACCTGTAAGAGTTTCTGATAATTTCTTTTGGTTCATATCATGCTGATACTGACCAACACCGATTGATTTAGGGTCAATCTTTACAAGCTCTGCAAGTGGGTCCTGAATTCTTCTTGCAATTGAAGCAGAACTACGTTGTCCAACATCAAAGTTTGGAAATTCTTCTGTGGCAAGTTTACTTGCCGAATAAACTGAAGCACCGGCTTCATTTACAATTACATAAGAAACTTTGTGAGAAGCTTCTTTGATGATATCAACGATTACCATCTCTGATTCTCTTGAAGCTGTACCATTTCCAAGAGAAATAAGTGTGATGTTGTATTTATCAATTAATTTTTGAACAATTTTCTTTGATTCTTCAATCTTGTTTTGTGGAGCAGTTGGGAAAATTACTGTAGTATCAAGTACTTTTCCGGTTGGGTCAACTACTGCAAGCTTACAACCTGTTCTAAAAGCAGGGTCCCATCCAAGAACTGTCTGTCCGGCGATTGGAGGTTGCATAAGAAGCTGACAAAGATTTTTACCAAATACATTAATGGCACCGTCTTCAGCTTTTTCAGTGAGTTCATTTCTGATATCTCTTTCAATTGCAGGAAAAATAAGACGTTTATAGCTATCTGCTATAGCATTTTTAAGAATTTCCGTACTCTCTGAACTATCTTTCTTTATCATATTTTTTTCCAGATAGTTTATTATTCCGGTTTCATCAACTGAAACTTTAACTGACAATACCTTTTCTTTTTCACCGCGATTAATTGCTAAAATTCTGTGACCTGCAATCTTTTTAACAGGTTCCTCAAATTCATAATACATTTCGTAGACGGATTCAGCTTCTTTATCTTTTGCGGTTGATACAAGATTTCCGTTGTTAAAAACATATTTTCTGATATAAGCACGATAAGTAGCATTATCAGAAATAAATTCTGCAATAATATCACTAGCTCCATTTATAGCATCTTTTTCATCATTCACATCTTTTTCAGGATTAATATATTGGTTTGCATCTTCTGATGTAAATGTTTCTGCAATTATGAGGTTTGCTAAAGGTTCAAGTCCTTTTTCTTTAGCTATCGTTGCTCTTGTACGTTTTTTTGGTTTGTATGGAAGATATAAATCTTCAACAGATACTAAAGTTGTAGCTGATAAAATCTTTTCTTTTAATTCATCAGTAAGTTTTCCTTGTTCCTCAATACTTGATATAATTTGTTCTTTTCTTGCCTCAAGGTTTCTTAAGTATGTTAATCTTTCATCAAGTTTTCGAAGTATTTCGTCGTTAAGAGAGCCTGTAACTTCTTTTCTGTATCTTGCGATAAAGGGAATTGTATTTCCTTCGTCAATTAAGTTGACAGTTGCTTCGACTTGAGAAAGCTTTATTCCTAACTCATCTGCTAAAATTGCATAAATATTATTATTCATTTAAATTACCAATTAAATCCTTCCTTATAAAATTAATTCTAGTGAATAGTTCTTTAGAACTAAGATTGTATGGCAAAAGCCGTTTATTAATATAGCAGATTTTTAAAAATTTTACAATAATGCTAAATTTAAATTAAAAAAGAGATGAAAGATTTACGAAATATTCATATTCTTAAACTTGATAAATTGCATATCTTTATTTATAATAGTAAAAGTGTAATTTTGAAAACATTAATATAGACGCAAGGGATTGATGAAATGAGTTTTTCAGGTATAAAAGAAAAGATTGTAGAAAAAATCAAATCTATAGAGTTTTTTAATCGTATAATAAAGAAGATAAAAAGTCATTCGCCAAGGTATTATATAATTGAGGCGATAAGAAAGGTTATTATAATTGCAGCCTTATGTTTGTTCACATATTCTTCATATGAGCTTACTAATATTTATCTTGATTATGAAGATGGAGATGATGCGTATGAAAATATGGAGGATATGTTTGAGATACCTAATATTGAGGGAGGAGAACAGGCTACTGACATAAATGGTAATAAGATAGTTAATTCTAAAGATCAGGTTGCATGGAAGTACGATTTTGAGGCACTCAAAAATATGAATACAGATGCAGTAGGTTGGATTAAGCAAGGGAATATAATAAGCTATCCTATTGTTGCCGGTACAGATAATGATTATTATCTTACACATAATGCAGCGCACAAAGAAAATAAAGCCGGTGCGATATTTGTTGATTATAGAATTACAGATGGAATGGAATCCGATAATTGTATTATTTATGGTCATAATATGCTCAATAATTCAATGTTTGGTTCTTTGATAAAATATTCTAATAAATCATATTTTAAAGAGCATCCTACATTTGATATATACATAGGCGATACGGGATACAGATATTATGTTTTCGCCACTTATGAAACTGATGAAATAGGTGATACATACTCGTATAATTTTACAACGGATGAAGAGTTTGAAAATTATATTAAAATTTCTATGGCTAAAAGGGAATATGATACAGGAATAGATAATCTTACAAAAGATGATAAGATAATTACTCTTTCAACTTGTACAAGAGGTAATGATACCAAAAGATATATTGTTCAGATGGTACGAAGAGAAAAGTTAGCATAATATGGTAAATGTTCAGAGTTAAGCAGATTTGGATAAAAATTATGTTGAATGCTTGCATTCATAAATACTTTTTAATTCAAATCTATTTGGCGGATACGCCACAGCGAGGAAACACGTAGTGTTTTCGAGCTTGGCTCTGAACATTTATATAATTTCATATAATATAATATGACATAAATTGAAAGGAAAATAGACTGATGAGTGAAGCTTTGAATGTTTCGGCAATTTTTGCAGAAGATGTATTTACAGATACTGTGATGAAGGAGAGACTTCCTAAGAAAGTATATGAGGAATTAAGAAAGACTATTGATGAAGGTGCACAACTTGATAGCGTAGTTGCAGATGTAGTAGCAAATGCTATGAAGGATTGGGCGATTGAAAAGGGCGCAACTCATTATACACATTGGTTTCAGCCATTAACAGGAGTTACAGCTGAAAAACACGATTCTTTTATTTCGGCACCAAAGGAAAATGGAAAAGTATTAATGGAATTTTCCGGAAAAGAATTGATTAAAGGTGAATCGGATGCATCATCGTTTCCATCAGGAGGACTTAGAGCAACATTTGAAGCAAGAGGATATACAGTTTGGGATTGTACATCACCTGCATTTGTTAAAAGAGATGCGGTAGGAGCTATACTTTGTATACCAACAGCGTTTTGCTCGTATACAGGTGAAGCGTTAGATAAAAAGACTCCTCTTCTTCGTTCTATGGAGGCAATTAATACACAGGCACTTAGAATACTTAGGTTATTTGGAAATACGACATCTAAAAAAGTAATTCCATCAGTTGGGGCTGAACAGGAATATTTTCTTGTGGACAGAGCTAAATATTTAAAGAGAAAAGACCTTATTTTTACAGGAAGAACATTGTTTGGTGCAATGCCACCTAAAGGTCAGGAATTAGATGATCATTATTTTGGTGGTATTCGTGAAAGAATTGGTGCGTATATGAAGGATTTGAATGAGGAATTGTGGAAACTTGGAGTTTCTGCCAAGACTCAGCATAACGAGGCAGCACCTGCACAGCATGAGCTTGCACCAATTTATGCACAAGCTAATATTGCTGTTGACCATAATCAGATTACGATGGAAACTATGAAAAAAGTTGCGAGTCGTCATGGAATGGTTTGTCTTCTTCATGAGAAACCATTTAAGGGAGTGAATGGTTCCGGTAAGCATGATAACTGGTCGCTTACGACGGATGATGGAATTAATATGTTAAATCCCGGTAAGACACCTCATGATAATAAGATGTTTTTACTTGTTCTTACAGCTATAATGAAAGCTGTTGATACACATGCAGATTTGCTTAGGGAGTCTGCTGCCAATCCTGGTAATGACCACAGATTGGGAGCTAATGAAGCACCACCTGCAATTATTTCTATGTTTTTGGGAGACCAGATTACAGACGTAGTTGACCAGCTTATTAATACGGGAGACGCAACAAGTAGTATTAAAGCAGGAAGATTGAAGACCGGTGTTAGTACACTTCCGGCACTAAGAAAAGACGCTACAGATAGAAACAGAACTTCACCATTTGCTTTTACCGGAAATAAGTTTGAGTTTAGAATGGTAGGCTCGTCAGATTCAGTTGCAAGTCCTAATGTTGTGCTTAATACAATTGTAGCTGAAGCGTTTTGTGATATAGCAGATGAACTTGAAAAGGCAGAGAATTTTGATGAAGCAGTCCATAATATGATTAAGAAACTTGCAATAGAGCATGAAAGAATTATATTTAATGGTGATGGATATGCTGAAGAATGGGTAGTAGAGGCTGAAAGAAGAGGACTTCCTAACTTTAAGACGATGGTTGATGCAATTCCGGCATTAACTACAGAAAAATCAATAACTTTGTTTGAAAAATTTGGTGTATTTACGAAGGCTGAGTTAGAATCACGAGCAGAGGTTCAGTATGAGGCATATTCTAAGGCTATAAATATTGAAGCAAGAGCGATGTATGATATAGCTACTAAGCAAATTATTCCGGCTGTAATAAAGGCTACGACACAGTTATCTAATTCAATCAATGCTGTTAAAATGGCTTGCCCTGAAGCTGATACGGAAGTTCAGACTGACCTTCTTAAAGAAACAAGTAACTTGTTGGTTGAAACAAAAACTGCACTTGCAAAGTTAGTTGAAGTGACAGAAGAAGCAAGTAAGAAGCAGATAGGAAAAGAACAGGCAGAATATTTTAATACACATGTTAAGGTTGCAATGGATAATTTAAGAACGCCGGTTGACAAATTAGAAATGATAGTAGATAAAGATTTATGGCCTATGCCATCGTATGGAGACTTAATTTTTGAAGTTTAATTAAATATTAAAGTGTGTCGAATGAGTAGTTTATTTGACACACTTTTTTTTATATGATTAAGGTATTTAAATGCAAAAAAAACGATGTAACCATTACGGTGCCTACATCGTTTTTATTTATGAAACAAAAGGGGAGTAATATGAAAAAAATGTAAAAAAGAAAATCACTTTATACTACATATATTAATGTACAATAATTAATAAAAAATGTGGATAATATTAAAATTAATAAAATAAATTATGAACAAATTGTAAACGTTATAATCTTTTTGACCATATGGTTATGTTTTGGTATAATGGTAAAGATTTATAAAATAAAATTAAAACGGAGGAATACTATGAGTAAACCAATAGTGACTTTTGAATTAGAAAACGGAAAGGTAATTAAGGCAGAGCTTTATCCTGAAATTGCGCCGAACACAGTAAAGAATTTTGTTAGTCTTGTAAGTAAAGGATATTATGATGGATTAATTTTTCATAGAGTGATTAGAGGATTTATGATTCAGGGAGGGTGTCCTGATGGAAATGGAACAGGCGGCCCGGGATATTCTATTAAAGGAGAATTTTCAGGCAATGGTTTTAAAAATGATTTAAAACATATAGAAGGAGTTCTTTCTATGGCAAGAGCTAATAATCCTAATTCAGCTGGTTCGCAGTTTTTTATTATGCATAAAACTTCACCTCATCTTGATGGACAGTATGCAGCTTTTGGAAAGGTTATTGAAGGATTTGAAACAGTTGAAGAAATTGCTGAACTGCCTACTGACTGGATGGACAGACCAATGGAAGAGGTTGTTATGAAGAAAGTTACAGTTGATACATTAGGTGAAGAGTATGGAGAACCTGAAAAATGTTAAAAGCAGTAATTTTTGATATGGATGGAGTATTAATTGATAGCGAACCGGTTCATATGGAAGCATTTAAGATGTTAATGAACACTCTTAATATTAAATTTGATAGGGAATATTATTTACAGTTTGTTGGAAGTACTACTGATTATATGTGGGCAAAGGTTATTAAAGATTTTAATTTGAGTCTTACCGATGAAGATTTAATGGATATGTCAGATGAATTTGTGAGAGAAATAAATGGCAGCATGGGATATCCTATCATGAAAGGAGCTAAAGAGCTTATAAATAATATTTCGGCTGCAGGAATAAAGCTTGCAGTAGCTTCTTCGTCGGGAATTAATAGAATAGAAGAAACTGTAAAAAAACTTGGAGTTTATGAAAAGTTTGATGTGCTTGTAAGTGGTAAGACTGTAAAAAATCCTAAACCTGCACCAGATACATTTCTAAGAGCAGCAGAATTACTGTCTGTGTTACCGGAAGAATGTCTTGTGATAGAGGATTCTTTGAATGGAATGAAGGCAGCAAAAAATGCGAATATGGTATGTGTAATGTATGAGAATCTTTCAATGGGAAAAGTGGATACTTCATATGCAGACTATATAATTCAAGGATTTGAGGAGATTGATGCAAAATATTTTGAGATGATTTATTGTCACAAGAAAGGTGAACCATGAAGAGTACTTGATACAGATAGACTGTATCTGAGAGAACAGACTATTAAAGATTTAGATAGACTTTATGAGATATATTCATCTTCCAATATTACAAGATATATGGAAGTATTATATGAGGATTACGAAGAGGAATATAATTACACTTTAGCATATATAAAAAATATGTATAATTTTTATGGTTATGGGTTTTGGCTTGTAGTCAGAAAGGAAGATGATGAAATAATCGGAAGAGCCGGACTTAGTAATAGAGAAGTTGATGGTGAGACTAAGTTGGAACTTGGTTATGTTATAGCAGAAGAATTTCAAAATCAAGGTTACGCATTTGAAATATGTGAAGCGATTTGTGGCTTTGTTAAAGACTTACTTTTTGAAAATGAAATGGTATGTTTTATGAAAAAAGAAAATGTGGCGTCAAAAAAACTGGCAGAAAAATTAGGATTTATTTATGTAGAAGATGTTACTAGTGAAGGGGAAAAATATTGCTATTATAAGAAAGTATTGTAAAATAATATTTCAATAATAATAAAATAAGTTCGTAGAGACGATATGTAAGTTTTCTCTGCGAATTTTTTTACTAAAAAATGGGTTGTAAAATAAATTTAAAAATTAAGATTGACAAAAAATACATCAAATGTTAAAATGTGACTAATAAAGATGTAGGAGGAGACAGTACTATGAGTAGTGATGAAAAATTTGATTTAATAATTAATAAGTTGGATGATTTGACACTTGATATGAAGTGCGTTAAGGAGGATGTAAGTGAATTAAAGGAAGATGTAAATGTACTAAAAGAAGATGTAAGTATGCTTAAGAAAAATGTAATCGTATTAAACAAAGATGTAAGTATACTTAAGAAAGACGTAAGTATACTTAAGAAAGACGTAAGTGAGTTGAAAGAAAATGTAAGTGTATTAAATAAAGATATGAATATGCTAAAGGAAAAAGTAGTCAAACTGGAGGGAATGGATACACTGATTTTAGATGAAGTAGTAAGAGTGCATGATATTATGGATAAGAGGACAAATGACTTGTATGTTAAGAATGGATATCCTAAAGCGGTATATGAATGATTTAAACATTTTAATATATAGGTTTAATTAATCTTAATATTATGTTAAAATACAAAAGTTAACAGATGTTCAGAAAATAACAATTGAATATAGATATTTTTCTGATATGTAAAAGAATTAAGACGAGGTACTTAAGATGATAGAAGTTAAAGAATATAGCGGACACATTCGTAATTGGGAGTTACTTTGTAACGAACTTGGAATTGATAAGAATTTATCAAGAAAAGAACGTGAATATAGTATTTTAATTAAAGCATATGAAAAATGGAGCAATGATATGGCAAGCCATATATATGGAATGTTTGCATTTGCACTTTGGGATAGTGAAGAAGAAAAATTGTTTTGTTTAAGAGACCAATTTGGGACTAAACCATTTTTCTATTATGTAAAAGAAGATGGAAGTATTATTTACTCAACAAGTATTAGAAAAATTATGGAACAGCCCGGATTTAGGAAAGAACTTAATGAAGAGA
This sequence comes from Lachnospiraceae bacterium, assembly GCA_017416465.1. Lineage (GTDB taxonomy): Bacteria > Bacillota > Clostridia > Lachnospirales > Lachnospiraceae > Bovifimicola. The sequence continues at coordinate 45,402 of JAFQCK010000073.1, read as the reverse complement.
TGTTGCAGATTTATTTGAGTCTTACATACGTAGCAGGTGAGGAGACATTTTTTAAAGGTATAAAGAAACTTTTGCCTGGCAGATATCTGGAATGGAAAGATGGAGAGTACAAGATTGTAAGGTATTGGAAACCGGAATTTAATCCTGATGAAAGTAAGACGTTGGAAGAGTGGGCTGATGAGATTCATAATACATTGCAGATGATTATGAAAGAAGTAAAGGCTGATGATGAGAGAGTGGAATCATTTCTTTCGGGAGGAGTGGATTCATCTTATGTATTAGCGATGTCTGATGCTGATACTGCTAATTCCTGTGGATATGCGGATGAAAGATTTGATGAGTCGGGTCTTGCATTGGAAACAGCGAATATGTTAGGAAAAGAATTTAACAGACAGAGAGTTACACCGGAAGAGTATTTTGATGTAGTGCCTTATGTAATGTATAATATGGAGCAACCGTTAGGAGATGCGTCGGCATTAGTATTTGCACTTGGTTGCAAGGCTGCATCAGAACATACAGATATTTGTTATTCGGGTGAAGGTTCGGATGAATTTTTTGGTGGCTATAATATGTATCGTAATGCGGAGCGTTATGGGGACAATCTTAAGACTTTTTACGTGGGAAATACAAATATAATGAAGGAAGACGAAAAGAAAAAGATTCTTAAAAAATATAATGAAAATATACTTCCTATAAACATAGTAAAAGAAATTTATAACGAAACAGAAGGACTTGATCCACTTAGTAAGATGTCTAATGTTGATATACAGATATGGCTTGAAGGTGATATCTATTTAAATGTTGATAAGATGAGTTCTGCAGCAGGCTTAGAGGTGAGAATGCCACTTACGGATATGAGAATTTTTGACATTGCATCAAGAATGCCATCACGATTTAAAGTGAACGATGAACAGAACAAAGTTGCGTTTAGAACAGCAGCAGCAAAAGTATTACCTGAAGAAATAGCATTTCGTAAGAAACTTGGTTTTATTGTACCTATTCGTATATGGATGGCAGATGACAGATATAATCAGGATGTAAGAGCTAAGTTTGACAGTGATATTGCAGAGAAGTTCTTTAATGTAGAAGAGATTAAAGCTATTTTTGATGATTATATAGGTGGAAATTCGGATAATTGGAGAAAAGTATGGACAATATATACTTTCCTTGTATGGTATGAAATGTATTTTGTAAAAAATTAGTTGCATTTTATACAGGTTAGGTATAGAATGATATCGTCTTTTGTGCCAAAAAGAATAAAACATTAGGAAATATTCACGATATGGGAATATTTCTCATATGTGGATATACCGGAAAGAAGGATTAAATGAATAAGAAGATTTTATTAGTCTTATCACTTGTCATCTGTACTGCACTTACAGCATGCTTTGGCGGTAACGGAAGTGGCGAGGGTTCATCCTCCGGGAAGAAAGATTCAATAGTTGTAGGTATACAAAACGATTTGGATAGTCTTGACCCGCATCTTGCAGAAACGGCAGGAACTAGAGAAGTTTTATACAATGTTTTCGAAGGCTTGGTAAAGCCTGATAAAAATGGCAATATGGTTCCGGCAGTAGCTAGCAATTATGATGTATCAGAGGATGCAAAGGTATACACATTCACATTAAGAGAAGGTGTTAAATTCCACAATGGTAAAGAGGTTACGGCCGAGGATATTAAATATTCAATAGAGCGTAATTCGGGATTGTTAGAATCAAATCCTGAGCCACTTGTTAGTGCATTTAAAAAAATTGAAAGTGTTAATATAGAGGACTCTTCTACTGTTAGTGTAATGTTAAAAGAAGCTGATACAGAGTTAATCAGTTTTATGACAGTTGCTATTCTTCCATGTGATTACGAGAATCAGGCAACTGCACCGGTAGGAACGGGTCCTTTTAAATTTGTTTCATACTCACCACAGCAGAATTTTAAGATTGCAAGATTTGATGAGTATTGGGGCGAAAAGCCGGAGATGACAAATGTAGAATTTAGAATTGTTCAGAATACGGATTCGGTAATTCTTGATTTACAAGGTGGTTCCATAGATATTTATCCATACCTTACAGATAGTCAGTCAACTGAATTGTCAGCTAGTATGGATATAGCAGTAGGTAATTCAAACCTTACACAGGCTTTATATCTAAATCATAAGAATGAATATTTTAAAAATCCATTAGTAAGAAAAGCTTTATACTATGCGATAGACAGAGAAGAGATAATGTCTTTAGTATCAGGTGGCGATGGAACAATGCTTGGAAGTGCGTTGTTTAGTGGATTTGGAAAATATTATAAGGATTGTTCAAAAGATTACACATATAATGTGGAAAAGGCAAAGGAGCTTTTAAAAGAAGCAGGATATGAAAATGGATTTACATTTAAGATGACAATTCCGTCAAATTATCAGTTCCATATTAGTACAGGCGAAGTAATAGTTGAACAACTCAAGAAGATTGGTGTAACAGCAGAAATTGAACTTATAGATTGGACAAGCTGGGTAAACGATGTTTATACAAATAGGCAATTTGAATCAACAATTATTGGAATTGATGCAAAACTTGCACCTTCTGATATGATGCTCAGATATACTTCGGATTATAGCAAGAACTTCTGTAATTATGTTAATGCAGAATATGATGAACTTTGCAAAAAAGCAATAGAAACTGTAGATGATGATAAAAAGGCTGAATATTATCATCAGTTACAACAGATTTTATCTGATGATGCAGTAGCAATATATATTCAGGATGCACCATCAAGAGTTGCTATTAACAAGAAGTTGACAGGATTTACTTTCTATCCTATTTTTGTGCAGGATATGTCAACAATCAAAAATAAATAGAGAGTTTAGTCAACGATTATTAAAAAAACAAAGAAATAGTGCTTTGGAGTTGGAGGCAAAAAATGAAATATTTAGTGAAAAAGATAATAACATTAATTGGCACATTACTACTTGTTTCATTTATTGCCTTCTTTTTATTTCAAATTGTACCGGGAGACCCGGTTACATCTATTCTTGGGACAGAATATACTCCGGAAAGAGCTGAGGCCATGAGAGAGGAGCTAGGATTAGATAAACCGGCAATAGAGAGATATGCTGTATGGCTTATGGATTTCGTAAGAGGTGATTTTGGGACTTCTTACACTTACAAAATTCCTGTTGAGGAACTTATAGGTGCGAAGATTCCTGTAACAGTATATCTTGCTATACTTACATTTGTTATAATTGTTATAGTATCGGTACCATTAGCAGTTATTATGGCTAGATTTGGAAAGAAGAAATATTCAAAAGGATTTGATATATTCAATCAGTCAGTTATGGCAATACCTTCATTTTTCTTGGGAATTGTAATAATTATTGTGTTTGGATTGAAAATGAAAGTATTTATACCTGGCGCATATGTGGATTATAGAGAAGATTTTGCAGGATTTATAAGATATATAATTCCCGCTGCAATAACTGTTGCTATTCCAAAGATTGCGATGATGGTTAAATTTATGAAGAAATCTCTTATGAATGAGATGGATTCAGATTATGTAAGAACTGCATACAGTAAAGGAGCAAGTGATAATAGAGTATTGTTTTGTCATGTATTAAGAAATGGTTTAATGCCGGCAATAACGATGCTTGGAATGATTGTTGCAGAAATTATGGCAGGAAGTATTGTGGTAGAACAGGTATTTAATTTACCGGGGCTATCTGCAATATTAGTACATTCAGTGTCTACCAGAGATTATCCGGTGGTGCAGGCTATAGTTGTCTATATTGCATTTATAGTTATAATAACAAACTGTATAGTGGATATTCTTTACTACATTGTAGACCCGAGAGTTAGGGGGTAGAAACGAATGAAGAGATTAAAAGATTTGTTTAAAAATATTTTTAAATCAGGAAAAAAAATAAATTTAAGTATGACGCTTGGATTTATTATAATGATTGTTTTACTAACTTTACTTATAATAAATGAATTTTATCAGCCATATGGACCAAATGAGATGAATGGAAGTCTTAAATATTCTAAGCCATCAATAGAACACATAATGGGAACTGATAATTATGGTAGAGATATATATGTAAGAGCAATTGAAGGGCTTAAGGTTACATTTATAGTTGCTATTTCTACGGTTTTAATAGGATTGTTTTTTGGAATAATTATTGGTGCATTTACAGGTTTTTATGGTGGAATAGTAGATGAAATTTTAATGAGAATAAATGATGCATTGGCTTCTTTTCCGAGCATTTTACTTGCACTTATTTTTGTAAGTATAATAGGAAGTGGCAGGTATAAGATAATTGTTTCGCTTGGAATAATATTTATTCCGAGTTTTGCAAGGATTGTCAGAAGCGAATTTATAAGGCTTAAACATATGGATTATGTAAAGAGTGCAAGATTAATGGGAGCATCAAATTTAAGAGTTATGTTTGTCCATATGTTACCAAATGCAATGCCGACAATTTTAACCTCGGTTGCAATTGGGTTTAATAATGCTGTACTTGCTGAATCGAGTATGAGTTTCTTGGGCATTGGAGTACAACCGCCCCATGCGAGTCTTGGAAGAATGTTGTCAGAGGCTAAGGGATATATTATTTCGGCGCCATGGGCATCAGTATTTCCGGGAATATTAATAATATTTATGATAGTAGCATTTGCTTTAATTAGTGAAGCAATTGGAGAAAAGAAATAACTGATTATCTTAAGGATTTCATATAGGAGAAAAGTTTTGGAAGATAAAAAAATGATTAGAATAGAAAATCTTACGGTTTCATTCAAAGATGATATTGGAAATGGGAATGTTGTAGATGATGTTTCATTTGATATAGGAAAAGGTGAGATAATTGCTATAGTTGGAGAGTCGGGTTCGGGAAAATCAATGACTGCCCTTAGTATAATCGGACTTTTAAAAAAGACTGCAAAAATAAAAGGAAAAATCTATCTTGATAATGTAGAGCTTACAGCGCTTTCAAGAAAAGAGAGAAGAGATTATATGGGGGATGAGATAGCTATGATATTTCAAGAACCTATGACATCATTAAATCCTGTAATGAAGGTTGGTAAACAGGTTGCAGAAATGATAAAACTTCATAAAAACGTATTTAAAAAAGATGGAAAGCTTATCCGGAAAGATATAAAAAAAATAGTTGTAGATATGTTTGAAAAAGTTGATTTGCCGGAACCGGAAGAATTATATGATAAATATCCACATGAATTATCAGGGGGAATGAGACAAAGAGTTATGATAGCTATGGCGACTCTTTGTAATCCTAAGCTTCTTATTGCAGATGAACCGACAACGGCATTGGATGTTCAAAATCAGGAGCAGATTTTAGAATTGTTAAAAAAGATTAATAAAGAAAAGCAAATTTCTATTCTTATGATTTCTCACGATTTAAATGTTGTTGAAAAGATGGCGAGTCGGATAATTGTAATGAATAAAGGGAAGATTGTGGAGCAAGGAATAACTTCTGAGATAATTAATAGTCCTAAAGAGGAATATACTAAGAAATTAATTGCCTCAATACCTAGAGGGAAAAAGCCTTTTAAAGAAACTACCAGAGATATAATGGTTAAAGCAAAAGATTTAAGCATTTATTATATGGAAGGAAATAAAAGAGATTATGTTATAAATAATCTTAGTTTTGAGATATATAAAGGTGAAATTCTTGGTCTTGTAGGTAAAAGTGGATTTGGAAAAACTACGATTTCAAAAACAATACTTGGAATTCATAAATATTTTGATGGAGAGGTTATAAATAATGCAAAGCATAGCCAGATGGTTTTTCAAGACCCATTTAGTTCATTAAATCCTGCCAAAACAATTGGATGGATTTTAGAAGAACCATTGAGAATAAGAACAGAATTATCTAATGAAGAAAGAGAAAATAAAGTTAAGAAAATGCTTTCAAAGGTCGGATTATCCGAAGGTTTTATAAATAGAAAGCCTTCTGAATTAAGTGGTGGTCAAAGACAGAGAGTAAGTATTGCATTGGCAATAATAGGTGGAGCAGATTTTATAATAGCAGACGAACCTGTGTCCGCACTTGATGTAACAATACAGGCACAAGTTATGGAACTTCTTCTTTCGTTACAGAAAGAATTTAATCTTACAATGCTATTTATTTCACATGATATACATGTTATTGATAAGATGTGCGATAGGGTTATGAGGATATAGAATAAAATTTTATTTTTTGAATATAGTAAAATATAATTGCATTTTATATTTTTGTATTGTAGAATGTAATTAGAAAAAGCTGTATATCAGCGGTGGGTTGACACCTAAAATCTGATATATTTTTCGGACGTAGGTGCCGGAGGTTGGCAGGCAACGTATAACCTGATATTTTCCGGACATAGGTGCCGGAGGTTGGCAGACAACGGAAAAATCAACCAATAAAAAGGGAATGTTTGATGCTGAGGCGATAACATTCCCTTTTAGAATATTTAAACAATAAGGATGGGGTTATGGATAAGAAACAAGCGATTAGAATTATGACAAGGTCAGCACAGTTATATAAAGAAAATCTTGAAGATAAAAAAATATTATTTTTGTATGGAGTTCCATCAGAAATAGTAAAAGAATTGAAGGAAGAGAATGGTAAGCTGTTGAATATGAAGAAATATGAGGTGACGTTTCAACGGAAGAATTTCATGCATCTGACAGGTATAAGAATATCTAATTCTGAAATTAACTCATCAATTCATTTTTATGAGAAATGTGTAGCTAATAGATTGAAAGAAAGTGATTTTGCATTTTCGAAGGATGGTTCTACTGTACAAAAATTAGATATATTAGAGAATATGATGAAAATTAAGAAAAATGTAACAATGATAGGTGAATTTACGGATATGGGACCAAGATTGTTTACAGAAAAAGTGGCAGGTAATATATGTGGATGTATAGGGTTTGTAAAAGATAGAAATACTAATTTGAATGTTCCAAATACTCTCTTGAAAAAGGATATAAGGGATGTTATGGTAAAGCCCTATCAGAAAGTGTATGCTATATTTTCTAAAGATTATTTGGATGAAAAATATACAGTGATTGAAAAGATGGATAAATCAATTGATATAAACAAAATATTTTTTTGTGATGAGATAGAAAATGCTATAAATTGCAGATGAGTTAGTATCTGCAATTTATGTAATTGTATAGATATAAGTTATAAAGATATAGAACAAAAAACAACTAAAAACTTCTTATAAATGAAGTCGATAGTTGTTTTTTTGATTAAAAACGTTTCGTAAAGTATGCCACTTGACGAAAAAAAGGAGCTTGAATATATTATAAAGAGAATATGAGAAGTTGGAAATATGTTTTTATAAGAGGTATAGAATAACAATAGAAAGGATTAAATATGGAAAATAAATTTGTGAAATTTAAAGATGTTATGACAGAGGGATTATTGTATAAATTTCTTTGGAAGAGAAATTTTTTGACTAAAATAATATATATAATTATTCCATTTGTTTTGATAGTTTTATTTGGTCTTATCATTTATTTCAGAAAAGCATATGATATGAATAATGGCTATGACTTTTTATCAGATTATACAAATTGCTATATGCTATGTTATATTTTCTTTTTTATGTATTTTGTGTGTGGGTTATTTGTACCATATTTGTCTAATAGGGTTAAAGAGTTTGGAGAAAAAGTACCAATTGAAATTAGTGAGAAATATGATAAAAACAGAATAAAAGCTAAATGGTTTTTAAGTTTTGGTTCGGTTATTGTTTCCGGATTTGCAATACCATTTATATATGTTGCATCTAAAACAGGGGATATGTATTGACGGTTACAATTGAAGTTTTATATTATGCGATATTAATTATAACATTTATTTCTTTGAGAAAAAACTTAACTATTTGCTTAAGGAAGAATTGCAAAATTATGAATTAGATAGTTACGAAGCTAAGTTTTTAAGAAGTATTTCTACTAATCCTATTAATATGAATAATTTTTTGATATGTGTATTATCAGTTTTATTTCCGGGAATTTCTGCGTTGGTGCAGATTTTTATATCAATTGTGTAGTTTTGTAGATGAGATGTAATAATATTTTAGATAGAGGAGATTTTTAGTATGAAAACAAAAAAGATAATTTCAATAATAACTGTAACTTTTTTAGCATTTAATATGTTTGGTTGTGCGAGCGATGAAAAAATTAATAATGAAAAAGATGATTATACTTCATCAAGCGAAACAACCAAAAAATCAACAGATAAACCTGCAGAAACAACTACTATAGCCAAGTCAACAGAAGAACCAACTACTGAAATAAAAGAATATGGTTCTATCTCTATAACTAAAGGTGATTGGGCTAAAGAGTACGATTTTCTTTTTGATTATCAAGATATAGTAATTAAACATTTTGATGGTAAAGAGTTTCATAATGGTACTACAACAGATGTAAGAGCTGAAGTTATAAATGCAGGATATGATTTAGCAGAGCACGGAAAAACATTTGCTGCCATATATAGCTATATAGTTTCAACGGACTTTTCTTTTGATATAATCGAAAAAACATATGCTGATACTTCTATTCCTGTAGTAGATGAAAATACAAATTTTATATTCAAAAATGTAAACGAAGAATCGTTTAAAATTCTTATAACTTTTGAAGGTGATAATATTATTATTCGTTTCCAAAGTGTATAAGTTTAGGTTGTAAAAAAAGATAATATGCCTACTATAACTTATATCGCTAATGATATTGAAGAGATTTTACTAGATGAAATTATTTGTATAAGAAAAGAACAAAATGTATTCCAAAGTGAATTGGCTAATCTTATAGGAAGTAAACAACAATTAATATTAGAGGCAGAAAATAAAGAACATATTACGTCGTAAAAATTATTTTGCAGTATGGCTGACTCTCTTGGCTATGATTTAAAATTGATAAAGAGGTAAAGAAAAAATAAAAAAATATAAAAAAGTACTTGCATTATTCTGAAACGTTTGATATAATACCATCTGTCGCAAGACATTGGCCCATCGCCAAATGGTAAGGCACTGGACTCTGACTCCAGCATCTCAAGGTTCGAATCCTTGTGGGCCAGTTACTTCACTACCGTTTGTAGTGAAGTTTTTTTGTTTTATAGAAAAGTTTTTTGTTCTTTATAAAAAAGTTGTTTGTTTTATAAGAAAGTTTTTATTTGTATAAGGAAATTGAAAATATTGATTTTACAAAGCAAAACTTTAAGATGGAGGGAAATATGAAAACTTCAATACATACAGAGATAAGTTTTAGCGAAATAGGTAATGATGGAAGGATAAGTTTTGGTGGTATAATTGACCAGATGCAAGACAGTTCTAACGTTCAATCAGAAGCCTTAGGTGTAGGTGTAAGTTATCAGGCGAAAAGAGACAGAGCATGGATATTAAGCTCATGGGAAATTAAGATAAAAAGACTTCCAAAATATATGGATAAGGTGGTTGTTTCTACATGGCCATATTCTTTTAGAGGTGCGACAGGAAGAAGAAACTATACTATCGCAATGGAAGGCACAGATGAAAATATAGTTGAAGCTGATAGTGTATGGGCACTATTTGATGTTAAGAAGAATTTTATAACAAGAATAACAGAAGAAGATTCAAAAGCATATGAATGTGAAGAAAAACTTGATATGGAATATTCAAAAGGGAAAATTCTAAGAGCAAATGATTATGCAATGAGAGAAATCTTTAAAGTTAGAAAATATCAGTTGGATACCAATAATCATATGAATAATGGATGGTATGTAAAAATTGCAGAAGAATTTGTTGAAGATAAAGAAAACGTCAATTCAATAAGAGTTGAATATAAAAAATCTGCGTTATATGATGATACAATAATTGCTTATGTTGCAAAGGAAACTGACAGATTGGTAGTGGAGTTAAGAAATGATTTGAGTGAAATATTTGCAATTGTTGAGTTTGGAATGAGAAATTAGGAATAAAAAAGTAATTGTTTGTATGATAGAAAAGTAAGTTTTGACTTATAAGAAATATTAAATGGAGGATTTCGATGTTTAAATTAGGCGAAAGACAGACGTTAAAGTGTGTAAGTAAAGCAGAGTTTGGAATATATCTTGGCGAAAATGACAAAGAAAAAGTTTTACTCCCTAAAAAACAGGTTCCGGAAGGAATGGATGTAGGAGATGAAATTGATGTGTTTATATACAGAGATTCGTTAGACAGATTGATTTCAACAACATCACAGCCGTACATTAGTTTAGGCGGAATGGCAATTCTTGAAGTAAAGTCGGTTAGCAAAATTGGAGCATTTCTTGATTGGGGACTTGAAAAAGATTTGTTTTTACCCTTTAAAGAACAGACTTGTATGGTGAATCAAGGAAAATCATATCTTGTATATTTATACATTGATAAAAGTAATAGATTAGCTGCTACAATGAAGGTTCATAAATATTTAAAGCCTGCGAACAAATATCAAAAGGATGATATGGTTAGTGGAATTGTTTATGAAATTAATAGAGAAATTGGAGCTTTTGTTGCTGTAGAAAATGAATTTTATGGATTGATTCCAAAAAAAGAAATGCAAAAGCAGATTGTAGTTGGAGATGAGATTTTAGCAAGGGTTACAGAAGTAAGAGAAGATGGAAAGTTAAATTTAAGTCCTAATAAAAAAGCATATATGCAGATGGATGTAGATGCTGAAAATATATTAAAGGTTATCGAAGAATATGATGGAGTTCTTCCGTATGGTGAAAAAGTGTCTCCAGAGATAATTGCAAGGGATTTTGGGCTTAGTAAAAATGCATTTAAAAGAGGAGTTGGCAGACTTTATAAGTTAGGAAAGATTGACATAGGGGAAAATTGTATTAAAATAAAGTAGAGAGAATTTTGCTAATAAATAATTATATAAAGTTGTATCAATTGACAAAACATTGCAGGTACGTTTGCACTGCATGCGTCTCGTAACGGTACATAAGGTGCTAAAATACAGCACCTAAGTACCGACGGACGCATAAGCACCTGCGAATTGTTTTGTTAATTGATACAGCTATTAAGATAATAATAAAATGCAAAATATAAAAACAAGTCAAAGAAAGGATATAAAAAATTATGAAAAAGATTATTAGTACAGATAAGGCACCGGCAGCTATTGGACCTTATTCACAGGCAATTGAAGTAAATGGAATGGTTTATACATCAGGAGTAATTCCGGTTGTACCTGCTACAGGAGAGATTCCGGAAGGAATTGAAGCCCAAGCAGACCAGGCAATAGGAAATCTTTGTGAATTACTTAAGGCAGCAGGAACTAGTGCTGACAATGTAATCAAGACTACAGTATTTATTAAGGAAATGGATGATTTTGCTAAGGTTAATGCAATATATTCAAAATATTTTACAAAGGATTGTCCGGCGCGTTCGTGTGTAGAAGTGGCAAGACTTCCTAAAGATGTATTGATAGAAATTGAAGCAATTGCTATTAAATAATTTTGAAAGAAATGGTATAAATAAAATGAACAGAGTTAGAAATACGAATTTATTTTTTTTGGGATTGGTACTCTTTTATGTTTTAGCATGTTTTTTTATTGTACCTAATCTTCCGAGAGTTTTGCTTGAAGGTAATTGGTCAATAGTTTTAGGTCAGATGATTATTGCTATTCCGGTAATGATTTATTTGATTATTCAAAAAGGAAAACCGTTAAGTTACGTTAGTTTTAAGATATTAAGAATAACAGATTATTGTTTGCTTTTTTTACTTACTATGTGCATTATACCTGTGATAACTTTAATTAATGCAATTTCGATGATGTTTGTAGAAAATTATCTTGCAACAGAACTTGACAATATGAATAGTAATCCGCTTATACTTAATATTGTCTTGGTCGCGTTAATACCCGCATTTGTAGAAGAAATAACATTTAGAGGGATAATTTTCGGTGGATACAAAGAAAGTAAAACAAAATATGCAATTATAGGTAGTGCTTTGCTTTTTGGTTTGTTTCATATGAATGTTAACCAGTTTTGTTATGCGTTTGTAATGGCATTACTATTTGGATTTATATATGAAGCTACGGGAAGTATATTGTCAACGATTTTTGTTCATTTTGTATTTAATTCAAATTCTGTTGTTTTACAGAAAATAATGTTTTTGTTTGAAAAACTAATATATAAGATGGCAGAAACTAGTGAAGAATATAAAGAATTAGCAGAGCAATTAGAAGAATCTGCTAATGAAACCGTAACATATGCAGATATGCTATTGACAGAAAAAATAGGAATGATTATGTCTTTGGGAATTCCTGCAATTGTGGGAGGAGTACTTGCTGTATTGTTATTAGGCTTTATTGCAAAAAGAAATAACAGACTTGTGCATACAAAAAAATTGTTATACTCTTTTGTGGGGAAGGAATATATTCCAAATGTAGTAACTGAAAAAGAATATACTGAAGATATTAACGAAAGTAAACAAAGTAAAGTTTTTGATGTGATATTTATTATTTCAGTAATAATATGCATAGCATTTATGATATTTTTGGAAATAGGATAAAAATAATCAAGCCGTATGTTGAGATTTAACCCTACATACGGCTTGATTTGACTTTTAATAAAAAAGTTTCTTTGAACTATACACTTATATCAATGTTTTGACCAAGATTAGGAGTTACAGATGCTTCAAGAATTTTTTTCATTCCGTCGCCTGCAATCTCTACCTGGTCTAAGGCATTTCCTAATACTGCGAAATTAATCTGGTTCATAATATCAGCAGTATTCATAGAATAAGATAATGCTGCAATATCCATATGAATCCCTCCAATGCTTTAGTTCAGTTATTATATCGGCACATTAGCCGGTTTAATTAAGATGAAGAAATTATACTTGTTTATGCAAAACTACCAAAAGATTTTTAGGGATTTTGGCACTTTAATCAATGGTTTTTTTTATAAAAGTGTTATACAATATCTAGGTAATGAAAATAAGAGAATTAGTTTATTCGATTTTTATATTATTAGGAGGAATTATAAATGGCTAGTTTATCATTAAAAAACATTAGCAAAGTGTATCCAAATGGATTCGTTGCGGTTAAAGATTTTAATCTTGAGATAAGAGATAAAGAATTTATTATCTTCGTAGGACCTTCAGGTTGTGGTAAGTCTACTACACTTCGTATGATTGCAGGTCTTGAAGAGATTTCAGGTGGAGAGTTATATATCGGAGACAGACTTGTTAACGATGTTGAACCAAAAGATAGAGATATAGCGATGGTATTCCAGAACTACGCTTTATATCCACATATGACAGTTTATGATAATATGGCATTTGGTCTTAAATTAAGAAAAACTCCAAAGGATCAGATAGATAAACTTGTACATGAAGCAGCAAGAATTCTTGATATTGAACACTTACTTGATAGAAAGCCAAAGGCTTTATCAGGTGGTCAGAGACAGCGTGTGGCTATGGGACGTGCTATTGTTCGTAATCCTAAGGTATTCCTTATGGATGAGCCTTTATCAAACCTTGATGCTAAGTTAAGAGTACAGATGAGAATTGAGATTTCTAAGTTACATCAGAGACTTGAGACGACTATCATCTACGTTACTCATGACCAGACAGAAGCTATGACTCTTGGAACAAGAATCGTTATTATGAAGGATGGTATTGTACAGCAGGTAGATACACCTAGAAACTTGTATGATAATCCATGTAACTTATTCGTTGCCGGATTCATTGGTTCTCCACAGATGAACTTTATTGATGTTCAGTGTACAATGTCAGGTAATGATGTATTATTAGTATTTGGTTCTAACTCTATTAAAGTTCCTGAAGCTAAGGCAGCAGCACTTGTTGAAGGAGAATATATTGGAAGAACTATCGTTATGGGTATCAGACCTGAAGATTTCCATGATGAAGAAGTATTTATTAATGCAAATAAAGATAGCGTATTCGAAGCTACAATCAGAATTTATGAAATGCTTGGTGCAGAAGTATTCTTATACTTTGATATTGAACAGTTCAATTGTACAGCAAGAGTTAATCCTCGTACAACAGCAAGACCTGGTGATACAATTACAATGGCTATTGATACTTCAAAGTTACATTTATTTGATAAAGATACACAGCAGGTTATTGTAAACTAATAGTTTTTGTAATAATATATGAAAAAACAAGAGAAAATGTATAAAATTTATACATTTTCTCTTTTATTTTTCTGAAAAATAGTTTAATATATCATTATGACTAAAAAATAACTATGGGAGTGAAGCAAATGATATCTAATCAGATTCTTTTAAACACTATCGAGGGTCTTAAAAGTATAACAAGAATTAATTTATGTGTAATGGATACAGAAGGAAAGGTTTTAGCATCTACATTTTCAGGTGCTGAGAAGAATGAAGAGGCGGTGTTGGCGTTTGTACATTCTCAAGCAGACAGTCAGGCAGTATCTGATTTTCAATTTTTTAAAGTAAGTGAAGATAATCAGTTGGAGTACATTCTGATTGCAGAAGGCAACAGTGATGATGTTTATATGATTGGAAAGATGGCAACGTTCCAGATTAAGAGCCTTTTAGTAGCATATAAGGAAAGATATGATAAAGACAACTTTATTAAGAATCTTTTGTTGGATAATATGTTGCTTGTTGATATTTATTCAAGAGCTAAGAAGTTACATATTGATACGGATGTAAGAAGAGTTGTATTTATTATTGAGACTATGCATGATAAAGATAATAATGCATTGGAGACAATCAGAGGTCTTTTTTCAGGAAAAGTTAAAGATTTTATAACAGCTGTAGATGAAAAAAATATTATACTTGTAAAAGAGGTTGAAGAGGGACAAGGTTATGCGGATATGGAAAAGATTGCCAATACTCTTCTCGATATGTCTAACTCTGAAGCTATGACAAGAGTAAATATTGCATACGGAACGATTATTAATGATATTAAAGAAGTATCACGTTCTTACAAGGAAGCAAGGCTTGCATTAGATGTAGGAAAGATTTTCTATAGTGATAAACATGTAATGGCTTATAATGGTCTTGGCATAGGAAGACTTATTTACCAGTTGCCATTACCACTTTGTAAAATGTTTATTAAAGAAATTTTTGATGGTAAGTCACCTGATGATTTTGATGAAGAAACACTTACTACAATTAATAAGTTTTTTGAGAACAGTCTTAATGTATCTGAAACATCCAGACAGCTTTATATTCATCGAAATACTTTAGTATACAGATTGGACAAATTACAGAAGATGACTAATTTGGATCTTAGGGTATTTGATGATGCAATCACGTTTAAGATTGCGCTTATGGTTGTAAAATATATGAAATATATGGAAAATATGGAATATTAATAAGAAATAATATATTATATAATAGGATATGGTGGTTGCATTATATGCGCTACCATTTCCTATTGTTTGTTGTGAAAATCTTACAGATGAAAGATATGATATATAAATAGAATCATTTGTTTGAAGATTTTGTTTTAAAGGAAAGGCATGAGGTTATTATGATAGTATTAGAAGGAGTAAGTAAATCATATTCTTCAGGCTCACCGGCTATAAAAGATATCAGTTTAAAAATTGATGAAGGAGAATTTGTATTTATTGTAGGTAACAGTGGTTCAGGTAAATCAACACTGATTAAGCTTTTATTGAAAGAATTAGAACCTACTACCGGAAAAATCTATGTAAATGGAAGATTTTTAAATACAATAAAAAGAAAGAGAATAGCAGAGCATAGAAGAGGAATAGGTGTTGTATTTCAAGACTTCAGACTTTTGAAGGATAGAAATGTATATGAAAATGTGGCATTTGCACAAAGAGTAATTGAAACACCTAAAAAGTTAATAAAAAGACGAGTACCAACAATGCTTTCGTTGGTAGGTTTAGCAGAAAAATATCGTTCGTATCCTAAGGAGTTATCAGGTGGTGAGCAGCAAAGAGTTGCATTAGCAAGAGCTTTGGTAAATAATCCTTCAATTTTACTTGCGGATGAGCCTACAGGAAATCTTGACCCTAAAAACTCATGGGAAATTATGAAATTACTTGAAGAAATAAACAAAAGAGGTACTACTGTGTTAGTGGTAACTCATAATAGAGAAATTGTTGATGCAATGAATAAACGTGTAATTACTATGCATAAAGGCGTAATATTAAGTGACGAGAAAAAGGGTGAATATAATTATGAAAATCAATACAATGATTTATAATTGTGGCCAGGGAATAAAGAATATCAAACGTAATAAATTGTTTTCACTGGCATCTATTGGAACTATCACAGCCTGTATATTTTTAATAGGCTTATTTTATATAATTATTGCAAACTTTCAGCATATGATACAGGAAGCAGAAGAGTCAGTTTGTGTAACAGTATTTTTTAAAGATGACTGTACTGAAGCTAGAATAAGAGAAATCGGAAAATGGATTGAAAAACGTGCTGAAGTTTCGAGAATAGAATATACTTCGGGGGAAGAAGCATGGGAGGAATATAAGAAAATTTATTTTGCTGAAGAACCTGAGATGGCGGAAGGTTTTAAGGATGATAATCCGCTTGCAAAATCATCTAACTATGAAGTATATTTGAATGATTTATCTATGCAATCGGCATTTGTTACATCTTTAAAAGCTCAAGATGGTGTAAGAAAGGTTAATTATTCGGAATCTACAGCTAAAACGATGACAGATTTTGGTAAGATTGTAGGATATATTTCAATTGCTATTATTGTTATTTTATTAGCAGTAGGTATTTTCCTTATCAGTAATACAGTTATGATTGGAATTACTGTAAGAAAAGATGAAATTAAGATTATGAAGTTAATTGGTGCAACGGATGTTTTTGTTAAGTTGCCGTTTATTATAGAAGGTATACTTATAGGATTGATGGGAGCTGTTATACCGGTTATAGCGCTTATATTGTTATACCAGAAAGTTTTATCATATATTATGTCTCAGTTTGCAACATTTACCGGAAACATAGAATTCATAGGTGTTAACGAAATATTTTCAGTAGTAATTCCTATGGCGCTTATTATTGGTGGAGGAATTGGCTTTATAGGAAGTATGATTACAATCAGAAAACATCTGAAAGTATAGTGTTAAGATAAAAGTTTAGTAAAAACTGAACTGTTGTTTATGGAAAGGAAGATTTTGGTGAAAAAAAAGGCACTTTCAATTGTATGTATACTTTTGTCGGCAGTTTTTGTTATTGGACTAGCAGAGCCGCTTAAGGCAACAAGCATACAGGATGAAAAAGACAAACAGGAAGAACTACAGAATAAGATTGATGATGTTGAAACTATCATAGAAGAACTTGAAAAACTGAAAGACGATACCAATGCTTATATTAAAGAAATGGATAATAAGCTTGAAGAGATTACTGGTTATATAGTAGATTTAGAAAGTCAAATAGAAACAAAAAATGCCGAAATTGAAGAAATTCAATTAACATTGGAAAAACAAGAAGCCGATATTCAGAGTCAATATGAAGCAATGAAGAAAAGGATTCGTTTCATGTATGAGAATGGTCAGCAAGAATATTTAGATTTAATTCTAAGTTCAGGTAGTATTGGGGATTTTCTAAATAAAGCTGAATATCTTACTAAGATTACTGAATATGATAGAAATATGCTTGATAAGATGAAAGAAACTAAGGAGTTGATTGAACAAACAAAAGAGACTCTTGAAAATGAAAAGAGTGAGTTGCAGGTTTTGAAAGACACTGCTGATGAAGAGAAGAAACAGATAGAAGTATTAGTTGAAGAAAAAGGTAAGCTTCTTGAAGAAACAGAGCAAAAAATTCAGAATGAAGAGGCTAATATTGAGACTATGCAAGGTGAAATTGCTGCATCGCAAGCTATCGTGGCTGAATTAGAAGAAATTGAAAGAAAACGAAAAGAAGAAGAGGAAAGAAGAAAAAAAGAAGAACAGGAACAGCAACAAAATGCCAATAAAGATAATCAGAATAATCAAAATAGTACCGGAACAAATAAGCCGGCATATTCAGGTGGAAAGCTTTTGTGGCCTGTACCGGGATATTATACTATAAGTTCTGATTATGGTTATAGGGTTTCTCCAATATCAGGAAAAGACGAATTTCATTCTGGTCTTGATATTCCTGCACCAAGAGGAACAGAGATAATTGCAGCAGCAGGAGGAACAGTTGCTTGGGCATATAAGAGTTCTTCAGCAGGTAATTGGGTAGGCATAGACCATGGAAATGGTGTATCAACAGTATATATGCATATGTCAAGATTTGCTGTGTCAGAAGGCGAAAGAGTAAGTGCAGGACAGGTAATTGGATATGTTGGTTCTACAGGTTGGTCGACAGGAAATCATTTACATTTTAGTGTAAGATTAAATGGAAGCTATGTTAATCCGCATAATTATCTTGGTAAATAATAAATATTTTTAAAGAGTATTTAAAAGTTTTTGAATTGATTAAAATAATTCTGAAATCTATGAATGTTGGATGAATGGAGGAATATGGGTCTATGAGTGATATGCCTAATGGAGAATTTAATGACGAAATAGATGAAGATTTGGAAAAAGATTTAGATTTGATGGAAAAAGGTTATAAAACAGGAGTGATTTCGGGATTTTTTATAGCAACTGCAGTTTTTATAATTCTTATTTTAGCTTTTAATTACAAATTAAGCAAAGATAAAGACTTTTTGCAGGCAAAAAATATTGAAAATTCAGATGAAATAACTAAAAAGGTAGGTTTGCTTGAGGCATATATTGATAAATATTATATGGAAGATGTGGATGAAGAAACTTTAATTGATGGTATGTATTATGGACTTGTAGCATCAGTTGGAGATATTTATACCACATATTATACAAAAGAAGATTATCAGAGTTTACTAGAAGCAAATAGCGGTAAATATTGTGGAATTGGTGTTGTTATACAACAAAGTTCTACAGGTTCAGATATTATTGTAAAGCAAGTATATAATGATTCACCGGCAGATGAAGTTGGAATACTTGAAGGTGATATTATTTATTCAGTAAATGGTGAAACTATTGAGGGAATGAGCTCAAGTGATTTAGTAGAATTAATCGTTGGAAAAGAAGATACGAAATTTAAAATGGCGGTAAAGCGTGGAGAAGAAATAAAAGAGTTTGAGCTTGTTAGAAGACAAATCAAAAAAGATATTGTTACTCATAGTATGAAAGAAAATAATATAGGATATATTAAAATTGAAGAATTTGGTGAAGAGACTGCTTCAGATGTTAAAGGGGCGATTGAAAAACTTAAGTCTGAAGGCATGGAGGGTTTGGTTATAGACCTTAGAGATAATCCGGGCGGAATGTTAAGTTCGGTTAAAGAAGTTGCAGGGATGTTTTTAGAAGAAGATAAACTGTTTTTGTATAGTGAAACAAAGGAAGGCGATAGAGAAGATTTCTATACAGTAGGGAAAACAATTCTTCCGGATATGCCGATAAGTGTCTTGATTAATGAAAACAGTGCCAGTGCCTCAGAAGCATTATCCGGTGCAATTAAAGCATATGAAAGAGGAAAGATAGTTGGTACAACAAGCTTTGGAAAAGGAATTATGCAAAGTATTTTTCCGTTAAAAGATGGTTCTGCAATAAAGATTACTGTAGGTAAATATTATTTGCCGGATGGAAGCAATATCCATGAAATTGGAATTAAGCCGGATTATGAAGTGGAAGATGATAAAGAGACCGAAGTTGATGAGCAGCTTGAAAAGGCGATGGAAATATTGAATTAGAGAGAAAGAGGTTGGAAATTCCAGCCTCTTTATTTGTATCAAAAGCCCTGCAAGCGAAGTAATGCTTGCATTTGGCTTCATTTGCGGGGTATAAGAACAGTGTGAAGTTTATTTTATTAAAGATGAAACGAAAATATGTTCGATTTCACCTGTACATTTTTTATCATATGTGCTACAATGATAAAACAAAATTTATTTGGAGGTACTTCTTATGGACAAGTTTATTTTACACAGTGAATTTAAACCAACCGGTGACCAGCCACAAGCGATTGAGGCACTTGTAAAAGGCTTTAAATCAGGTAATCAGTTTCAGACTTTGTTAGGCGTAACCGGTTCAGGTAAGACATTTACAATGGCTAATATTATTGCAAATCTTAATAAGCCTACACTTATACTTGCACATAATAAAACGCTTGCAGCCCAGTTATACAGTGAATTTAAAGAGTTCTTTCCTGAAAATGCTGTGGAATATTTTGTGTCCTACTATGATTATTATCAGCCGGAGGCTTATGTACCATCTACTGATACTTATATAGCAAAGGATTCCTCTATTAATGATGAGATTGATAAATTAAGACATTCAGCAACAGCGGCATTGTCTGAAAGAAAAGATGTAATAATTATTTCCAGTGTCTCGTGCATATATGGATTAGGTAGTCCTATTGACTATCAGGAGATGGTGTTATCGTTAAGACCGGGAATGCTTAAAGAGCGTGATGATGTTTTGAGAAAACTTGTAGATATACAATATACAAGAAATGAGATGGATTTTAAACGTGGAACTTTTAGGGTTAGAGGTGATACCGTTGAGATATTTCCTGTAGTTTCTTCTGATAATGCAATAAGAGTAGAATTTTTTGGAGATGAAATAGACAGAATATCAGAGATAGATGTATTAACAGGTGCGGTTAAGAACAGGCTTGAACATATTGCAATTTTTCCGGCATCACACTATGTTGTGGCACAGGAAAAGATTAATAAGGCAATTTTGAATATAGAAGCAGAATTGGCAGAGAGAATAGAATATTTTAAGTCAGAAGATAAGTTATTAGAGGCACAGAGGATTGCCGAGAGAACTAATTATGATATGGAGATGCTTAGAGAGACAGGATTTTGTACCGGTATTGAGAATTATTCAAGACATCTTGCAGGACTGGAACCGGGAGCAACTCCACACACATTAATAGATTATTTCCCGGATGATTTTTTAATAATTGTTGATGAGTCACATATTACAATACCACAGGTAAGAGGAATGTATGCAGGTGACCAGTCAAGAAAATCAACACTAGTAGATTACGGATTCAGACTTCCTTCAGCTAAAGATAACAGACCACTTAATTTTGAAGAATTTGAAAGTAAGATAGACCAGATGTTATTTGTATCTGCAACACCTAATGTATATGAAAGTGAGCATGAATTATTAAGAGCAGAACAGATTATAAGGCCTACAGGATTATTAGACCCAAAGGTTATAGTAAAGCCGGTTGAGGGACAGGTAGATGATTTGATTGGAGCAGTTAATGCAGAGGTAGCAAAGAAGAATAAGGTGTTAGTAACTACTCTTACGAAGCATATGGCAGAAGATTTGACAGAGTATATGAAAGAAGCAGGAATAAGAGTTAGATATCTTCATTCAGATATAGATACATTAGAAAGAACAGAAATTATCAGAGATATGCGACTTGATGTTTTTGATGTTTTGGTGGGAATTAACCTTTTAAGAGAAGGACTTGATATACCGGAGATTACACTTGTAGCTATATTAGATGCTGATAAGGAAGGATTTCTTCGTTCAGAAACATCATTAATTCAGACTATAGGACGAGCAGCAAGAAATTCTGACGGACATGTTATTATGTATGCGGATAAGATTACACAGTCAATGAAGATTGCAATTGATGAGACTAATAGAAGAAGAGAGATTCAAAAGGCATATAATGAGGAACATGGAATTACACCAACAACTATTAAGAAGGCTGTAAGAGATAGAATAAGTATAACAAAAGAAGCTATAGAGACAGTGGATAAGCTTGAGAAAGACCCTGAATCTATGAGTGTTAAAGAGATTGAAAAGCTTATTGCAAAGATTACCAAAGAGATGCAGAAGGCAGCGGCAGAACTTAACTTTGAATCTGCAGCAGAACTTAGAGACCAGATGATGGTTTTAAAACAACAATTGGATAGTATAAGATAATCAAGTTGATTTAAGTATATTACTATGAACAAGTACAGACGGAGGTCATGATGACAGATAGAAATCAAAACAGAAAGTTTATAAAAATCAGAGGTGCAGCAGAGCATAATCTTAAGCACATTGATATAGATATTCCAAGAAATGAGTTTGTAGTTCTTACGGGACTAAGCGGTTCGGGGAAGTCTTCGCTTGCATTTGATACTATTTATGCGGAAGGACAGAGAAGGTACATGGAGTCATTATCTTCTTATGCAAGACAATTTTTAGGACAGATGGAGAAACCGGAGGTTGAGAGTATTGAAGGATTATCGCCGGCTATTTCAATTGACCAAAAATCAACTAATAGAAATCCACGTTCAACAGTTGGAACAGTAACAGAAGTTTATGATTATTTCAGACTTTTGTATGCAAGAATTGGTGTACCACATTGTCCAAAATGTGGAAGAGAGATTATGAAACAGACTGTAGACCAAATGGTTGATAAGATTATGTCATTACCTGAGAGAACGAAGATTCAGCTTTTGGCTCCAGTTGTAAGAGGAAGAAAAGGCGAACATGCAAAGGTTATATCACACGCAAAAAAAGCAGGATATGTACGTATTAGAATAGATGGAAATATGTACGAGCTAAGTGAAGAAATCAAGCTTGAAAAGAATAAAAAACATAATATAGAGATAGTAGTTGACAGACTGGCAGTAAGAGAAGGCATTGAAAAAAGGCTAACTGATTCGATTGAAACGGTAATGGATTTGTCTGATGGACTTATGATGGTAGATGTTATTGATGGAGAAACTATGACATTTAGTGACAGTTTTGCCTGTCCCGATTGCGATATAAGTATTGATGAGATTCAGCCGAGAAGTTTTTCGTTTAACAATCCATTTGGTGCGTGTCCTGTCTGCTTTGGTCTGGGTTATAAGATGGAATTTGATGAAGAGCTTATGATACCGGATAAGAGTCTTAGTCTTAATCAGGGGGCTATTGTGGCTCTTGGGTGGCAATCAAGTGCGAATGAAGGAAGTTTTACACATTGTCTGTTAGAGGCTTTGGCAGAAGAATATGATTTCTCGCTTGATACTCCTTATGAAGAATTAAGTGAGGAAGTAAGAAGCGTACTTATATACGGAACTGACGGAAAAGAAGTAAAAGTTCATTATAAAGGCCAACGAGGAGAAGGAATATATGATGTTGCTTTTGAAGGACTTATTAAAAATATGGAAAGAAAGTATAGAGAAACCGGTTCTGAAACAATTAAGCAGGAATATGAGGAATTTATGACTATAACTCCATGTAAGGAATGTAGAGGACAGCGTCTGAAAAAATCTTCTTTAGCGGTTACGGTTGCTGACAAAAATATTTTTGAGATAACATCTATGTCAGTGAGAGATTTACAAAAATATTTGGAAAATATGAATCTTTCTGAGAGACAAAATTTAATAGGTGCAGAGATATTAAAGGAAATAAAAGCAAGAATAAAGTTTCTTGTAGATGTAGGTCTCGATTATCTTACACTTTCAAGAGCCACAGGTTCGCTATCAGGTGGAGAAGCTCAGCGAATAAGGCTTGCAACTCAGATAGGCTCAGGACTTGTAGGTGTGGCATATATTCTGGATGAGCCAAGCATTGGTCTTCATCAGAGAGATAATGACAAGCTTTTAAAAACACTTACACATCTTAGGGATTTAGGTAATACCTTAATAGTTGTGGAACATGACGAGGATACAATGTTTGCAGCAGACCATATTGTTGATATTGGTCCAAGAGCAGGTGAGCATGGTGGTGAAGTGGTTGCACAGGGAACAGCCAAAGAGATTATGGATAATCCTAACTCAATTACAGGAGCATATCTTAGTGGAAGAATACAGATTCCATTACCGGATAAAAGAAGAGAGCCTTCAGGATTTATTACGATAAAAGGAGCAAGGCAGAATAATCTTAAAAACATAGATGTCGACATACCTTTAGGAGTAATGACCTGTGTAACAGGGGTGTCGGGTTCCGGAAAAAGTTCACTTATCAATGAGATTTTATATAAATCATTGGCAAAAAAGCTTAACAGAGCAAGAACTATTGCAGGAGAGCATGACGAGATAATTGGTGTGGAGAAACTTGATAAAGTTATAGATATTGACCAGTCTCCTATAGGAAGAACACCAAGGTCTAATCCGGCCACATATACCGGAGTGTTTGACCAAATAAGAGATTTATTTGCATCTACAACTGATGCTAAGACTATGGGATACAAAAAAGGCCGTTTTAGTTTTAATGTTAAGGGGGGAAGATGTGAAGCGTGTTCCGGGGATGGAATTATCAAAATAGAAATGCATTTTTTACCTGATGTATATGTTCCTTGTGAAGTATGTGGTGGAAAAAGATATAACAGAGAAACATTAGAAGTTAAGTATAAAGGTAAGAGCATATATGATGTGCTTGATATGACAGTAGAAGAAGCAGTTAAATTCTTTGAAAATGTTCCTTCAATTCATAGAAAGATATCTACGCTCAATGATGTAGGATTATCGTATCTGAAATTAGGGCAACCATCTACTACACTTTCAGGTGGAGAAGCACAAAGAATTAAACTTGCTACAGAACTTAGTAAAAGGGATACCGGTAAGACAATTTATATTCTTGATGAGCCTACGACGGGACTACATTTTGCGGATGTTCATAAGCTTGTAGATATTTTAAGAAAACTTTCTGATGGTGGAAATACAGTTGTTGTAATTGAGCATAATCTTGATGTTATTAAAGTGGCAGATTATATAATAGATATTGGTCCGGAAGGTGGCGACAGGGGTGGTACTGTAGTAGCACAGGGTACACCTGAAGAAGTAGCAAAAAATCCTAAATCTTACACAGGAAAATATATTAAAAAATATTTGGAAAAATAGCTTGCATTGAACAAGTGTTATTCGGTATAATCTTAGATAGTTTGTAACAGTTCAGCTATGCGAAAAAATTGAATAAATATTAATAAAACTATGTTTTTGTTAATATTTATTCATATTTTTGTATATGGCGCTCTGCCACACCGAAAAGAAGCGACGTAGGAGAGGATTTTATGTATTTATTTATTGAACAGATAGCAAATGTTAATGGTGCTATTAATGGTGTAGTGTGGGGAATCCCAATGCTTGTGCTTATTATATTTACAGGTGTGTGGATGACGATAAGAACCGGATTTTTCCAGGTGATAAGAGCTAAATGGGTTGGTAATGAGACTTTTTTTGCGATATTTAAGAAGAAAGATGTTACAAAAACAAAAGAAAAAAAGGCGATTTCGCAGTTTCAGGCTTTAACTACAGCACTTGCAGCAACTATTGGAACAGGTAATATTGCCGGTGTTGCGACCGCTATTGCAATAGGTGGTCCCGGGGCAATATTTTGGATGTGGGTATCTGCATTTTTTGGAATGATGACTAGCTTTTCTGAAAATGTTCTTGGAATTTATTATCGTAGAAAGAATTCTGACGGAGAATGGTCAGGCGGAGCAATGTATTACCTTGAAGACGGTTTAGGTAAGAAGAAAGGTATGAAGAAATTTGCGAAAGTACTTGCAATTTTATTTGCACTATTTTGTGTATTAGCTTCCTTTGGGATTGGGAATATGACCCAGGTTAATTCAATATCAGATGCAATGTATACGAATTTTGATGTTCCTAAGCTTATAACAGGTATTGTTCTGGCTGTAATAACAGCTTTGGTATTAGTTGGTGGAATTAAGAGAATTGGAAGTGTAACAGAAAAACTTGTACCTATTATGGCATTAGGATATATTGTAATTGCCTTAATTATTTTTATATCAAATTATGAACAGATTCCATATGTATTTGGAAGTATATTTAGAAGTGCGTTTGATTTATCAGCTGTAGGTGGAGGAGTTGGAGGCTACGTGATAATGCGAGCTATAACAATGGGCTTTAAGCGTGGTGTATTTTCAAATGAGGCAGGTCTTGGTTCATGTGTTATGGTAAATAGTGCATCTGATGTAAAAGAGCCGGTAGTGCAGGGAATGTGGGGAATATTTGAGGTGTTCTTTGATACAATAGTTGTGTGTACGCTTACTTCGTTTCTACTTCTTTCAAGTAATGCTACTTCACCATCTCAGGCAGAAGTCTTTGCTAATCTTACAACTAAAGAGCAGATATTTAATATTTCAGACAAAAAAGGTGAAATAAATTTAGTAGATGATAATCATAATCTTCAGGTAATCGCTACTGACAGTTCAGGAAATGCAAAGTTATACACAACTGTACCGGAAGATAAACAATGTGTTGAACTCAAAGCTTATGGGAATACATATTATGCGATTGCGAATGAAGGTGATTCAGAGGATGATTATATTTATACAAATGTAATGTCTATTAAAGCAAATGAAGCAAAGGATACTAATGGAAAAGTTCTAAAAGATGAAGAAGGAAATATAATAGTAGATTCAGTAACAGTATCACAGATTAATGGAGTTTCTTTGGTATCATATGCGTTTTCATATAGATTTGGAGATATTGCAGGAAAGATTCTAGCTATTGCGATTTTACTTTTTGCTTTTTCAACGGTTCTAGGTTGGTCTTTTTATGGAACAAAGGCTGTTGAATATTTATTTGGAACGAAGTTTACAATGATATACAAGGCAATATTTGTTGGGTTTATAGTTGTTGGAGCTACATTAAATCTTGGACTTGTGTGGGATATTGCCGATACATTAAATGGTCTTATGGCGCTTCCAAACTTAATAGCGGTTTTATCTCTTTCAGGAATTGTTATTAAGATAACTAAAAACTATACTGAAAGAAGACTTAAAAAGGATAAAAATGAAGCACAGAAGATTAAACCTATGCTTTCGGCTTTTGAAGAAATTCAAAAGGAACATGAAGAAATAATAAATGGGAAAGCAGTCTAGGATTTATATCACTGATTCATTTTTAATATACATAAGATAAAATATGCAGAGGGTATCC
The DNA here is from genome assembly GCA_017416465.1 of Lachnospiraceae bacterium. Lineage (GTDB taxonomy): Bacteria > Bacillota > Clostridia > Lachnospirales > Lachnospiraceae > Bovifimicola. The sequence goes on along the minus strand of JAFQCK010000073.1, from coordinate 18,559 downwards.
CTAGGTGAATGAACTTGGGCGATATCCTCATAGCATTTTTATACTTAAATATTAGTGAATGTTCAGGTTATAGTTCTGAAGAGTTAAAAATATTATAAGGAATGTCGATATAATGAGTAATTAGAAATAATTTGTTATAATGTGAAATATTTCTTAAAAAGTTACGGAAAGTAGTGATATTATGAAGATAGGAGAAGCAAGACAATTATATAGTTCACAGATTAAACAGTACCATGAACAGCAAGTGTTACTTTCGAAGAAAAAACAGGAATTACAAAATAAAATGAATACCGTTAAAGATGGAAAAAATATATATGCAAACGAGGCAGCGGTATTAGAACTTACGATTAAAGCAGTTGATGAAAAACAAAAAGAGTATAAAGATTATATGGCTGATTTGTTGGAACAGTGGTCGGCAACTGCTAATATGATTTCGGCCGAGCAACAGGGAGATGCAATGGAAGAATATGCTGAAGATTTAGGGAAAATTATGGAGGTTGCCAGAAGATTAATGAAGGGTGGAATTGTTCCACCAAATGATGAAAAGAAATTAATGGAATATAGTATGGAGTTGTATCAGGCAGCAAAAAACATAGGAGCAATGGCAAAGCAGAAAGAAAAAGAGGAATATGATTCGCTTTGGGAAGATGATGATGCACCTACTGAATGTGTAGACCCTATTGAGGTGGCAGATAATACAGAAGCATTTTCAAGTGGACCGGCGATAGTGGACGTTGCGGATACAATAGCATCGGTTAATATACCGGAATAATAATAGGCAGTAAATTATGGATAAAATCATAGTTTACTGCTTAATATTTTTTGAAGAAGCTAATAAAATAACTTAACAGTTATGGCTGAACTTTTACAAAATATCTAAAAAATTTTAATAAATTACGTTTTCAAATTAATAACATTATGATAAAATATTTATTATATATTTAATACGTGAAAGGATAAGTTGTTATGGAAGAAAAGTTGGAAAAAACTAGTGAAGACAGGGAAAATGACGTTAAGAATGAAAAACATCTAAAGAAAGAGAAGAAGATTAAAAAAGAAAAGACGGCAAACAAAGAAAAGACTGCAAAAAAAGTAAAGATTGGTAAGAAGATGGAAGAAATGCACAGAATTAATAAGCGCTCATTTGTGGCATATACAATTCTTACAGTGATATTACTGTTTGCTTATCTTTTGGAATTTGTAAAAGGCAGCAGAACGCTTGAATATACTATAATATTTGGAGCAATTGATGTAATTCCGTATATTATCTATATATTAGTATATAAAAAGGATAGAACGTCTAATAAGCTTAAATATATACTTAGTATTGGATTTTCTATAATGTATGCATTTGTATTGTTAACAGCAGCAGTGCCAACAACCTTTGTATATATTTTTATGATTTACATAGTAATTATTCCGTATGGTGATATTGTTTTATGTTACATAACAGGGGGAATTGCATTAACAGCTAATATTGTATCGGTTGTAATTGGATTTTCTAATGGCGATTTAGGAAAAGCTGATTTGGCAATGGTAGAGATTCAGCTTATTGCGGTTTTACTAGGTGCACTTTTTGTTGGATTTGCTACTAATGTAATTGGCAAAGTTAATGCACAGAAATTAGAGGAACTTAATGATGAAAAATTAAAGACAGAGAAACTTCTTGTTAATACATTAAATTTATCTAAATCAATTTCAGATGATATAGATTCTGTTGCTGATAGAATGGAGCAGCTACGAAATTCTGTTATAACAACAAAAGAATCTATGGAAGATGTTTCTGCCGGTGCAAATGAAACAGCAGAAAGTTTACAGGAGCAGTTGTTACAAACAGAAGAAATAGTGGCACAGCTTGATAAAGCAAATGATGTAACCAGTGCAATCACAAGCGATGTTTCAAAAACTCATGAAACAGTATTAATTGGAAAAAATAATATTAATAGTCTTCTTGAATCAGTAAATAAGTCAGAAGCTACAAGTAATACTGTTGCTGTAAGAATGAACGAATTAGTTGAAAATACTAAGAAAATGAATGAGATTGTAGAAATGATTAATTCTATTACAAGCCAGACAAGACTTCTAAGTCTTAATGCTTCAATAGAGGCTGCAAGAGCCGGTGAATCAGGTAGAGGATTTGCAGTTGTTGCAGATGAAATTTCAACACTTGCAGGTCAGACTAATGAAGCAACTGTAAATATTACAAATTTAATTACGGATATAACTTCATCCATACAGGAAGTATTTGATTCAATTAAATTGCTTATGGAAAATAACAAAGAGCAGAATCAGGCTGTTGAAACGATGGCAGAAACTTTTGAAAAGATACAGATATGTGCATCAAATATTAATGAAGTTAGTGCTGATTTAGAACAAGTAATGGCAGCGCTTTCTAAGAAAAATGAAAGCATTGTTACAGGTATTAACACAGTTTCCGCTGTTACAGAAGAAGTATCCGCTCGTGCAACTGAGACACTTTCAGGTAGTGAAAATGATGCAATAGTAGTTGATGAGATTACAGATGTTATTGTAAATCTTAATGAAAAAGCAAAACAATTGAATAATTAATTTATAAAGATTAAAGTATTTAGCCTTCTATGATAAGTAAAATTGTCATAGGAGGTTTTTATAGTTTGATAAAAAATGTAAGTAAGAATATAAAAATAAAAAAGAATTATTTAGATTGAGAAATGAAATTATATATAATATAATGTTGAGTAATGAACTAGGACTTATATAAGGCTCAGAAAGGAGTAATATGGACGAAAGAATGAATAGGTTACTTGACCTGGAAAAGAAAATATTAATTAACCGTCAGGAATTGCAAAGACTAATGCAGGAAAGTGGTACGAATGATAAAAATCTTATGAATGATAAGCTTAATCAGCTTAATCAGGAAATTGAATTTATGCGTCGTCAGGTACAATTTTTGCAGTATGACTTAAATAGGAAAAGTAGTACAGTTGTTACTTCAAATAATTATGTGAATACTAATGAAGTTAAAGAATTAAGTAAAATTAATGAGTCACAGTTATTAAATAAAGAACAACAGGTTATGGCAGAAAGACATAAACCATCTACTATCCAAACGCTAAAAGATAATGATGTGTTACCACAGTGGGTAAAAGAACCAAAAGAAAATAATGACTTTGAAAATAAAATCGGTAAGTCTTTTATGGGGATTATGGCATCAGTTTTGATTTTTATCAGTTTAATATTATTTGCAACTGTTATAGTGCCATATTTTGGAGAAATTGCAAAGATGGTAACAACATATGTTATTAGTTTTGCATTTGTAATTGTAGGACTTTTAAAGTTACGAAAAGACAGAACGAATAAGTTTTATATTTCTATATCTGCTTGTGGTGTTGGAGCAGTATACATAAGTTTATTGTTAAGTAATATTTACTTTAAAAAAATTGAAGCAATTCCACTATATATATTAATTACTATATGGGGAACATCAGTATGCTTTTTAGGAAAGTTGCAAAATAAAATTTTTCAAATTATTGGTGAAATAGGTATTACGATTTCTGTAGTGTTTGGTTGCTGCCTATGTATGGAAAATGATGATGTGGCTAAATTTATTGCAGTAATTATTTTTTACATATTTACATCAACTGTATTTTATATCGTACATTTTGATAAAGAATTTGTTGGAAATCTTGCACATCATATATTTAATGAATTTAATTGCTTTGTAATTTTAATTTCATATTTGGATGTTTTTGATGGCGAAATACATATTATAGGTTATTTTATATTATTATTATTGGTATTTAATCTTATAAGTATGGTATTTAATAAACTTGAAAAAAGTAATGTTTCATATGGAATAATCGGAGCGATGTACTTGTTTAGAATATGTGGAATATTAGAGATTATTTCTGTGGATTATATAATTTTTGGAATTATAGTTTATCTGATGAGTGTTGTACTTGTTGGTGTTTTTGAATATAAAAAATCCGAAAAAAGAGATGGACTTAATATTTTACATGTTGTGCTTATTATTTTAATGGCAATAGGTTTAGATAATTGCGGAGATATATTTTATTATGCTGTTGTTCCATGTATCATTTTACCATTATTACTTCTTGGATTTTCTAGAAAAAATAAGATTTTTAAATATTGTCCAATGGTATTTTTCATTCCATTTGTAATGGGTAATACGGATTTAAATGTATTTTTGGAGTTTATTTTTGTAGTATTAGTTATTGGCACTGCATTTTTCTGTATACATAAGTGTAAAGAACAATATAGTAAGGTATTTAAGTATTTTATGTATGTGTTGTCCGTTTTTTCAATAATAGTATTTGCAGATGATATTTTAAGAGAATTTATAGATGAATACTATATAAGAAGTGTTATTGCGTTTATGTTTGTTGCAATCTATAACGTTGTAATGTTAAAGACAAGGTTCAGTACCAATTTTGCAACCGGGGAAAGAGAAAAGCCTGCAATATTTAATATAATCAATACAATTTTAATGATAGTGGGATTAAGTGAAATTGGTGCTTATGATGGTATATGGAATGCTTTACTTATTATAACAGTTATCGGAATATTCTTTGTGAATGCTAAAAATATTCTGGATAAGAGAAATAATCTATTTGGTGGTATGTATGTCGGATTTAAATTTACATTTTTGATGATAGTGCTTATGGAATCATTTGATGCTATTAGTTATGTTATAAGTATTGCATGTTTTGTATTTGCGATTTTAAGTATTGTTATTGGATTTGTTGCAAAATATAAGTCGCTTAGAGTGTATGGTTTGGTTTTATCATTGATAAGTACTTTTAAATTAGTTATGTTTGATATAAGCTATGATAATACATTAGGACACTCAATTAGTTTCTTTGTATCGGGAATTTTATGCTTTGTAATCTGTTTGATATATAATTTGATTGATAATAAGTTTAATCAGGAGTAGTTGGGGTAGAAGTATATTTGAGTGATGTTTATATAGAAGATTTCTAAAGAAACTTTTTATAAGAAAAGAGGTATTTTATAATGAAAAGAATATATTATTCGGTGTTTTGTTTGGGGATTTATTTAGCGCTTTCATTTTCAAGTTTAGCGAATACGATAAATTCAATTAGAATATTGAGTTCCATTTCGGCAAGCAATTTAGTTAAAATTGCAAATATTTTGAACCATGGTATGGCTATACTTGAGTATATTTTGATTGTAGTAGTGGTGCTTCTTTTGATTTTAAATAAAACAAAAGGAAAGGAAAAGCTTATAGGTATTCTCTTTATATTGAGGGGAATAATAGGTATTGTATTAACAGTATTATGTGTTAGTGGGAGTTTTATATATCAAAACGAATTTAAAACAATTGTATTAGTAGGTGTAATAATTGCAATTCTTAGAAATATAGTATTCATTATGGCAGGCTTAGGAATTATTAAAGGTAATGCAGACGTGCCGACAAAGGCAAAAATTATTTTATTGTCGGCTTTTTATGTTGTTTTATATTTTATTAATTCTATTCAGAATATGAAGGTTATAGGAACGTCTTATAATTCATTTAGTTTATTGGGAATTATAAATTTCATAGTGTTAATTTTAGGGTTGTTGCATATTGGTAATGCACTTTTTAGCGAAAAGGATGTTAAGTATGTTAATTCGAGTTCAATAATTGCAATTATAGTTTTTGTTATTATTATATTTGCTATAAGTGGTGGTTTGGGAAGTTCCGGTGGAAGCTCAGGTAGAGGAGGGACTTGTAAATCATGTGGTCGTAAGTTTGCAGTAGGTGATGAAGGTGGGAATTATATGAGCGTAGCCAGAAGGGGAATGTGCAAGAATTGTTATAATAATTATGATTCGATGAAGGAATTTTTAGATTAAGATGAGGTTTGATGTAAAGTAAGAGAAAATGAGCAAAAAAAGTATTACATTAGAATATATTGAAAAAAAATATAAAGTACAAACTTATGTAGAGTTGTATCAAAGAGTACTATTTCTTATCGAAAATGGAGAAATAATACCCAAAAAAGCGTCAGGTAAAAATGGAAAAAAACCATCACTTTACAATGAATATTGGCTTATGGAAAAACAAGTTGATAATTCAGAGTATATAGAAGAACTGTCTTATATGTATGTTCCGGAAATTTCTATAGATTATTATTTGAAAAATATTAAGCAATATAAAGAAGATAGAAAGTATATTTTACTTCTAAACAAATATCTGAAAGAAAAAAGTGGTGAACTTTTAGTTTCAAAATCTATGAATGAGAGAAGCTTTGATATCTGGTATCGTGAGAAATTTTTGAAAGAAGAACAAGGTAAAAAAATATTAAAAAGATGTGGAATAAATATTGAAAAACTTAATCTATATGAAACAATGGAACCGCTTTCTTATTATACTCATACAAGAAATATACCACAAAATATGCTGATTTTAGAAAATAAGGATACTTTTTATAGTATGAGAAAAAGATTACTTGAGGGAAATAATCTTATATTTGGAGTTGAAATAGGGACCTTGATTTATGGAGGAGGTAAAAAAATTCATCGTTCTTTTAATGATTTTTTAGTATGCGTTGAACCATATATGCGAGAAGAAAGTAATACAATATTATATTTTGGTGATTTGGATTATGAAGGAATTATTATATATGAAAAACTTGCCGAAGCATTTAGTGGGAATTGTATAATTAGTCCGTTTAAACAAGCATATTTGAGAATGGTTGAAAAAGCAGAAGTAATTGGTATGGATAATTTGCCGGATACTAAAGAAGGGCAAAATAGAAATATAGGAACATTGTTTATTGAGTCATTTTTAAAGGAAAATTCAGATAAGATAAAAAGAATTTTAGAAAATAATAAATATATACCACAGGAAATACTTTCATTAGAGGATTTTTAATATTGTAATTAGAGGATTTTTAGAAAGGAAATTTATCAAATGCAATTTGAGTTTTTAAAGCAATTTCCTAAAAGAATGAAACATGTAGGAATGTATGAGCTTATAATACAAAATAGCAGTCAGAAACAAATTTGGAAAAATTATGGTTTTATTAAAGCTGATGAACAATTGAATATTATTTTTGCGTTGATGCTATACATTATGGAGCAGTCCTTGAAGGAAGAAGTATGTACAATTGATGATATAGGAGCTTTTATTGATTCAATTAATACTACTTATTTTTTGAAAAATATGTCATATGACGATTGTAAAAAATTAGGAGATTTTATTATAAATGTAATACTTTCTAATGAAGGAAAGGCGATGTATTTTGATGGTTTTGATTTTGAACATAGAGCGTATAAGATAATGAATATTAGTTATATTGCTAATCGAGTTGTTTATGTTGATTCCGATGTTAAACGTACATCATATTCTTTAACGGATGATGGATATAATCTGATATTATCTACATTAGAGATTGAAAATAATATGAAGCTTACTATTCATGAGATGATTTTTAAAATGCATTTAGAAAAGCAAAGTTATGATAAAGCTGTTGATGAAATAAAAAATGTTTTTAATTTACTTCGAATACAGTTACAAAAGATTCAAGAGGCAATGCTTAAGGTAAGAAGAAATGCACTTAATTATTCAGTGGCAGATTATGAAGTGTTATTAAAAGAAAATATGGATACAATTGATGCTACTAAGCAAAAGTTTAGTAATTACAGGGATACAGTAAAAAAGAGAGCAAGAGAGTTAGAAGAACAAAATATCAATGTTAAAAAATTATCAGATGAAGATGAGGAAAAATTAAATAATTTAAAAATTATAGAGAGTTATTTAAGTAGGGGAATTGACGAGCATCAAAAGATACTTAATTCGCATTTTGATTTGAAAATCTTATATGAAAAGGAATTGGAACTTTTAGCACAGATGTCACTTATACAAAGATTTTCAATAAGGACAGAATTGTATGAAAAAATTTTGGAAGATGTATCTAAATTAGAGGATATAGATATATTTTTCAGACCATTATTTCATAAACAGCCTGATAAGATTTATAATCCGAATAAATCACTTGAGTTACAAAAGCCTATTAGAAAACGAAAAGATGATGAAGAGACAGAAGTAATTGATTTCGATGAAGAAGAGTGGCAGGAAGATATGGCAAGAAAGTATAAGCAAAGACTTGTTAAATATGAGAATAGTCTTAGTCTTATCTTAGATATTGTTTTAGAGAAAGAGAAAGTTTCATTACAACAAATTAAAGAAATTATAGAAGAAAAAGAAGGTGCACAATCAATTCTTATACCGGATATAGATATTTTTAAAGAAATTATGGTGGAATTGATAAAAAGTAAAGAGATTGATGTTAATAAGCTTAGAAAAGAAAAAAGTGAGTATATTGTAGAACAGACTTATGAATTTCAATTAAGTGAAACAATATTGAATTTATTAGATAATGATAATAATAAAAAAAGTATTTCAAAGATATTTATTTCCAGAACTCAGGATACAAATGCTGTAGAGTTTTTTAATGTTTTGGATGAAAATGGCAATTACAAGACTATACGCTGCTCAAATGTGGAAATTGAGATAGAGATGTAATTGATAATTTGATTTTGGAGTAGATGATATTAAAAATCTTTTTTAGTTAAGAATTTTGAAAGGTATGGTTAATTAAATGGCATATGAAATAGGAGAAGTTAAACTTAGTCAACAGATTTTTTATTATTTGTTAGAAAATCATGAATTAAGAGAAATGGATGAGCAACGTTTATATCGTGCATATTTAGAAGAAGAACAGATTCAGAATCTGGTGAAGTCACAGGCAGAGACTGCTTTATGTAATATCGAAAGATATGGAGACGTGATTTATCTTATACCAAAGGAAGAAAATGTTTTTTTAGGTTTCTCAAAAGCTGAACTAAAAAAAAGATTATGTAAGTCAACAGGTACAGATAAAGACTTTTATTTATCACAATTTGTCATATTAACATTTTTGGTAGAGTTTTATGATGGACAGGGAAGCAGCAGTAAGTCGAGAGAGTATATAAGAGTGGGAGATTTGCAGAATTGTATATCAATGCGTTTAAAAGAAGGTGTAGAAAATACTTCTGAAGAAGAGGAAGAAAGTAATGGAATTGCATATAGAAATATGCTTGAAGCATATGAATCATTGCGTTCAGATGATAAAGGGACAAGACAAAAGACCACTAAAGAAGGTTTTATACATACAATTCTAAAATTTTTAGAAGAACAAGGTTTAATTGATTATATTGAAGAAGATGAAATGATAAAGACAACGAAGAAGATGGACAATCTTATGGACTGGAATCTTCTTAATCAGAATAACTATCAAAGAATTAGAAAGGTTTTGGGACAATGAGCAAGATAAATGCGGTTCGTTTGATTAATTTAAATTATAATAATAATTCTATTCGTATAAGTGATGAAACTTTTCAATTTAATGGTCAAAGTACTTTGCTTTCACTTCGTAATGGTGGAGGAAAGTCAGTTTTAGTACAAATGATGACAGCTCCATTTGTGCATAAGCAATACAGAAAAACAAAAGACAGACCATTTGAAAGTTATTTTACAACATCTAAACCGACATTTATAATGGTTGAATGGAAATTAGATCAGGGAGCAGGATATTGTCTTACCGGAATGATGGTAAGGCGAAGTCAGGCTTCGGAAGAACAATCATCAGAGCCTTTAGAAATTATAAATTTTGTTAGTGAATATTCATCAAGATGTGATTATGATATATTTAACATTCCGTTAGTTGAAAAGAATAATAAAGAAACGATTTTGAAAAATTTTAATGAATGTAAACAGATATTTGAAATGTACAAAAAAGACAATTCAAAGAAATTCTATTATTATGATATGAATAATTCTGCTCAGTCAAGACAGTATTTTGATAAGATTGCAGAGTACAAAATCTATTATAAAGAGTGGGAAACTATTATTCGTAAAGTTAATTTAAAAGAATCAGGACTTTCAGAGTTGTTTTCAGATTGTAAGAATGAGAAAGAATTAGTTGATAAATGGTTTCTTGAAACAATTCAGGACAAATTAAACCAGGGACAAAACAGGGTAAAAGAGTTTCAAAGTATAATTGATAAATATGTTCGTATGTACAAGGAGAATAAATCAAAAATAGAGCGAAGAAATACTATCTTAAAGTTTAAAGATGATATGAAAGAAATTGAAGATAAGGCATATATTTATCAGAATGCGGAGAATAATGTGAAAAATCAGGAAAATAAGATTGCATGTCTTATAAAAGAGTTGAAGCATTTAGAAGAGAAATTAGAAAATAATAAAAACGAACTTGAAATAAATATCTTGGAGTGTAATACCAAAATTGAACATATTTCATATGAAAGAATATCGTTAGACGTTTATAAATTATTTGATGAATTACGATATTGTACAAGTAATCGTGATATGATACAAGTTGAGTTAGATGCACTTAATGATATCATTAGGGAGATTGAAAAGAAAATACATATTTATGAATGTGCTAAGGCTCAGGAAAATGTTGATGAAGAAAATGAAGAGTATGAATTATTAAAACAAAAGATAGATGTATCAAAAAAAGAAGAACAGGAATTAGAACCTGAACGTATAAAAATAGGAGGCTGGTTAAAAAAATATTATCAGACTCGAATAGATGTATTAGAGTCTAAACAGAAAGAAACAGAAGGAAAATATTTACATATAGAAGAAAATAAACAAAAGCAGATAGAAAAAGAACAAAAATATCAGAAAGAAAAAGAAGAATTAATTAATAAAATAGCAATTTGTAATAATGAAATTAAATATTTTTCTGAAAAAGAGAATAACTTCAATAAAAACTATGGCGAGAGTTTTGAGAGAAATATTCTTGGGGACTATGAGCCCGGCTTTCTTGATATAAAAAAGGAAGATTATGAAAAACAGTGTATTGAGCTTGTAAGAAGTTGTAAGTTACATATTGAACAGTGTGGAAAAGAAGAAGATAGAAAAAAGTCGGCTGAAAGAGATAAAGAGGATAAAGAAGAATTAAAGCAAAGATATATTCTTGATTTACATCGTTTAGAACAAGAGAATGAACATCTAAAAAGTCAGATAAATGAACGTAAGACGATTATGAAATATTTAGATATAAGCGAATCAATCTTTTGGCAAACAGAAGAAATTATAAAAAATTTAGATAGAAAATTATCAGAAATAGAGCGAAAAAAGAGTGATTTAGAACAGGAAAGAATTAGTCTTAATAAAGAGTGGAAAAAACTTACCTCAGGAGAAATATTAGAATTACCACAGGAATTTGAAGAATTATTGAATGAGTTAGAACTTCATCCGGTATATGGAATGAATTGGTTGGAAAAGAATGGAAATAGTGTAGAAGAAAATACAATGTTGGTTAGAAAACATCCATTTATCCCATATGCTCTTATTATGCCAAAGCAGGAGATAATGAAATTAGAGACTTATGGTAAGGAAATATATACATCATTTCCGGTTCCGTTAATTCCAAGAGAAAGTCTGAATGAAATACTTAATGAAGATGAAAATAGTATTTTAAACATGCAGGGAGTAAGTTTTTATGTATGGTTTAATGAAAAACTTTTGGATGAAGATGCTTTAAAAGTATTGATTAATCAAAAAGAGTTAGAAATTAGAAAAACAAAAGAACAGATAGAGCTTAAATCAAAAGAATATCAGGAGTATTCGGAAAAAAGAAGCATATTACATAAGCAGACTTTAACAAAGGATTTGTATGATAAAAATATAAGTTCAAAAAGTGAAGTGAATACAAATATTGCTAATATAGAAAAAGAGATTTTGGGAATAAAAGAAGAAATTACAAAATTGTCTAATACTATTGAAGAACTTAAAAATACTATCCAAAATGAGAAAAATACAATCGAAAAGTATAATAGAAGAAGGCAGGATTTTGAATTATACTGTTTAGATTATAAAAAGTATCAGGAACAAAGAAAAGATAAAGAACAATTTGAGCAGTTAAAATTAAAATATGAAGAAAAGTTAAAAAATTCAAAATCTTTACAGAATAAATACAATGAAGAACTTAAGAGTTTAGATAATGAAAGATATTCTTTACAAGGACAGTCTGAAGTTCTATATAATAAACTTAATACGTATGAAATTTATGAAACTGATGTAAAGTTTGAAACCGAAACTACACCGGAAGAATTAGAAAAAAGATATGAGGCAATAACAACTAAAATGTCCTATGATATTCAAAGTTTGGAAGAACAGATGAAGAAATCTGCAGGAAAACTTAAAAAAGTAAAGAAGGAACTTGAAAATTTACAAATAAAATATAAATTTGAAGGTAATGAATGGAAGGATGTTATTTTTAATCGAAAAGAGTTAATGCATCAGGAAACTTTATTAGAAGATAAGCAAAGAAAAGCTAAGGAGAGAGAGCGTTTATGGAATGTTGAAGATAAAAAGGCAGCAGTTCTTAAAAGTCAGATTGATGAAAAGAAGAAAGCGATATCTGATGAGTTTGGAAAAGAAGAGCCTTTACCAAAAGAAGAAATTATTACTGTTGATTTTGACGCCGAGATTAATAAATTGAAATATCAATTTAGTGAGTTAAGAAAAGACAAAGATAAAGTAGAACAAAATTTACAAAATATTAGTAGTAATATTGGTGTTTTAGCTGAGTTTGAAGAGTTTGTTGTAGTGGAAGATGTAATCTGGGAAGATAGTATTGAGAATATGGATTCAAAAGGGCTTAATAATTTCACCGGTATTATGAGAAGAGACTATCGTAATATGCAGGGTGATTTAAGAACATGTAAAGATAAACTCGAAAAACAAATTGATAATTTATTAAGGAAAGAAGAATATAAAGAGGATTATTATCACAAACCATTAGAAACAATGATTTCAGTAACAGAAAGTGCATCTTTGGTTTTGGCTCAGCTTGCAACTACTATACAGTCATATGATACTCAGATGCAGAAGTTGTTAGTCGATATAGATATGGTAGAAAAAGAAAAGGAAAGAGTAATTGGACTTTTGGAAGATTATATAAAAGATGTTCATAACAATATGAATAAGATTGATAATAATTCGACAATAACTGTTCGAGAACGTCCTATAAAGATGTTGCGTATACAAATACCTGATTGGGAAGAAAATGAAGGTGTATACCATCAGAGGTTTGAAGATTTTATGGATGATTTAACTAAAAATGGTATTGAGATATATGAACGTAATGAAAATGCCGGTGATTATTTTAGTTCAAGAATAACTACAAAGAATATGTATGACAATATAGTAGGGATTGGAAATGTACAGATAAAATTGTATAAAATTGAAGAGCAAAGAGAGTATCCTATTACTTGGGCAGAGGTTGCAAGAAATTCAGGTGGAGAAGGATTTTTATCTGCATTTGTTATTTTATCAAGTCTGTTACAGTATATGAGACGTGATGAAACAGATATATTTGCAGATAGAAATGAAGGAAAAGTGCTTGTTATGGATAATCCGTTTGCACAGACTAATGCTTCACATTTATTAAAACCTCTTATGGATATGGCTAAGAAAACAAATACACAATTAATATGTTTGTCAGGTCTTGGTGGATATTCGATATATAGCAGATTTGATAATATTTATGTACTTAATCTTGTTACAGCAAGTTTACGTGGAGGAATGCAATATCTTAGAGGGGAACACAAAAAAGGTGTGGAAGAGGAAATAATGGTAACTTCGCAGATAGAAGTTTATGAACAGCAGACGCTTTTATTTTAAATAATTTGTAGTTGTTCAGAGGAAATAAGTTGTGCTTTTGAACATGGCTTTTAACAGTTACAATAATTTTATTAAGGGGAAATGTTTTCTAAGTGAAAGGATAAATCGCACATGAGTAAAAAATGGGATAGATTTAGGAAAAGATTGTTTGAGATTGTTGAGGTAGGAAATGATCTTGATAAAGTTAGCCGTGCATATGACTATTTTAATGTTATTTTAATTGTACTTAATCTTACGGTTAGTATTATGCATACTTTTTCTAATATTAATGCTGAGTATGGAGATACTTTGATTTTAATTGAAAGGATTACAGTAGGTTGTTTTTGCTTAGATTATATTTTGAGAATCTTTACTGCTAAATTCTTGTATCCAAAATTAAAAGAGTCACATGCAATTAAGAAATATATGGTTTCGTTTAATGGAATAGTTGATATACTTTCATTTCTTCCGTATTATTTACCAGTATTTTTTCCGGCAGGAAGTGTTGCATTCAGAATGATTAGGATTGTTAGAATTTTTAGATTATTTAGAATAAATGCGTATCATGATTCGTTTAGTGTAATTAGAGATGTAATATATGGAAAACGTCAGCAGTTAATTTCCTCAGTATTTATTATATTGATTTTAATGATTGGCTCAAGTTTATGTATGTACAGTCTGGAACATGAGGCACAGCCGGAAGTATTTCAAAATGCATTTTCAGGAATTTGGTGGGCAACGTCTACACTTTTAACTGTAGGTTATGGTGATATATATCCGATTACATTTATGGGAAAATTATTCGGGATTTTTATATCGTTTTTAGGAGTAGGAATGGTAGCAATTCCAACAGGTATTATTTCAGCAGGATTTGTTGATCAGTATTCAACAATTAAGAAGAAAATTGAATATGGTTATGAAGCAGATATGCATTTCATTAAGATTAATATGAATGATGGTGATAAATGGATAGGAAAAATGGTACATGAATTAGACCTTCCTGCAGGTATAATTATGGCGGTAATAATGCGCAAAGAGGACTTGATTATTCCTAGGGGAGATATTGTAATAGAAGAAGATGATACGATTGTTTTAGGTGCGGAGCCATTTGATGAAGCTGAAAATATTAATTTAAAAGAAGTTGTTCTTAAAAAAAGTAATCCTTGGACAGGATTGCATATTAAGGATTTAGATATTTCAAGACAAGCAATTATTGTATTAGTTAAGCGTAAGAATAAGGCTTTAATACCAAATGGGAATATGGTATTAAAAGAAGGGGATAGAGTATTTATTTATACCAAACTTCACTTGTCAGATGCCAGTGAGATTGAGATTTAAAAATAATTTGGTAGATATGAAACAGTAAGGAAATAAGTAATGTTACGAGCTTGGTTTTGAATAATTACAAAACTATTATTTATATATTAAGAATATGGAAAAAAATTATGGTTGATAATTCAAAATAAAATTCTTATATTAATATTGTTATAAGTGTAAAAAAATAATTTATGGAATTTAATATTTATCAATGTAGAAGGATGTGTGGTATGAAAAGAAAAATTTTGGTTTTAGTGTTATTAATATCTATGTTCATATGTGGTTGCGGGAACAGAAGTACTAAAAGTTCAGAATATGAAACTAAAGGAGAATCGACTGATGAAGAAGTGTTTTTAGTTTCTTTTGAAAGTGTTACGACTGAAGGGGAAGATTTTTCAACAGAAGAATTTAAAAATTCAAAGTTAACTATGATTAATGTATGGGCGACATATTGTAGCCCATGTTTAAATGAGATGCCTGATTTGGGTGAGATTGCATCAAATTATGATGAAAAGGATTTTCAGGTTATTGGAATTGTAAGTGATGTTTCTGTAAATAGTAGTAATGATGATGTTGAATATGCAAAGAAATTGATAAATGAAACAAAAGCAAATTATACGCATTTATTATTAAGTGAGTCGATTTATTCAAATCTCGTAGCAGGTGTTGATGCAGTTCCTACAACTTTTTTTGTTAATGAAGATGGAGAACTTCTTAGATATGTAGTAGGAGCTAACAGTAAAGCCGGTTGGGAAGGTATTATTGAAGGACTTTTTGAAGAGATGAAGTAGTAAAGTAAATAAAATTGTTTAAGAAATCAAAATTGTGCAAATATATAGCTTATAAAGAGTATTATTGCTAAGACGTAGTAAAAAGTGATATGTTATGAAAGGGTAAATATGTCTACAAAAAAAAATAACGATAAGAGAAGTTTAAAAATATGGCCTTTTACATTGGTTATAGGAATCGTCTTTCTGTTTATAGGGATTAATGACGGACAACTTGAAGATATATACAAAAAAGCTGTTATGATTTGTCTTGAATGTATAGGTATTGGATAATGTTTTGAGTGAAATTTTGAATAACGTATAGAATAATGTTTTGAATGATATTTTGAATGGAGAGATATTTCAGAATAAATGTTTTATAGTTGACTAGTGATGTATTTGTTAATAGAAGGAATTCAAAAGATGAGATTAGGATTATCAAAAATAAGATTATTTTTTCAGATTGTATATACGATTTTTACTAATGGATATGCATTTGGATATATAAATGGAACAATTTATAAGGGGAATGGTAAATATTCGTGTCTTCCGGGACTTAATTGTTATTCATGTCCGGGAGCAGTTGCATCATGTCCTATTGGTGCATTACAGAATGCATTAAATTCAAGAAATTTGCATATACCATTTGCTGTGCTTGGCTTTTTATTTATATTTGGAAGCATATTTGGGAGATTTGTGTGTGGTTGGCTTTGTCCATTCGGATTATTTCAGGATTTACTTTATAAGATTCCGATTTTTAAGAAGAAAAAGAATTTGCCATTTCATAGAGTACTTAAATATGTAAAATATATGGTCCTTGTTGGGCTTGTAATTGTGGGTTCAATGTTTTTATTTGGTACTTTTGTAAAAGTACCTGCATTTTGTAAATATTTGTGTCCGTCAGGAACTCTTATGGGTGCAATTCCACTCATAGGCGGTAATGAACAGTTGCAAATGCAGGTGGGAGAATTATTTTATTGGAAATTGGGAATACTGATTTTTATAGTTATTTTATCAATAAAGATATATAGACCGTTTTGTCAGTATCTGTGCCCACTTGGTGCAATCTATGGATGGTTTAACCGATTTAGCCTTGTACAAATAAAATGGGATGAAGGTGCGTGTACATCATGTATGCAATGTAAAAAAGCATGTCCAATAAATCTTTCACCTAAAGAAATATCAGTTTCACCGGAATGTATTAAGTGTGGAAAATGTGTTGAAGCTTGTAAAGCAGGTTGTTTGTGCTTTAATAATAAAAATGGTGTCAAAAAAAATTGAAAATTGTAAAAATTTTTTAGTGAAAAATAAAAATAGTTGTGATATAATTGTGAAATAATTTTTTAAAATAAAGGAGATAATGTTCATGAAACAGGATATGATTGTTATTTTAGATCTTGGAAGTACTGAGAATACTGTTGTTGCACGTGCTATTCGTGACTTAGGCGTATATAGTGAGATTCATCCACACGACATAACAGTTTCAGAACTTGGCAAATTAGAAAACGTTAAAGGTATTATTTTAAATGGTGGCGAGAACAGAGTTGTTGACGGAAAAGAAATTGATATCAATGAAGAATTATATTCATGTGGAATACCTATGATTTCTATTGACCATCCTACATCTAAATGTGATAAGAAATATGATGCTCTTTTAGATGAAGCTACTCTTAAATCATTTATTTTTGATGAATGTAAGGCAGAAGCTAATTGGAACATGAAGAATTTTATTGAAGACCAGGTTGAGATTATCAGAAAACAGGTTGGAGATAAGAAAGTTTTATTAGCTTTATCAGGTGGTGTAGATTCTTCTGTAGTTGCAGCCCTTCTTATTAAAGCAATCGGCAAACAGCTTGTTTGTGTTCATGTTAATCATGGACTTATGAGAAAGAATGAGTCTGAAAGCGTAGTTGAAGTGTTCAGAAATCAGCTTGACGCTAATTTAATATATGTTGATGCAACAGAGAGATTCTTAGGAAAGCTTGAAAATGTTGCAGATCCAGAACAAAAGAGAAAGATTATCGGTAGCGAATTTATTCGTGTATTCGAAGAAGAAGCTAGAAAGCTTGAAGGAATTGATTTCCTTGGACAGGGAACAATTTATCCTGATATTATTGAAAGCGGAACAAAGACAGCTAAATGTGTTAAATCACATCATAATGTTGGTGGTCTTCCTGAAGATTTACAGTTTGAACTTGTTGAGCCATTAGCACAGCTTTTCAAAGATGAAGTTCGTGCATGTGGTGTTGAGCTTGGTCTTCCAGAGAATATGGTTTATCGTCAGCCATTCCCGGGTCCTGGACTTGGAGTTCGTTGCCTTGGTGCAATTACACGTGACCGTTTAGAAGCAGTTCGCGAATCAGATGCAATTTTACGTGAAGAATTTGAAAAAGCAGGACTTAACAAGAAAGTATGGCAGTATTTCACAGTAGTACCTGATTTCAAGGCAGTTGGTGTAAGAGATAATGCAAGAAGTATGGGTTACATGGTAGTAATTCGTGCGGTAAATACAATTGATGCAATGACAGCTTCAATTGAGAGAATTGATTATGATATCTTAGAAAAGGTAGCAGATAGAATAACAGCTGAGGTTCCAAGTGTTAACAGAGTGTGTTATGAGTTGACTAAGAAACCGGTGGCGACTATAGAGTTTGAGTAAGGAGTAGTGCTAAAAAAGTCCAGTATTTATGCGGTTTCCAAACAAATTTGTTTAAGTGCTGGCAACGATTTGGCAACAGATTTTCCTTATTCAATGAATAAGATTACTTTATGTGCATAAGAAAACCTT
>JAFQCK010000072.1 GCA_017416465.1 Lachnospiraceae bacterium | reverse complement strand
TTATTAAACATGGTTATCAATCCTTTCAAATGTGGTTTTCGTCGATTACATTCTATTGGATTAACCATGTTTTTTCAATATTAAATTTAAAAAATATGCAGACAAAATTTTTATTTTTGCCTACATAAATTTTACACTAACTAGCTTAAATATTAGAATTTAAATTACTTAGGAAAATCCCCAAGCAGAAAACTACTTAGGGATTTTTTGTTATTTATGGATTTACCGTTAACCTGTGTAGCTTATGGATATACCATTTTAGCTATCTAATCAACCATAGTTATAGATATTATTCTTATTGTAGATTTTGAATCTACGACCTGTAAATTGGAGTCTAGAACTTTCATCCACTACACTACACTCGAATTCCTTTGCAGTGTTTTTAGCGATGTTAGTTCCAATAATTCTGCCATCAGCCGAATCATAGATGGTATTATTGTAAAAATCAATATTTCCTAGTGGCTGAGCATTATACATGATCACATCATCATCATATTCAATGCGATTCTTATTAAATACCATTGTACGATACTTACCATTGGAAAGCTGATATACAAATAACCATTTCTGAGTAGCACGATCATATTTTATAGCATACTCATTAATCCTTCCGTTGTAATCTACCTTGAAAGTATAATCCGAAGTTGTAACAATTGCAGTTTTAGGATACATGGATACTATAAATACCTTACCTTCATCTGATACTTCAAAGAGTGGGTTATACACCTGACCTAAATAGTTAGGCATATTTCCGGTCTTAGTGATTGAGAGTTTAATCAAGTTATTTCCTTTATCTACGTAGTAAAGTTTTTTATCTTTTACAAGATAATTAGACTTGTGCATACGTTCAATAGTAGCCGTAACTTGATTTTTTTCATCAAATACCTGTATCGAATCATCATCCGTAACAAAGACAATCTTTCCATCGTTGGAGAAATCAACTTTTTTACCTCTTTCAACTGCAAGCTTTCTTCCGGTTTCAAAGTGAACAGCTTCATTACTTTTGTTAAGATAATGTGTATTGCTTAAGATATATGCACAATCGCTACCTGAAAATACAACTGTAATCTGTGGTCCATTTGCAGTTTGAACAACTTTTGCCACAACAGGAGCTGCTTTAATCTTCGCATTCTCATTACAAAGCGGGCACTCATTAAACTTAGAATAATAATAAATATCATGAGTGTTACAATACTTCATATTTCTAAGAAGTTCTTGAAGGTCTGCTGTGATGTCTATTTTCTTTCCCTGTTCAAAGATTTCAACAAAATCCTTTTCCAGTTGAGGAGACATCCATTTCCAACTACCAATAATTTTCGGAATTTTTATATCCTCCTTATGCTTACCAACAATTGATATTCTCCTCTTCATTCTCTCCAAAACAGAAAGATTTTTATCAGGAAAATACGTTCCACCAAAAGGATGGATTCTAGTAAGCATATTGAAAGCGAGAATAGCAAAATTGTAATTTTCATTCTCTTTGGAAAATTTAATACTTCCATTAGACTCATAACAGTCTGGGCAAGTAAAAAGTTCTGTATAAGCATCAGGAGTATATTTTCCTTCAATGCCCCAGCTGTCAACGTCTATAAAGTAATTACACTTACCATTAATCTGGAAATTATAATCACTTATATCACCGACAATAATGCCAGTAGAATGTAACTTTCTTAAATCTTTTCCAAAGTCTGCAACAATTTGTAATACATCTTGATTTGACAGATGAGCAGCTGTTAAATATTTAGGTTTAGTAAGCATGTGTAAATCTTCAGCATCAATTAATTTTCTCATTGCATATCCAACAAATTTGCCTTGAACCGTAACTACCTCTTCTGGTCCAATTACATTTTTAGGCAACTGATCTTTAATAGAAATAAAGTAGTTTACCTTTTCTTTTTTTCTAGCCAAATCTACATTGGGCTTGAAAATCTTGATAACCCTTTTAGAGTCATATTCATAGATAGTCGCTTCTCCGCCTTCTGTCATTTTATTAAGGCTTTCAATACGGCTCCGACTTGTAAAATTAATAGCCATTATAATCCCTCCTTAGAAACAGATTGAAATATCATCATGGAACATTTCGTTTTTACGATTGTTCCTATTGATAAGAACTTCAATCTGAGGACCTTTACCTTCATGTAAAAACTTCACAAGTTTGTTTTTTTCAACATCCAGAAGATTTTCTGAATATCTTAATCCATCACTTGCAACTCCAATATTAATATATTCAGACTTGCTAAAGCGAGTTACTTTGAAGTTTACACCTTCCTTGTATTCTTTAAGAACAGATTTATCTGTTATAAAATTGTAGATGTAATAACAAGGATATTCACCATCATCAAGCTCATCAAAGAAAATTCCTTCTTCGTTTTCCTTAATAATGTATCCATCACCACAGCTATATACAACAAACTCATCTTCAAACTCAAAGCATACCAAAATCGTAAAACAGTAATTTTGGAAAATGAAAGATGTATCGTTACAGAGTTCCAGCATTTTTTCAAAAATGCTATTTACGACATTAATAAAATTTTCCTCGCATATTGATTCACCTTTATCAAAATATTCTTTTGATTTTCTTGCAAAAAGCTGACCAAAAAGTCTTGTTCCAACCTCAGAGTGCTTACCAGATCCACAACCATCTGTTACAACCTTCATATTAAGAAGATTAAATGCGAAATCATGATTATTCATATTCGCAAAATTGTGGTCAGAACCCACTTTACAAACTCTGATAATTTTTCTTTTAGACTGTTCTTTCGGTTCAAATGTTTCAGTTTCAACTGTTTCCAGTTCAGTTGCAGTTACATTTTCTGAAACTGTTGTCTCAGTATTTTCTGCAACATTGCTAACTGCGTCAGTACCTTCATTGTTAACAGTAGTTGTTGTAACAACTTCCGTTTTATCTTCTTCCACAGATGAGTTTTTAGATGACCGGAAATTTTCTAAAATTGATTCCATTTTTGATTACCTCCTATGAAAAGAGAGGGATTGCAACGCAATCCCTCTCAGCCTTTAGTTATTGTTTCTTAATTCTCAGATTGTGTACTTATACGTCGAAGAATCCACCGTCGTCATTTCCACCAGCACCGGAACTTGCCTTCTTTGAAGCTGAAATAGCACTCTTGGAAACAAGATCTATTACTCTACGGAGTTCACTTTCATCATTACTTACTTCTTTAACATTATTTTTCTTAACGCCGATAGAATCAGCTACTCCGAAAGCATCCTGACCGAAAGCAATGAAAGCTACTGTGATTTCCTTAGAAATCAAATCCTGAATAGCCTGGCATGCATCGCTTGCACGATACTGTGAACCGTAATCTTTGCCATCAGACAGAATAATGAAACATGCACGGGCATTTGTACCGTTATTTTTCAACTGTTCAATATAATCCAGCATACGCTGACGTCTGTCGATAATAGCATCATACAATCTGGTATAACCACCAGCAGAATAATCAGTATTGAAATCATCAGGTGCTACATATCCGCCGGTTTCGATTGTAGACTCAAAAACAGTTTTGCTTACCATCATCTCATCGGCTTGCTTGGAATTTGAGATTGCCTCTTTGTAGTGGTCAAGACATTCACGCATTGCTCTTTCATACTGGGTCATGGAACCACTACCATCGATGAGGAAATCAACAAGCATAACGCTCGGAGATACGACGTCATCAACATCCATGTTTGTAGCATAGGTTTCATCCAAACCATCAACTACAATGTTATTCAAATATTCTTCTTTATTCATAGTGTAATCCTCCTTCTTCTTGCTTAAAACTGAATATCTGTTGACTTGGCAAACTTAATGCCGTAGGAACTTTTGAAATTGTCAAACGCCACTGCAGTATCTGCTTCAAAACCAGTAATAGGAGAAGTACAATCCTCTAAAATGGTAATCTTCTGAGTAACCTCAGGACGATTTGCAAAGTGTTCTGCAATCTGTTTAACTGATTCCAAAAGGCAATGGCTTGCAGCCTCACCTACAACATAGATCTCATCGTACTTCTCGATAGCTGTAAAAACAGGCGTATTCAAGAAGTTTTTCTTGCTGTATTCAGGCTTAATGATACCATACATTTCACTGTACGGATCTTCACCCTTAGGTATTATGTGGTCCACACACTTACGAGCTACTGAATGGAAATATACCATTTTTGCAAACTCATTTTCGAGTGAGTTCCCTTCTGTACCCTTGATACAGTGATATGGCCATATACAAAGCTGCTTTTTACCAGTACCACCCTTTTCAAGTTCTTTCAAATATTGAATAGAGTCGAGCGGGTTGCCGATAACGGGACGCCAACGATTGTTTACAACATCATCATAGGTAATAACCGTATAAGGATCTGGATGATCGCCAGCTGAGTTTACCCACCAACAAGGATGAAAAATCTGGTGTGCGATATGAGTATCCAGACTGCACATAATGCGAGAAATTCCTTTTATGTTGTTGTAGATGAAACGTGTTATACGTTCCACATCGCCTATAGATCCGGGAACTGCTAAAGCACCGCCTTCGATGAAATCCTTCTGAACGTCAATACATAAAAGCAAACGCTGAGGTGAATCATCAATTGATGCCGTAAACCGTTCCTGTTCTGCCATAGCAAATATAGCATTCATGTCTGCTGCAGAATGCTGCCCAATTTTAGCAACATCTACAATCTGTTCGTAATTAGTCTTCATGTGAATACCTCCTTGAACTAAAGTTGATTAATAAATTTTTGCTAGTCAGTTGACTGCTGTTTGCCTCTACATCTCATCATGTACCTACTAGAAGTATATGAGACAACAGTTTTGAATGCAAAGCAATCATTTATTGACATTCCAAGATTATATCATACAGTTTTACATAATTCAATAGTTTTATGTGAAATTTATTAATTCTACATTAGCAGATAAGTGAAAAAGTAAAAGCAATTATGAATACAATAAGTATATTTTAGTCTTACAAAGCATCTTAATGTACAACTTAAAGCATTTTTGATATAATTAGTATGCAAATGTTTTTGGTAGAAATGAGGTATTTATGAAAAAAAGTAATAAATTATCATTAAGTCAAAGATTAAAAATAGAAGAAATGTTAAACCAAAGACATAGAAAATTTGAGATAGCAATCGAATTAGATAAAAGTTCATCAACAATAGCAAGAGAAATAAACAAACATCGAATATTAAAACAACATAATGTATTTAATACCGATAACAATTATAATTGTAAGTATTTCATAAATTGCAAAGTATGTACAGGAAAATGTAAAATATATCAACCAATATCATGTAAAGATAGAGATAGAAATATTGGTGCTTGTAATAATTGTCCAAAATTAAAATCTTGCAAATTAGATAAGTACTTTTATATTGCAGAAAAAGCACAAAAGAATTATGAATATACATTAAGAGATTCTAGACAAGGAGTTAATTTAAATACATCAGAATTAATTGAATTAGCACATATCATATGCCCATTAATAAAAAAACGGACAATCTGTCTATACAATTTTAAATAATCACCCAGAAATAAAGTTATGTGAAAAAACAATTTACAATTACATAGAAATGGATTTATTTAAAGATTGGGATGTGACAAATTTAACACTAAAAAGAAAAGTTAAAAGAAAAATAACAAAAAAGAGATTAAAAAAACGTAAAGAACCAGTAAATTACGAAGGAAGAACATATACAGATTATCTTGAATACAAAATTCAATATCCAAATATTCCAACAACAGAAATGGATACAGTATATAATCATCAATCAGGACCATATATACAAACATTTATATTTGAAAATACATCTTTTATGATTGGAATATTACATAGCAATAAAACAGCAGATTCAATGTCAGAAAGTTTAAATAAATTTCAAGATAAATTAACAGATAAAGAATATAAAAGTTTATTTTCACTTTTATTAACCGATAGAGGAACAGAATTTGCTAAACCACAACAATTTGAAATAAATATTAATACAGGAGAAATAAGAAGTAAAATATTTTATTGTGATCCACAACAATCAAGTCAAAAACCACATGTAGAAAATAATCATAATTTTGTTAGAGAAATACTTCCAAATGGACAAGACTGGAGTCACTTGACACAAGAAAAAATAGACTTAATGTTTTCACATATAAATTCAACACCAAGAGAATCACTAGGAAACAAAACACCTTATGAAATATTCACATTCATATATGGAAAAGATTTAGCAGATACATTAAATATACAAAAGATAGAAAAAGACGAAGTTTGCACAACACCTCGTCTTTTAAAGTAACTGTTTAATTAGATATTATATATAACCAAAAACATTTGCATAATTTCATAATTACAAACTAGAGTAAAATTGCATTTACTTCTACACAAAAAAATTTTTATGCGATTTTGCTTGTTTGCCATGCAAATTTTTCTTGATTTATACATTAATTTTACAGAAAAAAAGCAAAAAAAGCAATACTTTAACACTAAAATATTGCTTTAAACTTGCATTTAATTGGTAATTTGCGTTTACTTTTACAAAATTGCATTTAACTTTTCACTTGTCG
>JAFQCK010000071.1 GCA_017416465.1 Lachnospiraceae bacterium | reverse complement strand
CAATAAACAGCGTTGGGAAATCGAAGAAAATTTTCGGATTATGAAAACGGAATTCGAGGCAAGACCTGTTTACATCAGAAGAAACGACCGTATCAAAGCCCACTTCATGACCTGTTATATCAGCCTGCTTCTTTATCGTCTGTTAGAGAAAAAGATTGAAAACAAATATACAACAGAACAGATCATAGAAACGTTAAGAACCATGAAATTAACACTGTTAAACACAGCAAACGGCTATGTTCCATCATACACACGAACCGAAATAACTGATTCGTTGCACAAAAAATTTGGTTTTCGAACAGATTATGAGTTCATAAAAAATCGACGATGCGAAGCATAATAAAACAGACCAAAGAAATCAATCCATCCAGCACGAAAATATAGTACATATCGCTACGAAGCAAAAAACGGCTACAGCACCTGAATTTACTGGTGTTGCAACCGTTTTTTTACTTTCCAACTGTCAAAGATGGGATTTTGTATAATTAAAACATATAATACAATTAAAAAAAATGAAATTATAATAGCACATAGTCCTAAAGCCTATCAAGGGATGTCTACTGTTTCCAACAGATACCTTATTATTATGATGCCTTTATTATTTATATTTCTACCATTTTAATAAAACTTTATAATTCCATCATCTAATTCCTTTATTCCATTTGATGCTTGTCCGTAATTGAGGTAATTATGTTCTTCATCCCATCCACACAAGTGATATACTTTTTAATTCTTCTTCAAACATGAAATATGCTTTAGAGCATAATATTGTTTCTTCTGGTGTTGCAAATATTGCTTTTATCATGTCACAATTAGATAAATTATTCCTAAAATCGAAAGAGCATTAAAGAAAAATAATAAATTAACTTTTTTCTTTAATTCTTGTGTAGAAATATTCTTTTGTATCTTTTCTATTCCAGATAAAATATCTCTTTTTCCTTTTAGTATTTCATCCTGTGTTTGATTCTTTGTTTCTAACTTTTCTTGAATCTCATTAATTACTTCTACACTTATTATTTCCTGAAGCGACTGAATATCACTTTCTAGATTTCTCAAGTTCTTTTTAATATCTGTTATATCTTCTTGTGTTAATGTACTCTGTATTGTTTGAATTCCTTTTAAAATCGCTCCTTGTCTTTGCTTTATTGATTCAATTTCTTGTTTTTTTACATCAATCCCATTTTTGATATCAGTTACATCCTTTGATGTTAATGTGCTTTGCAAACTGTGAATCCCTGCCGAAATTTCTTCTTCTTTTTTCTTTATTGATTCGATTTCATGATTTTTAGCACCAATTCTGTTTTTTATATCAGTTACATCTTCTAATGTTAATGTGCTTTGCAAACTCTGAATCCCTACCAAAATTTCTTCTTCTTTTTTCTCTATCGATTTGATTCCCATATTTGTAGCATCAATCTTTGATTTTATTCCTGGTATTTCATCTAATTGTTCTAAAATTTTTGTTTTATTTTTCAATTCTTGAGATTCAAAATTTTTCTGCATTACTAATTGAACTTTATTACCAACCTCATCAAGAAACTTATCTTTACTTATTTTAGCATTACTTTTTAATTCTTTTGTAATAGCATTTACTTGGTCATTCATATTACAATCTCCCTCATTTGTGTTGCGTTACTTATTTCCTTCTTCCATCTACTTTGAACTATTTCCAATTCATCTACAAATCTAATATAATCCTCAATTCGATTCATATCGTCTTCAATAACAGAAATACTGTCAATTTGCTTTCTAACATCTTCCAAAATTGCTTCTTTAATTTTTTCAAATTTCAAAACCATTTTTTCATGATTTTCCTTATTCTCTACCTTAGATTTTTCAATTTGAATATCAATAAAAGAAGAAATATCACTTGCATCCCTCTTACTAATTTCAGCATTATGAATAAAATGAATCATGCTTTTAAAATTTTCACTTTGTTTATCTATTCTATCTCTCAAGTCACCAAAAGGAAATCTTCCCAAACCAATTCGCTGTACTTCTTTGATTGCATTACTAATACTTATACATATTGGATTTTTTTCTTCGTAGCCAAAATCTACCTGTAATAATCTCTTCAAACGAGCCAATACTAAAATATATTTATCTACAATCTTGTCCTTATACTTATTTATTTCATAATCATCAGTACAATTCATTTCAATGATTCTAATTTCATCCATCAAATCTTTGTCATCTACATATGATTGCTGTTTCAAAATTTTTTCAGCAAACAAAATCCATTCTTTTCTTTTGGTAATACAACTAATTTCTTTAGATAATGATTGTAATTGATTAAGTGCTTCGTTATCTTGAATAAATAATGTATCGAAATCATCATCAAAACATATCTTTTCTATTGAATTTTTTCCAGAAATAAGTTTTGCCTGCATTTCTTCCTTCTTTATTACATTTCCACTCACTATAGATATTAAGTCTCTATAATACTTTCTTCGCATCTCAAAGAGGTTCAGTATATCAGCATTGATCTCTTTCATTTGATACCTAATACCTTCATCAGCAATACGCTTTATAAAACTTTCCTTGAATATTTCATCAGATTGATACTTTCCAAACATCATCTGTTCATGATGACCTGCTTGCATTTTTTGAATATCAATAACATAAAAATTATTCTGATTAAATTCACATTCTTTTATATCTTCATAATAGCCATCACATATTCTTTCTAACTCTTTTAGGTCAGAAAGTCCATAATCTTTGCTCCACAAATTGCATACGAAAAAAACATTGTTTTTATCTCGTCCTGAGTCCTCATATATCTTTGCAATTTCATATATGAATTTACGTCTAATTCTTGCTCTTCCATTTTTATCTATTTTAAGCATAACCAAAAGATTGCTTACATTTTTTCTTATATATCTTTCTGTAATATCATCGTGCTCATCGCTTGTTGACCCAAGACCTGGCGTATCAATTATGTCAGCATAATTTAGAAATCCCTTGTCTAAATAATACGTCATTTGTTTCGTAAACAAATACCCTCTTGGTGTTTCTGAAAAAACATCTTCTCCATCTTTACCAGTTCCACAATATTTTATCCAATTGCTTTCGGATAATTTTTCTTCTTTATCCGCAATCCCACATTCTCCTTCTATCACTACATTATAAATATACTCCATATTATCTGGCAAATATGTAACACCTTTATTCTTCCAAAAACCAGATTTATCAACATCCTTGAATACAATATTTTTTCCTTCAAATTGTTTTTCCAAATTTCTCAATCTATTAATAAAAGAAAGAATTTCTTCTTCATTTGAAACAACAATAGAATCTGCACTTACTGCTTTTCTTTGTTTTACATTTCTTTGTTTTACATATGATATATATAAGGAACAGTTTTTTAATTTCTTTTGTTTCATAGCTCTAACAATTTCGCTATATTCTTCATCATCACATAATGCTACATTGGCATTATCCCTTGGAACATCCACATGACTTTTTGCTCCATCCGTTAGTGCCATTCCCCTTTTAAGAGTATCATTCCTCTTTACGAGAATGTCATCCGTTTTATTTCTCAATACAATCCTTTTTCTTTTGTCCATATATTTGTAGCCAATAACTCTGTTGACTTCATCTACACGAGTAACAATTGCATTATTTTCTCCTTGATATACATCCGCAAACTCAGTTTCATACTCTACCTCAAGCAATCTCCACTGAAATTTATCTGGAACTTTCTTATATTCTAACAAAACACTCTCCGGAGTTCCTTTCTTTATATATGTTAATATTGCAGTATTATGACCGCCCGAAGTTCTTAATTGCTTATTCCCCTCCATTGCCAACAACCAATTAATATATGAAGTTTTTCCAGAAGAAAAATTTCCCACAAAAGATACTTGTGGCTTATTATCCATTCTTTTTACGCATTCATTTACTGTTAGGGCAAAAGTGTCATCATTCATACACATGCTTTGCGAAAGAACTTTTAGATGCTTTTTCATTAATCCTTGAATTTTATCATATTTAAACAATAAATCTGCCGCAAAATCACTAACATCCTCTTTGTGGTATTTTTCTTCTGCTATTTGATTCTTACAGTCGCTGGCATATTCTGAGAAAAATGCTTCAATATTATTCAATATCCGTTTACATCTATTACAATATTGATTAAGTTTTTTCATTGATTTCTTCATTGATTGGGCATACCAATCTTTATACAAATCCCACCATATATTATCGTCTTCTTCTCTCAATTCAGATAGTACTTTTTCCAACACTTCGATACGAAATTGAATCGCAATATATATATCATTAACTTTGGTATATTTCTTTACTAATTCCAAGTATTTCGCAAGATTAGCATTAAATTTCTTTTCAATTGTTATCCCAACAGGAAAACCAGATAAACTTCTTTTCAATTCAATAATATCTGGTATTCCAGAAGCGTCATGTTCCTCATTCATAATTTTATTTGGACAAACCATTATCAAAAAAATACGTTTGGATTTATTTTTTGCCTTCACAATTTTATATCTGTCATCGCTAGACAAATCATTTTCATCACAAAAAATAACAATATAATCAAACAATGATGATGAAATTGATTTTCTAACAAAACCGCGACTTTCAAATAGTTTTCTTACCTTTTCTAAAAGGCGATCATCTATTCCAGAATTTAATCGATTATATGCTATTGAGTTATTTTCTTCTATTAAACCAGAAAAAAAATCATCTTCCTTCAAATCATCAATTAATGATGAGTAATCAGCTATTATTTCATTCATACAACTATATATTCCTTCTCAACTGCTGTTTCTATTTCTAACATTTTTTTCTCCAACTTCACATAATAAGTATCTAATATTTTTTCAGACTTCTTATTTATATTTTTCTTTAATACATCAACAAATACATCAACCTCGGAAAACAATTGAATATTGCACTTTTCAATAACATTTCCATAGTATTTCCGTATAGCCGCTTCCTTTTGCACCTTCTGTTGAATGCTTTCACCTTCACATTTGAATTTGTCTGCCAATTCTTCTAGTCTTTTACCCAATCTGCCATCTAATGTTTCTTCATCAAATACCCTACCAGCAATCAATCTGACCTTTTTTTCTAATTGCTCTGTATTGGCATTTAATAAATCAATAATTTTTTTCATCACTGTATCAATTGAGTCAAGTTCTTCTATATCCGTAGCAAATTCTTCTAGAAGTTTCGTATCCATATATTGAAGACCTTCTATTTTATCTTTTATTTGATACACCTCATTCAATACATTTTCTCTCAATGACTGCAATTTTCTCTTATAATTTTCTTTGACAATATCTGTTAGTTCATTATAATTTGACATAATACAATTAATATATTCGTTTTGAATATGTTTTCGTAACTCCTCAGTATCATCACAATCCTGTCCTCCAATATATTCTTCAACAGATATCAATCTCCATTTATCATATAAATCCCTTGAATATAAATTAAGTTCAGAACAAACACTCTTTATCTTAACGACATTGGCTTTATGAAAACCGCTTACATTGGTAATATATTTTTCTATTTTCCCTCGAACATCATTTGCATTTCCTTTCACCTCAACACATTCTTGTTCTATAACATCGAGATAGTAGTTGTAAATCTTATCTGCTTGCTGCTTTCTAACTTGAAGAAAATCTAAGTCAATACTTTGAGAAATTCTTTGAACTATTTCCTCCATAGAAAGAAAATCTAAATCATTTTTTTCACCAATATTGAAAACATTAATTACATTAATCATTGAAAAATCATTTATTGCACTTTTTCTAACTTTATCAACGTTCTCCTTTGATTGAAGCAACATATTCCACTTATCAATAATTACAAATGCTTTTTTATTGAATTTTTGCACTATTCTTAATGCATTAGTCAATTGAAGCGGAGCCATTCTAATTGCTGCCGTATGGATAATAATATAATCAGCCAAAATCAAATCTTTCAAATTAACATCTATTTGTCCTGTTGAATATCCTTCAATTAAGTAATCCGTTTGCGTTTCTAATGCAAAACAAGCCTTGGATTTCAATTTTTCTTCACTACTAATTACAATAACTCTTATTCTATCTGTTTTTTCATATTCCAAAAAAGAATTGATTTCACCAATTAGTTTGCCTGATAAAATATTACTGTTTTTCAGCAACACTTCTCTTTTTTCACACATATTACTCCCCTCCATTTATTCCTCGCAAACTCTCTCTACATCCATTATAATATTCATCAAGATTTTCTTGAACACTAAAAATTTTCTCTGCTGCGTTAACAAGTTTATCAATTGAATCATTTTTCAACTTCAATTTTTTTATTAAGTTCTTTTTATAAGAGGTATTAAAATCTCTTCCAAGTTTCATAAAACTATCCATCAGTTTATGCCTTTGAAATGATACCGATAATCTCGCACGTCTTTTTGTTTGTTCTACACGTTTTTCTAATTTATTCTCTCCTTCTCCAGTATGCTTTCTAGACAAAGCGCAGAACATTAATAGCAAATCAATAATGTGATGGCCTGGTATATATATTAATATTCCAGATATGATAATCGGTAAATTTTCCTTAATCTGTTGTTCAAATGTAATGCTCATATTTTCACCAATAGCATCAAAGAACTTAAGATCTAATACTACATCCTTATCAATACATCCTTCCATATCTTCCAAATCAAGACCTGCCTTTGCATATTCATTATCAAATATTGAAGTTAGATCTTCTCTATATTCACTCATTACAGCATTTAACCAAGTATTACCCTTATCCCAATCATCAATTTCAAGATACTTAGCAATATATTCGTCTCTGTATTCCTTCTCTAATTTATTTTTTCCACTTTTTGTAATTGATTTTAGTGCAACAGAAATTTTGGCACTTGACATTTTAGCATCAATAAACAATTCACACGCTTCATTTATTTTACTAATAATCTCATCTACCGTATTACTTGCAACCATTTTCAATTCAAGCTGATTTGTGGTATATGCTGTTGTAATTTTTAGTTTTGTTAATTTATTTGAACGTTTTTCAGTATTTAGTTTATCTTTTACCTTCTTTATTTCTTCTATTGTACCATCCAATTTCTGATTCATATAATCGCATGCTTCAAGTACATTCTCAATCATACGAGTTTTCTTCTCTTCCTCAAGATCGACTCCCTCTCCATAAATCAAATCATGTAAACGCTCTTGCATGCCATCATATCCCCATATATCATCTTCATTGTCTTCAAAAGCATCCTCCATATCCTCATCATCAGCAACTCTTTCTAGTGCAACTTCAATTGCTTTAGCACAATACTTCATAATTTGATTATCACCTAAGTAGGCATTAAAATTAGTAATCAAACTCTCTTTCATCTCATTAAATGTAAAATCACCCGTTTCCTCGCCTGTATCAGGATTATACCAAACATTAATTATTGGAACCATTTTATGTTTGATAATCTGCAAATTAGAAATTGTGTCTTTTGTTACTTCTTGTGTATTAGAAATTATCCAAAATACCGCATCACATTCATTACTTTTTTCTATTGTTAATCGATCATCTTTGGGATCAATCCCTAATCCTGGCAAATCCAAAAAATTACAATTATCTAGAATATCCAAATCTAAATAATAACGAACTTCATATATTTGTTCTGATTTTCTTTTTAATTTTGGGTTTTCAGCTAAAGCGATATGACTTGTATATTTCTTTGCTTGTTCCCAACTCAATTGCTCATTTGTATAATCAGAATCCTCCCTAAATATTATTTCGGCATCAAAATCCTGATTTTGTTCTTTTTTCATTATACGAATTGCCTTAGCAGTATCTTTTTGAAATTGACTACTTATTTGAGCTTCTCCAGACAAATTCAATAATGTATTCAATATTGTTGATTTTCCAGCACTAAATTCCCCAATTGTTGCAATAGTAAACTTATTCTGTGCAGTATTCATTTGTTGCATAATTATATGCTTTTGGTCCGAAAAATTAACTTTTTCAATATGTTCTGATTTTAACTCTGCTAAACATTCATTAACTTGTCCCTCGCATTCTGCGTACTTTTGAACTAATCCCTCAAAAATACCATATAAATCATTTTTTGAACCTTCCATTTCAATACCTCCCGATTATTCTTATAATACAAACTACAAAAAATCTCTATTTTTTTAATATTCTCCTATTTCTTCCAACTTTCTCATATCTGGATTTGTCAAAGATACAAATTGCGATAGTTGATATTCTGCTTTTTCATATGCTTCAAACAGAACACCATTTACTGATTTTTTTCTATAATTTTCTAGCCGCCCTTCCATTTCTTTCTTATTTATTGGTTCTATTTTTACATCCCGTTTAAAAAGCTTCTGAATCAGTTTACACATGTATAACACCTTCTTCATTTTTTTAATCTTTTACACCTTCTTATCTTTCCTTCTTTCCAATTTCATTTTCATCTCCTTACCATCAAATTCAATCACTTCGTACTCTTTAAAAATTGCTAA
The DNA here is from genome assembly GCA_017416465.1 of Lachnospiraceae bacterium. Lineage (GTDB taxonomy): Bacteria > Bacillota > Clostridia > Lachnospirales > Lachnospiraceae > Bovifimicola. The sequence goes on along the minus strand of JAFQCK010000071.1, from coordinate 7,049 downwards.
AATAAAGCCAATCCCTAATGATGCCGCCAAAATAATTGCAACAACATCCACCCCTGTTACCGCTGCTATAGGTGCAACAACTGCAGCTGAAATACCTCCACTGGGGAGAAGCGTTGCAATAAAAACAGTCAATGTCGCCATAGCTACTGGTCCTATTGTTCTAATTTTTTCCGCAGCCTTCAGCTCTTTTGCTAAATTTCCTTCAACAATAATTATGTCTACTTTATCTTTTCTTGCTTTTTTTAACTCTTCTTTTGTAATAACTCTTCTCTTACTCATATCTCTCACTTCTCCATTAAGAATTAAATTTTTGATTTTCAACTTTTCACAGGTCACATAATCTCAACCTTACACTCATACCTCCCACACCCACTAGAAGCCTTCATTTCCCGATTTGTCTTCAAGCACATTTGCTTCGCATTCATATCATATTTCCAGACATTCGCATTAGGCAAATGTGGCTGAATTGCAGAATTTGTTGGGTCGTACCAGTATTTGCAAAATGCACATTTTTTTAATGATTTAATATTAATTGAACTCATCTTGTTCATGGGCTACGCTTCCTTTCCCTACTTTTACCATTTCATCATCCCAGACACCGGAATCACTTTCTTACACTTCCAGCAAATTGCCCCACCAATTGCTGTATGATTTTTAACACTTCTATTACATTTAGGGCAAATAACCATTTCTGGTTCGAAGAGTTTTTTCGAAATTCCATTGTTTTTCGGATTATCAAACCCATTCATTTTTCTCACCCTTTCAAAACGCTTTTGCAATATTATCTTTTTACTTCCATGTATGATTTACTCCACCATCTCAATCTCCCCTTCATGCATCTTCAACCACATATCCACCCCATTCCCAAACACTTCCGCTGCCACAATCACTCCATCTTCCTCTTTCCTCACAACCTCTGCTGTTGGCAGTCTATCCAACACTGCCTCTAGCGAGTTCCCCTTATACTTAAACTTAATCTTCCGCAGTTTCCCACCCTGCATAAACTGTATCCTTTTCCTAAATTCCCCTTCTTCAAATCTTCCAATGGAATCTTGCACTCGGAATTTTTCGCCTGTAACTTCCAGACTCTGAATTCTGTCAATTCGGTAGATAGTGGGAAATGGGTCATCCGGATTTTGAAATGCTTTTTTCTTATCAATATCCATAATGAATCCCACCAGATAAAAATAAAATTCCGAAAACATAATTGCCATAGGCTGTAACCGACGTTCTACTACCGCTTCACCTTTTAGTTTCTTATAACTGATGTGTATTACCCTATGTTCCTTAATTGCCACACCCAGTTCCCACATTTTATCAACAAACACTGTTTTATGATGTGGTTCTACATAATGATGCTGCTCATTTAATATCAGCTTTTTAACAATTTGATAATTTTCTTCCGGTACACAACAGGAAAGAAGCTTTTCCATCAGGTCGTCCATTTCCTTCTTGGTGAATGCTCTGCTTTCCAGCAAGATTTTACTGATAGCTAAAATTTCACTTTTTGTAAACTTACTGTTTTGTCGGGTTACAAGGATATATTCTCCTCGTTTTCTGTCATATTTAACTTCTCTGATTTCCCCTGTTTCTGCCTGCTGGTCACTTAAAAAACTTTTAATCACATCTATGTCACGTTCTATGCTCTTAACATCCACTCCATAATGCCTTGCTTCTTCCTCTTTTCTAATACCTCTGCCACTTCTTAACTTTTCATGTAAAGCTAAAACTCTCTCACTTTTATTGGTTTTGTCTACTTTATCATTTTCCGCCATATCAAGTTCCCCCTTCTGCCAGATTTTATTTTGTCTCTATAATACATCACTTGATAGACACATATTGTCCTTTTAACCAATTAATCCCATATATTTCAACAGAAATTATACAATTTACCTAATATATCGTCTAACTATGCTTCGTTCTTTAGTAATAACTAATAAAACTTTTGTTACATTTACATTACATATATATGTATATTTGTTACATAAAAACTTTTTCTTACATACACTTTGCAATATTCGACACATAGTTTATAATGTGTATATACTTTTAAACTATATAAGATGGGAGAATGCCTATGGAACTTAATATAGATCAATTGCGAATTGTAAATTTAAAGCCAAATGGCCACTGTCTGGTAAAAGGGGTTGCCGGCAGTGGGAAAACTACCGTAGCAGTAAACCGTATTCCTCATTTAATTAATCATTATTTAGAGGCAGGGGAAAAGATACTGATTCTAACCTATAATAAAACACTGATTAACTATACAAAATACATGATGGACTATGTTGACCTGCAGGAAAATTTATTTTTTCAAGTAGAGCCTGCCAACCTAATCAACATCTGCACCATTGACAGTCTGATAACCAAATATATGCGGAAAATTTCACCGGAATTTCAGATTGCAAGCAAACATGAAATCAAAGAGGCCATGTTACAGGCAATTCATGCAGTATATAGAAATTATGAAGATTCCACCTTACTTTCCACTCAAAATCTGCAATTTCTCACAGAAGAAATCGACTGGTTAAAGTCTTGTCGTTATTTAGAACGGGAAACTTACCAGAATGTAGACCGTCAAGGAAGAATGAGTGTAGGGGAAAATCGTTTTCGTTTACCAAAAAATTCTCAAGTACGAAATGAAATTTTTGATTTGTATCTTGCTTATGAGGATATATTAAAACAAAAAAAACGGGCAGATTTTAAAACCAACGCCCTGCATCTTTTGGAAGCTTTTCAGCAAAATAAAGTAGTGCCTCAGCAGTATGCCCATATTATTGTGGATGAAAGTCAGGATTTGACTCGGGTACAGTTAGAACTGCTCCATTACCTTTATGATGACAATAAACCTTCCAATAGCATTATGTTTATCGCTGATGCCGCCCAAAGTATCTACATTCACTCCTGGCTTTCTAATCAGAGTTTTAAGAGTGTGGGCTTTGATATGTCTGGAAAATCCAATATCTTATCAAAAAATTACCGGACTACCTTTGAAATTGCCCAGGCTGCTTATTCTCTTATGCAGCACGACACCAGTCTAAACACCAATGACAATTTCGTACCGCCTACTGCCATTGAACGTCATGGTGCAAAGCCTGTTTTAAAAGGATTTTCCACTCAACCGGAAGAGGCCGAATTCATTGCTCACCAGATAAAGCAGTTGTCTTCTGACTACAATTTAAAGGATATTGTTATTTTGGGTGCTTCTACTGCTTATCTGACTCATTTGCAGGATTATCTGATACAACATGGAATTGATGCGGAAGTGTTTACCAAAGACAGTATCAATTTTTCAGAAGAAAAGGTAAAACTGATTACACTTCATTCTATTAAAGGATTGGAATTTCCTGTGGTTTTTATTGCTGGAATTAATAAAGGACACCTGCCACTTTCTGAGGAACAGATACCTTTAGGAAGAAAGCTTCTTTATGTGGGAATGACACGAGCTAAAAATTTGTTATATCTGACTCATACTGCGGAACCTTCCATGTATGTGCAGGAATTTGATTCTGCTCTTTTAGACCGCCATAGCCTGCCATTTTCCACTTTATACAAGGTTTCTTTGGACGCATATCAGTATCCTGAAAAAATTCGTGACATAAATTCCAGGGAGGAAATGGTGCGTCAATGGATGATTCATGAATTTCATCACCGCCTTAATTATCCTTATAATTATATGGACATTGAATATCCGGTACAAAGTTTTTCCAAATCCGGCTTTGCAGATATTGTGGTGTATGATGAAAGAAAACAGCCTTTGATTTTAGTGGAAGTGAAAAAGCCAGGAGAGGATTTAGAACGTGCCATGAAACAGCTGCAATCCTATGTTTCCTGCGTTCCTTCTATTATTTATGCTGTGATTTCTGACGGAAAACATACAAGGGTAACCATTCGCAACAGAGATGTTTTCGTTCCTGCTATTACATTACCGGAATTTTCCAAACCTTCCGGAAAACTTTATAAGACTTATACTTACGAAAACCTTAAAAACCGTACTTCTTATTGCTGTAGAATCAATGAAGAGGACCCAGAAGATGTAATTCTTCAAAATACAACTTCTGATGAATTAATTACTGATTTTTCCTATGAAAAAGTGGTCCGTTGTGGTACTGTAGCTGCCGGAACTCTACATTATGTTTCCGGTAATGAATATAAGAATGTATTGCTGCCTGACGTTTTTGGTGTCAGCGGAACGAAGCATTTTTTACTAAAAGTGTCTGGGGACAGTATGATGGATTTTGGAATTGAGGATGGAGATATGATTGTGCTGCAAAAGCAATCTTATGCAAATACTGGAGATATTGTAGTTGCCGGAGATAAGGCAACCAATGAAGCTACCTTAAAGAGATTTTATCCCGCTGCTTCCATGGTAACACTGGCTCCTGGAAACTGCAATTATGAACCGATTTTGCTGAAAGCAGAAGATGTGTTTATTAATGGGGTTGTGGTTGGAATTATGAAGAATAAAGGGGTTGTGGGGATGTAGCAGAATTTTTTAATGGATTTTTCGAAAAAATTCCAAGTATTAGGAATATTAACACTTTACAGAAATCAAAGAGAAACTATGAACATTAACATCTGATAAGGTGCTTTTCTTTTTAGCTATTTAAATCTTTCTCTTCTAAAAGTTCCCCCCATTTCAAATGGGGGGTATAGATTTTATTCCCAAATAAAATTCGTAGGATCCATAAACATATCCGGTGTATAAATATAATCCGGAATGGAAGAATCCACCCCATCACTTACATTTTGGTCACTAGTATAGTAATAAACATTAATTGTCGGTTCCTGCTCCCAATGCCCAGATATGGAATCATACTCTATTGGTACCGTAACCGCAAATCTTGCGTATCGAAGATTTCCATCGCCAAAGTCATGATACTCCCATCGCTGAAGCACCACATTATCTTTGTCATAATCGGCTACTTTAACATTAGAAGCATTTAAATGGTCTCTTACTTCTTTTACTGCTTCCTGATAAATCTTGGTATATAATTTCTTTTCAGAACTATAATTCTGATACCACAAAAAAGCAAGGTAAATTGTAACTACCCACATAAAGGCAGCAAAAACATTTCTAAAGAAAGAAACAATTTTACCCTCTCCTTTTTTATCTTCTTCACTTACTTCTTTTGATACATTCTCTTCTGCTGCTCCTTCAAGATATACGCCACAATATACACATTCCTTTAGATTATCATCTACTTCATTTCGACAATTTGGACACTTCATAAATACCTTCCCCTTTCTCATAGGTTTTTCTTATGTTTATAATAAATATACAACTTTCCAGCACTCTACAATACATTAATTAATTCCGGATTTTTCCTTATTTTCGGAACTAATTATAGTATTCTCTTCTCAAAAATGTGCTAACATAGAATACAAGAAATACCAGCTCTGCTAATATCTCATTTTTAACCTTAAGATATGGAGGAATCACTATGAACCAGACTGCAAAAGAATTCAAAAAAAACTTTTATAAAACCGTCGAAAAATATAAATTACCACTGCAAAACAAATCCATTTTCTATTACACGTTGGCTGATCGTCTGCAAGAAGAATCTGAAAATCCCGAACTTCGTCAGCTTTTAATCACCTCTATTTGTGATAATGGATACTTATTAAATCAATTTTCTGTTTCTAAGACTGGAGAAGAAGCTGCTGGGGATTATCGCCAAATACAACAAAAAATCACAAAATATAATCATGCTTACGAAAGCGAACAAACACTAAAACAATTGTGGGAACAAATTATCAATCGTAAAACACTTCCTGTTTTAAAAAGCATTCCTAATGTTTTACATACAACCTGCCAGCAAGAAGTGGAACACTTATGTTATTTATATCGAAAATTTTTCCTTGTTACTGACCAGAACTCTCCCGAACTATATAACAACTTGTTCACCTATGTAATGCTTACGAAAACATACCCTGATTACCGCATAATTGCACCGTTTTTCTTTTATCAGATTATGGTGAAACATACAAAGCGACTTGCCACTAAAAGCGATTTTCTATTCTCTCCAAAAAGTTTATGGAAATATATGAATTACAATATTTTTACAAATAATGAGAAAAACTATAAGTCTTATAAAAGGTCTTGCAAATTATTTAAACACCTATGCAAATATTACAAAACTGATATAAATATTAATATTCAGCTATGTCGTTACGGATTTTGTCACAGTTACAATTTAATTGAATGGCTGGAATATTTTACATCAAAAAAGTCCCGTAAATTCCTGACCCGTCTTGATAAATTTTATTTTGATTTAGACCTTAACTATTTAGAACCTTCTGAAGCAGAAAAATATAATATTTACTCTGCTTATCAGATGTCAGAGGAAGAATATACATACTACTATTTAGAATATAGTGATGAATTATTTGATATTGAAAATTATTTGAAAAATTATATTGATGCGCATGTTGAATATTTAATTATTTGTATGAGAAATTTGTATGTGGATATAACTGCTATCCAAAACAGCTTAAAAGAAATTTATAATGACGCCAAACTGAAGGACCTCTATCCACAAATGATACCTTATAAAGTTCGGTTGGTACATGTTTTTGAGATATTGATAACATGCCTGGATATGGGTGTTAAAGCAAAAGTTAAAAAGGTTCTATACTAATGTATCACTAGTTCCATAAAATGTGATATTGTCACACTTTGTTTGTCAAGACCTTTTGTTCACAGTAACGACCTTTTTTACCTAGGCATCATATTTTGTTTTTCCCATAGGAAACGCTATTATACCTAACCTGACCGGTTAACTAAAAAAGGAAATCCCATAAACATAATGCTTACGAGATTTCCTTTTTGTAGAGGCGCGAACCGGATTCGAACCGGTGATGACGGTGTTGCAGACCGGGGCCTTACCGCTTGGCTATCGCGCCACATCTTCTTTTTTATTATATTCTAAAATAAAACTTTTATGACAAAAGTTTTATCTTAATGACTCCTACGGGAATCGAACCCGTGTTACCGCCGTGAAAGGGCGATGTCTTAACCGCTTGACCAAGGAGCCTTATTCTTTAGT
>JAFQCK010000070.1 GCA_017416465.1 Lachnospiraceae bacterium | reverse complement strand
TCTACTCTCCGGAAAAGAGTAGGTAATCCATATTGCACTCTCAATCTACGTTTTTTGGAGAAAAAAGCCGTAGGTCTATTAAAGTTACCCTTTTGTATGAAAATCTTTTCAAAATACTTCTTGACTATTTACCAAATTGCTCTTCTACGGTACTCTTCCCCGTACTTGTTGATCACATAATTCACTACTTCCTGGTAGGTTTCTTCCTCAGTTTGTTTGTCCACTTCTAACACCAGATCCGGGGTCACGGGCTCATCAAACGCTGCATCAATTCCCACAATCTCCGTCTTACCTAGATTGTTCTTGTAAACCCCTTTCACATCATTCTCCATACTAATCTGTATGTCCTTCTTCAAATAAATCTCATTGTATCCTGGTATCTTTCTTCTGGCTAACTGTCTAAGATGCTCTAAAGGACCAATATTACAGATAATTCCCACAATATCATTCCGCTCTAAGAGATACGCTCCCAGTATAATCCGCTTAATATTGGCTTCCCTGTCCTCATCAGAATAACCCAAATCTCGGTCAAACAAATCCCGGACCTCATCCCCATCTAACAGATAACATTTCTTACCAATCTCCTGAAAGTATTTTTCCAGCTTACGACCGATAGTAGTCTTCCCTGCCCCTGAAATCCCTATTAACCAAAGTACCATGGTAGTTCCTCCTTTGCCTGCTGGCTCTGTTTTAGTATTTTAGGCATAAATGTACTTTATCATATTTCGATTCTATTTCATCATATTTTACTTTGCTTATATATTTGATTATCTTGTTATTCCACCTTTCTCATCCAAAAGCTTCCACCATGTATTGGTTTATTAACAGGCCATTTATCTTTAAATTTTTCTGCATATTTCTTTTCCAACATATTTTGAAAGAAAACTATTTCATATGCATTATTATTTTGGAGAAATGCTCTCAATAAATACAATTCATTCCACACCATACCATTATATATCCATTCCATAGGATACTCAAAGGGATAAAAAATATCATGCAAATGAATATATACACCTTTTTTTAATCTCGGTATGATTTCAAAAAACAGGTAATTGACATCCGAACCCATTTTGGAAACATGAGTAGAATCAATAAATAAAACATCTCCATCTTCAAGATTTGAGAAATATTCCAACTCAATATTTTCCAACCGCTCTTCCCGTAACTTAATGTTATCACTTTCTCTCAAAATCTTCTTTAATGTATCCGGATATGGTTCAATAAAAGAAAGCTCCATACTTCCTTTTAATAACCTCTCATTCGTATCCAACATTACAGCTGATGTCCACCCCGATCCAACCTCTATAACCCTTTTAGGTTTTAGTACTTGCAACATTGAACATAAACCTATGGCATCACCTGGTGATAGACTAAGATTATCATACTGATATCTATATTCTCCATTTCCTATCTCTTTCCAATCAGGAACTTTATGGTAACATTCGGACATCTTCTCTAACATTTTTAATTGTCCTTCTATATTCAGATTTACACCTAATATTTCTTTTTGTTCATCATATAGCAAGTCCTTTTTGCTCTCCACATCTTCAATCATAGGATACAAATTATAATAATGACCTAATGGATATAGTTTTTTATAACCAGCACTTTCTGGCAAACAAAACAGTTTATCTACTGTCTTCTCCCCTATTATAACCGGATATATTTCTTGTAGTTGTGTCACAAGTTCTTCTGCACCTTTGGGTGTTATAATTACAGTAACTTCGTCCTTCCTATCCTTAAATGTTTCTATCGGATACACTGTGACTTCTTCTATCTTTGTATTATGTTTTTCTTTATTATTATCCAGAAATCCGATAACCTCTATTCCGGAATTCTTAAGATAACGCAACACTCGTCTTCCTCTATCTCCAGCACCCATTAATAAGCATTTTTTCTTAAATAAATCTAATACTTCACTTGTATATTCCATCTTCATTTCCCTTCGATAATTCTTTTTTCATATTTTTTGATTTCACATTTTCTTTTTTCATTCTTATACAAACAACCTCAACTTCACCACACTATCTGTAAGTTTATCCATGGAAAAATCATTTTCATATTTTTGACGTGCTTCCTTCCCCATTTGTTCAAGCTTATCTTCATTTCTTAAAAACCATTGTATTTTTTCTTTTAAATCTACTGCATTGTTATTCTTAACCACAAATCCTTCTTTATAATCTGTAATATGCGATGCTATCCCTGTATTATCTGACACTATTGCCGGTTTTCCATACATTAATGCTTCCACGGTAGAAATCGATAAAGTTTCTTCTAAGGATGGGCATATCAGAACATCAATCTTGCTATCATTATACATTTCATTAATATCATCTTGTGTCATTTCTCCAAGAAATCTAACATTTTTCATTTCCTTTGTTTCTTTTAATAACATGTTTTCACATGATAAATTTGCCCCTCCACCAATAAATAAAACATTAAATTTTTTATATTCCATTTCATCCATTAATTTCATGGCCTCTAGTACTAAACCTTGATTTTTCAACTTACATATTCTTGCAACTACTGCAAATGTAATTTTTTTGTCCTCTTCTCGTTTCTCTTTTACTTCTTTTCTCCTATCTTCAATAGATAACGTAAAAATATCTATTTTTTTATTTGATATGTGTTGTTTAAATACTTTTTTCGCATATTCACTGACCGCATAAATTTCTATGTTCTCACTATCTATCCTATTTATTACTTCTACCTCTACTTGTTTGTAAACATTTTCTGGTTCATGAAGCCACCAAATTATACGTTTATTTAAGTTCTGCAGTCGATATACCAATTCATATCGAATCAATGTATTAACCCAAACAACATGGTAATTCTTTACCAACTCCGATACACTATTATTCCAATAACCATATTTCAACGAAATGGCTACTCTGATTCCACTCTTCACAATGTCATCTCTTAAACTTCCATCATAACACGCCGCTATACAAACATCATATCCAAGTTTTTTCATCATTTTTGCCATAACAAATACGGCAAGTTCTGCACCTGAATTTTCTAATCGATTGGTAAATATTATTATTGATTTATCCTCTTCTTGTGAAGGTTTTTTTCCATAAAATACTATCTCTTCCTCTTCTTCTAATTTTCCCAATTCTTCATAATAAATAATTTTTTCCTGTTTAATCCCTAACGCTAATAACTGCTTACGCATTTCCTGCCATTGTTCTGCAACAATCACCACAAAATCAAATGATGTATCCAATATTTTATCTACTTCCCAGATTCTTCTTTTATCCAACCAGGTTCCTTGCTTTTCCTTATTATTATCAATAAACATTACAATTTCATGCTTTTTTAACACATTTTGATATTGATAATAAGTTATTCCTGTTCCAAACACAATTATTTTTTTCATATCTATCTTCTGCCTTTCTGTAATGACATCAAAAGGCTATGAAACTCTGCTTTTGTTACATCGCTTTCACATAGGCTAAGACCTTTTCTGGCATAAGCTTCTCTGCCTGTTTCCAATTGCCCTCTTTAAGATATTTACGTAACTTTGTTGCACTAATTGGCTGTTCTTCCAATTTAACTCTTTCTATTTCAGCCAGTTCCATTCCATAATAAGGAAGCATTTGCTTCATGGATTCATAACAAGAACATTTTCCAAGTCCCACCACTATCCCTATTACTTCACATGATATTTGACTTTTCATTAATTCCTGATACAAGCAATACATAAATGTTTCTTTTTCTGATGTAACATTAGCTCCGTATACAATACAAGGTCCAAGTACATATATTTTTCTTGCACCATTTCCATATCTCTTTACATCCACAAAGAAATCATTTAAAGTTATCCTATCCCAAGAGTTACTAATATATTCTTTATATGATTCATATTCTTCTCTAGTAAACCCCGCTACCTTTTCAAAAATTTCTTTCATCCATCCTGATTCAGTGCGAGGAATCGCATCTGGAACAATAGAGCATAACCTTCTCACCTCTTCTTCCACTGTATTACTTATTACTCTTGTCGGAAAGTTTAGTTTTACAAACTTTACTTTTTTCTTTTTAGAGTTTTGATAATAAATCTCTCTTATCTTATTATGTATTTGAATTCCCATATTACAATATATAATATCATACCAATATTTTTGTAATGCCACTTCCACTTTATTATCATATAAGTTTCTTTGAGCAAATAAAGATGTCCCTTCTGCATAAATATGCATAACATTGGATTTCATCAGTAGTTCTGGTTCTCTATCCCCTCAATTTTTTCATCATAGGCAAAATACAACATCTCCTCTTTCTCATTAAAAATCGGTATTATTGCTCTGGAGCTTCCAATTTTTTGAAGTTTTTCTTTTATATCGTTCCATATTCCTCCATGATTAAATTTATGGATGTATTTTTCCTTTATAATATATCCATCTTCCTCTTCTTTTGGATGTAGTACACTATCGTAGGTAACAATACCATAATAATTCTCACCTTCATATACCACAAAAGTATCTTCCCTATTTCCTTCTGTCAAAAAATATCTTAATGCGCCCCTTTATTGATATTGTTTCTTTGCACTGTATACACTTCTTTTTTCCAGTAATCGTATCATATTATTCTCTCTCAATTCTTCTGTATTAATGTTAAAGATATCTCTAAAAAAAATCCATTAAAATCTTCTTTCTTTCCCTATTGCTTGATATACCATATGTGCATCTTTAAATCTTTCATCTTTGCTTATATCAACGAAAGTTTTTTTACACATTTTTCTCAATTCTTTTATCCGTAATTCATCATCCACTGAAACACATTCCACTTTTTTTATATCTTTTGGAGAACCATAATATTCATCTCCTGTTGCTTCCAAAATATATACATCCTCCAGTGTTCTAACTCCACAATAAGCAATATGTAGTTCCCCTAATCCACAAGCTAATAACTCTTCTATGAATGGTTTTGCATACAAATCAATACCATTAATATCTAAAAATTCTCTAAATAAATTGTCGTACTTATCTTCATTCCCCTCCAATATATATTCTAACATCTCATAGAGATTTTTTAAGCTAAATAAAGACTCACTTTCTTTATGTTTTATCTCCCCACCTGTTACCACAAAAGGGACATGAACTAATTCTTCTGTAAATTGTTTGGAATTCTCATTCAAAATATACCCATGATCACTCATATAAATTCTAACACAATCCTTTGGAAAAAATTGAGCGAAGTATTCATTTAAAGAGTCAAGGTACAAAGCTGATTGCAAATATATTTCATCAAATTTTTTTCTTCCTTCTGCCTTTAACCGAAAGGCAATCTGTGCATAATCTGTTTCATATTCTTTTAATGTTGGTGCACAAAAAGGAGGATGTGTTTCTAATATAGCATGTACAATTGCAAATACTGGTTTGGTATTTCCCACTAAGAGTTTTAACACTTCCCAATATAGTTGCGAAGTTGCTACAGAATAATTTACCAATTTAGGCTTCTTCTTATTTTTTCTATACAGGAAATTTTCTAATGGTATTATGTCATCTTTTCCCCAGATTCGATATGTAGCATAACCTTGCTCCTCTAAATGCTTCTTGACTTGATTCTCCCCTTCCGGTTGCAAAAATATATCACATTCCGACTTTCTTTCAAAAATTCCTGTATATACATTTCTTGTGCTTACAGCCAATGTATAGGAATTTTTAAAGTCAAGTCCTGTATTTCTGCATTCATTTAAATAAGGCATTTTTAACGAAGTATCATATCTCAAGCCATCCTGCCATACCCATATGATATCTTTTTTATCACGCTTTTTTAGAATATCCTGTATGCTCTTTTCTAATTCTTCCAATTCGCATTTTAGATTTTTGTATTCTGTTTCATCATCATAATTTTGTTTCAAATACAAATCAATATACTTTTTTGCATTTTGCAAATCTCTTATCTGTAAAAACTGATAAATAATATCTTGTAGTATCAACTTTCTTTCAAATGTTTTGTTTTCTATCTGTTGTTGTAACAAAATTAAATAGAAATACGGATTAATCTCACTTTTATATAAATTGTAATATCCTGTTACACTATGCACTCCAATATCTTCAAAAAAAGAATAAAAATCAACCACTTTGATATCAGGATTCATCTCTTTTACCTTTTTTGTCATTTCCCTTCGATAAACATAAGAACTAACAATAACTACATCCAATTCTTTTACTTTATCATATGATACTAATTCAAAATCCCGAAAACATTCCTCTTTTTTTAATTCCATCCATTGATTATCGACAAGAAAACCTCCCTGTGGAAGTACATCGCTAAAGTCATTTATTAGATGCATCGTATGTTCACCCGCACCAACAATTCCCATTTTTCCTACTTTTATTCCTTCACTTATAAAATATCTTATTTTTTGCAAAATATAATTACGTAGGTAATCTCTTCGAAACGTATATTTTTTTATAATACTCTCTAATTCTATATCAAGATTCATTTTCCTAACCTCGTTTTAACTGTGTTGCTACTGCAACTTTATTTTTGTTAATATTAATATATCCATTACAAAACTGACACATTGTTAAAGCTCCATTATTATTAAATCCCAAATCATACTCCATTATTATTTTCTTAATATCTTCAATTTCCTCACTTAAATCCAGTTCATCTTTTTCTATATCTATTTGATATAATGCTTCATTCGCTGCCATAGAATGAATACAATATGTTAATCTTCCTTTCACTACTGCTCTACAATTCATTCCACAATTGTCGAATTTTTTTTGTGTCATTCTTCTATCCTTTTCTTTTTTTCTATCGCACCAACCCATATCTATCCATTCATCATACTTATAATCCTGTATTATTATCTCATGTTTTTTGAGAACTTCACATAACTTCGCGTACTTTTCCTTCCAGCCTGGTACAGAATAATAATTACTCACCCTTATACTAATATTATATTTTTTCACCATCTCCAACACTCTTTCACTTGGTACAATCGTTCCATTAGTCACGATTGCAAAAACCCCTATGTTATCTTTATATTTCTCCATCGTATATTCTATAAGCTTATCTAGATCCTTATATAAAAAACCTTCCCCTATACCAATTCCATAGTAACATATAAAATCTAACTTCGAAAACAAGAAATCAGTTTCCTCCATGGCTTCTTCTAAAGAAAGATTCTTCTCCTGCGTATACGGCAAAGCACTCATACATTTCTCACAACGTAATGTACATGTATTTATAACTTTAACTCCACAACTATAAATAAAACACTTATTATATCGATAAGCTGCGATAATATGTAAATAAAAATCTACAAAGCTATGATATTCAAATAAATTTTCTCCTAAAACCATGCCCTCTAATATAAGCTGCTTCAAAAGCATACCAGTATTCAATCTTCCAAATGCTAAAACTATAATATATCCTTTTTCGCGCATTAATGCACGCATTTCATCTGAGGTGACGACTTCCACACCTAAATACTTTTTCTCCACGCCTAAATAATCATCCACAAATTTGTAATCTGCACCGATTCCTTTTAATATCTTATGTAATTCAACACCTAACTCTCCGGCTCCATACACCAATATACCTTTCAGCTCTTTATATTTTGAACCAATTGCATCAAATTCGTGACCTTTATTTTTCCACTTCATTTCTTATCACACTCCATAAATCACTATCTTCTTAGGATTAACAAATCTGCTACCTACCAAATCAAACTCATGTCCTTTGTTTTGCCATTTCATATTATCAAATCCTCCTATAACCTTTTAACCATAATATTTTTATTTTTAACAAACATCTATTAATTTGTAGTGTGCAATAGTTCCTTTCTTACCACACTCCATATATCTAAACCAACTTTATTACTAGATTTATTATTACTTCTGCTTTGCATTTCAGAAACAATTTTAGTAAACTGCTGAACACTACACATACTTTCATTGTATATCTGTTCATCTATAAATATTTTTAACATCTCACTGGTTTGAACTTCCGTTTTGGTAAAAATCACATTTCCTTCCTGTGTAAAAGATACAATGCCATTTGCCTTCCATGGAATTAGCATAAATTCATCATTCATGCTACAAACCATTCTCGCAAACGCTGGAGCATTCACTGATGCTTCAAACTCTGGAATCTCTCTGCAATCCAAACATATCATATCATAATTCTTTACATTTATTTTTACAACATGGCTTCCATTTCTTTGCAAGATATAGATTTCTTCCTTTTCATAAAAGATTGAATTCCAACAAATTCCTTTATCTTCAATAAATTCACCTAAATCTATTTCTTCCAAAATCTGATTATTCTTTTCGTCCCATTTCAAAACAAAACTACCTTCTTGAAGTATCATCCAAAAGAATTCACCATCATATACGATATCTCTAACCGCCCCATTTAATCCTTTTATACTCAGATATTCAAATCGTTTTTCTTCAAAATAATATTTTTGTATTATAGGTGCTATACAACATGCCCGATATAAAACATTACCAACCATCTGTTTTCCAAAAAACAAAGGTACTCCTTTTGCAGCCCCACCTAGTTTTAACTGTTCTTCATAACGTGTTGGAAGATAAGTAACTTCATCCGAATCCAAATCAATACACGGAATCTTCACTGCATCGTATATTGGGAAAAACCAAATTTTTTCATTCCATATCACAGAATTATAATCATTATATTCTTTTTCTACATAGATTTGTTTTATTTGATTTTCTGTGGTCTGAAGTTTGATAATATAATTTTCACTTTCTGTAATAAAATACATCTTATCCTCATAAGAAATACCGCTAACAGAAATGAGGGGTTCGCCTGCAGAAATTCCTTCGCAACCCTTTATAACTTCAATTTCTCCAGTATTTCGATCAATCACACCTATGATATTGTTTTTTCCACTAAACAAATACAGCTTTTCCCCTATCACACCTGCTATTGAACCTTGTAAAATCCTCTTTGTCTCTATACAATTATCAATTTCGATATCTGTATAGAGCATAGGTTTTTTGGTAATTTCAAACAAAGGGCTTACAGAACTTTCTTTGGATCCCATGTAAGCATCTGCTATTCCAATAGAACGTTCCAAATCTGCAGTATCATCATAGACTATATTTCTACTTCTTTTTGCCTTTTCTACGACCTCATTATATATTTCACAGAATTGAGGTTGGAAAGACTTCAAAGTTTCCATACTAAGTGGATGAGGTCTCCATAACAATACAATTTCCTTTTCCTCTTCAAAGAAATCAAGTAAATATAATATCTTTTTTATTAAATCATATGGTCTATTAATCAAGTCATTTAAATGGGTATTATAAAGAAATACTTTCTTTCCTTTAAAAACAGAACTCCATTCTTCTGGTATCTTTCTCGTTTCCATTGCACTAAGGACACTATCAAATTTAGGACTCCCTAGAGCAAGTAACTTGTCCCTAGATATATTTCCATACTGAACATAACGTTCTAGTACTTTATTGTTTTCAACAACAATCCTCCATGCATTTTGTACTCCCGGCATTAAACAACGACTAGGATTAATGTTTTGACAAACAACATCATAAGGTATGTATACTAAGTGTTCACAATACTTTTTTAAAGAAGAACTATAATATTTTTCTGGAATCTGTGTCACCAGATTATGTTGATCATAGGGATTATGATAAAAAATAAGATCTGGATGTCTTTCTTCAATGTTATATTCGCTATAATCTGTAATTGTAATATCTTTAGGAAAGCTTGCTCCTTCGTAGTATTCTTCCAGAATTACTCTGTTTTCTCCAATATTATAATATGGTATAGGCATAACCACCACATTCCACTCTTCATCTTGCATCGCTGCTTGATAAACACTATGAAAGCAATCCCACATAGAAGCCTTGTAAGGTAAAAATACTACCTCTTTCTTCTTTACCATCATTTTTTCACCCTTTCCTCTTTCGATACCCTTACCAATTTATACACAATATTTTATTACCAATTCCTTTTTCGGAATGCTTTCAAATACCTCTGACGCAATGTCTTCATAAGCCATTACCTTTTTTAATCCCTGTTTTTTTAATATTTCCATCAATTCTTTAGGATTGTCCTTGGTCACAATAATAAGACTGTCTTTCGGAATTTCATTTGGAGAAATACATTTTATACCATCAATATCCTTTCCCCATAAAGAAGAATTCCCATCCGAAAAAGCTTTCACTTCTATATTGCGTACTGATAATTCTTTCTGAAGATATCTTCCATTTTTCCCAGCACAATATAATACTACAGGCTCATTTATACTCTTTATTTCTTTATGTTTTTTCATATCCGATTCTTCTCTCAAGAACAGCTCATATAGTTCTCTTTGACAACGCGTCCATCCATTTTCTGCCGCATGTCGCATCATATCAAAATAAAATTTATACTTGCCATTAAAGATTCGTTCTAATTCATCTTGTGTTAATTTTTCTATCATATCCAACTGTATTTCTTCGCAATTGGCTTTAAATTCCTTTATGGTATTAGAACCTTGTTTTTCATGAGAACGATATGCAATCAATGGTTCTTCAACATATACCAGCTTCTGTCCACGAAAAATCCGAAACCACATATCATAATCCTGTGAAGTAATAAGTTCCTCCTTAAATAACCCTACTCTTTCAAAATGACTTCTATGAATCAAAACAGTGCAACCATTGACAAGTCCAAACAATACAGGGAATACTCCTTTTGTCCATTCTTCTTTTGAAAATCTGGCATCTATTCTGCCCGTCCTTATTATTCTCCTTGGCATCTCCATCTTGTCCCAATTTCCGTATAAAGGTGCTTTCATATCACCACATTGTTCCAAAGCCTCCATTTGCTTCTCTATTTTCTCCGGATAGAATATATCATCATGAGAAAGCCATGCGAAATACTCGCCTTTCATATTTTCTATTCCTAGATTTAACGCCGTAGCTACCCCACCATTCTTTTTAGCATAATACCGAACTCTATCTCCATATGATAAAACAATCTCTTCCGTAGCATCCGTAGAACCATCGTTTACTACTATCACTTCACAATTATCATAGGTTTGAGCCAAAGCACTATCAATAGCCTCACTAATATAGTCATAACCATTATAAACAGGAATTATTATTGATACTAACGGTACATTTTTTTTCAGCATATCTTTCCCTCATTATTAATATAAATCTTTTTTCATAGATTGTTGCGCAACAGGTAATTTATTTGGATTATTCGAATGAAAACCTGCACATTTCCCACAAAAACTATAATATCCGTTGTCTGAGTAACCAAGACAAAACTCCATAAGTATTTCTTTTTGAATTTCTTTTTTCAAATCTAAATAGTCACTTTCATTTTCAACATTCCCTCCCGCCTCAGTCATATATTCTGTATAATTGCAGCCAAATAATTTTCCATTCTTTACTGACACAAATGGAACTTCACAGGTTACACATTTTTTTATTAATTGCTTTTCATCAGTTAAATTTTGGAACTTCCAAAAATCCAACCACCGACCTACCTTATTATCTATAATAGTAATACAATGTTCATTCAAGGTTTTGATTATCTGTTCCCTGTTTTTTCTTGCCATTTCCACATTTTCTGTATAATCATCAACATAAACTGTCATATTAGCCAACTTCATGGAATCTAACAATTTTTCACCTGGCACTATTGTACCATTGGTAGCAATACAAAAAGTTCCTATTCTATTTCTATACTTTTCATTAACATATTTAACAATAACATCAAAATCAGGATACAAAAAAGGTTCTCCACCTGTTAATTGCAAAAATCCAATATAATCTATATGTTTAAATAAAAGATCAAAATTTTCTTTTAATTGTTGAATGTCATAATGTCTTAAGTGAGAATTCATATTCGTAAAATTCATACAACCTACACAGTTCAAGTTACAAACTGTCGTCATTACACAACCCATAGTTAATGGACAGACTTTTCCCCATGCATACCATGCATAAATAGGTAAATAAAAGGTGACAAAAATATGATAATCAAATACATCTTTTCCTTCTTGATATCCATTTAACAAAAAGGTTTTCATAACACCTGCCGTTCCAACAGCAGAAATTGAAATAATAACTTTTTGTTTTTCTTCACATTCTAAAAATTCCTCATAACTTATAACAGGCTTTCCACAAAATAATGTATTTATCTTATGAGGAGCATTATCAATAAATCCTTCTACACAATCCGCAAAACCTAAACGAGAAAACAAATCTTTTCCATTCTCTCCTGCACCATAAATCCATAGTTTTTCTTTTATCTTAAACTTTTTCCCTACTTCATCAAATTCATGTCCTTTATTTATCCACTTCATATTATTACACCTTCCTAAATACATATTATTTTCTTAGTTCATAATCCTAATCTTTTTCATACAAGCATAAAATATATATCATCCTTAATATCTTATCATTTTATATTGCATATAATACAATTTCTAAATATGCATTACTGTATATTCGTAAGTAAAAATGATAATCTTCTGATAATTCCAAAATATATTTCGGTATTTCAATTATATCTTCTTTTTTATGATACAAAGATATCGCCATTCTCGGATGATCTCTTTGTATACATTTCTTAGCACCTCTTAAAGTTTCCAATTCGAAACCTTCAACATCTAACTTTATAAACGACACATTTCTTTCACCTACACATTGATCAATAGAGACTAACCTTATCTGAGACTCTCCCTCTTCACTTATTCGAGATGCACTTTCACCACTTTCAATAAAATTACATATACTCTCTTTTTCTGACAAACCTGCATGTATTAACTCTACATTTTTCCACTGTTTTTTTAAGATGATATTTTTACAAATTTCAAAATTATTTTTATCTGGCTCAAATGAAATAATCTGTTCATAGCCTTTTTCTTCATTCCATTTAATAAATCGTTCCAAACTGTCACATCGAAAACATCCACCATCAATCATAATCGCTTCCTTTTTCGGTTCCATAAAATCATCAAAATACTGTTTGTTTTCATAACAAATCGTCTTTGGCCATACATATCTTACAATTTTATTTTTATGAATGCCAAGACTTTTCAACTCACTCTCAATTTCTTCATAAAAGTCAGGAGCTCCTATGCAAACGCAAATATCTTGCTCTTTTAATGATAACAGTTCTTCTACAGACATTACTTTCTTTCCCATAAATCCTTGTGGAAAATTAGTGTCATTCTTATCGCAAAATCCAAACCATTCCACATCTCCTAAAAACGGAAAATACAGATATCCAGGAGTCTCTCTTCTCTCGAATTCGGCTTTCTCCATTGCCTTTGCAACAGAACCCAGTCCATATAAAATAAGTTTTGTTCCTTTACTTTCTACATTTTTTAACCACTTAAAATATTGATATGCGGGATCTGGTTCTATACCACTTAGTTTTATTGCCTGCTCTAAATATGTAACATCATTTATAGTACTCAATTGTACCAATTTTCGATAAATTTCCTCTGAAGTTTTATCTATAAACGAAATATTCATATAATTCTCCTTTCTATCCTACACCTAATAGGCGTTTGCGAAACGCCACAAGCCGCATAAATACGGCATATTTTTTGTTACAAAATAAAATATCTCCTCACGGGTTATGGTATAATAGAATTGTCGAGAAACTAACTACCAACCCCCGAAAGGAGACATTTATATG
>JAFQCK010000010.1 GCA_017416465.1 Lachnospiraceae bacterium | reverse complement strand
TTAAAGCTGCATTTTGTATGTGGTGTAAGAAATGGTGTAAAATACTTATCCACTCCCTGCCCATAATATTCATGCAGCGCATTGCGATATATATAACCCGTAATCCCCTCCAATGGGGCTAAGTAGAATTTCATTCTAACCACATTTCCTTCCTTATAGTATACTGTTTTTCTTTTTATATCCACTAACTCTTTTCATTTGACCCATAACTTATACTGCAATTCAATAATGGCGGGATTTTACTCCCGCCATATCTTACATTATTCAATAGTCATGAGTGTTACTTCATGCTCCTGCTGATTGTGATCCACAATCGTTAATGAAAGAGTTAAAGGAACATCATTGGATATTTCATATGCACTTCTAATTTCATCCGCAGATGCCGAAAATTCAAATACCGCAATTCCACCATTACCCATTATCATATTAATAAAAGTATTATCTGCTGCTTCATTTAACTCACGTATATCCTCTCCATTAACACGCATCACAGAATGATTATAATTTATAAACTCTTCGTCTGTATTTTTTAGTACAAACACAGTACCAGACTCTGTTTTCTTCTTATAAATCTCAATAATTCCTTTACCGTCCATATTTATATTGCATTCAGCCTCTGGTTCAGCACACTCATAATAATTATACATATAGTAATGCATTGCTGTTGGTACTTCTATACTTGTGACATAATCACCATAAAAGCTTTCTAAATAACCTTCTTTATAATCTGAAGTATTCAAAATAGCCGCTCTCTCTTCTCTTTCACTATCTGTACCAATTCTTATATTATAATAAATTCCTATTGTTTGAATCTTATTATCAGGAACCTCTAATCTATCCTGCTGCAATTCATAAAACATACTATATTCGTCATCTGAATTTAAATGCATACTGTGCCTAACGTTTATCATTGTGCTTTCACCAGCTTGCACAAATTCTTCACCATTTTCCTGTTCACAGTAACATACAAATTCATCTGATAACATGTTATTTATCGTTACATGGTGTATCTCAACATATACTTTCTTATTATCTGGATTGTTATTTTCAACCTTAATTTTTATATTATTCACATTTTCATAACTCGTATCTTTCTCAAATCCATCAAATGTTAATGTAACACCATTTTCGCTATAAACCACAGGATTATCAATATTCAGATTAAAAACATCACTTTCTTCTGCTACCATCTCATCTGCAGTAGCCACTGTTTCTTCTGTCATAATTTCCACAGTAGCTGTCTCATCTGTAACAGCCACAGCTACATCTTCATCCGGAACAGTTGCTGTTAATGGCACATCATTTCCTGTCAATTCAGAAAGTTTGCCTAAAAGTGCACTTTTACCATCAGAATCATCGTTATCTTTTTCTCTCTCTTGTCTAGTCTCTTTTTCATCGATACTTTCACTCTTGTCTCCGCAAGCAACCACACTTATTGACATGGTAAATAACATGAATGCTAATAAAATCTTCTTTTTCATTTGTTCGCTCCCTTTAATACTAAATTACTTATTCATCCTTAGTTCTAAATAAGAACATTTCGTCCTAATTTAAAATTAACATAAATCGTACTTTTCTATTATTAACCAAGTAGTTTTTCCTGTCAATCC
>JAFQCK010000009.1 GCA_017416465.1 Lachnospiraceae bacterium | reverse complement strand
CTTACTTTGTAACAAAATAAGCGTGTTTACTTTGCGTTCCGCAATCAAATAACTACAAACAACCGTTTTACCAAATGCGGTTGCCGCACTTAATACACCATCTGAATACGTCAATAATTTCTCTGCCGCCAACTCCTGTTGCGTTCTCAAATCTCCTTTAAAAGAAACTCTGATTGGACGTCCTTTTTCCTTTTTGTCAGATATATCAACAGCAATCCCGGCTTTATTACATTCCTCAATAATACGTTCTTTTAGACCTCTTGGAACCTGTATGTATCCATCAACGTCTTTACCCAAATATACAGCACTAAAATTATAGTAATTGGAATATCCCAGCCTTTTATTTTTATAAAATTCAGGATTATCAAAAGCAGCCAAACTGCGAATCTGATTTTGTATTCTCGGCATAAGATTTAGTGTATCAATATAAACGCCATTGCTAAGTACCATGTGTAGCTTGCCAACAACATCCGCCTTAACAAACTCCCATTTCTTCTTCCATGGCTTTGGTCTGTTATTTATATCAGTACCTGTAAGCATTCCCCGGCTTTCTGCCAACTCTGCCTGCCATTTCGCCATATATTTTTCAATATCCTCTATACCTAATTTTTCTGTTTTGTTCAGCAAAACATCCCACTGATTCGGATAGGCATTCCAGTTTTCATCCACAAATGCACTGTTACCATTTTTAAGTGCCTGCCCCTGCAATGGCAACGCAATCAGATTCCCGATACTGCTTGCCACATCCTGAGACGGATACATTCTGTCATAGTAATGAAAGGATTTTAAATTAATAGATGTAGAACCCTTGTCCAATAACAAAAAACCAAAATTTCTTGCTACAGAAGCCGGTAATGCCTTCTTAAAGAAAATCCATACATGAGCACCTTTACCGGAACGAGAACGCTCAACTAACGGCTTAATACCATTTATCTCGCACATTTTCCTAAGAGCATCTACTTCCTTATGCCATTCATTATCCGTATTGGCAAAATCTGTTGCCTCTGCGCCTTTTTCATGATTATCAAAATCAAATACAATAAATCTGCACATTCCATTAGGAAGCAAAGGATACACACCTATTACATCTGTTCCATCTTCTTTATAACCTTGCAAATGTGCTTTTATTTTATTAACATCTAACTTCGTCCATTTTGTATTTTCACATTCATCACAATAAACTTTTTCGCCACGTTGTTTTGGACAAAGTCTGTCATTCCATCTATTGTCACACTGGGGAAAATATCCGCCTTTCTTACCTCGTTTGGCATAAACATCTTCCCTTCCCCAAAACATAGAAAAGAAATATTTTGCCATTTTATCATCAATATATGGCGGAGCTACTATTCGTTCACCTTGGTCAGGATCATACTCTTCCGCATTATCTATAGTTTCCTCAAAAGGATTAACTTCATCATATGGAATATTTTCTTTTTTAAGTTTATCTTTTAATAATCTATTTTCATATTCTAAAAGTCTTACAAGTCTTCTTAAGGACTCTGCATCATACGCCTCTATATTCAAATCTATCACCTGCAATTCCTATATGCGCATTATCATTTACCATCTGTTCAAAAGAAAATTTACACCTTCCTTTAATTCTTCACTAAATTCCTTTAAATCAGAAGTTGTAATTACTCCCAAATTAATAAGAGAAACTATGTAGTAAATCATATTACTTTTTCTTAATTCAACAAGCACTCCTGGATGCTTTTTATCCTTTTTTACTCGTTCTTCCAACTTCCAAAACTTTTCCGATGCATTCTCTGCTCCAGTTAATAATTCTATGTATTCTTGTAGCAAGCGTTCCATATACGCTTCTTGCCAATCACCAATACGAGCTCTGAATAATTTCCAATCACTTTTTGAAACTTCCATGTAAACATCCTCCAATCCAAGTTTATTGTATTATTTTTTTCATTGTCCCAACTTGATTATATGTCTGTTCCAACTATAATTCAAGCATATTTTTCTTGTTTCGAACATTTGTTTGTGTTATAATTATATCAAGAGTTGCATATCATATAATGACTATTAAAAAGCATTTGACATTCCTATCAGAATGACTTATACTTTTTGTAGTGAATGAGTTACGGAAACTTGAGAAGCCCGTAACCCGAGCGGCTCCTGCGGGGGCCGTTTTGTTATTTATGCAGAAATTTTAGGAGGTGTTTTTATGGCTAACAATCTACAAAAGAAACCTTTTTTAGATTATCCGGCACAAATTAAATATTTAAAACAAAAGCAGTTAGTCATTAACGATGAAGTTTCTGCAACAACTGCTCTTGAAAAGGTCAGTTACTATGGTCTTATCAACGGATACAAGGATATTTTTAAAGATCCTGCAACAAATAGTTTTTATCCCGGTACTACTTTTGATGATATCTATAATTTGTATTTGTTTGATGCAGAATTAAGAGATGTATTCTTGAAATATATATTAATATTTGAAAAGCATGTGAAATCATCCATCTCATATCATTTTAGCAATACATATGGAAACGGTATATCTTTTTATCAGAACATCAACAATTATGACTATGGTAAT
The DNA here is from genome assembly GCA_017416465.1 of Lachnospiraceae bacterium. Lineage (GTDB taxonomy): Bacteria > Bacillota > Clostridia > Lachnospirales > Lachnospiraceae > Bovifimicola. Next base: position 2,072 of record JAFQCK010000009.1, on the reverse strand, counting down.
AACCTGTCCGATGTACAGTATCTATTCCGTAAAATGAATGGTAAGATTAATGGTCGTCATCCCTCTCCACAGGTTGCTCATTACATGCGTACTTATCAAGATGTACCTTTGTGGGTTCTTACCACCGACCTTACCATTGGTGAAACTGCGAGTATGTATCGTTATTTAAAAGGACGTTGTAAGACCCTTGTATGTAATGATTTCCATTATATCGGAAGAAATGAACTTGGTAAGATGCTGGTTATCCTCACTAAGTACCGCAATATTTGTGCCCATGGCAATCGTTTATTCAATGCAAAAACTCAGGATTCCATTCCTGATCTTACCGCACACAAGAAATTACGCATTCCAAAGATAAATTCCAGATACCAGCAAGGGAAATCTGATTTATTTGCTACGGTAATCTCATTAAAATATTTACTTGATGCTGTTGATTTCCAACAGTTTTATTATGAATTAAAGAAGGTCATCAAAAAGTTTAATCCGTCTGCTAAAACTATGGAATTGATGGGATTCCCGGCCAATTGGATGTCAATACTGCGAATAAAAGTTTATTAGACCACTTGCATCTATGAATTAATACTAGTATTATTAGAAATGATTAGGTTGCAGAAACTCGCGATGCCCGTGATTGTTGGAAATTCATGCGTGAACTCCACTTTTATATAGGATTTCAGTAAAAGTAGAGATTTGCCCTAGATTGTGGGGCAAACCTCATTTTTGTTATTCAATTGATGACGCAATATTTGAATCTTTTATTTTATTTCCATTACCAACAGTTACTCGATTGTCGTTATAAATAACAACCACCATTTTTTCAGAAATTTTATGTAATTCTTCTTCCGATTTCCCAGAAACATCTATATCCAAAGAATCAAGATTCCCAAATTCTTTTTCTAAAATCATAAATATATCCAGTAATTTATTTTCTATAACTGAAAAAATGTTCTGTACAAATTGAGATCCAATTACTACTCTTGCAGAAATAATATTCATATAAGGGTCATTATTGCATTTAGCAATGATAGGAAAAAATTCTGCTGGCAATGTTGCTCCTAATTGCCTTTCTTCATCATCTGTACTCTCTAACAATTTTTTTAATGCATCCACTCCCTCATAAAAAGAAACATTCAATATTCTATCTCTAATTTCATCTGGCATTTTCCCCAATGGCAGAGACACATTATTCCACTTCATATGATTTGCCATTGACCCCTTAAAGTAACTCCCCATCAAATTTCCTTGAACAACTCTATATTCTGGAACTTCTGCATCACTCGGATAGCCTGCAATTTCACAATTAACCCATTCTAATAACTTATCATTTCCTAATTCAAGCAGTAATACTTTTGCTCTTTTCAAAGCTGTCATCGTATCAACTGAACTATTTGCTAAATCTAGAATAATTTTACTTTTAGCCATTAAAACACTCCTTCTATCCACTTAATAGTTTCTGACCAAAACGAAAACAACAACACAACTCCTGCAGCAAGCGAAATTAAAAAACTACAAATAACTGGATGTTTTTCAAAAAATGACTTCTTTTCTTCACTTGAATTATTTGTAATTGCATTTGCAATCTTGGAGTTACTAATTTTATTTCCATCCCCAATATTAACGCTATTATTATTCACAGTATCTATATTATATATCACTTTTTCATGTATCATTGCTTCATATTCTGCAAGACGTTCTTTGTATGTTCTGGCTGAATTGCTAATATTAACACAATATGGTTTGTTTGATGCCCAACTAACACTAACAAGTCCTTCTTCTCTTAATTCTTTTAGAATACCACGAAGTTCCTCATCTTCTTTTCTTGATGCACTTTCAAATCGCTCACACAGCATCTGAACTGAATCCTCTGCTTGCAATATTTCATCTAAAAGCTTCTTAGAATTAGAAGGAAGTTTTTTAAACTCCATAAAATAACACCTGTTATGAAGTGACCTCTTGTCAAGAGTAAATTTCAAGAAATCACCACATTTCCTTTAATTAAATTTTAACACTGGGCACAGAGGCAGAGCCTCAGATCTAACAGTCCCCGGCCTTGGCCACTCTGTTATTCGTGG
>JAFQCK010000069.1 GCA_017416465.1 Lachnospiraceae bacterium | reverse complement strand
AGTTCTTCTTTTTCTACACGTATATGTTCTAAGAGCACAGATGCAGGTTCATCATTTGGGTCTTGTGGTACAAGCTTACCACGGATAGCAAGGTCAAGGATTTTTGACCTGGTTAACTTAATTGTTTCTTGTAAAGTTATTTTTTCTTGTTGAATTATCTCAACAAAACGAAGGAGCTCTTTTATTCTTTTTACAGTTCGTGTTTGCTGTGCTTTAGGTGGAACTGGAAAAAACAGGTTGTCAAACTTGCTTTTGTTTAGAATCGGAAGTGTTGTTGCTGATGAATTTGTCCAAATCTGTTGCTGTTCAAATTCTGAACACATACAAAAATATGTATATTCCGGTAGGATAAATGTATTAGGTAAGATTGCATTTATTTGTTGATTACAAATACCTGAATTCCTAATGTATCCGGTTTTTCCGATAGTTGCGCCAATGCATGTTACCAAAACAGAATATACGGGAAGAATTCTGCCGCTCTTATATCCTTTTTCAGAAACAGTATCTTCCGAAAAATGCACATCAAATCCAGCATCCAAATCGGTTGGTTTATAAAATGGATATTCATCGCCATATAAAGAAGAGTCTTTTGTAGACGGCGTACTACCTGTTATTGTAGAAAATAAACTGCCTAGTCTCGTCCACGCCCACCCCTCAGGCACTTCAAACGGTATCTCATCCTCAATACATTTCACCGTTCCATCAGCGAACTTCTCATAATGCAAATTATCCTATTTTGATATCAGCTATGTGTGTAATAAATGATATAATCCTGGATTGATATTCCAGATTACTTTTAGTAAAATGTCTATAAAAGATTTTTCACTAAAATAACAAGTATACAAGAAAGAATTATGCATATGAAAACGTATCTTACAAACAAATTTTTAGAAATTTTCGGACAGTCCGATAACATTAGAATATTTTTTACGCCCGGCAGAGTTAATCTTATAGGTGAGCATACAGACTATAATGGTGGGCATGTATTTCCGTGTGCATTAACAATTGGAACTTATGCTGTGGTCAGATTTAATAATAGCAATAGGATAAGATTTTATTCGTTGAATTTTTCAAAGGAAGGAATTATTGAAACCGGAATTGAGAATATGGAATATAATGATAATCATTTGTGGGCGAACTATCCTAAAGCAATGATATGGGCATTAGAATCCAATGGCTACAAGATTAATAAAGGTTTTGATGTTATGTATTATGGTACAATTCCAAATGGTTCCGGACTTTCTTCATCAGCCTCAATTGAAGTTGTCACAGGTTATATGCTTAAGGAATTATTTGGATTTGATTATGATAATATAAAAATAGCATTAATGGCGAGAGATGCTGAAAACAAATATATTGGTGTAAATTGTGGAATAATGGACCAATTCGCAGTGGCGATGGGGAAGAAAGGTTATGCAATTTTTCTTGATACTAATACATTATCTTATAAATATGTGCCTTTAAGATTAGGGGACTATAAGATAGTTATAATGAATTCTAACAAAAAACGAGGTCTCAATGATTCTAAATATAATGAAAGACGCAGTGAATGTGAAAAAGCATTAAAATATTTACAAAAAGTGAAAGATATTAAAAGTCTTGGTGAATTATCTGTTGATGAGTTTGAGAGAATAAAAGATGTAATTAAAGACGATGATAATGGTGAAATTCTTATTAAACGTGTAAGGCATGCGGTTTATGAAAATGTTAGGACTATTAAAGCTCTTGAAGTACTAATAAGTGAAAATGAATTATCGGATGTGGATAGACAGATTAGTGATGTTGAAGAAACTAAAGGATTAAAAATATTTGGGCAGCTTATGAATGAATCTCATAGGTCACTTAAGAAGGATTATGAGGTTACAGGTTTAGAGCTTGATACGCTTGTAGAAGTTGCATTAAAGTGCGAAGGTGTTCTTGGTGCCAGAATGACAGGTGCAGGATTTGGAGGGTGTGCAATAAGTTTGGTACATAAGGATTATGTAGATGAGTTTGTTATAAAGGTAGGAGAAGAATATGAGAGTAAGATAGGGTATAAAGCAGATTTTTATGTTGTGGAAACAGGAGATGGGGCTTGTGAGATATAGTATAATTTAATGAATTTTCTACATAATATTGCCATATTCAGAAATTTCATCTTGAATATGGCAATATTGTTTTGTGAGAATATTTGACGTGCGTCAAATAAAATATAAACCACTAGATAGTAGATTTTGTAGTTGAATATACTATTTAGTGTTTTAATTATTATAATAATTTTATAATATCCAATATCCTATCCGAAAGTTTCCTGATTTTTTCTTTATCAACTTTGCAAACAATTCTGTCATAGGTATAGAACCCGTTTACTTCATCTTCGACATCACTAAGCTGAGTGTAAATGCAACCGCACAAGCCCTTTTCGATTGTAGGAATTACCATTTTTTCATACATAGATATAATTCTGTCTGTAAGTTCTTCACTTGATTTGCAAGCACCATATCCATAAGTTTTATCGGGATTAAAACAGTGTTCTAAATCTTTGTAAGTAAATCCGCCACATTCAGAAAGAAAAAGAGGTCGCTCTTTAGGATTTAGAACCTTACTTCTAAAATAAATATGAATACTGTCAAAATCATTTTTTTTCTGTGCAAACCAACCTGAAGTTGAATCGTATAATCTTGAAGAGTCAAATTTTCGGGCAGTTTCGTAAAGGTTATCACTGTCAAATTGTCCCCATCCTTCATTAAATATTGTGTATACAATGATTGAAGGATGATTATGCAGATGCTTTATAGTATCTGTCATATGCTTTTTGAAAAATTCTTTTCTAAAAACATCGTTATCCTTATGTGCAGTTTTTTTAGTGTCTTTTCGTTTCTTGAATCCTATTGTAGGAAGTGCAGTATCTTTTAAGAATGAATATGAACCGCTGTTTACCATATCCTGAACTACTAACATACCTAATTTATCACAGTAATAATAGAAAATTTCAGGTTCGATTTTAATATGTTTTCTTAAAGTGTTAAAACCAAGCTCTTTCATTCTAAGAATATCATTTTTGTATTCATTACTATCCTTTGGAAGGTAGATACCATCTTCATAATATCCCTGGTCCAGTACGCCATGCATGAAAATTGGTTTACTATTAAGGCATACCCTTGAAATACCATTTATGTTTAATATTTCTATTTTTCTAAGTGCAAAATAAGTAGTAACTTCGTCAAAATCTGTTATAATTCGCATATTGTAAAGATGTGGATTATCAGGGGTCCAAAGTTTTGGAGAGATGATATTTCCATCATCATCGTTTTCATTTGTAAGGTCAATTCTGCCATTAAAACTATCAAAATGTTTTGTTAGACGATTATCATTTTCAAGCTCAATAATTGCAGTGAAATTGCTGATTTCGCTATCTAAGCAAATATCAATACCGGACATATCAGGTGTGATTTTTAATGACTTGATATAATTTAAGGGAACATTTTCAAGCCATACGGTCTGCCAGATGCCGCTTACAGGAGTGTACCACATCCCGCCACGTTTTTTGCGTTGTTTACCATAAGGGTATTCATTCGAAAGAGTATCAATAACTTGAACTTTTAAGTGGTTTAAATTGTTTTTTCTTACAAACTTTGAGATATCAAATGAAAATGGAAGATAGCCACCTTCGTGTTTACCTAAATATTCATCATTAAGCCATACATTTGCAATTTGGTCAACAGCTCCAAAATGCAGAAGAATTATTTCGCGATTAAAATTCTTTGGAATTAAAAAATCTAATTCGTAGATTAATTCATCAGTAATTTCACCGTTGTATTTAGATAATTCTGCTTGTGGTGGAAATGGCACAATGATTTTTTTACTGTTCAAAAGCCATTCGCCATTAAGGATTGAATAGGTCTTACGTCTAAGTCCGGGTCTGGGATAGTCAATCCATATATTGTCAAGTGATGTGTTCATTTTATTCCTTTCATATTGGAGCAATTTATTTGCGAATATTTGCACAATATTTTTCAGAAATAATTATAAAAAAATGAAAAGTTTCTGTCAATGAAATAGTAGGTGATATGAATTGTTACCATAAAAGATAATAACATAATTGAAAATATTTATATTTTATTGTAGAATTATTGATTGAGTTCAATATATTTGATATGCATATAAATAAAAATTATTTTAAAGGAGGAAATGAAATGTTTTGTAAAAATTGTGGCGTAGAGAATGCCTCAGGTTCTATGTTTTGCAAAAGTTGTGGACAATTATTGGAAAATCCAACTGAAAAAGTAGAACAAGTAATTACAAATGAAGTTGAAGAAGTAGAACAGGTGGTTCAAAATAAAGCTGAAGAAGTACAACAAGCGGTTCAAAATAAAGCTGAAGAAGTACAACAAGCGGTTCAAAATAAAGCCGAAGAAGTAGAACAAGCGATTCAGAATAAGGCTGAAAAAGTAGAACAGACAGCTCAAAATGTGACTGAAGAAAATATGTCTCGACCAATTGTTCAAAAGGCAGAGAAGGTGAAAAAAGAAGGAAAGAATAAAAAATCTAAAAAGGGTATAATCATTGGAGCTATTGCAGGAGGAGTTGCGTTAATAGCCTTAATAATTGTTTTAATATGTGTTTTAGTAAGCAATGCGAAGACTATTAAGATTGATGAATACATAACCCTTGAGACAGAAGGTTATGATGGATATGGAACTGCTAATGCAACAATTGATTGGAAACGTATTGAGAAGAAATATGGTGATAAAATAGAGCTTACATCAAAGGCAAAAAAGAAATATGGCGGTATATTTAGTGGTGTGGAGCCTGTTGATGTGTTAAAAGAATTTGTAAAAGTTGAAATTGACAAAACAAGTGATTTATCAAATGGAGATAAAGTAAAATACACTGTTAAAATTAATAAAGACTTAGACAAATATGTTGAGTGTAAAATTAAAGTGAAAAATGGTACTAAGACTGTTAGCAAATTGGAAAAAGTCGGTAAGTTTGACCCGTTTGAAGATTTAACAGTTACATTTAAAGGAATATCACCAAATGGTAGCTTGGAATATGAATATTCAGGAGAACAGCTTGGATATTATGATTTCTCTTTCAATGAGACATATGGTTTGAAAAATGGTGATAAGGTAAAAGTTACTATTTCTAATGACATGGAATATTACGCTGAGCAATATGGAGAAATTCCTGAAAAAACAGAGATGGAATATGAAGTTACAGGATTAGACGAGTATGTAAACTCATATTCAAAAATGACTGATGAATATATTTCGGAATTAAAAGAAGAAGCAGAAGATACAATTCAGTCGTATGTTGCGAATAGTTATGATACTGCATCGGCATTAACTGATTTAGAGTATTCAGGTTATGTATTTAATTCTGTGAAAGATGAAGACTCTTATTATAATTTTAATAATATTTACATTATTTATGCCGGAACAGTTTCTGATTCAGAAGGTGAATTTGCTTCAACAAAGGTTTATTATCCTGTGAAGTTCACTAATATATTAAGTAAAGAGGATGAATTTAGTTATAACGAAAATGATGGAATATCAGGTAATTCATACCTTGGTGATTCTTGGCATAGAACAAAAGGATATGTTAATCCGCTTACATGTTATATAAATATTGCCGGTGACTCGGAAAATTATAAGACAGAAGCAGGCGATGATTTTGAAAAGTATGCAGATTACGAAACTGTAACAGGATTAAAAGATGTTAGTGATGAATATAAAAAGACACTAGCAGATGATGCGGTAAAAAGAATTGAAGCATATATTGCTGAAGGCTACAATGGTGGTTCGGTTGCTACTGATTTAAAGAGTGTTGGCGAGTACTTTATGGTTGCCAAAGAACAAGGTAAAAATCTTGAGTATAATAACAAATATGTTGTGGTATGTTCAGCAACAGTTTCTAACTCTGAAGGAAGATTCCCTACTACAACAGTATATTTCCCGGTAGAATATGATGGTTTGGCAAAACTTCCGGAAGACGAATATTTGTATACTTCCGTAAAAGACATTTTAGGATATTCATCACTTCCTGATAGTTGGTATTCTACAAAAGGATATATAGATGGAAAAGAAATGTTTTCTAAAGTTGTTACTGCAAATCGTGAAGATTACAAGTATGAAGTATCTGAGTCTTTAAAACAATTTGGTGAATAATTAGTATGGCTTAAGGGCGTCGCAGAAATGAATGCACCTCAAATGTTAGACCAAAACTGGCATTTGACGGTGCATTTATTGATAATATATTTTAAAGTATAAATTTCACATATTTCCACATACTAACTCCATAGTTAGAAACTAACAGAAAATAGTAAATATATGGAGGAAGATGAAAATGAAAGCAACAGGAATAGTTCGTCGTATAGATGACTTAGGCAGAATAGTAGTTCCGAAGGAAATAAGAAGGAATCTTAGAATAAGAGAAGGTGACCCGCTTGAAATATATACTGACCATGAAGGTGAAATTGTTCTTAAAAAATATTCTCCTATGGGAGAAATCAGAATGTTTGCAGAACAATATGCAGAAAGTCTTGCAGCATTTGTTGAGCATATAGTTGTTATTACAGACAGAGATATGGTTGTAGCTGTGTCAGGCGGCAGAAAAGATATGCTTGAGAAAAATATTACGAAAGGATTTGAAAATGTTTTAGAAAACCGTACTATGGTAAAAGAAAATACTAAGAAAATAAAAATTACGGATGATGATAATGATAATATGCAAAAGGTTATTAATCCTGTGATTTGTGAAGGTGACATTATTGGAGCAGTTGCTATGGTTGCAAAGAGTGACAATACAAAGATTACGGAAACCGATTGTAAAATGCTTGCGGTAGCAGCCAATTTTTTGGGAAGACAGATGGAATCCTAAGTGCTTAAAAAATATTTTTAGGATATTAAAAAAGTGTATTTTAGATATATTTTTAACAATATTAAGCGTATGAAAAATATTTTAAAATATTAGATATAGTAATATAGACAAAATTTTTGGTCATATATTGTTAGAAATAACCAATAATCACCGTAGTATGGAAGAAAATGCCGAAAATTCCTTGACAAAAAGCATTATAGAGTTTATAAATAAACGTGTGATAAACAATTATATTGAGTCGAAAGACTTGTAAAAAAGAATAATACTGTGACGGAGGAGGAGTTTATCCATGAACAAAACAGAATTAGTAGCAGCAATCGCTGAAAAGACAGAATTATCAAAGAAAGATGCAGAAAAAGCATTAAAAGCTTTCACAGACGTAGTTGCTGAAGAATTAAAAGCAGGCAACAAGATTCAGTTAGTTGGATTTGGTACTTTTGAAGTAGCTGAAAGAGCAGCAAGAGAAGGAAGAAATCCTGCAACAGGTGAAACAATGAAAATTGCAGCATCAAAAGCTCCTAAGTTTAAAGCAGGAAAAGCTTTAAAGGATGAAATCAACAAATAATTTTTGTGATTTTAGTATCCCCTCGCTTATGTGAGGGGATTTTTACATATATGAGTTTAATTAAGTAAATAATATAGTATATGGAGGAGGTCATTATGAGATTAGATAAATTCTTAAAGGTATCCAGATTGATTAAAAGAAGAACAGTAGCCAATGAGGCTTGTGATGCAGGGAGAGTTTTGATTAATGATAAAGTTGCAAAAGCTTCAACATCAGTTAAGGTGGGAGATATAATTGAAATTATGTTTGGAATGAAATCGGTTAAGGTTGAAGTTTTAAATATTTCCGAAACTGTTAAGAAAGATGAAGCTAAGGAAATGTATAAAGAACTGTAATAATTCAATTATTATTTTAATATATTATTACATAAAAGTTGGTTGATAGAAAGGCAGGGACTTTTTTGGATAATATTGAAAGTAAAAAGCATAAAGTTATTGTTACAGGTAGAAGTCATGCGCAAATTTCAGGAGTACAGGATGTTAATGAATTTGATTCAAATCAGATAGATTTAATTACGAATCAAGGTAAAATGATTATTAAGGGTAAAGAATTGAAAGTTAAAGGACTTAATATTGAAAAAGGAGATGTTGATATTGAAGGAAAAATAGACAGTTTTGTGTATTCTACAAAACAGACAGAAGAATCTTTGGTTAAGAAATTATTTAGTTGATAGGCTAAGCTAACTTTTTATGAAAATTTGTGGAGGCATAGTTGAGTATTGAGATAATTAATGAAGCAGAGATTTTTATAAAAGCAATTTTTTTAGGCGTGTTTTTGTGTGTTATATATGATTTTTTTAGAATAATTAGACGAATTGTAAAAAAAGGGACAATAATTACGGGAATAGAAGATATTCTTTTTTTTGTATTTTCTGCATTAATTATATTTTCATATATGTATAAGATGAATGGTGGTATAATCAGGATATACATATTTGTTGCAATTTTAATGGGAGTGTTTGTATACGAGGAAGGAATTGGAAAATTTGTCGTAAAATATATATCAAAAATATTAAAAAAATGCATTGAGGTATTGAAAAAATGTTTTAAACCAATTAGAATAGTATTTAATCGATGTAAAAATAAAAAAAGAGGTGCTTTAGTTGCAAAAGAGAGGAAAGAAGCAGGTAAAGAAAGGTCAGAATAAGATAAATGGAATAGCAGTTATTACAGTTATGCTTATTTTCATATCTATCATAGCAATGCAGATTAACCAGCTTGAAGATACTAATGCTGAAAAGGCTGAAGAACTTAAGGTTAAGCAGGAAGCATATGATGAGGAGAATAAGAGAACAGAAGAGCTTGAAAGTCAAAGAGTACATGTTCAGACTAAAAAGTACATAGAAGAATCTGCTAAAGAGCTTGGATTTGTTTACCCTGATGAAATGAGATTAAAACCTATTGAAGATTAGTTATAAAGAATAATTATGAAAGTTAAGTATAAATTGATTTTAAATTAAGGATTAATTTCTTGAAATGTTTTAAATCCATAGAATCCCTTAGAACTAACATTTGAGGGTGAATATGTCAAAAAGTTTTTTGATTTTAAGGTCTTAGTTTGACAAAATAAATTGCGCTTTATGTGTATAATAACTTCCAAAAAACGGACTATGTTCCGGAATGGAGGTTATTTTTTTATGAACACAAACAAAATAAAAGAAGTAGAGGAAAGCTTTTTTGAACAAAAGAGCAAGATGAAACAATTATTATTTGCAGCAGTAGGTTTAGTTATGTCGGGTATTAATTTTATGGGATTTAATCCTTTAGGAATTGCATTTTTAAGTGCAATAAATATGTATAAAGGAATAGGATTTATTTCAATACTAGCTTTAGCACTTGGCATGTCAGGAGCATTTTTACCTATAGATATTTTAAAGTACATAGTTATTTTGTTCGCAATAACAGTGATATTTAAAGTAATGGAGATTGGAAGTCTTAAACTAAAAGATGCTCCGGCTGGGGTTATTTGTGGTGGAATTGCATTAGTTATGGAAGTTACGGATTATATAATGAATAATCTTGTTATAAAGGAGTATAAAGAACTGATTGTAAATATGGTTATTATTCTTTCGGTTAGTTTTTTAACAGGTTTGTTATTTTATTTGTTTAGGAAAACTACAAAAGCGATTATGGAACAAAAAAGTTTTTATACAGAAGCGGAAATGTTGGGAATAGCATTCATAATTGGATTTACAATGTATGGTATGTATGAAAAAGCAATTTTGCCAACACAAGTATTACAGTTGGTGATTTTTTTCTTCTTATCATATGAAGCATATAAGAGAGGCATTGGAATGGGGGCATTAATGGGTGTCGTGTGTGCGATTCCGTTATGCGTTGTAAATGACAATGTGGATATGTGGCTTAGTTATTTAGGAATAACTTGTATGTTGGGGGCATTGGTAGCGGTTTTTAGAGAATTAGGAAAAACATTTACTTCAATTCTTATTTTAGTATATGGTGTATTAGGGTCATATATTTTATTTTCGCATTTAGCAACAGAAGGACTGATGAAAGGAATTATTGGTGCTGCAATTTTGTTTATAACTTTACCTAAATCAGTTATTTATAGAATAGAAGAAAATTCTAATAATGAAGAAACAGATGAAATTAGAAATATATGTGAAAACAGACTTATGAGTATAGCCAGAACTTTTGAAAGAATTTCTAAAACAATGTTTAGTGATGCAGTTGATGATGAAATAGAAATGTTAGATGATATTAGTGGACAGGCAGTTACTGAAAAAATATGGAAAAATAAATTTGATGAAAGCAGGCAGATTATGTCAAATCAATTTGAGCAGATTGCAAAAATCATAGAAGAATATTCAAAGCAGATGTATGATTTTGTAAAAATCTCAAATGAGCAGGAGGAGTATATAAGAAACAAACTTAAAAATAAAAAGGTGTATTTGGATAAAATAGTTGGAATTGAAAATAAAAGACAGAAAACAGAATACCTTGTAACTGCAAGATGCGAAAAAGGAGTAACAATAGGGAGTAGAGAAGTTGCAGAGGTTATTAGTGAAGCGATGGGGAAAAAATATATACCTTCAGGAAATTGTAGAAAGTTAATTAGCAATGAATATACTACTACGACATATGTTGAAGCAACTAATTTTTACGTTATGCATGCGGCGGCAGGAAAAGCAAGAGGAGATAATGGTATATCTGGAGATAATTATTCTTTAAGGGAACTTGATAATGGACAACTGTTAATGGGGCTTTCAGATGGAATGGGTTATGGAACAAGTGCAGCGTTGGAAAGTGAAACAGTAATAGAACTTCTTGAACAGCTTTTGGATAGTGGATTTGACGCTGATACTTCTATGAAAATGATTAATTCGGTTATGGTTATGAATTCTAAAGAAGATCATCCTGCAACGCTGGATTATGGTGTAATTGATTTACATTCTGGAATGTGTGATTTGGTAAAAATAGGTGCAGCAGCAACATTTGTAAAAAGAGGAAACTGGGTAGAGATGATTAAATCTACATCAATGCCATTGGGGATATTTTCTGATTTGGATTATGATTCCACAAGCAAAAAGCTTTATCATGGGGATATGATAATAATGGTGTCAGATGGGGTTATAGATGCATTGGAAAGTGAAAATAAAGATGAATTACTTGGAAAAATTATAAGTGCAATAAAAAGTGATAATCCAAAAGAAATTGCTGATAGAATATTGGAATGTGCAACTGAGAAAAAAGAGAGACTAAATGATGATATGACAGTCTTAGTAACGGGAATTTGGGAAAATAATAAAAAAGTTGCTTGATTTTGCTTGCAGATATTTGATAATTAAAGTAACATACATATTATAAATAATCTGGAAAGTATATTAAGGCAAGGTTTATGGTAAGTAAAGTTAAGAAATATATTATGGAAAATAATATGATAGATAAGAATGATAGCGTCATTGTGGGTTTATCCGGTGGCGCTGATTCTGTTTGCCTTTTGGATATTTTGTGTAAATTGAAAAATGAACTTGATTTTTCTATTACTGCTGTACATGTTCATCATGGAATACGTGGTGATGAAGCAGACAGAGACTTAGAATTTGTTAAAAAAATATGTGATAAGAGAAATATACAATTTTTGGAATATCATTATAATGTACCTGAATATGCAAAAAAACATAAGCTTACAGAAGAAGAAGCGGGAAGAGAGTTAAGATATGCCACTTTTTTAAATGTGAGTAAAACTGCGAAGATAGCAATAGCGCATAATATGAACGATAATGTTGAAACGTTTGTTCATAATATGTGTAGAGGAACCGGAATTGTAGGTTTATCAGGAATTAAAAAAGTAAATGATAGAATTATTCGACCTATTTTGTGTCTTACAAGAAAAGAAATTGAGAGCTATTTGGAGAAAAATAGTGTAGAATATATAACAGACTCTACTAATTTAAATGATGAATATACTAGAAATAAGATAAGAATAAATGTAATTCCATATTTGTGTGATAATATCAATACGCGTACCTGTGAGCATATTAATGAAATTTCTAAAGATTTAGAAGAAGTAGAAGAATATATTATGGAAAATTGTAAGAGAATATATAAGGATATTTTTACAAGAAAACATAATGAAATATATGTAAATATTACAAGTATGAACTTGGAAAACATATTCATAAAGAAAAGGCTGATTCGTATGGCAATAGAAGATCTTGCAGGGAAATTAAAAGATATCACTAGAAGGCATGTGGAAGATGTGCTTAAATTGACAGATAAACAAAGTGGTAAATATCTGATGTTGCCATATAATATTATTGTAAGAGTTAAGCATAACTTTTTAGTTTTTTCGATTAATGAAGTTACTATGAACTATTCCGCAGAAGTGATGGAAATTACTGAACCGGGGATGTATGAATTTGAAAATTATTTATTTGAAGTCGAGATAATAGAAACTAATAATTCTAAACAAATTATTAAAAATTTAGAAAATTTAGTGGAAAATGATGGGAAAATGTATACTAAATGTTTTGATTGTGATAAAATGAACTTTACTGTCTGTTTAAGAAATAGAAGTCAGGGAGATTTTCTTGTTATCAATAATAAAGGTGGTAAGAAAAAACTTAAACAATATTTTATAGATGAGAAGGTGCCAATTGATAAAAGGAATAATGTACCGTTGTTAGCTGACGGTAATCATATTATTTGGATTGTTGGTTACAGAATTAGCGAATATTATAAAATAACACAAGAAACAAAAAGAATATTAAAAATAACAGGAAGGAAAAAGAGTTTTGAAAAGTGAGAAAATTAAAGTGCTGATTGGAGAAAAGGATGTAAATGAAAAAATAAGTAAGATTGCAGAGATGATTAGTGAAAAATATGCAGGAAAGAGTATACATCTTATATGTGTTTTAAAAGGTGGAGTATTCTTTATGTGCGAACTTGCCAAGAGAATTACAGTGGATGTTTCTATGGATTTTATGGCAGTGTCAAGCTATGGAGATGGAACTGAAAGCAGTGGCTCGATTAAGATAATTAAAGATTTAGATGAGACAATAGAGGATAAGGATGTTTTGATTGTTGAGGATATAATTGATTCAGGCAGAACACTTAAGAAATTAACAGAATTATTATGGCAAAGAAATCCCAAAAGCATTGAGATATGTACACTTTTGGATAAACCGGACAGAAGAGTTGTTGATGTAGAGGTTCAGTACAAATGTTTTGAAATTCCGGATGAATTCGTAGTGGGATATGGTCTTGACTACGCTCAAAAATATAGAAATCTTCCCTACATAGGTGTTGTGGAAGTAGAAAAATAATTCATTTTAATATTTAAAATGAGAGGAGGATTAAACAGAATGAAAAAACAAATGAAAGGATTTGGAATCTATTTAATCATCTTTTTGGTTGTTATGGCGGCATTTTATTTTGTTGCTATATATGATAAGAAAACGGATGATTATAGTTATCAGGATTTTTTGATTGATTTAGAAGCAGGTAATGTAGAAGAGGTAACTGTATACCAGAATAAGGAAGTTCCAACAGGAAAGATAGTAGTTGAACTAAAAAATGAAAAGAAACATACAATTCAGGTTGCAAGTGCTGCGGATACAGAAGGAAGACTTATTGAGTTGGGTGTTTCATACAAAATGAAAGATGTTGAGAAAGAAAGTATTTTGTTGGAGCTTTTACCATATTTAATTATGGTAGTGATAGCAATAGTATTTATTTCTATGATTTCGGCCCAGACCGGTGGTGGTGGCGGCGGAAAGATGGCCAACTTTGGAAAGAGTCGTGCTAAGCTTGCTACAGATATGGGTAAACATGTAAAATTTGACAATGTTGCAGGTTTACATGAAGAAAAAGAAGAGTTAGAAGAGATTGTTGATTTCTTAAAGTCACCTAAGAAATATATCGAGGTTGGTGCAAGAATACCGAAAGGTGTTATCCTTACAGGACCTCCGGGAACAGGTAAGACTTTACTTGCTAAAGCTGTTGCAGGTGAGGCTGGAGTACCATTCTTTAGT
>JAFQCK010000008.1 GCA_017416465.1 Lachnospiraceae bacterium | reverse complement strand
TGGCTTTATTTGTGGAGCACATTTCCAACTTATCGGCAGATATCACATCTGTAATCAAATGTAAAGTAAGTGAATGGATTGGCTCTCAAGCCTCATTTATTCAGGCTTTATTTGGAAATATATGCTGGGAAAGTTGAGTAAGTAAGTTTCTTAAAAAGAATTTTATAGTATTTTCAATAATTATACTTATTGTATTTTGCGTGGCAAATTTCTTTATTGAACTGATGGGAGATAAGTATTTGTTAGTGGAGGCGCAGAAGTACTTTGCTAATTCGTTATTTACAGAAGACTATTCTAATATGGAAACGGAGCATATTAGGAGTATTGGTGGTTGGGTTAGTATATTGGATGATAAAATGCAGGTTATATATACAACAAATAGTGACGAAATAAATGAGTATTCACAACGCCAATTAATTGAGCTTACCAAAGGCGAATTGCTAAGAGATGGGAAAAAAATGTATGCTAGTATGGAGTATTTCATTGATGGATTAGGATATGAACGGTTAGGACTTGTTTTTATTCCGTCAGAGAACATACAGGTGACTACTACAATATCCAATATGAAAAATGGTGTTAAGAATATTTTAATCATATATATAGGAGGCTTATTGGTGATAATAGCTGGTTTTATTATGACAGTATGTGGGCTTTCTTATTATATGAAAAAGGAATTAACAAATCCTATTTCTATGTTAATAGATGCATTTTATGAGATGAGTATGGGGAATTATAAAGTACGACTTGACTTTGATTCGGTGTCGGAATTTGTTGAAATAAAGAATTCTTTTAATGGCATGGTAAAGAAATTATATGATATGGAAGAAGAAAAGAAAAATGTATATCAACAAAGACAGCAATTACTTACTGATATTGGTCATGACTTGAAAACGCCGACGACAATAATTCAAGGATATTCTACTGCAATCTTGCAAGGACGAGTATCAGATGAACGTAAAGAGAGATGTATACAGATTATCAATGAAAATGCAGTAAATATGGGTGAATTAATTGATTTACTTTTGGATTATACAAGATTTGATTGT
The DNA here is from genome assembly GCA_017416465.1 of Lachnospiraceae bacterium. Lineage (GTDB taxonomy): Bacteria > Bacillota > Clostridia > Lachnospirales > Lachnospiraceae > Bovifimicola. The sequence goes on along the minus strand of JAFQCK010000008.1, from coordinate 3,601 downwards.
GCAGATTATAAACTGACAATGACGCATTGTGATTTAGGAGAATATTTGAGAAGAATTATTGTAGAAAAAATAAGATTGTTTGAAGACAATAATATTAACCTTAAAATTGATATACCGAATGAGGTTATAGATGCAGAAATTGATTTAAAAATATTTAAACGAGCCATTTTGAATTTACTTAATAATATATTGCAGCATAATCCCTCAGGAATAGATGCATGGATTTGTCTTACCAAAGAAAAAAAGATTGTTATTGCAGATAGTGGAAATCCAATACCAGAGGATATAGAGGATAAAATCTTTGAGCCGTTTGTATGTGGGGATAAAGCAAGAAATCCAGACAAACATAATAGTGGTCTTGGATTATCGATAACAAAAAAAATTATAGAAATGCATAATGGCAGATTATATCTTGAAGGTGAAAGTGGAGAGTATACAAAGGCCTTTATTATTGAACTGTAGATAGGATATATGTAAGAATGCAGATGGAAAGAACAGTCAAATAAGAATTTTCTTCCTTGGAGTCTCTCCAAATTTAGAAAATATGTACATAACAGACATCCCGATTTCTTTATTGAAATCGGGATGTTTTTATGTAATTTTAATATTTCATAATTAGAATATTAATGTTCGAGAGATATGATAGAAATATCATAGTGTTATTTAAAGCAAAAAGGTAGTAGTACCAGTGTGTGTAGTTGCGTTAAGGAGATGTGAATCAAAAAGATGCTTATCGTTCGATGATATATAATTACCATTAGGATTTGATGGAAAGGTAAAAAAACTTGGGAGGGATATGATGAGTGCTTTGCAAGTGGATGGATTAACTAAAAGTTATGGAGAGAAAAAAGCTTTAGATAATTTTTCAATGCAAATAAGCGAAGGTGAGATTGTTGGGCTTGTTGGAAGAAATGGTGCAGGAAAGACGACTTTACTTAATTGTATTGCTGGAAATATATTTCCAGATGCAGGTTCCATTTTTTTTGATAAGTACAATTTGTTAAAAGAAAGTGAAATTAGGAAGGATTTTGGAATATTAATTCAACCTAGCTTTTTAGATTATATGAATACTTATGACAATTTGAGATTACTTCAGAATGCGGTTGGAATATGGGACGAGAAAATAATACGAAAACAGTCTGATGAAGTGTTGAAAATGGTGGGTTTGGAGAATAAAGGAAAAACATATGTAAGATCATTTTCTTTTGGGATGAAACAAAGATTGGGGTTTGCACAAGCTTTGCTAAATGGACATAAGTTTATGATTTTGGATGAACCATTTGTGGGATTGGATATTAATGGAAGAGAAATGGTGAAGGAACATATTAGAAAAATTGTGAAAGAAAAGCAAATAGGTGTAATATTTTCTGACCACAATTTGGATGAAGTTAGAAGTTTGTGTGAAAGGGTAATTGTAATAAAGGATGGGCAAAAAGTTTATGATAAAGGATTGGAAGAAGAAAGTTTATATGAGATTACCGTAGAGAATATAAGTAAAGATTTTATAGAGGCAATTTCAAAAATACCAGGAATAGAAATTGATAGAGATAAAAATACCCTTAGCTTTAAAGGAAGTGAAAGAATTAACCAAGTCCTTGTAGAAAGCATGGCATATACTAGAATTACTTCTATAAAGGTATCTGAGAACAATTTAGAAAAATTATTGAAAGGAGATACGGAATGAAGGATTTAGTAAGAATAGAATTAACTAAGATTGTAAAACGAAAAGATTTTTTGTTAATGATTTCCATGATATTTATTCCTATTATGTATTCGATAGGTCTTGCTATGAACGCAAAGTCATTTACCTATGTAGGTAAGCAAAAGGTATATGGTTTGTCCTTTGCTTCAGAAATGTATACGTTTGTTTATATGTGTTTTATTTATTTTGTTATTCTTTCTGTATGTGTCGTTCGGTCTTTGAAAGGAGAGATAGAAAATAAAAGTATTCAATTGTACGCACAACGAGTCAATAATAGAAAGAGATTATATTTGGCAAAAAATATTGCATATGTAGCTTTGGTAGTAGGTAATGCTTTTGCTTTTATAGTTATTTCAATTGCTTGCTTTTATCTCTTTTTAATAAGAAGAACAGATATCGCTGTTTCACATTTGTTTAAGCGTGGAGAAATATTATATTGTTTTGCAAATATAACAGCTATTTTGTTGTGTTTCGTATTTACAGTTAACATTTCACTGTTTTTAAGTGCATATAGAAAATCTTTTGAAGCAATGGGGATATTTGTTTTTATATGGCTTGCATTCATGTATTTAAAAGAGTTTTCTTATATACAATACTTTGTTCCAATATATTATGTAGAAAAAATTGTAAATTCGGATATTAGAAAGTGTGATTGGAAAAGTTTATTGATATTACTTATTCTCGTTTTTGTGTATTCAGTAATAAGTATCGTTTTGGGGTGGAAAAAAATTGAAAAGAGTGATTTATAATGAAGCGAATAAATATAGAAATATTCTAATTTTGTATTCATAACTCACATGAATAGAGCTATTGTTTCATTTCATCTACAATATGTTGGGAAGTCTGTAGGAGGGAAAGGTATGAGTATTAAAAGAAATTTATGTACAAGTATTTGTATTAATGTTTTTGTATTGGGTGTTTTTCTATTAATGCTTCAGCAATTAGATGTGTTTATGCAATTATTGTTTTCATTTGCACCAATTTTAATAAGTATTGTTGTTTCAGCATTAATAAATTATGATAAAGCCCCTGAAAAAAATAATTATCTACAGTGTGCAGGTATTTATGCAGGATTAAATTTTATATATTTAATTGTTGAATATGTATGTATTGCGGCGGTTAAAGATACAAATGATATTTATGAAGTTAGTCAAAAGTATAATTCAGGATATGTAACAGTTTCTGAAAATAATTCACCGATACTTTCTATTATTATTTTTTCAGTTGCTTCATTTGCTATTCATTATTATGTTATGAAAAAAGTAGGAAGAAAAGTAAAACAATAATTCATCAAGAGGAAAAAGTATGTTTAATAGAACAAATAGAATAAGAATAGTGATGTGTACATTTTGTCAACTATTTTATAATATCTTTAATGTCCTTTTTGCATGGATTATTATGCACATTACAGATTCATTGGTACAGGAAGATAGAAGTATATTTGTCAGTTATATAGGAATAGCTGGTGTTTGTATCGGTTGTCAAATTTTATTTAGTTTTTTATCGGTTCGATTGCAGAATAAGATAAGGAAGCCCTTGTAGAACTGATTAAGCTTCGTAATGAAATGCGGAAGGATGAACTCATGGATGCAGTTATTAAAAGCGAGCATTCTTATGAAGAAATCATGGCATTCATAAGAGGCACAAATGAAAGCGAGGACGAATAAATGCAGGAATATTCAAGAATGCTAATTGAACAATACTGTATGACCCATCGAAAAACAAAAAAGAGTCAATTTTTATGGGATCTTGTTGAGCTTTCTTACAACATGGAATGTGAGCCTGAAGAGTGGGAAGCATTGCAACTTGAGCGCTATATAAATCAGGAAAGAAATCCGGAGCTGAGAGAAGCGCTTGAAGACTTGGATGAATTTATGTTTGGATAAATAGTAAACCCTA
>JAFQCK010000068.1 GCA_017416465.1 Lachnospiraceae bacterium | reverse complement strand
TGATTCCAGTCAAAATGACGTTAGCCATTTTTTACTGTTTTTGGTTCATCGTTTTAAACGATGTCCGCTTGAAATTTTCTTAAAAGAATATTTCAGGGATGGTTTGTTTGCTGTTCAGTTATCAATGTTCATTTAAGTTTTGTTCTTTACTCCATTTGAGCAGTGGAACTTTTTAAGGATATCATATTTGTCGAACCTTGTCAACAACTTTTTTTATTTCCTTAAAACTTTTTTGTTTAAAACTATTTGTTTTGTTGTGTCCTGTTCGACACAGCTCGACTATATTATCATTTCGACAATCGTTTGTCAAGCACTTTTTTATTTATTTTTAAAACTTTTTTTGTTTTGTCGTGTCTGTTTTAGACGCGACTTGAGTATGATATCACTTTGATAAATATTTGTCAATCACTTTTTTGAACTATTTTATTTTTTGTAACAGTTCAGCCATAAACCAATTTTAATTATGTTCAAAGGATTATTAACATATAATCAAATAGCCAGATAAAAAATCCGCAAAATTAACACAAGTGCAATTTCGCGGATTTCTTCTACATTTCCTATATCATTCAAATCACATTATCTAGTCTTTGTAGTGTATATCGTATATACTTCATCTTTCTCAATCAAATCAAGTAACTCTACTTTTGTTGCCACAGTCATAAACCCATGTATTTTAAGTCCATTTTCTTTTACATACTTAACTATACCTTCATAACCAACATAATCATCAATGCCAAACATTTCACAAAATTCTTCTTGTTCTTCCATATAAGAAAGCATATCAGTATAATGTCTAATTGCAATATCTTCATTTTTCATCTCATCTGTATCTACAATATTCCAAGAAGATAAATATAGATACTTCTCTTCATCCCACTCTAATTCTCTCATTCCTCCTGTTTCATAAAAGAAACCAATATTACTTAAATCTGACGAATCTTCTGCATTTACAGGCGCACACCATATTAATCCTAATTCCTGTTTTTCAATATATTCTATAAAATCTTCATAATCCATAATTTCATTTAATGATACAAATGCATTATAATAAGTATTATTTTCCAGTTCTTCTATTCTTTCTTTAGCTATATCAGGTGTGCCTGATGCCAGTACAGTTCTATCATTTTCATATTGTTCTTCCAATGTCTTATTATAATCCAAATTTGCTCCTGCTACCCATGCAAATGCATTTCCTGTTGGTGGTTTCAAAATATTTGAATTATAGAAAACAATTTTATTTTTATCCATATACCCTGATACATCTGTAAATTCTTTACTATAACTAAAGTTTTGTTGAATTATAAAATCATAATCTCCATAACCATTATTTTTTATTATTGCAGACTGTCTGTGCGCTTCAGGTACAAAAAGTTCTGTATATGTCGAAAGATCAAGTTCAAATCTTTTTGTATCCCCTTTTACAATTTCATTTGGATTATAATAAAATCCATCAACAATTTTAGGTAAATAAAAATTAACAAACATTATAATTGCTATTACTATAGCTACAATTGTAACTCCAAGTTTTATAAATGCTTTCCTGATTGATTTTCGAATCATTTTTAAAAATTTAATATCCGTATTATTAATTCCATCATTATTTTCTTCCTCTATAATTTTACTATCATTAGAAAAATTTTCAAATTCCGGTATTTCTTCGTCATATAAATAGTCACTAATGGCTATATGCTTTTCTATATCCGCTTCTATATTCTTTTTATTACTTTCATCTAATTTTCCATTTTTATATAATTCAATTAATTCACTATATTTCATATTTTTTTGCCTCCAAAAATTTCTTTATTTCTTTTTTACCTCTATAACTTAATACCCTGACATTTTCAGGTGATGTGTGCAACATCATAGCAATTTCTTTTTGCGAAAAGCCTCCAAAATACTGAAGTTCCAAAACTTCTCTTTTTGATGTTTCTATCCTCTCCAAAGCTTTATATAATAAATATTTCTGTTCCTCTTTTAGTATTTCATTTAATAAATCCTCTTTTTTATTTATATCATATTCTTCTAAATCTTCCAAAACAACATTATTTTTTTCTTTCTTTATATAGTTAAAATATAAGTTTCTAGCAACCATATAAAGCCACGCCCTTACATTTACATGATTATTTTGTAATGATAATATTGCTTTAAGAAAAGTTTCTTGAAGTAAGTCTTCTGTTAATTCATGACTCTTACAAAGAGAATATAGATATAAATAAATTTCTTTTTTATATTGCCGGTAAAAACCGGCAATTACTTCATTATCCATATTTCCTACCTTTTTCTTTCTTCTTTATCAGTGCACTCATATATATAACAATTTAATTTTAAAAATGTTACAACTTTTTTCAAAAAATTCAATCCAATTAAATGTGGTTAATTGCCTGCTTAATTGCAAAAATGAAGCCAAATGCAAGCATTGCTTCGCTTGCAAGACTTTTGCTACAAAAAATACCAATCTTTTTTTCTGTAGATTGGTATTTTCATATTATGTAATATATATTTCTAAGGCATTAAACTATCTATTTATAAAATCCATCTTATGATAACGCATACAAACTTTTAAATGTAATCAATTGCTTCCATAATATTTCTCACCCCTATTATTTTCATTTCTTCACAATTTTTAACATTTTCCACTGAGGCACTAGGCATAATACAAACTTTAAACCCTAATTTCTTTGCCTCTGCTACCCTTTGCTCTGCCATACTTACTGCTCTTACTTCTCCCGATAAACCGACTTCTCCAAAAACTATTGTTTTTGAATCTATTGCTCTGTTTTTAAAGCTTGAAACAATCGAAAGTATTATACCTAAATCAAGTGCCGGCTCATTAATCTTCATTCCACCTGCAATATTAACATACGCATCACAATCATTTATCTGTATTCCCGCTCTTTTCTCTAAAACTGCCATAAGAAGATTAACCCTATTATAATCTGTTCCAGCAGCTGTTCTTCTAGCCATACCAAAATTGGTTCTACATACCAATGCTTGAATTTCTATAAGTATCGGTCTTGTTCCTTCCATCGAGCAGGCAATAACTGAACCCGAAGCATCAACAGGCCTTCCATTCAACATAAATTCGGATGGATTCATCACTTCACTAAGACCACTTTCCTGCATTTCAAATACACCTATTTCATTCGTTGAACCAAATCTGTTCTTTACACCTCTAAGTATTCTATATGAAGCATGTCTGTCGCCCTCAAAATATAATACCGTATCCACCATATGCTCCAATACCCTTGGTCCGGCAACTACACCTTCTTTGGTAACATGTCCTACTATAAATATTGAAATTGATAACTGTTTTGCAAGCTGCATAAAAACATTTGTAGACTCTCTTACCTGACTAACACTTCCCGGCGCTGACGAGATATCATTTTTGAACATTGTCTGTATCGAATCTATGATTACTACTTCCGGTTTATATTTCTTTATTGTTTCTTCTATTACTTCTAAATTTGTTTCACAAAGCAAGGATAATTCATTATTGAACTCTCCTATTCTATTTGCTCTAATCTTTATTTGCTTTAAAGATTCTTCTCCTGATACATACAAAACCTTTTTATTATCATTTGTAATCATTCTGCAAACCTGTAGTAAAAGTGTTGATTTACCTATCCCCGGGTCTCCACCCACTAATATTAGCGAACCTTTAACAATCCCACCACCTAATACTCTGTCTAATTCTTCAAATCCGGTTTTTATTCTATCTTCCATTTCCAATGAAATCTCGGATAATAATGATGGTTTTACTGAATTTACCGCTTCTCTTATATAACTTTTACCCTTTTTAACAACCGGCTCTTCCACAAAAACATTCCATTCTTTACATCCCGGACATTGTCCCAACCATTTAGCAGATTCAAAACCACATTCCTTACAAAAAAATATCGTTGAATTATTTTTATTTCCCATATACCAATTAAACCTTTCCACTTTTCATAACACATACGGCAACCTCATAATTCGAAGTTGCCGTAATATTAACCTTATATTGCTCTTATTCTTTAATTAATTTTACATCTACTGTCTTTCCTGAGCTTAATTCAACACTTAAAACTAATTTACCTCCAAGATTGGCTGTAACTGTTCCTACATTAACCTCATCAACATATACCTTATATTCAGCTCCATTTTCAGCTTCCACTGTTATTTGTGCAAAATCAATGCCTTCTACTTTAAAACTCATCTCTTTATCTGTTTCAAAGAAGTTATTTACTGCTGTTCCCGGAACTGATTCATATACAAACATTCCATTTCTTTCTAACTTTGTAATTTCTTTAAATGTTTTGACTTTATATAAATCACCATTATATTCAAAATCTGAAAGTTTTGACTTAACCTCTAATTCATAATTTCCAAAACTAAGTGTACCATCTGCCTCTGCACGCAATAATTCATTTACTACTGCCATAACTAATCCTCCTTGTATTTTATATACTTTGCAACTGTTCAGGGTTACAAAACTTTTACTTTTATTGTACTACTTCAAATTTTAATTTTTTATTTTCCAAACCAACTTTAACAGTGTCACCTCTTTTAACATTTCCAATTAAAATCTGCCCAGCTAATTCATCTTCAATCATCGACTGTAGCTTACGCCTAAGAGGTCTTGCACCAAATTTCTTATCATAGCTTTCATCTATAATAAAATTTTTAGCTGCTCCTGTTACGTTTATCTTAATATCAAGCTGACTTTTTGCTCTTCCCGATATTTCTTTAAGCATAATTGAAAGAATTTTTTTCATTTCTTCTTTTTGTAAAGAATGGAATACAATTATTTCATCTATTCTGTTAATCATCTCAGGCTTAAATAATTGCTTTATCTCTTCCATTACGCCCTTTTTCATTAATTCATAGTTCTTTTCTTCATTATCATCAGACATAAATCCTAAATGTTTAGGCTCAATAATTCTTTGAGCTCCAACATTTGAAGTCATTATTATAACAGTGTTTCTAAAATCAACTTTTCTTCCTGTATTATCTGTTATATGACCTTCATCTAATATCTGAAGTAAGATATTAAATACATCCGGATGTGCCTTTTCTATTTCATCAAATAAAACTACCGAATAAGGATTTCTCCTTACTCTCTCGCTAAGTTGTCCTCCATCATCATATCCAACATAACCCGGAGGCGAACCAATCATCTTAGAAACACTATGTTTCTCCATATATTCAGACATATCAACTCTTATCATTGAATTTTCACTACCAAATACAGCTTCTGCAATCGCCTTTGATAATTCTGTTTTGCCAACACCTGTTGGACCCAGGAATAAAAATGAGCCTGTTGGTCGCTTCGGATCCTTTAAACCTACACGACCTCTTTTAATTGCATTTGCAACCACTTTAACAGCCTCTTGTTGCCCTACTACTCTTTTCGAAAGATTATCCTCTAATTTTTGTAATTTTGCAGATTCCTTCTCCGTAAGCTTTGCAACAGGTATTTTAGTCCACATAGACACAACTTCTGCCACATCATTCTCTGTAACAGATACATTAGCAACCTTTTTATTTTCCTGATTTGCTATAAGTTTTTCATATTTTTTCTTCAATTTATCTTCTTCAACTTTAATTTCTCCTGCTTTTTTGAATTCCCTGTTTTTGATAGCATTAATCTTATCTTCTTCTAATTGATTAATTCTTATCACTATATCTGAAATACTTGTTTTAATTGTAAGTTTTGATAACCTTACTTTAGCCGATGCTTCATCCATCAAATCTATGGCTTTATCCGGCAAAAATCTATCATTAATATATCTGTCCGACATATTTACTGCCGCTTCTATAGCATCTTCCTCTATTAAAACATCATGATGATTTTCATATTTTTCTTTTAACCCTTTTAAAATGCTTATAGTTTCTGAAATTGTAGGTGCTTCTACTGTAATAGGTTGAAACCTTCTTTCAAGAGCAGCATCTTTTTCAAAATATTTTCTATATTCGTTAAGTGTTGTTGCTCCGATAATCTGGATTTCTCCCCTTGCAAGGGCTGGTTTTAAAATATTAGCCGCGTCAATTGAGCCTTCCGAACCACCTGCACCAATTATTGTATGAATCTCATCTAAGAAAAGCAGAACATTTCCATCCTGTTTAACCTCATCAATTAATCTTTTTATTCTTTCCTCAAATTCTCCTCTATATTTTGAACCTGCAACCATGGCTGCCAAATCCAATGTCAGAACTCTTTTATTCTTTACCGTATCAGGAACATTTCCATCTACTATTCTTTTAGCAATTGCCTCTACAATTGCTGTTTTTCCTACACCCGGTTCACCAACCAAACAAGGATTATTCTTAGTTCTTCTACTAAGAATCTGTATAACTCTTAAAATTTCATTTTCTCTACCAATTACAGGATCAAGCTTTCCTTCCGCCGCATTCATTGTCAAATCTACACTAAATTGTGCAAGTGCTGATTTTTGAGTTTTTCCATTATTATTTCTTGTATTTGCATCTCCAAAAGCTTCTGCTATCTCTTCTTTAAAAGTATTAGCAGATACTCCCATAGTTTCCAGAACTTCAGCGTAAATAGCTTTCAAGTTAATGTTCATCGTGTTAAGTAATCTGGTTGCAACACCTTCACGCTCTCTGATTATTGCAAGAAGAATGTGTTCTGTTCCTATCTTTGCATCATTAGTCATCTTTGCATATTTAGAACTAAACACCAAAACATTCTGTGCCCTTGGCGTAAAAAGCTCTTTTTCTGAAATAGCTATTCCTCCAACCGGAGAAACTAAGGTTTCCATAAGCCCAATTACTTCTTCAAAACTTACTTTATTTCTCTGTAAAATAATTGATGCAGCACAATTTTCTACTGCTAATAATCCTACAAGTAAATGCTCTGTTCCAATATAACTATGATTTAACTCTTTAGATATATTTTCAGCTTCTTCTAAAGCTTGTCTTGCTTGTTTTGTATAAAAATTATCCATTTGATGCCTCCACTTTTTTATTAACTATCTCCCTATATTTTTACATTTTATCCAAGAAATTCCCTATATATTTCATGTATTATTGAATGTGCCTCTTCCTCAGAAATATTTTTACATATAGCTTTCGCTATCATCACACGCAAGCTGTCTTTCAAATCTTGCATTGCTCTTATTTTATCAATATCAAAAGCAATTACTGCACCATATCTTCTGTCCAGTTTCAAAAAACCCTCATTTCTTAAAACTGCATATGCTTTATTAACAGTGTGCATATTTATTCCGATATCTTCTGCCAGTTGTCTAACTGAAGGTAACGAGTCGCCTTCTCTAATCTCTTCTGTAGCAATTCCAAATATTATCTGATTTCTTAATTGCAAATATATAGCTTCATCACTATTAAAATCAACTGTTATTATCATTATCTCACCAGCCCTTTATAATCATAGTTGTTATATTTAGCTTATAACAACTATAATTATCTGTCAACTGATTAATCATCTAAATCAAAAAATTCTATTTCAAGGTCATCATCTTCATCTTCTTCAATAACTTTATTTGTTTCTTCAATAACTTCTTTAAGACTTTGAGTATTCAAAGCATCTAATATGTCTGATGCAGATGCCTTTATTTCTTCTCTGGTTCCTAAAACATTCTCTGATTTTTCTTCTTTATCCGATTTTTCTTCTTTATCCGATTTTTCTTCTTTATCTGTTTTTATTTCTTCCATAGTAGTGTCCTGTGTATTATCTTCTTGTGCAGATTCCTCTGTCGCAATAATTTCGTCATTAAAACCATTTACCACATTATTTTCCACAAAACTCTCTTTGTTATTATTTATTTTATTTTCTTCTATTGCCGCCTCAAATCCTATTTCATCATTTTCTTCTTCCATTAATACCTGAATATCTTTAGCTTCTCTTTTTGAAATATTATTAAGTGCAACATCTAAATTAGTTTGTCTTGATTTTGCTTCATTATTTGATATTTCAACAAAATCAAGTTTTATCTCATCATCATCTACATGTTCATTATTTAATTCACCATTAACCATTTCATATCCGGTAGTTGAATTTTTCTTATACAATAAATAAATAACTATTGTTGAAATTATCATTATTACAATAATCGCAACTAAAAGAATTACAATCTGTTTATTCTTCTTTTGATGGTCATTTACATACTCATCGTACATTTCATCATATTGTTTTTTCATAAGAAGATATTCTGTATTTTCTTCTTTTGGAACATCTTCAATATTTTCTGTTTTATTTCCTTCTACAAATCTTTGCATTGTCTGTTCTTTTGTATCATATGCATATAAAGAAGTTTCTCCATTCCAATTCATTGCATAAACAACATAGAACTCAGAATCTGCTGATTTAATCCAAGCCCTTACTTTATTTCCTTTAACATCAAGCTCAGTCTGTGTATATCCTGCAGGGCCAGGATAATCTGCACCGGTTGGTAAAATTGTATACATTTTCTGCATACTTGTTATGTCTACCATCTTATCGATAGCACCTGAAACTTCATTATAAATATATTTTCCTATGTTAGCTCCTTGTGCATCATCCGCAAGACACATTAATGTAAGAGGTTTCGCTATACCTTTTAATACAGCAATAGTCTGTCCTTCATAAGTTGTTGTTCCCTCTTCAAAACCTTCAGGAATTGTAGTTAATGTAAAATCCTGAATTATATATTTATTCAAAGCTTCAATTTTCTTTGGTGTTCTGTCAAATTCCTCTGTTGAAGTTGATTCTTCTTCTCCACTTGTTGATGGTTCTGTTGTTTTTTCAACTGCTCTTGTAGTATATAATGTATACTTTGTAACACTTCCATCTTCAGCTGTTACAGTTACAGTAGTCTTATTATTACCCGGATCAATTCTTGTTCCGGATACTGCTGTCTGAGATTTTGAGTCAGACAATGTTGTAGCAATTACTAATTTTGTTACATTTGATGCCAAATCAGCTTTATATTCTGTTACATCCGGAGAGAATGAAGGAGTATATACAACATTTGAACTGTCACCATTTGATGTAACTGCCTGAACTGATAATCCGCTAAGTTTGCTATCACTTGATGCTACTGTTGCAGCAGTAACAGTAATTGTTCCATTAGAAGCATTATAATTCATCGGCTCATCTGATGTTCCCATTTGTGCAAATAAAGATGTATTATTTGCGATAGTAACATTTGTGCTTCCCGGCTGTTTTAATTTAAATTTTAATGGTACAGTGTATCCTGATGTAGGAATATCAGCAGAAACAATCAAAACAATTCCTGCCTGACCTCCACTTACATCTGCACTGTCACTTCCTGAATAATCCAAAAAATTAGTGTCATAGGATATTCCTATCTGACCTGCCGCTGCTTCATCAGCTGTAACGGTTACATTTACAATTATAGTCTCTCCTGCAACTCCACTAACTGAAGAAACTCCTACATTGCAATTAGCTGCTTTTACACTAATATTATTAATTGTAAAAAGCATTATCATCATCATAACTGTTCCCATTAACAATTTGTATATTTTCGCTTTCATTATAGCCTCCATCTGTCTATTCCTTCAATCTTAGTCTGTAATAGTTATTACTGTGTTATATTTATTACTCCCAACAATGCTCTTTTAACATACACCAAATCAAGTATATCAATACCGTTTTTCTTATTTACATCTGCGGCTTTGGCAAATGCTCCATCTAATTTAATAACACTCAAAAGATGCCTTTTAACATACACTAAATCTAATATTGCAATATCACCATCGCCATTTATATCACCATAAATAACGCATAAGTATTCTTTTATTACTTTTCCTGATGTATCCTTTATTATAACCTTATTTCCTGTAGCAACTTTTCCCGAATTAACGGTTGTTCCGTCTTTTTTATATACTTCAACATTACAATTGCTGACAGAAAATGATTTTTTAAAATCACTTGCAGTTGTTCCAACCTTTATACCTGTAAGATATATATCATCAATCTTATTATAAGTTGTTGAATATGTTGGAGCCAACACCTGTGGTTTTGTTGTTTCTATCGGTTTTGTTGTTTCTGCCGGCTTTGTTGTTTCTGCCGGCTTTGTTGTTTCTGCCGGCTTTGTTGTTGGTTTCGTAGTCTCCTGAGGTTTTGTCGTCGACTGTTCCGGTGTTTTTCTTACGACAACTATTGTATATGTTCTCTTATTGCCGTTACTTGCAGTAACAACAATTTCTATTCTATTCGAACCAACTTTAAGTTCCCTTGTTCCTGTTCCCGAAATGGTTGCACCACCATCAAGTGCTGTGGCACTTACGCCAATCTTCGAAACATCACTTGGAACAATTACATCGTAATTTTCAGTAAATTTACTGAATGTAGGTGTAAGATTATATCCGTTTATAACAAGACTCTCTAACACATTATTAGGACTTCCGTCTCCGGTAGGACATGGACATGCATTTTCAGGCATATTCTTATATACCGGAATCTTAAACACCAATGAAATATTCTTTTTCATTTCATCCGTATACGCCTTTGACATCTTTAAGGCCTCTGATTTAGGTGCCTGAATATTTGTCATATACTGATGTGTATATGGCGTTCCCACTAAATCAAATTTTTCATAATAGATGGTATCCTGACCAATATTGATATATCCTTTTCCTATAAATATTGCTCCGCCAACTATTGCCTTATATCTTGTGTTCCATGGACGCATATTAGATGCATCTGTTTTTGAAGCATAGATTAATCCATTTTCTACAGCCCCTCTTCCACCTGATGCATACGCACCTATATTGTAAAAATTAAATAAACTCTGATATACATTTCCCGTAGAAGGTGCATAATAACCGGTAACACTACCGCTGGTTCCTTTTGAACCTACCTCCTGAATAACCCTTGATGCCAAATGATATGGACTAACTCCTGCCTCTGCAGCTGCATCCATAAATGTTTTTGCATAAGAAATTCCAGGTATCGACTCATTATTAGCCATAAAACTTCCTTTTAATAACATTTCTACATTTTCAACTTTATGAATATTAGCATTAAAAGAAAGTAGTTCAAATTGGAATATATATGTTTCATCAAGGAAATTTCTCGGATCCATACTATAAGCAACCAATTCCTTAGAAGCTGCACACCATGCACTTCCGTCAAATGTTGCCCACTGTCCTGTTTCCCAATTATATGAACCATAATCCAAAGACTTCCATGAACTTATCGAATTTCTTCCTACCAAGCTTCTTCCTACAACACTTTCATTCTTAACAACAGTTTCCCATTCGTAGTCAACATGGTCCGCCACAAATACCCAGTTTGGATATTTTGAATGAATTTTTCTAAGCCCGGTTTTATAACTTTCAGGAAATCCCTGTTTGGTCAAATATGTCTCAAAATCAGAATCCTCTGTATATGAATAATCATCTACATCAATATATGCACTGTGCATATATCCTGTAAGTTCTGCACCACTTTTGTATTCAAATTTTATGTTATACCACAAAGAACCATCAGTTGCATTTGCTTCACCAATAATTTTAACGGTATTACCAACATTTAGCTGAACATTTTTCCCAAGATATTGTAACTTACTATGAGATGTTCCTGCGCCAACTCTGACATTTACATTAGTTCCATTAACGGTACCCGTTTTCTCGGTATATGCCATAGTTTTAGAAAACTCGAAAATCAAAAGCATACTAAAAGTAATAGCAAATACCATCACCGCCGCTACTATTCTCATTAATCTTTTGTTTTTTAACATCAGCAACATCCTTTCGTAAAATTTTTATTACAATTCAGCCATAACTAATGCTACACCAAAATTATACTCTTATAAATTTTGTGTGGTATTAGTTATGAGCTTAGCGCCCCACAAATGAGCAAAGCAAGCTACAAAGTAGCTAATATGCACGTTAGTGTAACTTTGCGAATGACGCTAGCTGAACTGTTTAATCTTTTGATTAATTATGCTTCATCAATTGCTTTTCCAATATCTGTTCTCATGTATTTATTAGCAAATTCAATCCAGCCGGTTGCTTCATATGCATTATTTCTTGCTGTCTTTAAATCCTGTCCTTTAGCTGTTACACCCAAAACTCTTCCACCATTTGTAACAATATTACCATCTGATAATTTTGTTCCGGCATGGAATACAAAATACGAATCATTTCCATCAAATTTCTCAAGACCTTTTATAGGAAAACCCTTTTCATATGATAATGGATAACCATCCGAAGCAAGCACAACACATACTGCTGCATTATCTTCAAATTCTAAATCTATCTTATCTAATGTTCCGTCAACACAAGCTTCAAATACTTCAACAATATCATTCTTCATTCTTGGAAGTACAACCTGTGTCTCAGGGTCACCAAATCTTGCATTATATTCAAGAACCTTAGGACCATTCTCTGTAAGCATCAAACCAAAGAAAATAATACCTTTAAATTCTCTTACTTCTGCTTTCATCGCATCAACTGTTGCCTGATAAATATATTTCTTACAGAATTCATCAACCTCATCAGTATAGAAAGGACTTGGTGAAAATGTTCCCATTCCTCCGGTATTAAGACCCTCATCGCCATCTTTTGCTCTTTTATGGTCTTGTGCTGATGTCATTATCTTAATTGTATTTCCATCAACAAAGGATAATACTGATACCTCTCTACCTGTCATAAATTCTTCTATGACAATTGTATTACCTGCTGAACCAAACTGTTTATCAAGCATTAAAGACTTAACGCCTTCCATAGCTTCCTCTTTAGTTGTACAGATTAAAACACCTTTACCAAGTGCAAGTCCATCAGCCTTTAATACTATAGGATAAGCTGAAGTTTCAAGATATTTCATAGCTTCTTCCGGTGAATTAAATGTCTCATAAGCCGCTGTAGGTATGTTGTATTTTTTCATTAAATCCTTTGAAAATGCTTTTGAACCTTCCAAAATAGCAGCATTCTTTCTAGGTCCAAATACTTTAAGTCCTGCCTTTTCAAATTCATCAACAACACCACCTACTAATGGGTCGTCCATTCCAATAACAGTAAGGTCAATCTCCTTCTCTTGTGCAAATGCTACAAGCTTATCAAATTCCATTGCTCCAATATCTACACATTCTGCAATGCCGGCAATTCCTGCATTACCGGGTGCACAATAAATCTTGTCAACTTTCTTACTCTGTGCAACCTTCCAAGCTATTGCGTGTTCTCTTCCACCGCTTCCTACTATTAAAACTTTCATTTCCGTACCCATTTTCCTTTCTTATTCGTCTATTTTTACAAATCCATCAATTACTGAAATTTTATTGTTCGCTATAAGATTAATAGCTTGTGGCATTATTTTCCACTCTGCTTCTTCCATTACTCTTCTTTGTAAAACTTCCGGTGTATCACCATATTTTACCTCTACTGCTCTTTGCATAATAATAGGACCTGTATCTGTTCCTTCATCAACAAAATGAACTGTCGCACCTGTAAGTTTTACACCTCTTTTTAACACTTCTTCGTGTACATGTAAGCCATAAAATCCTTTTCCACAAAAAGACGGTATAAGCGCCGGATGAATATTTATAATTTTATTCTGATATTTTGAAATAAGCTTAGCAGGAAGTACAACCATACATCCCGCTAAAACTATTAAATCTAAATTATATTCATCTATCTTATTTATAAGAGCTTCATTAAAATCTTCTCTTTTTTCAAATGTCTTAGGAGAAATACATACTCCTTCAATATTATTTTCTTTGGCTCTTGTAAGTGCATATGCATTTGGATTATTGCTTATAACAACTTTAATCTCAGTATTTGTAATAATTCCCGACTTAATGGAATCTATAATTGCCTGAAGATTAGTTCCTCCTCCGGATACAAGTACACCTACTTTTAGCATAATGTTACTCCTTTTTCTCCGTCAACTGTCTGACCGATTACGTAAGCCTTTTCTCCTGCTTCTTCAATAGCTTTAATTGTAACATCAACATCCTTAGGATCAATTGCAAGTACCATTCCGATACCCATATTAAATGTGTTATACATCATTTCTTCTGCAATATCTCCATCTGTTGATAACATTTTAAAGATTGGTGGAATATCATAACTATCTTTCTTCACTTCTGCTCTGATTCCATTAGGTAACATTCTAGGAATGTTCTCATAGAAGCCACCACCTGTAATATGACTACATCCTTTAATCTTAACTCCTGCTCCTTTAACATTTCTAAGGGTCTTAACATAAATCTTTGTTGGCTCGATAAGTGCTTCTCCTAAAGTTTTTCCAAGCGAATCATAATATGTGTTAAGAGACTCTTCTGTCATCTTAAATACACTTCTTACTAATGAGAATCCATTACTATGTACGCCCGAAGAAGCAATACCGATTAATGTATCACCGGCTTTAATGTCCTTACCTGTAATTAAATCTTTTTCATCAACAACACCTACTGCAAATCCTGCAAGGTCATATTCATCAACAGGATAAAATCCCGGCATCTCAGCTGTCTCTCCACCGATTAATGCTGCATTAGACATCTCACATCCCTTAGCAACACCGCTTACTATTGTAGCAATCTTTTCAGGTTCATTTTTACCACATGCAATATAATCAAGGAAGAATAATGGCTCTCCACCTGCACATGCAATATCATTAACACACATAGCAACACAATCGATACCTACAGTATCATGTTTATCTAAAATAAATGCTAATTTTAATTTTGTTCCTACACCATCAGTACCTGAAACAAGTGTTGGTTTTTCCATATTTTTAAATGCTTCCATAGAGAAAGCTCCTGAAAATCCTCCAATATTAGTGAGAACTTCCGGTCTCATTGTCTTTTTAATATGCTCCTTCATTAATTCTACTGACTTATATCCAGCTTCAATATCAACTCCGGCTTTCTTGTAATCCATTTTCTTAACCTTACATATTTATAAAAATATGTATTTCCTTTCTTTTATTTGTATATATTTTTTACATCTGTTTAAGATATTCTTTATATCCGATTTTTTCTAACTTTTCAGCTTTAGCACAAACACCATCTTTAAGACCCTGCTTATATTCTTTTAATTTTGCAAGAAGTTCATCATCTGAAACTGCCAAAATCTTAGCGGCCATAAGACCTGCATTCGCACCACCATTAATTGCAACTGTTGCAACCGGTATTCCCTGTGGCATCTGTACAATTGAGTACAACGAATCAACGCCACCTAAAGCTTTAGTGTGAATTGGTACACCAACTACAGGTAACTGGAAAATAGCAGCTGCCATTCCAGGTAAATGTGCTGCACCACCTGCTCCAGCTATAATAACCTTAATTCCTTTTTCTTCTGCTGTTGTAGCATAATCATAAAACACATCCGGCATTCTATGAGCAGAAATAATTGTCATCTCATAATCGATGCCAAATTTTTCTAACATCTCAGCTGCACCTTTCATTACATCAAGGTCAGAATCACTGCCCATTATTATACCAACTTTTGCCATTGTAAATATCTCCTTTCAAAAAGCCAAAACTAGGCTCATTATATCTAAACATTACTTCTATTTTACTAGTTAAAACGTATATAGTCAATCAAATTTAACCTTCTTTAATTCAACTTTAGAAATTTCAATACTAAGTTATTACTTATATGGATTTGGTTGTCAAAGCATCCTGATTAAAATTCACATCATTAAACCACCCGCAATTATAACGCACATCATAATCCACATTATTCCATTTGCAATAACTCCTATCCATGAAAATAAATAGAATTTATCTCTTTCTTTAAAGCTCCTTAAACCTATAATCATACCTATACAATTCAAAATAAAGGCTATGCTTCCAATTGCACCGACAGCTAATCCTGCATTTCCATTTTCTTTATAAGAGATAACAACTCCTACAACAACCAAACACAAAGATATTGCTCCAAGTATTGATGATACAATTCCACCGGAACTATTGTTTTTATCTGTAAATCTGTATCCTCTTTTTACTGTTTTCATAAAAATAGTTATCCTTTCTTAGCTATTTTTGATATTCCCAAATAAATTTCACATAAAACATACCCTATAACACCTCCAAAGGTATTAAGTATAAGGTCATCAACATCAAAAATGCCTATTTTGCAAAACAATTGTATTGTTTCAATTGTTAAACTAAATATAAAAGTCATAAGAAAAATCTTTATAAATAATCGTTTTTCTCTTTTTAATATCCATGTAAAATACAAACCAAACGGAATAAAACATATTATATTTCCATAAATATTTAAAATCGCCTTTAAATCTGAATCTGTTCCAAATAAATTATAAAATCTGTTTATCTCAACAAATGGTTTTAAGTTATATCTGTAATGGTCTGATGTAACTCTGCCCATACTTTCAGAAACCAAAAGAAAATACAACAAAAATAACAAATATACTATAAACAACAAACGGCTAACAAACATTAGCCGTTTTCTTTTCACTACCTTACTCATCTTAAAAAGTAATATCTGATTTGGCTTTTAGTAACTTAGCGCCTGTTATAATTGATACAATACCAACACTAATACCAACAACCATTATTAAAACACCTATAACAATGTTTCCTGCCCCTACACGCTTCATTGACTTATAAATCTTTTCCACTACTATATCCTCCTTTTATTTAACACCATACTGTTCATAATATGCATCAATTGCTTCTTTTAACTTATCATCAATTATAACTTTCCCTTTGTATTCTTTATTATATAAATGTTCTACAACTTCTGCCATTGTAACAATTGCTGTTGTCTCAATTCCGTATTTCTCTTTTATTTCATCAAGAGCACTCTTATCTCCCTGTCCTCTTTCCATTCGGTCAACTGATACAACAAGACCAATTACATCAACATCACCTTGCGCATTAATAATTGGAAGTGTCTCGTTAATAGATGTTCCTGCTGTAGTTACATCTTCGATAATTACCACTTTATCTCCATCAGCAATTGGACTTCCAAGTAAAATTCCTGTATCACCATGGTCTTTTACTTCTTTTCTGTTTGAACAGTACTTAATATCTTTATCATAAAGATTGCTAATTCCCATTGTAGCTGCCACCGAAAGCGGAATTCCTTTGTAAGCAGGTCCAAATAAAACATCAAAATCAAGACCATATTTTTCATTAATTGCTTTTGCGTAATATTCACCAAGCTTTACAAGCTGTGAACCTGTTCTATAAAATCCTGTATTAACAAAAAATGGTGTCTTTCTTCCACTCTTTGTAACAAAATCTCCAAATTTTAAGACATTACAGTCTACCATAAATTCTATAAACTCTTTCTTATACTGTTCCATTTAAATAAGACCTCCTAAACTTACATTAAATTCTTTTTTTATCCTATCATAAAGAGATGAAATTTTCAACTGTTTCAAAGTAACTGTTATTATGTTTATAAGCAAAACACCATATAAACCGGAATTCTCACAATATTATCATTTTCTTCATAATCCTTTATACAAACAATATAACTTTTACCTACTTTATCACTATATTGCTTTTTAAATCTGTCTATTGATGTATGTTTTTTATATTGTCCTGACTTTACTTCCACTGGACATATTTTCTTTTTATCACGTATAAGAAAATCTATCTCTATGTTGTTCTGAAAATCTTTTTTATCCACTCTTGAATAAAAGAACAACTTATGACCTGAGGCAACCAACATCTGTGCTACTATATTTTCCAAAAACATTCCTTCATTTATCCCGACTCTATCAAACATTATGGCTTTTAATACTTCTTCCTCTAACACTGTACCATTATCACGTTTTCTCAAGATAATTATACATTATCCATCACGTTTTCTCAAGATAACAACAAAAGGACCCTACTACACAAGCAGAATCCTTTTCATCTTTCGTCTAAACTATATTAAAAACATCTTAACTGTTCATGGCCTTATTTTCTATTAACTAACCCAATCAACTCGTTTATATCGTTACAATTATGTCTCTCCATATATTTTTCAATACCTTCGATAACTTCAACTGTTGTATACGGATTAAAGAAATTAGCTGTTCCAACTGAAACTGCTGTTGCTCCTGCAAGAATGAATTCAAGAGCATCTTCTGCACTTGCTATTCCACCCATTCCAATAATTGGTATCTTAACTGCATTTGCAACCTGATTAACCATTCTTACAGCAATCGGTTTGATTGCAGGACCTGACATTCCACCTGTTTTATTTGCAAGTGCAAATGTCTGTCTTTCGATATCAATCTTCATTCCTGTTAATGTATTTATCAAAGAAACTACATCCGCTCCACCTGCTTCTGCTGCCTTTGCCATAACAGCAATATCCGTAACATTAGGACTTAATTTCATAATAATAGGCTGCTTTGCAACTTTTTTAATCGCTCTTGTAATCTCTTCTACAGAATTAGGATTTTGTCCAAATGCAATTCCACCTTCCTTAACATTAGGACATGAAATATTAATCTCCATAAGGTCAATATCTTCATCTGCAAGTCTTTCAACAACCTCAAGATATTCTTCTGTTGTATGTCCACAAACATTAACAATAATCTTTGTATCATACTTTTTTAAAAACGGAATATCTCTATCAACAAACACATCAATTCCAGGATTTTGAAGTCCAATTGCATTAAGCATACCACCATGTGTTTCTACAATTCTTGGTGTAGGATTACCTGGCCAAGGAACATTAGCCACACCCTTTGTCACAACTGCTCCTAAACGATTTAAGTCTACAAATTCACTATATTCCATACCGGAACCGAAAGTTCCTGATGCAGTCATTACAGGATTCTTAAGTTCCACACCTGCTATGTTTACTTTTGTATTCATAATCACAATTTATTCCTTTCGATTATTATTTTACTTACTTTATTATGCCATGCTAGATCAAATTCGCTTGCGAGTATACTCGCAACCTTCTTTTCGCTAGGGCTGTACGCCCTATAACAAGTACTATAAGACATTTTTAGTGTGCAAGCACACACATGTCTTATAATACTTGTTGCATGGCTTAACAAAAAACTATATCTCTACATCTCTTGCTTCAAATACCGGTCCGTCTGTACAGATTCTCGCATTATTAACATTACTGTGCTCATCTTTTTCTTTTGTCTTACATACACAACCAAGACATGCTCCAATTCCACAAGCCATTCTTTCTTCCAATGAAATCTGTGCCTCAATATCTTTATCAAGTGCAAGTTTCTTAACAGCTCTTAACATAGGCATCGGACCGCAAGCATATATTATATCACCATCAACATTATTCTCATTGATAGCATCTATAATATTTCCTTTTGTACCTGCAGAACCGTCTTCTGTTGAAATAAATACTTCGCCATATTTTTTAAGTTCTTCTAAAAGGAATAATTCTGTCCTGTAACCTACTACAATATTAATTTTACAATCATATTTTTCTTTAAGTTCTTTTGCAAGTTCAACGATAGGTGGAACTCCAATCCCGCCTGCTGCCAAAATTGCAGTCTTATCCTTAAGAGTATATCCATTTCCTAAAGGTCCAAGTATCTTCACTGCGTCCCCTGCACTCATCTTAGAAAATTCATCTGTACCTTTTCCAACAACCCTGTAAACAATTCTAAGTGATTTATTTTCTTTATCTATTTCACAAATACTAATAGGTCTTGGAAGAAGAGTTGCTCCATTTTTAGAATACAATGCGATAAACTGTCCCGCCTTAGCATTATCTGCCATATTCGTTTTAATCCACATACTGTAAATATCAGATGCAAGCATTTCCTGACTTATAACAGATGCCTGTTCAATTATATGTTCATTATTAATCTGACTCACTGCCATCACTTCCTTCTTTCATTAAAATTATATCATTTTAATTTTTTTGTGCAGAATATACTAATTAAATATTTTCTGTAATGTCTTTAATCATAAACTCAACTGCTGCTCTTGAAGCATCTGCATAATTAAGCTCACCAAACTTAGCATATTCTTCCTGCTTATATGCAGCAATAATTCCTCTTGATGAATTAACAATTGCTCCTAAGCCATCTTCGTTAAAGTATGGTGCAAGGTCTTTTGCCTTTCCACCCTGTGCACCGTAACCAGGCACTAAAATATATGTCTTTGGCATAATTTTTCTTAATATTTTACCCATCTCAGGATATGTTGCACCAACAACAGCTCCAACGTAACTGTATTCGTCACCCATATGAGATTCGCCCCATTTAGCAACCTGTTCACCAACATATTCATATAATGGTCTTCCATCAATTAATCTGTCCTGGAACTCTCCACTTGATGGATTAGATGTCTTAACAAGTACAAATATACCCTTATCATTTTCTTTACAAACATCTATAAATGGATTTACACCATCACTTCCAAGATATGGATTAACTGTAACAAAATCCTCATCAAATGGTGTTATAAGAGTATTTCCTACTTTTACCTTACCAACATGTCCAACGGCATAAGCTGCTGATGTAGAACCGATATCACCTCTTTTGATATCTCCGATTACAACAATATCTTTAGATTTTGCATAATCAACAGTTTTCTTAAATGCTTCCATTCCTTCAATACCAAACTGCTCATACATAGCAATCTGTGGCTTAACAGCAGGGATAAGGTCATAAGTAGCATCAATAATTCCTTTATTGAACTGCCAGATAGCCTCTGCTGCTCCTTTTAATGTTTCACCATACTCTTCATAAGCTTTTTTCTGAATATGCTCAGGTACATAGTTAAGCATTGGGTCAAGACCTACTACTATTGGTGCATTTAATTTTTTAATTTTTGATACAAGTTTGTTAATCATAATTATTCCTTTCCGGTTTTGAACTTATTATATTTTTAATTACCATTATTAATTTATAATTTTAAAAACTATTTTCTTTTAACTCAAAGAAATCATAATTTTATCAAAGAAATTAATCTTTATATACAACTTTACCACCACAGATTGTACATACAACTTTTCCTGTAACTTTCTTTCCTGTAAATGGTGTATTCTTACCCATCGAAACAAAATCATTCGGGTTAATCACATATTCAATCTCAGGATTAAATATTACCACATCCGCAATACTTCCTTCTTTGATAGTACCTTTATCTATTCCAAGAACCTTTGCAGGATTATAGCTCATCTTTTCAGCCATCTGCATAGGTGTTAAATATCCACCTA
This sequence comes from Lachnospiraceae bacterium, assembly GCA_017416465.1. Classification (GTDB taxonomy): domain Bacteria; phylum Bacillota; class Clostridia; order Lachnospirales; family Lachnospiraceae; genus Bovifimicola. Next base: position 76,211 of record JAFQCK010000068.1, on the reverse strand, counting down.
AAACCAATTCTGTATAAGTAAGAGAGGCAGACGTCTCAAGTCCAACTATTCCAAACGGTGCCTTTTCAAATCCTCTTGATTTCTCTTCTTCACTATGTGGTGCATGATCTGTTGAAATCACATCCATAATTCCGTCTCTAAGACCTTCCTTAAGTGCAATAACATCTTCCTCACTTCTAAGTGGAGGGTTCATCTTATAATTAGCATCATCACAAGGAATATCCTTAGTTGATAAAATAAAATGATGTGGACATACTTCACCGGTGACAGGCAATCCGTCTTCTTTAGCTTCCTTTATCATTCTTACACTGTCCTTTGTAGAGCAATGACATAAATGAAGTGTAACACCAGTCTCTTTAGCAAGTAAAATATCTCTTGCGGTTATAATATCTTCAACTGCGTTACTTATTCCTTTGAGACCAAGCTTTTTAGCATTATCATCCAAATTCATAACACCGCCTGCAACAAGATTAATATCTTCACAGTGCGCCATTACAGGAATGCCACATTCCTTTGCTATTTTCATCGCTTCTCTGTAGACATTAGAATCCATAACAGATTTTCCATCTTCACTAATCGCACAGATTCCACTCTCAACCATACCTTTAATATCAGTAACTTCTTTTCCAATCTGACCTATGGTTACTGCACCTACAGGAAGAACATTTACACACGCCTCACTCTTAGCTCTGTCTACAATTTCCTTAACAATTTGCGGATTATCAGTAGAAGGCTTTGTATTAGGCATTGGACAAATTGTAGTAACACCACCTCTTGCCGCTGCATTTGCACCTGTAGTAATGGTTTCCTTATAAGTAAATCCGGGGTCTCTTAAATGTACATGCAAATCAATAAATCCCGGCATTACAAATGAACCTTTTGCATCAATCACCTGACAATCCAAACTAATTTCGTCTTTATTAATATCTTTATCAATTTTTAATACTTTATCATCTTTAATAAGGACATCTTTAATTTCATCCATTTTAGTAGCAGGGTCAATAACCCTTCCACCTTTAATCAATATTTCACTCATATTTATTAAATTCTGCCTCCATTCCACAACTTTTTACCCTTCGGTTATTATACCTTAAGAATATAACAGTGTCAAAAACATAATACTAATCTAACATTTCCATAACACTTGAAAAATCAATATATAAATCCTCATAAATATTAACTTTAATTATTGACCAGAAATCATACTGTACATTTATACGATTTTCTTCAAAATAATTAACTGTGATAATTTTTCTAATCGGGTCGACAATCCAATATTCACGAACGCCATAATTCTTATAATAATATAACTTTTTAATATAATCATCTGATGGATTTCCTGAAGAAACAATCTCTATAATAAAATCCGGCGCACCATTACAACGTTTACCATCAAGCTTATCCTTATCACAAACAATCATAATATCAGGTTGTACAATAGTAAGAGGAGTATCATCCAATTTCACATCAAACGGAGCATGAAATACTCTGCAATCCCCTTTCTTACTCTTAATATAACTGTTAATTACAGTTGATAATTCCATAGAAATCATTTGGTAATTTTGTGACGGACTTGACATATAAAAAATCTGCCCCTCAAAAACCTCCGCTCTTATATCATCAGGTAGTTCTTCATACTGTTTTAAAGTAACACTCTCTAACTGTGACTGTAATGCTAGCATAATCTCCACTTCCCTTCATTTATTTTACACACTAATATCTTAATAATAATTTATCAGATAATTATATTTTTTACAATAAATAATACCTATTTTATATATATCCCATACTTCTAAGTACAAATATCCACGTAGTTATTGTAAATGCAGATAAAAGTGTTGTTAAAACAATTATACTTGACGATAGCACTCCCTCATGACCCATATTTTTAGACATTATATAACTTGTAGCTGTTGTAGGCGCACCAAGCATTATAAGTGCAGCCACAATCTTCTCAGGTCCAAAGTTAAACATAATTGCAACCGGCAAAAATATCGCCGGTTGTATAACAAGCTTTATCATAGTCGCAGCAATTGCAGGTGCAATCTTTTTAACAGCTTTTCTTCCCTCAAATCCTGCACCAATAATAATAAGTGCTAAAGGTGTTGTCATACTTCCAATACTATCTACCACCTTATATGGAATAGTTGGAAGTTCAAACCTTAAGTAGGATAACAACATTCCACCTAAAATACTTAAAATAATCGGATTTTTACAAATCCCTATAAAAGCTTTTTTAATCTTTTTAGTTTTATCATTTTCATTATCTTGATTTCCATTTGATTCAGTTGAAGAAATCTCAGGTGCTTCAAAAGTAAGCACAATTACTGCAAATATATTGTAAATCGGAACAGAACCTAATATCATAAGTGGCGCCATATCTGCATTACCACTTATATTAGTCATTAAAGCAATTCCAAGAATTGCTGCACTACCTCTATATGCCCCTTGTACAAACTCGCCAACTATTGATTTATCCTTTAATAAAAGCCTTGCTAAAAACCAAGTTGTCATAATACATACAAGCGTAACCGTTGCACAATACAACACATACTTACCGTCAAAAGTACTTTTGATATCACACTCAAGCATATTGATAAGAAGCAGTGCCGGCAAAGTAATATTAAAATTAAACTTATTCGCAACCTTTAAAAACTCCTCAGTAAACATCCCCATTTGCTTTAATATGTAACCTACAACCATAACCAAAAATACAGGCATAGTTGCATTAAGACTATAAACTAAATTATCCATTTTATTTCATTTCCTTTATTCTACACTTTAAAATATTTGTTTAATATTTTCATTTTTATACAAAGTTGTACTAATTAACAAACCATACACAGGTGCTTATGAGTCCGTCAGTACGTAAGGTGCCGTATTTTGGCACCTTACGTACTGCTACGAGACTCATGCAGCGAAAGCGTACCTGTAATGGTTTGCTAATTAGTACAACATATATAAGATATATTTAAACAAATATTTTATGCCCCTGCAGTATCAAACTGACTATTATATAAATTAGCGTAAAATCCATTTTTACTTAAAAGTGATTCATGATTTCCCTGCTCGATTATATTTCCATCTTTCATTACCAAAATAATATCTGCCTCTTTTATTGTTGATAATCTGTGAGCTACGATAAAACTTGTTCTGCCCTTCATCATCTTTGAAAATGCGCTCTGAATCTTTATCTCTGTTCTTGTATCAATAGAAGACGTAGCCTCATCAAGAATAAGCATAGGAGGTAAACAAAGCATTACCCTTGCTATACAAAGTAACTGTTTCTGACCTTGCGATAAACTTCCACCATCTTCTGTAATATAAGTATCATAACCATCTTTAAGTCGCTTAATAAAACTATGAGCATGTGACGCTTTTGCAGCCTTTATCATTTCTTCTTCAGTTGCATCAGGTTTTCCCATAAGAAGATTTTCCCTAATTGTTCCTTCTTTTAACCAAGTTTCTTGAAGTACCATTCCATAAGATGACCTTAGACTGCCTCTTGTAATATCTCTTAAATCAGTACCATCGACCTTTATACTACCTTTATTCACATCATAAAATCTCATCAAAAGATTAATAACTGTCGATTTACCACAACCGGTCGGACCAACAATAGCAACCCTTTGTCCCGGTTCGACTGAAAGATTAAAATCTCTTATAAGCTTTTGCTCGGGTACATATGAAAAATATACATCATTTAATTCTATATTGCCCTTCGCATCACTTAAAACTAATGCATTTTCTTTGTCTTCAACCTGAGGTTCTTCATTTATTAACTCAAATATTCTCGAAGCACATACCAAAGCATTTTGAAGCTCTGTAATTACTCCTGAAATCTCATTAAATGGCTTTGTATACTGATTAGCATAACTTAAAAAGCAGGATAAATCTCCGACTGTTATTCCTCCTGCAATTGCAGTAAATGCACCTGTTATTCCAACTCCTGTGTATACCAAACTGTTTACAAATCTTGTAGATGGATTTGTAGTTGACGAAAAGAAAATAGCATTCAATGAACACTTTCTAAGCCTTTCATTTATTTCGCCAAATTTTTCTATAACCTCATCTTCCTGTCCATATGCTTTAACAACCTTCTGATTTCCTATCATTTCATTAATAAGGGCTGTTTGCTCGCCCCTTGTTTCCGACTGCAATTTGAACATATTATAAGTTCTTTTTGCAATAAAACTTGCAACAAACAATGAAATCGGTGTAATTAGTACCACAACAAAAGTGATTTTCACATTAATAGTTAGCATAAAAATCAAAGTACCAACAATAGTCACAACTCCTGTAAATAACTGCGAAAATCCCATAAGCAAGCCTTCTGCAAATGTATCAACATCAGCAATCACTCTACTTACAATGTCTCCATGAGCATTTGAATCAATATATTTAAGCGGCAATTTTTCAAGTTTTTCAAATGCATCTTTTCTGATATCTTTAACCACACCATATGTTATCTTGTTATTACAAAGGTTCATCAAAAATTGAACTATTGCAGTAATCACCACAATAATTCCTACTTTTTTTAGAATATCAAATATTTTGTCAAAATCCACATTCCCCTTTCCCACAATCAAATCAATTGCACTACCTGTAAGAATCGGAACATACAATGTAAAAGCTACTGAAATAGCCGCAAATATAAGCGAACACGCTACAAAAAAAGAATATTTTTTTGTATATTTTAATACCTGTTTAATTGTTCCTGCCTGACTCTTCTTTTCCATTATACACTCCCCCCTTTCTTACTATTTTCTATTTTATTATTTTCTGTCTTATTTTTTTCTATCTGCGAATAGTGAATTTCCTGATATTCCTCACATTTTTCTAATAGTTCACTATGAGTTCCAATCATTACTACATTTCCATCTTCCAAAACAACAATCTTATCAGCATGCTGAATTGATGAAGTTCTCTGAGAAACAATAAATACGGTTGTATCACCTTCCATCTGTCTTATTGCCTTTCTTAATTTTGCATCAGTAGCAAAATCAAGTGCTGATGCACTGTCATCAAGAATAAGAATGTCCGGATTTTTAACAATGGCTCTTGCGATTGTAAGTCTCTGCCTCTGACCGCCCGAAAGATTTTTACCGCCTTGCTCTATCATTTCATCAAGTTTATTTTCCTTTTGTTCTACAAACTCTCTTGACTGCGAAATGTCTAATGCACGATAAATCTCTTCATCAGTTGCATCCCCTTTACCCCAACGCATATTTTCTCTGATAGTACCTTTAAAAAGTACTGCCTTTTGCATTACTATTCCAACCATATCACGAAGCTTTTCAACCGACATATCTTTAACATTTACACCGTTAACCTTTACTTCACCCTCACTCGCATCATAAAATCTTGGAATCATATTAACTACAGAAGATTTACCTGAACCAGTTCCACCAATAATTCCTACAATTTCACCTTTTTTAACTTTAAAATCAATATCTGTTAATGCATCTTCCCCTGCATCCTTATATCTTAAATTAACATGGTTAAATTCAACAATATATTCTGAATCCTTTTCTGGCATAAACACTTCTGCTTTATCTGTAATTGATGGTTCTACATTAAATACTGCTTCAATTCTGTTTGCACAAGCTAATGCTTTATTAATAGAAATAACAAGATTTGCAAGCTTAACCACTTCAACGAGAATCTGTGACATATAATTAACAAGCGCTACAACTTCACCTTGAGAAATAGCACCAGCATTTACTTTAATTCCACCATAGTAAATAAGTGCAACTATACCAAGATTAATAATTATATAAGTTAGTGGATTCATAATCGCGGATAATCTTCCTACAAACAACTGAAGACTTGTCAATTCTTCATTTGTTTCGTTGTATCTTTCGATTTCATCCCGCTCTTTATTAAATGCCCTTATAACTCTTACACCTGTAAGGTTTTCTCTTGTAATTTTTAAAACTTTATCAAGCTGTGCCTGAACCTTCTTATACATCGGAATACTGTAAAACATTATCGCAAAAACAACAACGCAAAGTACCGGAATAACAACCACAAATACAAGTGCCGCCTTTGCATTTAATGTAAATGCCATAATCATTGCACCTGCTACAACAAAAGGCGAACGAAGAATAAGTCTTAAAGCAAGATTTACACCATTTTGAACCTGATTTACATCACTTGTAAGCTTTGTAATTAATGATGATGTTCCAAGTGTATCAATCTCTGAAAATGACAATGTATTAATATGTTTAAAAAGTGCATATCTTAATTTTGCAGAAAATCCAACTGCCGCCTTTGCCGCAAAATACTGAGCAGTGATTGCACTGATTAGTCCAACAATACCAAGTACAACAAGGACTATACACATTTTTATGATGAAGCTCTTATCCTCATTTCCAATACCTATATCAATGATTGCAGCCATTACAAGTGGGACAAGCAATTCAAATACAACCTCAAGTAATTTAAACAATGGACTTAAAATACACTCTTTCTTATATCCATTTAAATATTTAAGTAACGATTTCATTTAGAATACTATAAATCCCAAAGTGTTTTTATCACTTAAGAATTACTCCTTTCTTATATTTCCCAAGGATTATCTTTAGAATCCGGTTTCTTAGTTTCTTTAATCTTAAGTTCCGGATTATTAACACTAACTTTCATATTTTCAGGAATTGATTCTGTAATAAATGCATTACCACCTATGACAGTTCCTTTACCTATCACAGTTTCACCGCCTAAAACAGTAGCTCCTGAATATATGGTTACATTATCTTCTATAGTCGGATGTCTCTTAACCTCTCTAAGCTGCTGTCCACTTCTAGTTGAAAGTGCACCAAGAGTTACACCCTGATACAACTTAACATTGTCTCCAATAATAGTAGTTTCACCAATTACCACACCTGTACCATGATCGATAAAGAAATATTTTCCTATAGTTGCGCCTGAATTAATATCAATACCAGTCTTATTATGAGCATACTCTGTCATAATTCTTGGAATAAAAGGAACATTTTGCGTATATAACTCATGTGCAAGTCTATATACATAAATAGCAAACAATCCCGGATAAGAAAATATAATTTCTTCCTTACTCTTGGCAGCAGGGTCACCATCAAATCCTGCCTGCACATCCATAAGAAGCATTTCCTGAATATATGGAAGCTTTTTAATAAAATTGATACTTATTTCTTCTGATTTTTTCTCAAGCTCTTCTATAGTTATATCTTCACTATTATTATAGCTTATTGCAAGCAATACCTGTCTGAATAATCTTTCTTTAATATCCACAAGTTCCTTGCCTACATAATAATCAGCAAAAGAATATCCTAATGTAAAATCATCAAAATATCCCGGAAATATAATTTTTCTTAAATCCTTAATAATTCCAATTATTTCACTTCTATTAGGTAAATGTTTTGTTTTATTTAAACATATAAGTTCACTTTTTCTATAATTAGAAGTTATTTCTCCTACAGTATTAATTACAGATTGCTCAAATTCCGTAACTATATTGTCATTACATAAATTTCCCATATTGCACTCCTTCTATATTATTTCTGAATCCTTTACCATTATAATATAATTTCAATATATATATATATATATATTCGTGATTATAATATTAAACCGCCAATATTATAACCCAAATATTAATAAATGTGAATAATAAAAAAACTATCATATCGAATTCTTACTCAAAATCAATATGATAGTCGTTTTTACTTTATAAATTATCCCATTATCAAATATGCAAAATATGCTGCATAACCCACAAGCATTATAATACCTGCCATTCTTCCAAGTTCTTTCTTTCTGATAACACTTACAAAAAGAAGTACTACTGCTGCGATAGCAATAATTCCGTCAATAACGAATTTAGCATCATAATTAACTGTCTTAATTACCGCTGTCACACCTAATACAAATAAAATATTAAATATATTACTTCCTACAACGTTTCCTATAGCAATATCAGCATTACCTTTAACAGAGGCTATTATTGATGTAACAAGTTCAGGTAATGATGTACCAAATGCCACAATTGTAAGACCTATTAATCTATCATCCATCCCCAATTTCATAGCTACATAGGATGCACTGTCAACTGTAACATCACTTCCTGCAACAATTCCAAGCATTCCGAATATTGTAAAAACTAAAAGTAAAGCAATTGATTTCTTCTTAGTATCAGTAACTTCATCTTCGTTATCATTTCCTTCACTCATACCTTTTTTAGCTGTATATATTAAGTAAATAAAGAATACTACAAACAAAGCTAATAAAATAAGTCCTGATAAAAGATTTAATTCACCTTGTAAGCCACCCATTACAACCAAAACTGTTGTAATAAATATAACAAACGGAATCTCTATCTTAGCAGTAGATTTCTCTACTTTCATCTTTGTAATAGTTGCAGATATACCCAAAATTAATAATACATTCATTATATTACTTCCAACTACATTACCAATTGCAAGACCTGTACTTCCTTGAAGTGCAGAAGTAATACTTACCGCAGCCTCGGGTGCTGATGTACCAAACGCAACTATGGTAAGGCCAATAACTATCTGTGGTATTCCAAATTTATCTGCAATACCTGACGCACCTTCAACAAAATAATCCGCACCTTTAATAAGCATTACAAATCCTGCTATTAGCAACAAAATATTTACTAAAATAGAATCAAATCCTTTGGCATTTAAAAAATATCCACCTGCCATTAATACTAAATATAACGCAAAAGCCATAATTTCCTCCTGTTTATAATTTTAATATAAAGTAACCATTCTGCTTACTTCTAAGCCATTACACAAAATAATAGCAATCCTTAAAAATATTGTCAATTAATTTCTTATCAATATTCTATTTAAATAATATATTTAATATCTTATACTAAGATAATATATCAAAAAATATACTATATAAGCAAATTTCTCAAAAAAACTCTTGATTATTTTATATATTCGTGTGTATAATTGCTTCTAGTTTGTAACTGTTCAGAGCTTATTTCTGAACAGTTACTCAAGTTTATTAACAAAAAATAAGTCAATAAACTTTTTCTATAACTCTAACAAGAAAGGAATAAAACAATGATTAAAGTTGTAAAATTTGGTGGAAGCTCACTTGCAAGCTCTGAACAGTTTAAAAAAGTAGCTAACATTATTAAAGCTGAAGATTCCAGAAGATATATTGTTCCTTCAGCACCGGGAAAAAGATTTTCAGATGATATTAAAGTAACAGATATGTTATATGAATGCTATTCTCTCGCTGCAAAAGGAAAAGATTACAAAGCTTCTCTTGAAAATATCAAGAAAAGATATTATGAGATTATCAACGAATTAGGAATGGATTTATCTCTTGAAAATGAATTCAAGATTATGGAAGCATGTTTCGTAGGTAGAGCTGGTAGAGATTATGCTGCATCAAGAGGTGAATACTTAAATGGTATCGTATTAGCTAATTACTTAGGATATGAATTCATTGATGCTGCTGAAGTTATTTTCTTTGATGATAATGGTAACTTCGATGATGAAAGAACTAATGAAGTACTTTCCGAAAGACTTAGCGATATTGAAAAGGCTGTCATCCCGGGATTCTATGGTGCTATGCCTAATGATACAATCAAGACTTTCTCAAGAGGCGGTTCTGACGTAACAGGTTCAATCGTAGCTAAGGCTGTTAAAGCTGATGTATATGAAAACTGGACTGACGTATCAGGTTTCCTCATTGCAGACCCACGAATTATTGATAATCCAAAGGTTATTACAACTATTACATATAAGGAACTTCGAGAATTAGCTTACATGGGCGCAACAGTTCTTCATGAAGACGCTATTTTCCCTGTAAGAAAAGAAGGAATTCCAATCAACATCAGAAACACTAATGCTCCTGAAGATATGGGAACAATGATTGTTGAAAGCACATCTATGAAACCTGAATTTACAATTACAGGTATTGCAGGAAAGAAAGGCTTTACAGCTGTAAACATAGAAAAAGATATGATGAATTCAGAGCTTGGTTTCTGTAGAAAAGTTCTTGAAGAGTTTGAAAAATATGGTATTTCTATCGAACATATGCCATCAGGTATTGATACTATGAGTGTTCTTGTTCATCAGGAAGAATTCGGACAGAAAGAACAGGAAATCTTAGCAGGAATTCACAGAAATGCTCATCCTGATACAATTGATATTGAGTCTGACATCGCGCTTATCGCAATCGTTGGTCGTGGTATGAGAGCTCAAAGAGGTACAGCCGGAAGAATATTCTCCGCACTTGCTCATGCTCATGTAAATGTTAAAATGATTGACCAGGGTTCAAGTGAGTTAAATATCATCGTTGGTGTTACAGAAGAAGATTTCGCAAAAGCTATCAAAGCTATTTATGATATTTTCGTAACTGTTAAATTATAATTGCAACTTTTTTAATGTTCAAGCATCAAACTTTTTTGATACTTGAACATTTTTTATTATGTTTCCTCTTTTGCATTCAACATACAAAGCATTATCACAAATAAAGGCGTTGTAACGACCTGATTAATATTTACAAAAGACTGTATAAAATAACATATACAACTACACATTATTATCTTATTACATTCCGATTGTCCCTTTAAACTTATAAATCTTTTTACTTTCACCCCTAAAAAAGAAATATATGTAACCACTCCTGCAATTCCTGTTGTTATTAAATATTGCAAAATTTCATTATGTGCATTGTCATAATATGCATTTGTCACTTTATACATCTCATTTCCATACTTTTCATAAACTAAAGGATATAATACATCAGGACCTACACCAAAAATCTTCTTTACAAATGATAATTCTTTAAATTCTTCAATTACTATTCTCCAAATATATCCTCTGTAACTACCAAATTCATCATTTATTCTTAAGAAACCTGACCATTTTCCAAGTTCAGTCTTTTTATCTAAAACAGAAAAATAAAACAGTACAATTAAATATGCTGAAATTATTATAAATATCAACCCCAAAAGCATAAATTTTATAATCTTATTCTTTTTATCTGATTTCTTAATCATATCAATTATAAATAATATTCCAAAAACAATTATTAATCCAAAAACAATATGGTTTGATGAAAGAATTACCATAAATCTGCTTAACTGTCTTTTTTCATTCTGATTCATATTAAACATTGCTAAAAACTTAGTTAACAATAAAGCCCATACCATTAACACATACCACTTTGCAACATTTATTTCTTTATTCTTAATTATATTGCATATCACAGCCACAACAATTATAATAATCGCACTTTCACAACCACTTGTAATCAATCCAACAACATTAATTAATGAAGCTATAAAAAGACTAATTTTCCATCTCCATCTTTTCTCATTTAAATAAAAAGCTAAAACAACCGGCAGAGTTATAGAAAAATAGCTTGAATATACATTAATGTGACCTAAAGTTGACATATAAAACTGTTTATATTGCATTGATAAGCCATTATAAAAACCTAACAAATCTATATCTATAAAATTAAAAATTCCAAATAATGATACAGGAATGCTACCAATAATAACAGCAATTAATATTCTTTCTTTCTTTATTTTTTCGCTGGTAATGCACAAATAAAGTACCAAATATGCGCCAATTGTCAACATTCCGTTATTTCTTCCTTCAGCACCAATTAATGATTCAAGCTTATAATCCGAAAGAAAAAAAGATATACTATTAATTAAAAATAATAACCATACCATCTTTTCTTCCATATGCATATTCGAATCAATATCTGTTTTGTTATCCCTTTTTAAAGCAAAAAAAGTTACAAGGAAAAAAATTGTAATTGCAATGAAAGCAAAAAATTTACACGTTACAATATCATAATAGTAATCGTGAAATATTAATGGGTATACAACAAATAGTATGTATCCCAAAAGTGTTATTAAAATTGATTTATCAGCTTTAATTACTGTTTCTCTATCTTCCATTATTTTACCTGTAGATTCCCTTTTTATTAAACCTTTTTCTGACAAAAAAATTATAAAAAATAATCGTTCAGCCCTAAACATTCCCAAAGTCACATTTATAGCTTAACTATTACTATAAAAATTGCAGTTATAAATTCACATCTATAACTGCAATTATAATAGTTTATTCACTGATTATCAATTAGCATTATCGCTAAAAAATCCCTTTATTCGATTTATGTCCGATGTCATACTCATAAGAAGTAAATCAAGAACCGTAAGTGCTGTCATTGCTTCCACCACAACTACTGCTCTTGGGACAATTATAGGGTCATGACGGCCTTTGATGTTTATATCAATATTCTCACCTGATTTATTAATAGTATGCTGTTCCTTAAATATAGATGGTGTAGGTTTAAAATATGCCCTAAGAATAACATCATCACCATCGCTCATACCACCTAGTATTCCACCTGCGTGATTAGTTTCCTTACACACTTTACCGGCTCCATTAATCATAAATGAATCATTATTATCAGAACCTAATGTTTTTGCAACATTAACTCCATCACCTATTTCAAAAGCCTTTACTGCTCCAATCGACATAATGGCCTTTGCAAGACTAGCATCCAGTTTATTAAAAACTGTTTCTCCAACACCAGGCATCAATCCTTTAACAACACACTCTACTACGCCACCTACACTGTCACATTCTGCTCTTTTAGCGTCAACTAGTTCAGATGCTTTTTCAGCAGCAATTCTATCAGGCATATAAAGCATATTTTTTAGAATCTCTGCTTCATCAAAGTTATTCATATCAATCTCGACTTCACCAATTGATTTTGTATATGCCATAACACTTATCCCAAGCATACCAAGAATCTTAATGGCAATAGCGCCTGCAGCCACTCTCGCAATAGTCTCTCTTCCCGAAGAACGTCCACCACCTCTATAATCTCTAAAACCATACTTCATATCAAATGTATAATCTGCATGACCCGGTCTGTAATATGAAGCAATTTCAGAATAATCCGAAGAACGTTGTGTCTTATTGAACACTACAAGAGATATTGGTGTACCTGTAGTCTTACCATCAAAAACCCCTGATAATATCTCAACAACATCATCTTCTGCTCTCGGAGTAGAGAATCTTGATTGTCCGGGTTTTCTTCTATTTAAAAATATCTGAATATCTTCTTCACATAAAGGAACTCCGGCCGGACAACCGTCTACTACAACACCAACGCCCTTACCATGAGATTCCCCCCATGTAGATATCTTAAAAATGTTTCCAAAAATAGAACCTGCCATTTAATCAACCCTCATTTCTGAGTAATTTTCAACTAGTCCTCATATAATGGGTACTTGTCTGTTAATGTCTTAACTAAAGCCATAGCCTTATCTTTGTTTGCTTCACAATCATTAACTAATAATGAAATAGCTTCAGCAATAACATCCATATCTTCAACAACCATTCCTCTTGATGTTACAGCAGGTGTACCAAGTCTGATACCACTTGTAACAAATGGTGACTGTGGGTCATTTGGAATAGTGTTCTTATTACATGTAATGTATGCAGCATCTAATAATTTTTCACACTCTTTACCTGTTACATTCTTACTTCTTAAGTCAACAAGCATAAGGTGATTATCTGTACCATTTGAAATAAGGTCAAATCCTCTGTCTGTAAGACCTTTAGCCAATGCTTGAGCGTTATCCTTAACCCCCTTCATATATGTCTTAAAGCTGTCATCTAATGCTTCTTTGAAACATACTGCCTTTGCTGCAATAACGTGCATTAAAGGTCCACCCTGAATACCTGGGAATACAGCCTTATTAAAGTTAAACTTCTTAGCACTTTCTTCATTACAAAGAATCATACCACCTCTTGGTCCTCTAAGTGTCTTGTGAGTTGTTGTTGTAACAACATCTGCATAAGGAAGCGGATTCATATGTAATCCTGCTGCAACAAGGCCTGCAATATGAGCCATATCAACCATAAGGTAAGCTCCACAAGCATCTGCAATTTCTCTAAATTTACTAAAGTCAATTTCTCTTGGATATGCACTTGCACCACAAACAATAAGCTTTGGTTTACATTCTAATGCAATCTTCTTAACTTCATCATAATCTATAAATCCATCGTCATTAATTCCATAAGGAACGATGTTAAAATATTTACCAGAAATATTAACAGGACTTCCATGTGTAAGATGTCCTCCATGAGCAAGATTCATACCCATTACTGTATCACCCGGTTCAACCATAGCAAAGAATGCTGCAAGATTAGCCTGTGCACCTGAATGTGGCTGAACATTAGCATAATCACATCCAAATAATTTCTTAGCTCTTTCAATAGCAAGAGTTTCAACTACATCAACGTACTCACATCCACCATAGTATCTCTTTCCAGGATATCCTTCTGCATATTTATTAGTAAGGTGACTTCCCATAGCTGCCATAACAGCCTTACTTACTAAATTTTCTGAAGCAATAAGCTCAATATGAGTTCTCTGTCTCTCAAGCTCCTGTTCCATTGCTACTGCAACTTCTGAATCAAATAATTTCACATCATCAAATGAAAACATATTAAACCTCCATAGTATATTATTTGTAACCGTTCAGAGCCAAGCAGATTTTGATAAAAAGTATGTTGAATGCTTGCATTCATAAATACTTTTTAATTAAAATTTATTTGGCGGATACGCCACAGCGAGGAAACGCGTAGTGTTTTCTCGCTTGACTCTGAACAGTTACATTATTTTTCATATTGTGTCAAATTTAATTCCAAAAATATAAAGGCACAAATATGAAATATTTTTTCACATTTGTGCCTAGTATATCATAATTTTTAGAAATATAAAACCACTTTTATTTTTTATTTAATGCTATTTTGCGACTGACGCAAACTTAACTTTAATTCTAATCTGTACGAAGTGCCACAACAGGATCTTTCTTTGAAGCAACTTTTGAAGGAATAAGTCCCGCAATAAATGTAAGGAACATACTTATAAATACAAGTATTACTCCTCCACCCATTGGTAGCTTTGAAAGATTTGCTATATCTGTAATATTCTTAATAATCATATTAATTGGAATATTAAGTAAAATTGTAACAAGTATACCAATTAATCCTGCTGTAAAACCAACAATAATCGTCTCTGCATTAAATACTCTTGAGATATCTCTCTTAGAAGCACCAATACTTCTTAAAATACCAATTTCCTTTGTTCTTTCAAGAACTGAAATGTATGTAATAATACCAATCATAATAGATGAAACAACAAGTGAAATAGCTACGAAAGCAATAAGTATATAACTAATTGCATCAATAATTGAACTTACAGATGACATCATAAGTCCAATATAATCAGTATACTGAATTACATCTTCATCTTTTCCTGCATCTTCTTTATCTTTATTATAGTCATCAATCATATCACATATTTTTTCCTTAGATTCAAAATCTTTAGGATAAATATTTATCATCATAGGATTATCGATTTCAACAATGCCAAGATTAGTAATATTATTCTCATATGTATTATTAGAAAATTCACTTCCTGTTAATACATCAATTGTAGGATTAGCAAGCTGCGCTTTAGCAATCTCTGTTTCATTAATCTTTTCAACAACATATTCTGTCAAATCATGTGTATATGCAAGTGATGTTGAAATTGACGAATTCGAAGCATCTTCATTAGGTTTTAATATACCAACAATCTTAATATCTACAGAATTCGCTACAACATTTTTCATATAATCATAGTCTGTACTCTTGTTAACATATCCATTTCCGTTTTTCTCATAAAGGTCTGTATTAAGAACAAGTTTGTATGGCTGATTCATAATCTCTTCAAAACTAAACTTTTTCATCTCAGATGTTAATGAATCCTCCGGCATTGTTCCCATTGCAATGTTAGCAAACATCTCCTGCACTTCTGAAATATCAAGTAAACCAAGCGAATATAATGTATAGTCATCAATCATATCATCTTCATCAACAACCATCACCACTTCATTAAACGCTTCCGGCATTCTTCCTTCTATAACATCATACTGTGATTTGATAAGTTCTTCGTTATCAATCATCTCTGACCACACATTAACCTGCATAGTCATCATACTATTACCTTCTGTCGATGCCATTCCCATACTTTCAAAAACAGTACTTGGATTAGTTTTAATAATATTTTCTTCAGTATTTCCATTATATATCAATATATCCAACGCATACGAATATTGAATATCATTAACATATTTATCAAGATTGTTCTTGTCATCATCAAGGAACGCTTTAAAATCCTTAAGATTATTAACAGAAATAGATGTCATCATACTATTAATCATATCTGTCATAATATTATTAGAATAAATATAACCATCCTCTTTATTCTCTATCTCTTTCTTTTCTCCACCTGTTAAAAAGATACTGTAATCAACAGTAGCTTTTTCTATTGTAATAGGATAACTTGATAATGTATCCTGCTCAACTCTGTTAATATAATTCTGCATACCACTTGACAATGAGAGGATAAGGGCAATACCAATAATACCAATACTTCCTGCAAATGAAGTAAGAAGTGTTCTTGTCTTCTTAGTCATAAGGTTATTTAAACTAAGAGATAAAGCTGTAAAGAATGACATACTAGTCTTCTTTCTAATATTTTTCTTAGCTTTATTTTCTTCTTTTTTAGCTTTTTTCTCTGCTTTCTTGTCTAATTTATCGTTTTCCTTCTTAGCATTTGTTTTAGATTCAGTTTTCTTATCTTCCTCTCCATCATAAGGCATTGAATCATCTACAACATTACCATCTAAAAGTTTAATAATTCTTGAAGAATATTCCTTTGCTAACTCCGGATTATGTGTAACCATAATGATTAACTTATCATTTGAAATATCTTTAAGAATATTCATAATCTGAATACTTGTTTCCGAATCAAGCGCGCCAGTAGGCTCATCTGCTAAAAGTATATCCGGATCATTAACTAATGCTCTTGCAATAGCTACTCTTTGCATCTGACCACCAGACATCTGATTAGGCTTCTTATGAAGCTGGTCTCCAAGACCAACCTGCTCTAACACCTTAGTTGCTCTTTCCCTTCTCTCAGACTTAGACACACCAGAAAGAGTAAGTGCAAGCTCTACGTTAGATAAAACAGTTTGATGTGGAATAAGGTTATAACTTTGAAATACGAAACCAATTCGATTATTTCTATATGTATCCCAATCTTTGTCCTTATATTGTTTTGTAGAAATATCATCAATAGTCAAATCACCATCAGTATATCTATCAAGACCACCAATAATATTAAGCAGTGTTGTCTTACCGCAGCCCGACTGACCTAAAATAGAAACAAATTCATTCTTTCTAAACTTTATGGATACACCCTTTAAAGCTTTTACGGTTGTATCGCCAGCTACGTAATCTTTTGTAATATTACTTAACTCAAGCATATTATTATTTCCTTTCAAATTTATTCATAACACATATATAGTGCGTTACTAGTTTAATACAATAATTTCCAAAATACTAATAAATTTTTTATAAATTTAGTTTTATAAATCATTTCAATTTAATAATAAAATTTCATCATAGCAAGTTTTAATACGAAATTATCTCATGTCCATCTTCTGTAACCAATACCTGAAGTTCCCACTGTGCTGACGGTAATTTATCTTCTGTGTACACTGTCCAACCATTATTATCATCCATAAATACGTTGGCTCTTCCCATATTGACCATTGGTTCAATAGTAAATATCATTCCCGGAACCATTAACATATCAGTACCCTTTTTAGTTACATAACTCACAAATGGTTCTTCGTGGAATGCAAGTCCAATACCATGACCACCAATTTCCTCAACTACAGAATATCCGTTAGATTTTACAAAATCGTTTATAGCCTGTCCCATATCACCAAGAAAATTCCACGGTTTAACCTGTTCAAGCCCTACATAAACTGCTTTTTTTGCAACTTCCACTAATCTTCTATTCTCATCACTTACATTTCCAATACAAAACATTCTTGATGAGTCCGAAAAATATCCGTTATATATTGTTGAGCAATCCACATTAATTATATCGCCCTCCTTCAATATGCAAGTCTTCGACGGAATACCATGACAAACCTGAGCATTAACTGATGTACATACACTTTTGGGAAATCCCTCATAGTTAAGAGGAGCAGGAATCCCACCCATCTCCAATGTTTTTTCATGAACAAGTCTGTTAATATCTTCTGTACTCATTCCTTCTCTAATATTATCAGCCACATAATCAAGCACAGATATATTAATCTTTGCACTCTCTTTAATGCCTTCAATATCAGTCTTAGATTTTAAAATCTTTCTCCCCGGAACTAAATATCCTCTTCTCCTATATTCAAGCAATCTTTTATCAATATGCTTATGACATTCATTATAAATCTTTCCACTCCCACAAAAGCACAAATCATTTCTTGTTACAACCTTAATATTTGGATTAACCTTAAAACCCATCCTTTTTCTCCATTCCAAAGCATTTCTTCATTTGTTATTTACAATCCATTTGATTATACCATTTTTAGTCTTTAAAATATATGACATTTTCCACAAATATAATAAAATATTGGTCACATTTTTGTGCATATTTTCTTGTTGACAAAATGCCATTCTCCTAGTATACTATCTAAGTACTCAACGAGAGCACAAAACAATAACTTAAGCGCGAGTGGCTCAGTGGTGGAGCATCTCCTTGCCAAGGAGAGGGTCGCGGGTTCGAGTCCCGTCTCGCGCTCTTCTTATTTAATCCTAATCGTTTGATTAGGATTTTTTGTTACTCTCAAACCAAAAAGAGATATGAAAGAATAAAGAGGATTCTTTCATATCTCTTTTTTACACCCAAATATTTTCATCACTACTTCTATCATATATACTCACAATGTATTCATTATCTCCATAATCCTTTTCTTTAATCCCCTGAATTACTTTATATCTCAAATCAATCCACATCTCATCAGTAACTACTGCAATATTTCCAAGCATTGTTCCTATATTGATGTATGAATATTTTTCTATATTTTTTATTTGCTTCCTTTTTAAAAATACATGAATCCTATTATTATATACAACAAATCTCCATGGCTGAACATTATATGAAGACGGTGCAATTCTGGCACTTTCAATAACACTCTCTATTCTTTTATTCATTTCTTCCTTTATTACACATATTTTTTTCATTGGAAGTCTTTTTATATCATTTTCATCTCTGTACATTCCTTCCTTAGGATAGCCAAAAACTAATGAAACAGAAAGCTTCAATCCTTTGTCGTTAAACTGATTCAACATCAACGTTTTAGCCCTAAAACAACTTGCAACACCTATTGCGGATAAATAAATAGCAATCTGTTGAAGAATATAACCTGCATTTATTTCAGATTCTTTTAAACCATCAGTATATATACCAACTGAATAAGGTGCTACATCTAAATTTTGGCGATATTCAGAAACAACCACCTCATATCTTCCTTTTTTATAAAATGGTTCTATTCCCGAAAGACGTTTTTTAATTCGTTCAATAACATCCGATTCTATCTCAATTTTCGAGAATTGTCTTGTTGACTTTCTTTTATAAAGTGCATCTATTATCTTCAAACTTCTAACCCTCCATTAATTCTTCAAATTCATCTAATAATTTTTCAAACATTTTCATAGCCAATTCTATTGGTTCTTTTTTTGCCATATCAACACCCGCAAGTTTTAATATCTCAATAGGATAATCACTACATCCGGCTTTCAAAAACTTCTTATAATCCTCTACTGCACTTTCTCCCTCTTCCATTATCTTTTTAGATAATGCAACTGCTGCCGAAAATCCTGTCGCATACTGATACACATAAAAAGAATTATAAAAATGTGGTATTCTTGCCCACTCCATTTCAATCTCTTTATCAATTACAACTTCATTTCCAAAATACTTTTTATTTAAATCATAATATATCTCACACAATTTATCAGCATTTAATGACTCATTATTATTTGTCATCTTATGAACAATATCTTCAAACTCCGCAAACATTGTCTGTCTAAATAAAGTTGTTCTAAACTGTTCTAAGAAATGGTTAATGAGATATGCTTTTTCCAACTTATCATCACTATTATTTATTAAATGATTAATAAGCAAAGACTCATTACATGTAGATGCAACCTCTGCAACAAAAATCTTATATCCGGCATTCGTATAACTTTGGCACTTATTTGAATAATACGAATGAATCGCGTGACCCATTTCATGAGCAATCGTAAATACATTATTTAAATTTGGTTGAAAATTAAGCAGTACATACGGATGCACTCCATATGTAGTCCATGAATATGCTCCACTTCTCTTTCCTTGATTCTCATAAACATCTATCCAACCATTTTCAAATCCTTCTTTTAAAATATCAAGATACTCTTCACCCATTGGCTTAAGTCCATCATGTACCATAATTTTTGCCATTTCATAAGATATACTCTTTTTAACACTCTCTACCATCGGAACATATACATCATACAAATGAAGTTCCGATACTTTGAGCATTTTCATTTTAATCTTCATATATCTGTGAAGCAAATGCAAATTATCATTTACTGTACTGATAAGGTTATCATATACCTCGCCTGGTATATTCGAATCCTCTAAGAACATCTCTCTCGTAGAATTAAATTTTCTTACATCTGCATAAAAATTATCTTTTTTTAAGTTATTTATATAAACCGCCGCCAAAGTATTCTTAAATTCAGAATACGAGCTATATAAAGCCTTAAATGCATTTTCTCGAACTTTTCTATCCTTACTTTCTAAAAATAAACTAAACTTACTATGTGTAAGCTTAACCTCATTTCCTTTTTCATCTTTAATAGTTGGAAACTTTAAATCAACATTATTGAACACAGAAAAAATCTCGCTTGCTCCACTTGAGAATTTTTTAACCTTAGAAATAAGTTCTTCCGTTTCTGAATCCAAAATATGCTTTTTCTGTCTGAATAAATCATTAAAATATTGTTTATAATCACCTAGCGAATCTTTTGTTTCTAAATACTCAAATATTTTTTCTTCAGTTTCCTCTAATAACTCCGGTTCAACAAATGATGAAGCTGTATAAAAACCTGTTAATATTTTTTCACTTTTATCAGATAATAGCTGATATTTTCCTTCACCTAAATTTTCATAATATTTCTGATTAGCATAAAAATATAATTTTTCAACTAACATCTCAATATTAGTCATAAGTGTAAGAATTTCCTCAAACACATCCACATCTTCACATATTTTCCCTTTGTAAGCAGGAAGTTTTTCAATTAACTCTTCTGCTTTTTTATAATCCTCTTCCCATAAACTCTCATCAGAATATACATCCTGCATATTCCATTTAAACTCATCTTTTATATCATTTCTATTTTTTATATTTACTTCCATCACAAAAAACTCCTTTTTTGAATCACATTAATATATTTATATTAGAAATCTAACTATTGAAATTATATCTTTATTAAACAAAATTTGCAAATACTTATATCCTAAAACAAACTTTATAAAACAATAATTCAATTATAATATTGTACAATACTCTCGATAATATTATACTTATTTAGGTTAGGTTTATAAATATTTTAAATATTGTTCCTAATATTCAAAATAAACGAAAGGATTAAAATTTCTATGCTAAAATATATTTGCAAAGATATAATCTCTGATAATGAGCTATCAGAAATCAATAATTTTATAGACTATTGCACAAATATAGATAATTACACATATGACTTTCAGTACGAATCTGAACCTTTGACAATACCTTCAATATATTTTTGCTATGGTAATAACAAAATATTAGGTGTACTAAGCATATGCGAATACTCAATTGACACTCTATGTATTTACTCTTTGATTTCTCCTGAATTTAGAAATAATCATATTTTTTCTAATTTATTTGATATACTCCAAAAGAATCTAAAAACGTCAGATTCTCCATATAAATATTTAGAATTCCATTTACCTTGCACAGACAATAATTTTTTTAACCCGGCAATATTTCTTCTTAATAACTATAATTTTAAATTTTCACATAAAGAATATCTTCTTTCATATTCTTTATATGAAGATTCGCATTTAAAAAATAAATCAAACGAAATAGAAGTAATATATGATGATTCCATACAAGAATTTACGCTATGGATTAATGATAATTGTATAGGTGGATGTATGATTTATTCTTCAGAAGAGGATAATTCCTTTGCAACTATTTATGATTATGAAATAGTATCAAAATATCAGGGTAAAGGATATGGAAAATTGGGACTTTTTCTAATATTAAAAGAATTAAAATATATGAATTATAAAAATGTAATCTTACACGTTAGCGGATTAAACAAAAAAGCCCACAACCTATACATAAGTTGCGGGTTTAATATTTCTTCTCTAATAAGTGTATATATCAAAAAAATATAAACATTTATTACTATTTTAAAACTTTTAAATCCGGATAATAACTAAATACAGCTTCTCCTAATATCTCATCTCTTGAAACGAAATGAGTTGTCTTCCAGGTTCTTGAATCGTTTGAGTTATTTCTGTTATCTCCCATAACAAAATAACATCCCTCAGGAACCTGTGTCTTAGGGAAATTATCATTCCTATCCGGAAATCCACTTAAATAATATATATATGCTGATTCATCAATTCTCTCATCATTAACATATGTTATTCCGGCCTTAATCTCTATATAATCGCCTTCCTTAGCTATAACTCTTTTTACAAAATTCTCCTCCTCATTATCCGGAAATTTAAAAATAACTATATCACCTATCTTAGGCTCATCAAAAACATACGCAAGTCGAAAACCAATCATTCTGCTATGTTCTTTAATCGTAGGGTACATAGAACCTGATGGAACCTCTGCATTTATAATAATAAAATTATTAATTACAATTGCAATAATTACAGCTAAGATAACCAATCTTATCCAACTGACAATTTCTTCCTTCCAATCAATTTCTTCTCTCTTTTTCTTTTTATACTTAGTATGCTTCTCTGCATCCACCGTACTATTATCTTCTTCTTCACCCCAGTATATAATCTCAATATCTTCATCTTGAAAATTACTCACAAATATGTCCTCCGACTCAATAAAACTATTAAGATTATATCATACTTTTAAAATAATAACAGACTAATTCTGCAAGAAATCTTTTATCTTTTTACTTCTCACCGGATTACGAAGCTTTCTAAGTGCTTTTGCTTCAATCTGTCTTATTCTTTCTCTTGTAACATTAAATGCCTTACCAACTTCTTCCAAAGTTCTTGGGTGTCCGTCTTCAAGACCAAATCTAAGTACAATAACCTGTCTTTCTCTATCTTTTAAATCTAAAAGTAATTTATCAATGTGTTCTCTTAACATCACAGATTCAACATTAGCTTCAGGTGTAACAGTATTATTATCTGCTACAAAATCACCAAGATTCGAATCATCCTCTTCACCGATAGGAGTCTCTAATGATGCAGGTTCTCTGGCAATCTGCATTATCTCTAAAACCTTAGCTTCAGACATATCAAGAGCTTGTGCAAGCTCAGCTGCTGACGGTTCATATCCCAACTCAAGCGTTAACTTTCTCTGCATTTTTGACATTCTATTTATAGTTTCTACCATATGCACAGGTACACGTATAGTACGAGCCTGATCTGCCAACGCACGAGTAACAGACTGTCTAATCCACCAAGTCGCATATGTACTCAGTTTAAAACCTTTATCATAATTAAACTTTTCAACACCTTTAATAAGTCCAAGATTACCTTCTTGAACTAAATCAAGGAAACTCATTCCTCTTCCTGTGTATCTTTTTGCAATACTAACTACAAGACGTAAATTAGCTTCTATTAATCTATCTTTAGCCTTCTGATCTCCCTCAGCTTTTCTCTTGGCTAGTCTTAATTCTTCTTCAGCTGACAAAAGCGGAACAGTTCCTATTTCCTTAAGATACATTCTTACCGGGTCTTCTGTACCTACACCATCAAGCAAATCTATTGCATCTAAATCAATCTTATCGTCTTCTTCCTCTTCTAATTCTTCATCAGTAGGTTCAAGAAGCAAGTCATCTCCTATAGATAGTGCCTCAACCTCTAAAAACTCAGGTTCAGGCTCAATATCTTCAATCGGATGAATAATCTCTATCTTATTATCCTCTAAATACTGATAAACCAAATCCATCTGGTCGCCTGTAAGTTTTGACTCCTTACAAAAGGCATCTATTTCTTTAAATTCTATTGTATTACTCGTTTTAGCTTTTTCTATTAATTTATTAAGTTTAGTTAAGAATTCTTCAACCACAGGAATCGTCCCTTTCTCTTTATCTAGTTAACATTATCTCTTATCCGTTGCAACATTATACACAAAAAAATAGCTGGTGTAAACCAGCTATTTGATATTTTTTAAAATTTTGTGAAAAAACATAATTTTTTGTCGATTTTATCTCAAAAAAATATCTATTTTTTCGCTATTCCCGACATAATTTTAATAGCTTTTTTATAATTAATAATCTTTATATGTTTTGGAGAACCACCATACTCACCATCAAGTACCCATGGAACCTTCTCGTCTGCATCAATTATAAGCTTTGATGTCTTAAATGAAACAATTGCATCACTCTTAATATCCATTCCTATCATCGCTCCTAATGCCATATTAAGTTCAATTGCATTCTTTGGTTTTTTAATAAGAACAACTTCAAATAATCCATCATCAAGAACAACATTCTTACCTGTAATTCCTTTAAAACCACCAACCGAAACAGAATTAGTAATCATTCCATAAAGGAAATCTCCTTCTAAGACTCCTGCATCGTATTTAATCTTCACATAGTACGACCTTATATTAGTTAATTTTGTTACGGCTTCTATAAGATATGCCTGATGTCCAAGTATATTCTTCATCTCCTGAGGTGTCATATAGGAAACATCAGTAAATGCACCAAATGCTGCGATATATATAAATTTCTTCTTACCAAATCCACCGATATCAACCGATATTGGCATTCCATTAATAGCAACTGCTGCCGCATCTAACATATCTTTAGGAATTCTCATTCCCTGCGAAAAATCATTAGTCGAGCCCGAAGGAATATATCCCAATACCGGCTTTTGTGGCAATTCCATCAATCCTGATATTACTTCATTTAACGTTCCATCGCCACCACTGCATACTATCATATCATACTGATATGCAGTATGAATGACCTGTTCTTTAGCATCCAATCTTCCTTGAGTAGGATAAACCCCTACCTGATATCCATTCCTAACAAAGCACGTAATAATATCTGATAACTTTTCCTTTATCATTCCTTTGCCGGAATGAGGGTTATATATAAACAATAAATTTCTCAATATTCTCCTCCATAATCAAGCAACTCTATTAATTCGCAAATTACAACAGAATAAATTCTAACATATTCAAGTAAAATATTCCAGTAAAATAATTCTAAAATTTGTGCAAGCACAAATTAACCCCACCCATTGTCAATTGAGCAGGTACCTGCTCAATACTGTTGACACATCACTTCGTGGTTATACCACTCAGTGATGTACATTCGCCAAATTAATTCTTGTGCAAGCACAAATTAACTTGGCTCATTGTCAACACAAAAAGGAGAAGTCCTAAGACTTCTCCTAAAATATACTACTTAAATTTAAAATTAAGCGTTAACTTTCTTCTTAGCTGCAACTACTGCTACTGCTGAAGCAAGACCAAGTAATACAACTGAAACTGCTGCTGAATCTCCTGTTGTTGGAGCTTTTGTACCAGCGTTGTTTGTTGTTGTACCAGCATTGTTGTTTGTTGTTCCTGTTGTTGTACCAGCATTGTTGTTTGTTGTTCCTGTTGTTGTACCAGCGTTGTTATCTGTTGATGAACCTGCATTGTTATCTGTTGACGAACCTGCATTGCTATCTGTTGATGAACCTGCGTTACGGTTTGTGTATTCAGCTGGTTCTACATCTGTAATCATATCACTCTTACCTAATACAATCTGAGCACCCTTTGAATCACCATCCCATTTAATCCAGTATGCATTAGCTGTGATACCATTTTTCTTAATCATGATGTTCTGTGTCTGCTCTTTTGTAGCTACGTCATTAAGAACAACACCTGCATCTTTTAACTTCTGAATATCAGCTTCTGATGTTGTATCACCTGGTGTAGAATCACCAACGTAGTTGTTGAAAATCATCATAGAACCTTTTTCTGGAGCTGTGTAAGTAACTGTAATCTTGTACCAGTTTCCGCCTTCAGCTTCCATAATAGCACCTGGCCAAATTGGTTCATGTGGTTCTGTACCATCTGTTGTATCCTTTAAGATACATTTGTCTGTTGGCATACAATCTTCTGACCAATCGATAGACTGTTTTACCCATGCACCTACGTTATCCCATCCCTTTGCATTGTAGAAATGGTATGTAACTGTCTGATCAGCAAAAGCTGTAACGCTCATTGCCATTGTCATAACTGCAGCAGAAACAACTGCTAAAGCTTTTTTGAATTTTCTCATTTTCTTCATTCTCCTTTATTATTTAAATTTTTTGAACAGACAAAACCTTGCCCCATTCAATTATTGCTATTATATAACACTCTCTTTTTTTTTGCAATAGTTTTACTATAAAAAAAAGCAATAAATTTATATGATTTAGTAATAATTTACAATTTTTTATATTCGTTTAATTTACTTTATATTTTCAAAAAAAAGAGACATATTAGCTATGTCCCTTTTTCTATAAAAATTAATTAGTTTTTCTTTTTAGAAACTACAACAATGATACCGATAACTGCGATTACAGCTACTACGATAACTACGATAACTACTGGAGAAATACCAGATTCTTCATCTTCTTTATCATCTGAAGCTGCTGCTGTTGTATCATCTTCTTTTTCTTCTGAAGCTGCTGGTGTCTCATCATTACCTACATCTTCTTTATTATCATCTGTTGAAGGAGCATCTGTTGCTGTACCACCTTCTGCAACTACACATTCATTAACGAATGCTGCATAATCAGCTTCAACTAAACCTGTATCAGTTTCAGCATAACCTTCAGCTACAATATTAGCTATTGTAGGCTCAACGAAGTTCTTTGGATCCTCATCTCTTGAATGGAATCTGATAAGTAAATCAAGTGCCTGCTTATCCTGAATTACACAAACATAACCATTAGATGGTTTAAGATAAACTACGAATTCACCGTCTTTGATTCCTTCAATCTGGAACTGTGTCATATTATCAGCCCAAACAGGATCAGGATTACCAAAACTCATCTGATAACTCCAAGCCATATCAGGACCTTCTGCTACGATTTTGAACTGTCTACGTTCTGCTTTTTTAGCATCATCAACTTCTGCATCATCTGTTGCTGTTACATAAGTACTTGTATACTTATATACACCTGTCATACCTTCAACAGCTGTCATAATCTGATCCTCTGAAGTTGTAACCCAACCTACATCTGTACTTTCAGCGTTAGGCTCATTAAAAAGATTTGGATTACCTACGAATGAATATGGTTCAATACCAAATGCTGTGATTCCCATTGCAGAAATCATTGTAAGTGATGCAACTACTGTTGCAATTTTCTTTACGAATTTTCTCATAATTCTTCTCCTTTCAAATTTCGTTACATTTATGTAACAATTTCATCTGTATTATATCTTAAAGTCCTATATTTTGCAACCTTATTTTATATTTCTTATATAAATTTTATTAATTTAAAACAAAAAGAAGAGACACATAAAGCGCCTCTTCCTATGTAAACTCAATTAAATTCTAATTAAGCTTCTTTCTTCTTAGCTACAACTGTAACTACTGCTACTGCAGCAACTAATAAGAATAATAATGCAACTGGAGCTGCATCACCAGTCTGTGTTGCCTGGTTCTGAGCTGTTGTTGTAGGAGCTGCTGTTGTTGTTTCATTAGTTGCACCTGTTGTTGTTGTTTCATCCTGTGGTCCTTCTTTGATAAGTTTAACTAATGCAGCATATTTATCAGCTAAATCTGCTGGAGCATCTGTTTTAACTTTATCTTCTGGCCATGTATATCCACATGTAGCGAATCCTGAAACTGTTGTGTACTGTACTTCGTTATCATATCCAACCCAGCTGAACTTGTAATCAACTTCGTTACCATCAGCATCAAATACAACTACTGCACCTGTTTCCGGCTGGAAGTATACTGTAACTTCTGTAGCTTCTGCAATTTCAAGTCTGAATGTTGTCTGGTTGTCATCATATGTCTGTGTTCCAAGACAAAGTGAACCTAACCATCCGTTTGCACATGTGATGTCATCAAGACGTAATACTTTGAATCTGTTGTTCCATTCAGCTTCTTCGTCGAATGCTGGAACGTTCATCTTGAATGTGTAAACACCCTTGATGTCTGATTCTTTCATTTCGTTAGCTGAAGATGTTGTTCCCCAAGCAAATGGTGAACATCCACCAGCGATTACATACTTAACAACGCCATCTGCATATAATGATTCATCTGATAAATCTGTACCATTAACTTTAGCGATTAAAGCTGCCTGAGCATCTGCTAAATCAGCTGGAGCATCAGTCTTAACTTTATCTTCTGGCCATGTATATCCGCAATCAGCAAATTCTGAAACTGTTGTATACTGTACTTCTGAATCATATCCAACCCAGCTGAATTTGTAATCAACTGCATTGCCATCAGCATCTTTAACATATACAGCACCTGTGTTTGAATCAAAGATAACTGTAGCTGTCATAGCTTCTTCATTCTCAAGTCTGAATGTTGTCTGGTTGTCATCATATGTCTGTGTTCCAAGACAAAGTGAACCTAACCATCCGTTTGCACATGTAATGTCATCAAGACGGCAGATTTTGAATCTGTTATTCCATTCTGTTGATTCATCAAATGCAGGAACATCCATTGTGAATTCATAAACGCCATCAAAGATAGCATTTTCTTTCATCTCGTTAGCTGAAGATGTTGTTCCCCAAGCGTATGGTGAACATCCACCAGCTACAACATATTTAACTGCTCCGTCTGCATATAAAGACTCGTCAGCTAAATCCTGTCCTGTTACTTTTGCAAGTAAAGCTGCATAACTAGATGCAAGGTCAGGAGTTTCATCAACTTTAACTTTCTCTGCTGGCCATTCGATACCACATGTAGCGAAATTTTCGATATCTGTGTATCCAGCTTCTGCTTCATAACCAACCCAACTTAAATTGTAATCAATTGCAGCACCATCTTTAAGAATTACAACTGCACCTGTGTTAACATCTAAGTATACTGTTGCATCAGTAACTGCTTCTGTAGTAGATTCTACTCTGAATGTTGTCTGGTTATCATCATATGTTGTTGTACCAAGACAAAGAGAGCCTGTCCATCCACCACTTGCCACTGTTACATCATCAATCTTACAGATTTTGAATCTGCTGTTCCATTCTTCAGCTTCATTCCATGCTGGAAGATCAATGTTAATTGAATAAACGCCATCCCAGATTGTTTCAGTTAACTGGTTAGCTTTTGCCAAAGGATCCCATCCTGTCATAGCACCTGCTAATGTGTAATAAACTTCACCGTTTGCGCAATCTGCATCTTCGAATGTAGTTTCATCAGCACTAGCAAATGTCATTGAGCCGAGAACCATTGTTGCTGCTAAGATAGATGCAGCAATTTTCTTAATAGATTTTCTCATTTTTCAAATCCATCCCTTTCTATATTTTTTTTTGACATAGTTGTCAATATGACCATTATATATTATTTGTCAATCTATCGCAAGCTATTTTTTGTCATTTTTTTAAAACATATAAAAAAAAATGTAATATTTTTATGCACTTTTACTTTTTTTAATAAATTATTTACTTGTTGCAATTATTTTAATATGATAAAATCGCTTTATCTGTTTTACAGATTTTTTGAACAGAAAAATTATATTGATTATGAAATAACGAAAGGCTTATCATGAATAATAAGAATAAAAAAACAAAAAATATCACTAAAAACAACAGTAATAATTTAATCAAAAATAATTCTTTAGATAAATCCAATTTAAATAATGATAAAGAATTTAAAAAATCAAGACTTTCCAAAGATGCAGAGATTTATAATCCTGAACGTTCCGACCACATTGTAAAAGGTCAGTTTAAAAAAATGTCTTTCAAAGACAAAGTAATACATTTCAAGGAATATTATTTAACAATTACTATTGCAATTGTTGTACTTGCACTTCTTGTAACCTGTGTTATCTTAATCAATAACAGTCGTGATACAGAAGAAAATATTTTTTACTGCGGTTTCTTAAACGGAATTGCCCTAGAGCATATGACACAATCAGATATGCCTAAAGATTTTACTGATTATTTAAATGAACATCCTGATTATGAAGAAACAGCTGATAAAAACAGAATTTTTATTCCTACTTTCAAGAATGATATTATTGATACAACAAGAATTGACGGTTACTTTGACGAGGGTGTGTTTGATGCTTTTTTAGTTCATCCTGATACATTTAATGGGTATGCTTCAAAAAATGCACTTATGGATTTGACAAAGATATTTTCGGAAGATGAATTAAAAGAATTAGATTCGCGTGTCATATACGTTATTAATAAAAAAAACGGTGAAAAGACTCCAATGGGAATTTTAATGGACAATACAAAATATGAATTCAAAATCGGAAACACTGTATTAGAAGGAGATTTAACTCCAATATACTGCGTACCTACTTGTGCAGGACGTTTAGAAGAAGCAAAACATTTTGCATTCTTTTTGTTAGAAGAATAATGCAACAAATTTTTATTATACAGGGACTGAGTTTTGTTCTCAGTCCCTGTATTCTTTAGTCAAATTTTATCTCTTCAATATTTCAAAAAAATATATTAATAAACTAAAAAAGAGTTGCATTACACAACTCTTTTTAGAAAACCAATAAATCCAAAGATTATTTAAGCACTACAATAGAATTTGGAGGAAGCACAATTGAATCCTCTACCTGATAAGGCTCAGCCTCACCTACTGTTAACATTCCCTGAATACATGTATATCCATAATTTGCTCTTGACAATTCAACAACCTTTGATTCTTTTTTATTAGAATTTGCAAGAATTATTATCTTACTATCATTATATGTCTTTGTAATTGCACAAATATCCGTGTCAGTAACATCTGTAATCTTTTCAATTGTTCCTCTTGCGATTTCTGGGAAGATATTTCTAAGCTTAATTGCATCCTTTACATAATTAAGAATAGATGTTTCGTCCTCTAGCTGTTTTTCTACAGATTCAAATTTCATAATAACATATTTGTCATCCATATTAACAGGACCGTTAGTCATTCCTGTCTTATCTGTATCAGACCAAATCATTGGTGAACGTTTATTCTCATCTGCACCTGAACCACCCATTCCAAGCTCGTCACCATAGTAAATAAATGGTGAACCATTAGTAAGGCATAAAAGTCCATGAGCAAATTTAATCTTTTCAGGTGTAAATGCTAAAAGATTAGCAACTCTGTCTATGTCATGATTTCCAATAAATATTGCAGGCATAGACTCTGTATAACCACTTAATAATTCCTGTGTACTTATTAAACTATCTGCAAAGAATGAACCACCATAAGAAGGTAAATTACCATGTGCTACAGATGGAATAATAGCATCAAACTGTGTGTAACTAAAGTCAAATGCACTGTTAATACCACTTTCAAGATATCTGTCATAGTCCATAGTCCATGTTTCGGCAACAATATAAGCCTCAGGGTCAACACTCTTAACATAATCGTTAAACCATTTAAGTACAGCCGTACTTCTTTCTGTATTTCCTGAATAAAACTCTTTTGCTGCGTCTAATCTGAATCCGCCTACACCTAAATCGAGCCAGAATTTAGCAATCTGTTCAAATTCTTTTCTTACCTCAGGATTTTCAAGATTCATTTCCGGCATACTTACCGAGAATGTTGCTTCATAGTAGTAATCAGAAGTTCCTGCTCTGTGATAGCTTCCAACCTGTTCGCCTTTTACAAAATTATAATAATCTACATATTTACATTCTGCTACATTTGGCTCCTGTCCTTCAGGAAGAGCCTCAAGATATTTTCTTGCAGTTTTAAACCATTCATGTCCAACTGCTGAGTGATTCATTACAAGGTCAACTACTACTTTAATCCCTCTTTTATCGCATTCTGCAATAAGCTGTTTAAAATCATCAAGTGTTCCATATGCTTTATCTATATTGCAATAATCAAGTACATCATACTTATGATATGAACCTGATGGACAAATTGGCATAAACCAAATACCATTACATCCAAGGTCTGTATCTGTTGTTGGGTCACCGTCATTAATATAATCAAGCTTGCTTATAACACCCTGAAGGTCTCCCATTCCATCTCCATCACTGTCACAAAATGAACCAACAAAGATTTCATAATAATTTCTGTAATTATCATCAATTACATTAAGCTCAGTCTGAATCTGAGCCTCAACCTTTTCTCCCTCAATTTGAATCTCAGTAGACTCTTCGGTCTGTTTCTCAGTTTCTTTTGTTGTTTGTTCCTCTTTCTTCTCTGTCTTACCACAACCTGTGAACAAAAGAGCTGTTGCCATTGTTAATGCAAGAAATCTTGCACAATTCTTCTTAACAAGATTTTTTTTCTTCATTTTCATCTTCCTTTCTTTATTTTCTTCGTATTTTTTACATTTTTAAAATTATTAGTTTCTTTTTTCTGTCCAAAGTATCCTGTAGCTTTTTTTGTAATATTTTTATTATTATTTGCAGAAACTATAATTTTCTTCTTTATAAAAACATTCCTGTAGGTTATATGAGATGATAACAAATATGCCATAAACATCATGGAAGCCATCAACTCAAACACCAAAAACACGCTATAAGTAAGCGGTTTTGTACACGAAATATACATACATAAGTCACAGAATGTTATTATCAATAAAATAATTTTCATACTTTTTATTTGGAAATAAGTTTTATCTTCCTGAATTTTTTCCAAAATATTAATATAGAAATATATAAATACAATCTCACCAACATCCGAAGCAATATCAATTGCAAGTGCCGAAATTTTTGAAAGATTATTTAATTTTCCAAACATTCCAAATAAGCAGAAAGCATATGAAAAAATAAACATTACTATCGATACAAGCACAGCATATTTTATCTTTCCAATTGCTTCTTTATTTTCTTTTAATACCTTAGTCATTCTATAATATCCAATTATTATAAAAACATATCCAAAATAATCCGGAAGCAAATCAAAATAGAAATTCTTTGGCATAGGATCAAATAATAATAAAATATATGAAATCAATATAAGTATCATAATAATTCTATCTAATCCCTCCTATTTCCAAATATTGATAACAACCTTATAAATAAGTTAATAAAATCAAGATATAACTGCATTCCCCAAAAAATCGAAACAATATTAACATCACTCTCGCTTGCCGAGCATGCAACTGCTCTTAATTTCTGTGCATCATAAGCAGTCAAACCAACAAAAACCAATACAACCAAATAGTCAATAACCAATTCTAATCCTGTAGCATGAATAAAAAGTACATTTGCAAATGATACTAACAATAAACCAACTAAAGCCATTGTACAAATACCACCAACTGATGATAAATCAACTCTTGCAAACATTCCAATTACTGACATAACTCCAAATAGTATGGCTGTAACAAGGAATATACTTTGTACGGAACCTAATTCATATGCAAAAAAGATAAACGACATAGTCAAACCATTAATTACAGCATACAAACTAAACATTACTGCACTCAGTATCACATTTCTGTTCTTAATAAAAGCAGAGCTCAAAATCACAGTCAAAACTTCTGCTATTACTATTATTCCAAAATTATCCGCAATAGCTTTCATTTTATAAATATCCGTTGTTACAATTGTTGCCGTAAAAGCTGTAATTAACAAAGCAACAAACATAACTAAAAATGACCTGGTAACTATCTTTGCCTCGGTATCTTCGTAAGAAACAGACATATTATAACCGCCAAATGGATTGTTATCTGCATAAACATCATTTTCCCAGTTATCTAATTGGTTGTCATCTCCAAAAAAATCATTCATAACACATCTTCCTTTCATTAACTAATTCTACATTATATCTTTAAAATTAAATTTTTTTCTTCCTGAAGCATAATCATCAACTATATTGCCATTTCCAAATAATTTATATTTGTAAGTACAAAGTCCCTCAAGACCTACCGGTCCTCTTGCATGAAGCTTACCTGTACTGATTCCAACTTCTGCACCAAATCCATATCTGTAACCATCAGCAAATCTTGTTGAACAGTTGTGATATACTCCCGCCGAATCAACATACTGCATAAATTTTGATGCTTCTTCTTTATTCTCTGTTATTATACAGTCTGTATGATGTGAGCCATATTTATTAATATGATAAATAGCTTCATCTATATCATCTACAGTCTTAATTGAAATAATCAAATCAAGATATTCTGTAGAAAAATCTTCTTCTGTGGCTGGAACACAATCAACAATCTTCATTATCTCTTCTGTTCCTCTTACTTCAACCATCTTTTCTTTTAATGCTTCATTTAATACCGGCATAAGCTTATCAACTATATCCTTGTGCACCAAAAGCGTCTCTGTTGCATTACAAACTGCTGTATACTGCGTCTTTGAATCCACTATTATTTTTACAGCCTTTTCAATATCAATATCTTTATCTGCATATATGTGACAAATTCCATCTGCATGTCCCATTACCGGTATCTTTGTATTACTCATAATATACTGTACAAATGCATTTGAACCTCTTGGAATTAATAAATCTACAGATTCGTGACACTCTAAAAGACTGTTTATATCCTCTCTTGCTTCAATCTGCATCATACAATTTTCCGGCATACCTGCTTTTACTGCCGCTTCATATATAATTCCAAAAACTTCTCTATTGGTATTAAGAGCTTCGCTTCCGCCTTTAAGAATTGGACAATTTCCACTTTTTAAACAAAGTGTGGCAATCTGAACCAACGCATCGGGTCTTGATTCAAATATAACTCCAATTACTCCAATAGGACAAGTTTCCCTAATCATTAATAAATCCGAATCCAATTCCCTTTTCATCTGAACCTTTTGCAATGGGTCAGGTAAATTAATAAGGTCTTTTATACCTTCAATTACTCCATCTATTTTTTCATCAGCAAACTTAAGTCTTTTTACAACAGCTTCCTGTAATCCGTCTGCCTTTGCTTTATCAATATCTTCTTCATTAGCCTTTATAATTCTGTCTTTGTTATCTAATAAAGCCTGAACTATAGCTTTTAAAGCATTATTTCTATCTTCTATACTTGTTGCAGCCATTTTAGAACTGTCAAGCTTTATCATTCTTGCTTTTTCCTGAATAGTTGCCATAATAATATTCCTTTCATTAATATTTTTATTTAATATTACTTTGTTCATATTAAATAATTTCCCAGTAACTCAAAGTTTCTAAATAAATATAGCAGAATTTAATGTATTTAACAATATTTATTTATGCTTTTATAATACTATTAAGTCTTTTACTTATCTTAGAATATAAAGCCAGACTTATAATAATCTTAATGACATCTCCCGGTATAAACGGAATTACACATAATTTTAATGACATTTCAAATGTATTCCCTGTTATAAAACAATACCATAATACGCCCGGTATGTAACATACAACAACTGAAATTACCATACCTATCACAATATATATCTTTTTATTATTAAATCTTTCTACCACAAATCCAACAATAAAGATACATAATATATAACCTATCAGAAAACCACCCGTTGGACCTAATATTACTGCAAATCCTCCCTTTGCACCTGCAAAAACAGGTATCCCTGTAATTCCAAGTAAAATATATACTATTACCGAAAGTGTTCCATACTTCATTCCGAGAATCAATCCCGCCATAAATATTGCGAGTAATGACATACTAACCGGAACCGGTCCGATATGTATAGCTATTTGTGAACAAATAGAGATAAAAGCTACAAATAATCCACACATAGTATATTTTATAGTACTACTTTCTCTCATAAACAACCTCAATATATGTAAACTTAAAAAGGCAAATCGAAATTCCAATGTGTGTATTCCAATTTGCCATATTTTATTATACTATTTTTTAGTAAATTTTTATTTATTTAATTTTCCAATAAAATCTTCCAACTTTATCAAAGTTCCAAAATCATCTATAAATAAGCCTTTATTCATCTCACCATCACTTAAAATCTTTAACAATAAATCTTCATTGTCATAAGTAAACATAAATATCTTCGGCTCATTATAACCAATAATATCTATTTCTTCTTTACTAAACTCCTTAATAATCTTGTTAGCAGCTTCTATTTTAACTATGTTATCATTCATTCGAATCTGAACTTCTCTATTCGAAATTACATAAGTCTTAATATCATCTGTATAAGTTCTTGTTTTAAAAAATGCAATTCCTAAATCAGGACTACCAATTAATAGTACTCTCTTCATCTCAATACATTTCCTCTCATTATTTTCTTTAACATTAGCAGAACATTAAAACATCATTAGCAACCATTATATAGTTTAATGAAGATAATTGCAAGGGGGAGATTTTGACAATCCTACTATTATTTTCTTAGTTCTCCTAATAAACAATTCTTAACATCTGTAATATGTTGCCTAAAATAATTAGGTTTTCTATTTTCCAATTCCAATATTCTACTTAATTTATATTCTAATTCTGATAACAACACCTTATTCTTTACAATATGTATCTACTTACTTTTATTCTTATATTCTCTATCAATATACTTTTCTATAATTGGAACTACATCGCTAATAAAAAATATAGACTTCTCATTCGTATTACATCCCATGTTCTTTCATTATCTCTCCTCATTAAACTTTTGCAACTAAAATAGCCCCATATAAAAATATAGGGCTTACAATGTTTTTTGTCCTACATTGTGAAAGGAACTTGTGTCATAATACAATGTTCTTTGTTGTACATTGTTAAACAATTTTGAAACAAAATGCAATGTTTTTTGTCCTACATTGCGAAAGGAGAAATCAAATTGATTTCTTAATTTATATTATATGCATTTGTCTTAATTTGTAAACCTACAAAATAATTCGATTACACAAATAAAACTTATGCATAAAATACCATTCAATCATAATACATATAAATTTATGTTAATATCAAAAGTGCCCTATTAATTTAATTATTTACACATATAATACTCCATCTTCTTGATTTTGTAAAGTATTTTTTTATTTATATTTTTATCTTTTTAAATAGTTACATTTTACACCTGTTATAATTAAAATTACAATAACACCAATACCAATAATTGGCAAATATTTTTCCAACCAAATTTGCAAACTAAAGCTCTTTTCTATCTTTTCACCGCTATTATCTTTATTATTTTCGTTATCCCCAATATTTTTATTACTATTTTCTGTATCTGTAATATTTGTTTCTTCCCCTTCAATAGTATTATTTTCAACATCACCATTCCCTTCATCCATATCCCCTTTAACTCTCTTAGCAAAAACAAGATATCTATGTGTATTCTTAGTATAAGGATGACAGGTAAGTAAAGTTATCATATCTTCTCCAGTTCTTATAAACACCTTATCAATATCATCTTTCTCAACTATATCTATTTCTGTAACTTCATATTCAAGTTCTTCCCATGCTGTTGTTATTTTTATCCTATCTCCAATTGACAACTCCTCAATATCCCTAAACATCTTTATTCCTTTATATCCTCTATGAGCCGCTATCACACAGTTAGTATTTTTACCACCGGTTGGCATAGAGGTTTCTCCTAAAGTAACTGCACCTTTTGTCATATTACTCTTATTCGCCCCCAAATACATTGGCATACTAACATCAATCTTAGGAATACTGATAATTCCTACTACATTATTTTTAAATCCATACTCTGTCAAATCAATACTGTGAACTTCATAAGAAAATGGGTCTTTCAAATCTTTCTGCCCATCTTTATATAATCGTTCATTATATTGTAACATATCTTTATATAATCTTTTCAAATCATTAAGTTTCTTTAAATCATCTGAATTCAAGTTTTCTTTTTCTAAATCTTCACCCGCTATGATTTCGTTTTCATCATTTTTATCTTGCAAATTGCTATCTTCTATAATTTGACCTTTGAGCTCATTATTTATAAGTAAATCTTTCATTTCTTTTAAATCTTTTTCAAAAGAATCCATAACTTTATCACTTCTATATCCTGCATACCACCTTGTAGCATAAGGATACATAAAAAAAGCTACACCACATAAAAACAAAGCTACAGCAAATACTTTTATAAACGTATTTTTCTTATTACTTTTTTCCTGCATAGTTATAAATCCTTTCTAAAAATATTTAATACCCAGTTTAATATGCCTTCCAGAATTTAAATATACATTTTTTCCATATTGATACTTGTCCATATACATTTAGAGACAACTTTTCATACATTTCTCTTGAATAATCCACATCTGTTTTAGTAGCATTTTCAAAACCATAATGAGCATTTAATACTAATTGCATATATTTCATCACTGATGTCATTTCTGATTCAAAACAATTATCAGCTTTCATATAATTATTAGCAACTTTATCTACAAATTCTTTTGTTGTAACATCTATATCTTTATCAAATCCTGCAAACACCAAAAGCTCATAAAAATTATAAAAAATAATCTTTATTTTTTCTTTTTCTGAATATCCTTTAATTAATCCTCTTCTATTCCTAAATAGCCAAATATATCTAAAAATCACAAAACAAAGTAGCATCAAAGAAATCACTATTATCTGCACCAGTCTTTCAGATATTCCTTTTGATAACTCTGTTAACATTTCCTCAAGAAATCCTTTTTTTTCTTTAGTTACTTCTTTATCTTGCTCTTCTTCATTTTCTTCAACATTTTCGGATTCTTTCTCATCTTCCTTAGGCATCTCAAGATTAGTTAACGTCCCATCAAATCCCGGTGTAGTTTCAACATAGGTATATCCCATTCCCGGAACATATATTTCAGCCCATGCATGAGCATTATCATCTTGAAGTACTGCTGTATATTTTCCCTCAGATGTATTTGTAAATATATTGGTCGGAACAACATACCCTTCAACATATCTTGCCGGTATTCCACACATTCTGAACATCATAACTGCTGTTGATGCAAATGCCGTTGAATCACCTTTTTTTCTTTCAAACATAAAATAATTAATAAAATCTTTTCCCTCAGGAATTTTCGTAGCCTTATCTTCAAACTTGCAACGTTCAAGTAAAGTTCTTCTGACAAAATTCTTTATATCCTCATATTTTTCCTTTGTCAAATCATCAATCTGTTCATCAGTCATTCCTGACTTAAACTTATCATCCCACTCTTTTTTCTTATCTACACACAACTTTTCAAGCTCGCTAAAATCAACACTGCCAGTCTGTGTATCTTGTCCTATAACGTAATATTTATATGAAATTTCAACATCATCAAGTACACCATGCAAATCATCTTTCTTATTCCACTCTTCCATAATATCTTCAAACTGTGCCTTTTCAAAAAGCGGAAAAATATTATCATAATGTGTTTGTGGGTTTACAGAACCATCACCTGTCCCAATATTATAATATTCATCAAGATAAGTATTATACGGAAGATATGTATAATTTCTATTCTCACCCATATATTCTATCGTAAGATAGGCAAGCTCATACTTTTCGCCCTCCATAACTTCGCTATTCATAGCATACATCATTCTTAAAAATGGAAGATTTTGAATATACAACTCAGGCTTTTCTTCAATTTCCCAATTACTTACTACATCAAGAAATCTTTCACCATCTCGTTCTTTCCATCTGTTACCTTCATAAGTAGTACCAACAAATCCTTTAAGATACATAGTTTCAGTCGGTAGCTTAGTACATGTAATCTTTAAAG
This sequence comes from Lachnospiraceae bacterium, assembly GCA_017416465.1. Taxonomy (GTDB): domain Bacteria; phylum Bacillota; class Clostridia; order Lachnospirales; family Lachnospiraceae; genus Bovifimicola. The sequence goes on along the minus strand of JAFQCK010000068.1, from coordinate 36,291 downwards.
TTTCCTGTTTACCATAATAAGTACCCTCTAACTCACCCAGCACACCACCTGATATACCACCACCAACTCCATCAATCGAAAAGCTCAGCTTTCCTCCTGATATTTTAGGAAGAATATCTTGTAAAAATCGTAGTCCTTTTGCCTTAATAGTTACTGTATTATCAGAAATCCGGTTAATAGGCTCTTCTATCTGCCTTCCCAGGAAATAAAACGATACACAAGACAATACAATCACTAAACTCCCCATTATTAATAACATTTTAAACCTGATTTTCCCGTCAATAATTCTATTTATTAAATACTGCGTAGTTCCTTTACCACCCCAAAATGCACTTCTTTTTCTGAGTGCTGTAATTACCAAAATAAGTTGAATACATAAAAATAATATAAACATAGTTTCAACATTTATAGTACCTCCACTTAGCAAGGAACATACTAAAATAGGAAAACCTACAAACAGAAGATGATAACTGTCTCTTCTTTCAACTATGCCTTTGGTAATAAACCAAGTAATGACAAACAATATTATGCACAAAGCAAAAGTTATACTTCCTCTTTTTGTTTCAATATACCCAATCTGACCATTATAAGTCCTATTAATCCTATTTATTACCTGATTAACAAGTTCTGCTCCTCCACCCACAAGCGGATTCCATAAAAATATTAAAATTCCAATGAACGAAAACCATATCACTGCAAAAAACATCCATCGTTTTTTCACAAGAAAATCATTTTGAAAATAAAAAACAAACCATATTGAATAAAACAATATAGCTATATATAAAATGCTATTATTAAATGCTATAGCAAATGCCGTTGTAAAGATATTACAGATAGAATAAATAGTCAAAAAAATTGCAATAATTTCTGTATAAAATATTGGTGTTTTCCATATTTCTTTTGTATGGATACCATCCTCTTTTTGCTCTATATATCTTTTTACAACTGTAATTTCTTTATTTTTTAGATTTCCAGTTCCCATTCCACTAATTCCTTTTCTAAATCTTCATAATCAAAAGATTTTATCTGTCTGCCATCTTTTAGAAGATTACCATTTGACTGTAACATAAGACTGCTTCCCATAGCAGGCTGGCCATATTGATGATTATAGAGATTAGCTATATCAATATCTTCATCATAAAACTTGTTATTACAAATATTTTCAAGCATTGTATATACATCTTTTTCATTCTCAATAGGTGCCATATTCATACACCCATCTTTAGAATCATACCATATAACGGAATGATGTATATGCCCATTCGTCATTGACCATGAAAGAGATGATAGTACCTCTAAGAAGTTATCATATTTCTCCTGCGTATATTCTTTTCCCTCTTCTACATACATATCCACAAACAAAATAATCATTTTTTCAATCGGCATACTGAATTCTTTAACAAGATATTCATTAGCCTTTGCAGATAATTTCCAATGTATTTTCTGAATTGTATCACCATCCCTGAATGAATGAACGTCAAACACTTCTGAAGTATCTTCTCCACTGCTTGTATGCGAGTACTTCTCCCATTCATGCTTGTTTTTATTAAAACTTGCACCATTAACATTAATTTGTCTGATTGTTGGTAATACTAAAAATTCATCTGCAGACTTTTCAGATTTTACTTTCACATCAAATAATCTTAAATAATCCATTATTCTAATCTGCATTATATTTACTGTGAATTTTCCACAACTACACGAGCTAATAAAAAGTTTTAGAGTTGATTCTCTTTTTCCGTCAAGCATTACATTTTCTTCTACAATTGTCTTCTTTCCCGAAAATTCATTTGTATATTCTAATTGAATCCTAATAAAAGGTAATGGAAATACTGAATTATTCCTAAGATGAACATGTATTTCAAAATCCTTATTTTTTTCAGCATGATAATATGGAATTTTTATTCCTGCTTTTATCTTTTCCCTATGGCATAACAAAAAAAACAAATCTACAGGAATTAAAATCAGTTCGTATGCTAATAAAAATTTCATTGCATACGAATCAAAAAAAATACACATTAAAAATGTTATTATTATTATCAATCCATATAAAATTCTATTTTTCATGTATTATAATTCTCCACTGTAACATGATTGTTTTACATCAGTCTTCGCTTTATATTAATCGTATAAAATTAATTTCAGATAGTTAAATTTATTGCACTAAACTCCGTTTTTACTGATGAGCAGGAGTTGGTTTCTTGACGCTTTTTAACACTTCATTAATCACATCTACTGCTGTAAGATTATTTAATTTACCTTTTGAAGCAAGACGTATTCTATGCATTGCAACATCAGGAAATATTTCTTCCACATCATTTGGTAACACATAATTTCTTCCACTAAGGTATGCAATTGCCTTTGACATCTTAGCAAGTGCCAAAGAACCACGAGGACTTATCCCAAGCTCAACCATATCATTTTCACGAGTTGCACTTACCAAATCTATAATGTATCTGTACACTACTTCATGTATAAATACCTTATTAACTTCATCCTGCATTTTCTGTAACTCATTTGCATTAATTACAGATTTTATATAAGCCATTGGATTATTATTGTCACGAGTCATAAGAATCTGTAATTCATCTTCTTTATTCGGATATCCAATATAAATACATATTAAAAATCGGTCAAGCTGTGATTCCGGAAGCATCTGTGTTCCTACTGAACCAATCGGGTTCTCTGTTGCGATTACATGGAAAGGCTTTGGAACCTCTCTTGTTATACCATCTACAGTTACAGTTTCTTCCTCCATAACCTCCAAAAGAGCCGACTGTGTCTTTGGCGAAGTTCTGTTAATCTCATCCGCAAGGAACAAATTACACATAACTGCCCCCGGCTGATATTCAAATCTGTCTAATTCTTTTCTGTACATTGAAAATCCAACAATATCAGTTGGAAGTACGTCAGGTGTAAACTGCACACGATTCTGAATAACACCCATAGCCTTTGCAAATGCTAATGCCATGCTTGTCTTTCCAACTCCCGGTATATCTTCTATAAGTACATGTCCACCTGCTAAAATCGCTGCCATTACTTTTTTTACACAATCATCTTTACCAAGTATTACTTTTTCAACTTCTTCTATAACTTTTAAAGCTTTTTCTCCTGAATTCACGATATCTTCCTCCTATTTTATTCTTATCTTGTTGTTTACGAAACTCTAATTAATAATGCTTTGTGCACAAAGTTTTATTATAATAATTTCGCAATTACCTGAATTTCTAATTTATTCTTCTAATTTGTCCCTACGTTTTCTTCTGATAATTAAAATAAATAATGTTCCTTCACAAATCGCCATTATCGAAAATACTACTAAGAGCCATGGCCACACATCAACAACTCTCTTTGTAAACGAACCTGACTGCAGTTGGTTATTCACTGTCTGCTTCTGCTCTCCAATATATTCTGTTCTTGTTCCTCTTACTAACAATCTATGAGAATTAATTGCATAAGGTGTACAGGTTACTAATGTACAATAATCCTGACCTTCTACAATCTGCAATCCATCTCCTTCGGTAGGCTCAACAACATCTATCTTATCTACTCTGTAAGCAAGTATCTCGTCCATTACATGAAGATAGAATTCATCTCCCAACTCAAGTTCATCCAAATCAGTAAATAACGTTGCACTTGGAAGTCCTCTATGTCCTGTAAGTGCACAATGAGTACTAACTCCACCAAGCGGATAAGATGTCTGTGTCATATGACCAACACCTTTTTTCAGCACCTTTTCATCTGTTCCACTATATATAGGAAGATTAACATTGATCTTAGGAATAACAATGTAACCAATAACCTGATTTTCTCCATATATATCCTTATAGCTTACAGAATCTTTAAGCTCATCTGCCGATACAGCAGAACTTAACTGTTCATTATATTTTTTAGCTGCTTCTTTTATTACATCTATCTCTTCTTTATCCATATTTTCTATTTCTTTATCAAAATCATCAATAACCTGAGTTGCATTTCTTTTGTTAACTTGGTCACTGATAAAAGGATATAACATAAGTGCTAAACCTGATAAAAATAAAATTATGGAAAATATAGTTACTGCTTTACGCATAGTAAAATTGCCTTTCTTAAAAATTTGTATTAAGTATTTGTAAAAATATTATTATACAACCATTTAGTAATTACATAAAATCAGACAAATTGTATAATCTACAGACAACAATCTGTTCTTTATTATAATTGTTTTCTGTACATTATGCAAAAAATTTCTATTTTGAAAATGCAGATTGATTACTCAACCTGCATTTCAAAATAATCATTTTATTTATTAGTTAGTTTTTCTTTTTCTTGATGTAAAAAAAATACATACTGCTACTATCATTAATGTTAAACCTGTGATTGTGAAGATAATTGTACCTCTACCACCGGTTGTAGGGAAAACAAAACCTTTTTTATTTTCAATATTAACAATTGTTTTCACAGCATCACCTGTAATTTCTGCAGTTTTTTCTGAATTAGAATAAAATTTTGATGACTCAGTTCCTGTAGTTGTTGTTACAGGTGTTCCAATAATATTTCCACCGGCATCATACTTTGTAACTGTAGTAATAGTTTCAAAAGTTTTTGTATAATATTTTAAGATATTTACCTCTACAGGCTCTTTTAATAAATTATATCCTTCATCAGTATCTGTTTCAACCAAATAATATGTTCCATTTGAAAGACCTAAATCAGCTTCACCACTTGCCGAAGTATTCCATACAAATGTTGTTCCTTCTGTTACTTCAAATGCATTAATATTTATCTTTGTAACCTTTACATCTGAGCCATTAACTTTAATTGTTGTACCTGATGTAGTATCATATTTATATAAATCAAACTTAGCTTCCTTACCACCAGGATTACCTTGGAAAGTTTTATTTAAATTCAACTCAAAAGTATATACTGCTGCTTTATCCATAATTGTTGTTGTCTCTTCTGAAACAGTTGGGTCGGGATCAACAGGATTATCAGGATCCGTTGCCGGATTTGCAAAAACCTGATTTGTAAATTCTAAAGTTGCTGTATTAACATTACCATTACCCGCTGTTACTGCAGTATTACTCAATGTACCTTTAAATATAATATCAATTGCTGTAATATTATTATCTGATAATTCAGTTTTATCATCAATCAATTCCAATGTCCATCCTGTAGGATCAACAGCAGGCGTATTTGTAAGGGATGTCATTGCACCGGTTGGTGTTTTTGTTACACCTGCACCTGTATAGAAAACATAACTAAAGCTTGAAGGAATAATTGTAAACAACCCGCTATCAAACTTATCTACAATATAATATGTGCTTAATTTTTTTATACTATCAGGAATACTTACTGATACTTTGTAAGTAACATCTTCTCCTGTACTATAATCAGCATAATCTACCCAATCTTTATCAACAGCTATATCTCCACCTTTTTTAAGTACCTTCTTTGTAATACTTGGTTTATCATTAACAACTGTTAAAGTAGCGTTTTCAACACCACCAATCCATACAACTCCATCTGTATCAATTGTAAATGTATGTGAAATATCACTTTCAATTATAGTATCATCCGGCGCCGAAGCCTCGACAAAACGGTACTCACCCGGTGCCAAATCTGATACTTCATAACCTGCTACATTTGTTAAAGTTATTAATCCATCTACTCCAATTGCTACATTGTTTGCATTTTTAGTCTGAGTTACCCATGTAGAACCAACCTTCATTTGTAAATAAAAACTTGCATTAGCAATAGCTACAGGATCAGTTAAATCCGCTACTTTTTCCTGTTTCTTAATTGTAATAGCACTTGTCTTTGTAGAGTTTTTTGGAAATGCATGTACATTATATAACCACTCTGAATCTCCTGCATTATCTAAAGTTGTTGGTAATGATACAAGGAAAGGCGCCATAGCCTGTGTAACCTTCGCAGGTTTTTTAGTCTCAACTACAAGATATAATCCCTGTCCATCTAAATCAGAGTTCGTAAATTCTGCTATACCATCCTTACCACCAACTGTTTCTGTTTCTTTTTTTACTTTATTTGTTCCATCAGCTCTTGCATTTAATGCTGTATTAACACTTGCATTGTCCATAAATGCTGTTTTTATCGCTGTTTCTGACATTCCACCATCAATATAATCAGAAGCACCCGCAGTAACCAAATCTGATAATGTCTTATATCTAATCACATTTTTTCCATCTACTACACCTTGTTCAATATCTGCAATTTTATAAACAGTAAATTCCACACCATTTAAACCTGTTGCACCAACCGGAACACTATCTGAAGCTGAACCTGTACCTGATGTTTCAACTCCTCCCGGTGATGTATACTCATACTTATGTATTGTCAACGACACACCCGTACTTGTATTAATAGTATCATCCGCCTTCGCATTTGTTACCGGAAATACAAATGATGCCATCACCATCGCTGATGACACTAATCCGGCTATAAATCTTTTAAAATTATTCTTTTTCTTCATAGCTTTTTTCTCCTTAATCTCAAAATTTTATATGTAAAGCCTGCCATCCATATAAGGATAAAGCCTGCCATAAAATAAATTGTACTTCCATATCCGCCTGTCGCAGGGAATACGAATTTTTTGCTATTTGCAACATTGACTGTAATTGAATCATCGTCAACTGTGCAAACCTCTCCATTAATAGTTGAATCTCCACCGGTTCTGTTAATTACTATCGTAATAGGTTCTTTTAACAGAATATATTCCTCATTAGTATTAGTCTCTGTAAGTCTATACCTTCCTTCTTTAAGATTAATAAATTCTGTTACACCTAACACATCCGTAGCCTGTATAATCTCAGTAAATGTAGTATCTACGGTATCATCATCATTCAACTTTTCCAGTTTAAACTCAACACCTTCAAGTTTCAAATCAGGATTAGTTGCATCCGATTTAACGACCTTTATAATCGTCCTTGGAATATAAGTATTGATAATTGTCTGAATCAATGCACCTTCTGTATCAGTCTGATTATATGTAACTTTATAATCACCTGATAATCCGTCATTTTCTATTACGACATCATCCTTTATTTCAACAACTCTATACTCCCATTCTACAAGTGGATTTACTGTATAATCTACATATTTATCCAAATTAGCAAATGTATAAGTCCATCCATTTGAAGCCGATAATATAACATCTTGTGCTTCATCTACTTTCACAAATTCATTATCACCTTGTCGTCTTTGAAGTTGTACTGTAACAGATTCCGGTAAATTATTAGTTAATGAATTTCCAATGGTATCCTGCCATCTTTTAATAACAATGACATTTTTAAGCGGCTTTAATGTATTTTTAAATATAAAATCAAATACCTCTCCATCTTCATTTATCATTCCTGATGTTAAACCTGTTCCAATATCATATTCAAAGCTCTTGTCTGTACTTTCAACTACTTCGCATAGCTTTGATTCATCAGAAACAACTTCTGTTATAGTATACTTTGTATTTATTGGTATACCTGCAATCTCAACAGTTTCTCCATACTTCAAGACAACAGTTTTTTGTATAATCGAATCACCTTCAAGATTTTGACCACCTACGTCTTCAAACGTAATTGTAAACGTATAATCTCCATTTAATACGTCTGTGTCATAAGCTCTATCTTTTGTAATCCTTATCGAACCTGTCTTTACTTTGTTTGTATATATTACTTTTAATCTCGTATTTATTGTTTCGCTGTCCGGTGATAAATATGACCTGAAAACTATAGTATTATCATTAGGTTTTGCTGTAGAAGTATATCCGCTATTTGATACTACCACACCATCAACTGTTCCTGTCTGATATACTTCAATTCGTCCATCATCCACATTCGGACCTGTAACACCTGCAAGAGATGTAGCTACACCCCCTGCTCCCAGATTGACAGTATCACCATCACTCATATAAGTTACTGCCTCTCCATCTTCGTACATTGTATAACTTGTAGTAAATAATTCATCTGTTTTTTCTCTGACAGATATATAACTACCTCGCCTGAATTGGTCAACAAACAAAATATTATCATGGTTGTATAAATTAAATTTTCCGGTTTCATCAATCGTACCATTTTCACTTGTTCCATCGTTTTTATCAATCTTATATTTTGCACCTTCCGGATATTCTAATTGTCCCGAAGTCGCAGAACCGTAATCCGGTATCTGATATTGTGGAGTAATAAATCCTGTAAGAATCTCATCAGACGAAGTTACTTCTTTTGTCCCAAAATGTGTTGCCAAATTTCTTATGTCAAATTCAAAACTGTAATTATCAAATAAACCACTAAACAATTCCTGATTTACATTAGATTCATCAATCTGTTTCTCTACTTCAAAATAGTTTGCATCTGGGAAATTAAAACTCATATACATATTAGATTCCCATAAACCACGTTCCATATAAAATAATGTTAAAGTATGCTCATCAGTATTACTCCCTTCCAATGAAAAGTTACCTATTGCTTTATCTTTTTCTGTGGTTCCTGAAGAATTACTATTTTTTACATATTCAACATGCCATGTTTTATCTTCAAAATTCAAATATCCGGTTGCAGCACCATGGTCACCACCTAGGTCAAGAGCAAGTTTACCATCTATAAATATCCAAATATCATCATCACCCGAAAAGTTAAACTCTATAGGCACTTCATTACTATCAGAATTAACTACAGTTCCATTTTCTGTTAATCTGAAATTCAAATCAAATCTTGTACCAAAACCATAATTTAATTTACCCGCATTCGCATTCTGACCACTACCATTAAACGGAAAAAAATTCACATCTGAAGTTGATACCGCATTTCCTTGACTGGTTACCGTACCATGCACCTGGTCTGAAGATGGATTTAAGAAATAACTTCCGGTTGTACTATCTTTTTTTAATCTTAAATTATTATCTGTCTCCTTACTGTCAAAGTACCAATACTCTACCGTACCTGATACTCCTGAAGCACTTTTACTTGAAATTGCTTTTTTCTTAAATGGAAATGATACATTTTCATATACTTTTCCAAGTATTGTATTTTTTGAATTTTCTCCCTGTATGAAATCATCATCAAAATATGGTGCATTTACAGTTCCTGAGTTTCCACACTCTATCATAAGATTTCCATTTACAAGAGTGTCACTTACAAGTCCTTGGGTTGCTGCTGTAAATATTGAAAGTGCATCTCCATTACGCCCCCATCCCGAGTTGTTCATATAAAAAAATTCATTTGGATTATCACTTCCATATAAATTCAAATCTCCACTTATTTCATTAAAATGATAACTATTTTCGCCTGTATAATTTTGGAAATTACCCCAATATAAAGGGGCTTGTGCCCTAAAACTACTATAATAAGAACTTAAAGCCTGATTAAACTGCCTAAATGGCTGATAAAGTCTATGACTAAGACCACTAAAATTGTAATCATCTCTGTTATTGCCATTTAATTCATAATCTGTATAATAATCATAAAAAGTAGTATTTAAATACAACGTATCTAAATCTCTTGTTTGCGTTGCCTCAAGAATATTTACCACTTCATTTCCTTTTATCGTTGCTTCTGTTTCAGGATTTCTTATCTCTCCTATTCCTGCCCAGTATCCTTTCCTTGTTCCACCATCATATATATAAGTATCACTTGTATCAGCATAAAAACATGGACTGGAAATATCTGTCGGAATATCCACCTGTTCAGTAGATTCACCATGCCCACCGTAATTCGTTGCACTTGACATATCAAAATTGGAAAACGCAATCTTTGTACAAGCTTGTGGTACATATGCCACATATACATCTGAATAAGTGTTACCATCTATGGTAAATTCCGGTACCTTTTCCATATTGCCTTCTGAATCATTACTTGAACCATCATATGCATAATACCTTATCGTTCCCGACTTCTTAGGAATTCCATAATCTCCTGCATCTGAATATGGAAGTTTTGATAATGTAGCATCGAAATACACCGCTCTCATTCCACTTTGCACCGAAGTATAGGTCTGCGAAGCACTTGCAATATTATCTACCGGATTTACACAATTATATGTAAGATCAGTCCAAAAGAAATTATACGTATTGCCATTATAATTTACGGTAATAACTGTTTGGCTGGTAGCTCCTATACCTGAAGGTATGGTATAACTATAAACCGTACTATCCGAACTATCTTTACTTAAAGTAATGACATCTCCATTTCCTATCTGTATGGTAGGTGCCGTTCCTATATCTACCATAAAACTAAAACGATTAAAGTAAAGTTTTTTTCCATCAATACTTGTAGTTTGAGTTATTTTTTCTCCAAAACTGCTTATTGTGTTGCCATTCTCCATAATAGTTCTGTTGTAATAGTAAGTGTTATCTCCACCCGGGTCAAAATCACCATTCATGATTTCAACATCAGCTAACAATTCACTATTTGCATTATAGAAGGATACCATATTATAATCATATCCTTCCGGAATAGTTACTGACCAAAGGTTATCTGATACCAAACTCATCTGAACCTGATTTGCTGCAGATGTTTCCGACTCATAAAATAATGCTTTCACTTCAGTAATAAGTGTACTTTTATAATCAGTGTTATAAAAATATAATGTTTCTCCAGCATGGTTCAATATAGTCCAAGCATCATCTCCTGTTGCCCATTCACCTGAAGAATGTTTCTCATTATCATTCATCCAACCAGTTAATTTATATGTATTTGAACTATTCGCTTGTGCAGCAGATAAACTCAAAGCATATGTTTGATTCCAATAATTACTATTCCATGCTCCTGCATATCCATTTGAAATTACACCTTTAGCTGCTCGAATAAACTGGAAATTCCCTTTTAAGTCATTAGGAATTTTTATCCTAAACAATACATTATCATTATTATCTGTACACTTTTCCATTAGTAAATATTTCCAATTCGTTGTTCCATCATAGTCATAGCGAAAAAATATATCCGGACTAGATTGATTCCAAGTATCGCTACTCCATGTAGGATTCAAATACAAATAATCACCAATAGCCAGTTGTTTCGTACCCGAACCAGACACCCTGAACACATCTGCAATATGAAAGTATTGTATTATCAATGCTAATATCAAAAGAAACACTAAGACAATCTTTTTTATTTTTTTCATATCTTATCATTCCTTTTTAAGCATCTTCATTTTAAAATATATAGTTGCATATTATTACTATTATACTTTTTTGATAGAACTTCGTCAATGAAAAATGCCTATATTTCAGCTTTATTCACATACTATTAATATATTTTCAAGCATTTTATCATTACATCTTGTTTCTCCCTAAAATCTATCTCATCATATCCGGTCCCATTCCATCAGGTCTTCCTCCCGGTCTGCCTCCCGGCATTCCACCATGCATACCGCCCATTCCTGAATTTCCATATATAAGTCCACTCATAGTAACTTCAGTTTCATTTCCACCTATATCAACTTTATATGACTTTCCATCCACAATTTCCGGACAGCTTATAAGTGCCGAATTATATGATTTGTCAGGTTCGAATACCAACACATCATTTCCTTCACTATCTTTTAATACCGTTTTTTCATTTGTCATTGCCTGAATGTTTACTAATATTGCTCCTTGATTTTCGGCATAAGTAAAATTCTGTGCCATTCCACTAGCGCCGGTTGCAACGAATATTCCTCCTGTTATGTGTGCTTCCATAGCATAATCAAGCGCTCCATTTCCATTATTCTCAGGTCCTGCTACATATGTTTCTCCACCTGTAACAAATATATTTCCATTTGAATCAATTCCATCTCCACCTGCATTTATATGTGTAACACCACCACTAATTCTTATATAGAGACTTGAATCTCCCATCATATCTTCTCTGCCGCCAAAAAAATCTTCCTCATCAGTATCAGGTGAAGTAGCATTTATTCCATCATCATCCGCTTTTAAATTTACTGTTCCACCATTAATTTCTACAATTGCCCCCTCTAAGCCTTCATTACTTCTTTCAATATTTATATTTCCTCCATCTATAACAAGATTAGATAATGCTGTAATTCCGTCATCTTCCGCATTAATATTTATATCACCACTTGCTATATAAATATATCCAAGAGACGTATCATCATTATTTTCCGAATGTAAACCATCTTTTCCTGACTTAATATTCAAATTACAATCCTTTAATCTGATACTGTCATTTGAATCAAGTCCATGTGAACCTGCATTTATCTGAACATTACTTTCTACAATTACCAAATCGTCTTTTGAAGCTATTCCCATACCACTTTCACATTCAATTTTCAAACTTCCACTTCCATTAATTGTAAGGTCCTCTTTAGAAAACAATGTCGCGTCAATTCCATCTTCAGTTTCTATAAACTCGCCTTTTGTTATAAGGGAATTATCAGTCCCCTCTGCAATCGTTAAAAACACTTTATCTGCCTGTTTAATAAACAGTGGCGAAGTTCCGGAATTACTAATATTTACTCCTTCAAAAACAATTCTAATCTTAGCAGTCTTATCTGCTTCAACTACAATCTGTCCATCGTTCAAATCACCTTTAACAATGTATGTTCCTTCAGCACTTATAATAACTTTATTATCAGAAATGGCAACAACGTCTGAACTTGTACTAATATCATTTTCTTTCAAAGTAATATTAACTGCACCATCTCTACTGTATTCACTTTCCAAATCTCTATCTTTAAACATAGCAGAACCATCAAGACTACTATAATTTATGGTAGCAGTTGTTCCCTGATTATTAGGGTTTCCACCCGGAAGATTTGGATTTCCGCCTGGAAAATCATTAGGCATTTCATTGACTATAGGAGTTTCCGGCACATTTGTTTCCTTCTTTGAATCCTTTTTATCCGAGCATCCCATTAATCCAAGCGCAAGTGCTATAACTAATACTTTTCCAACTAACTGTTTTATATTCTTTTTACCAATTCTCTTCTTCATAAAAACCTCCATTTTTGTATATGTAATTGTGTAATTGCTAAACTCTCTTTAATAGCACTTTGTGGAGTGAGAGCATGCACAAAGTGCTATTAATAAGAGGTTAATAATTGACTATCTACATATTGTACAACTGATAATAAATGCCTTTTTTCTCTATCAATTCACCATGTTTTCCTTCTTCTTCTATTCCATTCTCAGTAAGTACTATTATCTTTTCTGCATTTCTAATAGTTGATAATCTATGTGCAATTACAAATGTTGTTCTATTCTTAGCAAGTGTTTCAAGTGATTCCTGAACTACTCTTTCACTTTCATTATCAAGTGCCGATGTTGCTTCATCAAAAATAAGTATAGGTGGATTTTTCAAAAATACTCTTGCAATAGATAATCTTTGCTTTTGCCCACCAGATAATTTAACGCCACGTTGTCCTATATAAGTATCATAACCATCCGGCAATTCCATTATAAATTCATGTGCATTTGCCCTCTTGGCCGCTTCTATAACTTCATCTTTAGTAGCATTAGGCTTTCCATATAAAATATTTTCATACACTGAACCTGCAAAAAGATATATATCCTGCTGAACAATTCCTATATTATTTCTCAGATTCTTTAATCTGATATTTTTAATATTCATTCCATCTATTTTAATGCTACCTGATGATGCTTCATAAAATCTTGGAATCAAACTGCAAAGTGTTGTCTTTCCTGCTCCCGAAAATCCAACTAATGCAATATATTCTCCCTCTTTAACCTTTAAATTTACATTACTTAGTACATTTTCATTAGAATCTGAATACTTAAATGATACATTTTCAAATTCAATTTCGCCCTTTAAGACTTCCGGCTCATATTTTGCCTCATCATCCGTTATCTCTGGTTTTATTGAAATAATTTCCAAAAATCTCTCAAATCCTGTTATACCATTTTGGAACTGCTCCGTAAAATTTACCAACTTATTTACCGGTTCAATAAAATTATTCACATATAATAAAAATGCAAGCAAATCTGCAATGTTAACCTGCCCTTTTGTAATTAACACTGCCCCGGAAGTAACCACAATAACAGTTATAAGATTAGTAAATGCTGATAAACCCGAATGATATGTTCCCATATATCTGTAACTGTTTTGCTTGCTATCTAAAAATCCCTGATTCCCAACATCAAACTTACCCTCTTCAATTTCTTCGTTAGCAAATGATTTTACAACTCTTATTCCCGAAAGATTGTCTTCAATCTGTGAATTAATTTCTGCCAACTTTACCCTGTTTCTTTTAAATGCTTTCTTCATTTTTCTATTTAAAACGAGCGCATATAAAAGCATAACCGGAATAACTGCACATGCTAAAAATGCAAGTTTTACATTTATACATAATAAAATCGTAAAAGAACCTACAATCTTTACAATTGAAATTATGATATCTTCAGGTCCATGATGAAGAAGCTCCGATATATCGAACAAATCGCTTGTTATCCTTGACATAAGTTGTCCGACTTTTTCATTATCATAGAACGAAAATGAAAGCTTTTGATAATGAGAAAATATCTCTTTTCTCATATTTGCCTCCATTCTCGCTCCCATCATATGACCACAATAAGTTATAAAGAAATTACTTATCACCGCAATGATTATCAAAATCATAAGCAGTATTGCCAATTCTCCAATTACATCTATTGCTTTATCTTTTTCAAAATAAATAACCGTTCCTGTTATATATCTCGTTATTATCGGAATTATAAGAGCTATTCCCGCAGATACAAATGCAAAAAATAAGTCTGCAAAGAATACACCCTTATATGGTTTATAGTATGATATTAATTTTTTCCACTTGTTCATTTTAATCCTTTCATATTGAAGCAATTTATCACCAAAAACTTTTAACTCATTTAATCTACCTCTGATGCAACATCCCAAGCCGTTATTATTCCCAATATTTTTTCCTTTTCTTTTCCATTATGAGTAACAAAAATCATTCCAATTCTATCATTTTTATCCGAGGCTTTACTAAATATTTCTCCAATATCGCTAACAAGCATATCTTGTGGTATAAATCTATATGATTGCGTTCTATCCGCCTTAAAATCTATAAATCTTTTGATATCTTTAAATTGTAATTTTTCATCAATTCCTGTAAAACCTTTATCAACCTGCATTGAAAATACAGTATTAGGACTAAATACTCCAACTAAAACATTATCATCCATAATCGGAATATGGTTGTATGCTTCTTTATTCATCAAAATCATTGTTTCTCTAACAAAATCTTCCAGTTTCCTCCATTTTAAATCTTCCCTTTTAACCATTATATCACTAGCTCTAAGTGGATTCTTTATTTTCTCTATCAGTTTGTCTAATAACTCAATCAACTCAACACTTGGCTCAACCGCATATTTACTGTTAATTCTAGGATTATGCGAAAGAAGGTTTCTTGTTTCTCTACATAAATCCAATTCATTTTTTATATTTCTAAAAGACTTTTTCTGCATTAAAAAATAAATTGCAGAATCCCTTTCATCCAGATTATATTCAATCTTAGTTATATTTTCTAATTGTTTGTATTTATCCAAAAAAATTTCTACTCTATCGTTCATTAACTATATTCTCCTTTAAAAACTTACCCAATCAGTCGTTGATAAATTCTAAATAACTGATTTTTTATCTCTCAATATTCTTCCATCTCAGCTTCCATTTTTGTATGATGCACAGTTCCTTTAGGATGATTAGGTGGTGCATAAATTACAGATACTTTTAACGGATTCATACCAATATTAATCACATTATGCCACATTCTTGCTGGTATAAAAACCGCTTCACCTTTGCACATTTTTTGCTGAAAATCCACTCTATTTTTATATTTTCCAATTCTAACTACTGCATTCCCCTGTTCAACCCTTATAAACTGGTCTGTATTTGGATGTATTTCAAGTCCTATTTCCTCATCCTTAGGAACACACATAAGAGTCATTTGCATATTGCATCCTGTCCATATCGCTGTACGAAAATTAAGATTTTGCAAAGTCATCTTCTCAACATTTGTTACATAAGGATTAGCACCATTATCTGTTGTATAAGAATTACAACTACAACTCATAAAACTCCTTTTATAAAATTGTCTTATTTAATTTACTAACAATATATGTAGGATTATATAAATTGTTTCAGTTGTAATACTTTCTACTAACAAAAAATTATACCACTCTTTTAGAAGAATACAAACTTTTTTGGTAAGGTTTAAAAAGATTTCACTTTTTAGACACAAAAAGCAGAATGACGTAAACTTAATTCACTCATTCTGCTTTTTAATATATATACTACAATACACCTTACGTTGTTATTTTGTTACATTCTTTTCTTATCTGAATTAATTTTTCTCTTACTTCATCAATCGTACTGGTTTTTCCTTCCTGTATTTCATTAGACCAACATATTCTCTTTTCCATCTTCTATCAATGATATATATTCTAATAAAAACAATTTTTCTGCTATATCCAAGGGATTAAGTCCCCATTTATTATTAATATCTGCAAAATAGAGATTTCTACAAAACATTTCAAAGTATGAATATTCATAAGATAAATTTTTTGGAAATTTTAATTTATATATAATTTTCTCGCCCTTATCTAATATTTTTTCATTCAATCTATCTTGCATATACGTAATAGCAACAGATGTAGCAATTACATATTTTCCGAAAAATATATAATTTTCTTCCATTTTGCCTTTATATTGAATTACATCTGATTTTATTATCGTGACTATAATAATTCCGGAAACTTTATGTCTATCAAGATTCTTAACTTCATTTTTCATATAATTCTTTTTAATTTCAGCATATAATTCCTTAAAATAATCATAAAATCTATCATGCGCCTCATAATTAAGAATTACATCTTGTGATTTTTTATTCATTTCTTTAATATTGCATTCTAATAACTCCCATATTTTTTCTACCATTTGTCTCATAATTATCTCTCCATAAAAATACTGCAATTCTCAATATAATCAACATATTCAATACTCTTGAATTCTGTACATGGATTAGTACCGTCATTTTTCATATAAAAAAAATCTTTTGATCTTATTATATTTTTCTCACACTCAGGTAACCAAACAAGTATTTTACTTCTAATACATCTTTCATGTAATAATTTAAAATTTTTATATGATTCATACCAAATTATCAAATAAACACATATACTTATACTTCCACAAATAATATATAATACATACATAAAAATCCTCCTCTCTATTCTTTATTTAACAACAAAGCAATTGGTTTCGCATCATATAACCATTCAATTGTAGATAAAATATTTTCCAACCATGTAAATACAAGAACAACTATCATAAGAAAAACAACCATGCTATAAACATTATCATAATAAAGATTCCAAAAAATAAAAAATATCAAAAAAATCAATGATGATACTTCAAACGAAATCTTTAAAAAATGAACTTTCGTTATATTAGCAGATAGATATCTCTCATCTTCAATTGACTTCGAAACAATCCTATACTGTTCAAGATAATTTTTTATAATTATTCTTCCCATAGATATTATATTTAATATTATTACAAAAACAGAAGGATTTACTTTTAATGAATTAATTAAGGAAATAATAAAATATGTTGTAAATAGTATAGTATCCAAAATATTAGCTTTAAAATTATTCCGACCGTTTTCATCACCTATGTAATAACCAAGTTTTCTAAGTATTTTAACCATTTATCCCCTTCCTTACTAATCATATATACCAAGCTTTCATATTACGTATAATATCATATTTTGACGAATATTGCAATCTCTTTTTGTATTTTTTATCATTTTTATTTTTTAACACAAAAAAACAGAATGACACAAATCAAATCATTCTGTTTTCTAAAAAAAAAATATATCTAGCATTACTTAATATTATTTTTCCAAAAATTCTGCAAGTTCCTTCCAATAATCAGCTCTTTGTTTCCCCCATACTGAATCGGATATTAAACAATGCACTCCTTCTCCCTCTTTATTTTTTATATTATGAAGTATTGGATTATTTCCATTTTCCATATGTTCAGTATGAGTAAGAATTGCTAACGGAGAATCAGCTTCTTGTCCCATATGATGCAATTCATATGGTTTTCCCGTTAAAGGATCTACAGCTGCTCTTCCTTTTTTCATTCTCTCCAAATTAGTAACAGTTTTTCCATCTAATTCACTTTTAAAATCTAAATCTATATCTCTAATCAATGTAGACTTACCATTTACATTAGTTGGAGTCAATCCATTAAGTGTTGCTCCTTTTAAAGAAACCGCTTCAAACACTCCTCCTCCAATTGCACCTCCAATTGCGCCCCATTTAAATTCTTCACTCGCTGCAACAACTCCCTCTTTTAATGCTTCATCCCAATCTCCTGTTTGCACTCCATTTACAGCAACAGTAGTTGCTCCACTTATTACCGCTCCTGATACTGCACATTCTGTTGCTGTCTTTGCTGATACTGCAAAAATCATACTTATTGCCGGTGCTGTTCCTGCTGTAACTGCAGACACTGTAACGCATACAACTATAACCCCTGAACCAACTAACACATTTTTAATAACTTTGTCAAATGTATCATCATATAATTCACTTTCTCTAACAATTGTACTTCCATCTTCTCCAAGTGAAAAAACATATTTTACATCATTGAAAGCCATTTCAATATCTTGTAATGTATATCCAAAAAATACAATTGATAATTGTTGATTTTTACTAGCAATTTCGTCATTTGATGTTTTATTATTAGCTCTTTTACATCTTATAATTAAAACAACTGCTACTACACCTATAATTATTGCTACTACAACCTTAACTATATATTTTCTATTTACAGTTTTATCTTTTTCTTCAATATCTGTCTCTACATTATCATTAATACTTTCTTTTTCTAATGAAATATATTCACTAACATTATTCTCTTTCGAAGAAATTACTTCCTTATTAGCCAATGTTATAAATCCCTTTTCATCTATTGTCGCACCCCCATTTACTGCTTTCTTGATTTCATTAATTGACAAACCGGTTGTCGCATATGCCTTCAAAATATCATTTGTTCCAACATAAATAATCTTCTGAGTAGTTGTCTTAGTATATCTATTACTTGCAGTAATTGTATATATTCCTTCATCAGTAAATTCTTCGCCATCTTTTGCAGGTTTATTAAATCTTACATCTTCCACAAGACCATCTGCACCATCATTTAAAATAAACTTTATGCAAGCATATTTACTCTTGCAGAACTTTTAATACAAAAAAGCAGAATGAAGTGAATCTCAACTCACTCATTCTGCTTTTTATATAAACATCAAATGATTTCCCCTAAAACTACATATTAATATAAATAACTCTAGTTTTCACACTCGATGCCCATCTACAAAACTATCATTATTTATCTTAATAATCAACCCCACATGCAAAAACGACATTTATTTCTGCAACTTCGACATTTTTACTTATCTTTTAACATAATTAATACTTCAAAATTTCCATCTTCCTGTTTTAAAATACAATTTCCATCATATTTACCAACTATCTCATTAACACTTTTTAAACCAAATCCATGTAGTTCTTTATGTTTCTTTGTACTTGTCATTCCTTTATTTAAATTAAATTTTTTACCGGTAGGATTACTAATATTAATACTCACATAATCCCTCTGTTGTAATATCAAAAGATTTACAAATCTATTTTCCTCATTAACTTCATTATTAGCTTCAATCGCGTTGTCTAGCAAATTCCCAAGCAAAATACACATATCCATTATGTCAACATTATAATCCTTAGAAATATATATATTATTGAAGAATTTTATATTATTTTCTTTCATTATCAACAACTTAGAAGTAATTAAAGCATCAATTGATTCAATACCTGTAAATTTTAAAGTATATGCTGATAAAATATCTGCACATATAACTTCAATTTTTTCCATACCTTCTTTAGGATTATTCTTGTATATCTCATGAAGAGCAAATAACTGATTTTTCAAATCATGCATTGTCTTATTTGTAATTTGCTGTCTACGAGATAATTCCTTATAATATTGTGCTTTAATCTCCAACTGATGTTTTAGCATCTGCTCTTCTTTCTGAATTTCTGTAATTTTTAACTGATATTCAAAAAGATAAAATACTAACACATTAGCAACTATCAAAAATATAGAAGCTACAACTGACATAGTTAATAGTTTCTCATCTTCTGATTTATAAGTATACTCTGTTATAATATATACAACCAAAAAAGTTGATATTGGTAACGCCGCAAATGGTATGTAAACATATTTCAAAACTTTAGACTCTGATTTAACACTAAAAAAGCCAACAAATTTAATTATCGCAAACATTAAAAGTTTGGATACTAATGCTCCTTGTATATAGTATAATATCTCTTTACTAAGATTTTCTATTGGTATTTGTAAAAACATAGTAAGTATTAATCCTACTACCATTTCAGACAGCATAAAAAAAAGCATAAATACTATCGAAAAAATAATTCTTTTAAACATTGAAAGTTTATACAACATAGATATTGCTAATACCATTATAAAAAATGTTGAAGTAACTATCACCTGTTCCTTTACATTAACAATAATAATACTCTGAACAAACATAAAAACCAAGATAATTATTATTTCAATATATTTAGGAATTGACTTTCTATTTGATATCATTTCAAAAAAACTTAATGCTATTAAAATCTCAAAAATAACACTCACAACATTCGTTATGTCCAAAAGATTATTCATACTGTTCTACCTACCAAATACAAATTAAATGTTTCTAATAATTTCTCTCTATATTTTCTTCCGATTGGAATCACAACATCATTATTAAGAATTATGCTTGTTTTATTTATTTCCTTTATTTTACACATATTCACAATATATCCTTGATGACATCTTACAAAATTATAAGGTTTAAGTTTCTTTTCTTCTTCCGGTAATTTCCCTACACATTCATATCCTTTGTCAAAAGTATATACATATAAATGTCTGTTATATCCCTCAATATAATAAATATCTCCATTTTCTACAACATAGCTAGATTCTTTCCATCTGATTTTATATATACTATGTGTACTTTTATAACTCCTTAAAGCTCTTTCAAAATCATATTTAAATATTTTCTCCTCTATTGGTTTAACAAGAAATTGAAATGCTCCCAACCTGAATGTATCTGATACATAGTTAATATAACTAGTTATAAAAATGATTATAGCATTACTCCCTTTACTTCTTAACCTTTCCGCTACATCCAATCCTGAAACATCAAACATTTCAATATCTAAGAATATAATGTCATATTGTTCTATTCCATGTGAATTATACAAAAATTCTTCACCTGACAAAAACGAATCAATTTCTAAAGACTCTTTTTCCATATATGGTTGCAATAATTGACGTAATCTATCAATACAGATAATCTCATCATCACAAATCGCAATTTTCATCTTTCTGCTCCTATTAAATTATCTTTTTATTTGTAACATACTATTTTATTTCAATTGGACAATTATTTCTTAGACCCAATGGGCACTCGTACACTTTATCATTATCTTGTTTTGCAATATAAGATATAGGACATTTTCTACAATATGATTTTGTAAAATCCGCCGGTACTTCAAATGAAATTGTAGCAATCCTCTTTCCCTGTAATTCCATTTCATGATTACGAACATGTTCCCAATTTAATGTCTGGTCACACACTGAGCATTTTCTATTACTTATTGCAACATATCTTTGACATGACGGGCAGGCATAATGTATAACCCCCGCCTCATCTTTTATTATTGATACATCTGCATCAAATTGTTTTATCAATTGTTCTCTTAACGATTCCTGTAACGACATACCATTTCTCCTTCTATCCTTTATCTTTGTTTAAATCCTTCTGTATCATATCCTATTATATTTTGACATTAAAACTATTGTCTCACAGTGTGTTGTCACTCACATAGGAACACAAATCTTCTACCTCGTCCTTGATATGGGAACACAATTTTTTCGCATTGTCTACTATACTGTCAGACTTCCCATAACGCATCTTTGCATTTCCAATTTCGTTTCTAAACCCTGTCTTATAAATGAAAGTAATTTTATAGGGGTCTTTGTTTCCATCTTCATCGTATCCACCAACAATAACCTTTTCGATTATGCTCTCAAAAATTCCTCTATCAAATTCCTCCAGAACTTCATTTTTTGATAATGCTCTTTTGAAATCAGATATTCTTCTTTTCAAGCTATCTTCATCATCCATCTGCTGCTCCAGCATTTTAAGCTTGGCACTAACATCAGACAGCTTCTTTTGTAGGCTAACATCAGTTTCTTCATAAATATCTTGTGCCACAACACCACTCAGATAATTGTCTAGCAGTTTTTTTCTCTTATATTGAATGTTATCGGCACTTTTATTCAATTTCATAATTTTATCTTCTATCGAGTCCTCGCTCAAGGTCTTTTCCACTCTGCGAATGAACTCCTCAAGAACATCTTTATTATCGGCACACAGCATTTTGTATGACTCAATAAATGCTTCCTCAATAACCTGTTCCGGTATCCCTTTGCTATCCGGACAGTACCGTTTTCCATGTTTGGTTGATTTCACACATTGCCAAATCGTTTTTTTATACTTGGAACTGCTATGCCATGCTCTCCTTGATAAACTCGCACCGCAAAAGCCACACTCAAGCAAACAACTAAAAGCATACTGTCTGCTGAACTTCTCACGCTTCCCCGGTGTAACCGACTTTCTTCCACCACCTCTACGCTCTCTTATCTCTTGAGCTCTTGCAAAGGTTTCTTCTGAAACAATCGGTTCGTGATGATTTCTAATATAAAATCTATCTTCCTCACCTAAATTATCCAATCTTCTTTTTGAAATCGGGTCTACCGTAAATGTTTTTCCTAATAAAATATCGCCTTTATATTTCTCATTATTTACGATACCCATTACACTCGATGAACTCCAAGGATTGCCCTTTATGGTCATTATCCCCTGCTCATTCAACTCTCGTGCAATCATAGTGCTACCTGCTCCCGCTACATATCTGTCAAATATGTATCTAACAGTTTTAGCACCTTCTTCATTGATAGATAACGATTTTGTAACCACATCATAATCATATCCAAGGCAACCTTGAAAACCAACAAGCTCTCCTCGTTTCATCTTCATTTTCAAGCCTTTTTTTACATACGCAGATGTATTTTCTACTTCCTGCTGTGCAACAGAACTCAAAATTGTAATTAAAAATTCGCCATCTTTTAATGTATTGATTTTCTCTACTTCAAAATATACTGCAATGTTTCTTTCCTTTAGCATTCTGACATATTTAAGCGTATCCAGAGTATTTCTTGCAAATCTCGGAATACTCTTAGCTATAACCATATCAATTTTGCCCGCCAAACAATCCTGAATAAGTTTCTGAAACTCCTCTCTCTTGTCTGTTTTGGTTCCTGTAATAGCTTTATCCGCATAAACACCAGCAAACGCCCACTGCTTATTATTCTTTATTAGGTCTGTGTAATACCTGACCATAGAATTATAACTCTTTATCTGGTCTTCGTCATCCGTACTAACACGACAATACGCAGCTACTCGCATACGCTCTATCTTTCTTCCATTGGAAGACTCATCAAAAGGATTATTCGCTTTTATTATTTCAACTTCCATCTAGTTACCTCCTTTTGTGTTCCTACCGTAGTGTTAATACAATTTTACAACGCAACACTTCATAAGTCAAGCGGTAATATTTGACACCACTCCATAATCCTTTTTCAGCTTTTTCTCAATAAGCTGATACTCCAGCTCATTTATCAATTTCAATGTCAGTAATTGCTTCAGCATGGATAGCTGCATACTATATCTCAACAATTTCCTGCCTTCCATAACCAACTCCCTTTCCTTAATATAATAAAAACTGCAATACAGGTGGCAGTTCGTTACGCTGCCCACATCGGTCTTGCACCGTCAAAAAATTGACCGGATTTCTCCGGAAGTATCATTATTACGGATATGCTTCATCGCCCCATGTAACCGCTACACACTTTGCCAAATTTTCTCGCTCCATACCTTAACTTCAATACACTCTTTCAGTATTTCCTCGCATTCACTCTACACAAAAAAGAGCAGGTATATCATGGCGAATCTGCCTAGTGGCTCCACATACCCTCATGTCCTGTATGCAAAAATATTCAGTTGTCAAGGTACAGGTGCATACGCACCCGGTCAGCGAATGGAAAGGGGCAACGCTGACCGATTATGCCTATGCGATATTAAAATTCAAAACCGCTGCTATCAATTTGGTTTGCAATCTTCGACGAATGCCCTCATCCACACAGATATGTGGTGCGCCCTTCTCGTCATAGAGAGTCCGTGTACTCAAAGTAATTATGTACCCGTCATAATGCTCCAGCACTTTGCCGATAGCTTCTGCATCTCCCTGTGAAGCTGCAAGTATTACCGGGAACGGTAGCAAGTTCCCATTCTTACAAGTCTTACATTTCTTCATCTGCTTTAGCCTCCAGATATTGCTTCAAGGTCTTTAATGAGCTTGTCCTGTGATAGTGGATAGTGCTTTGCCTAAGTTTTAAGAGTCTGGCTATCTCCGTATCTGACATATCCAGATAATAGGACATAAGCACAACTTCCCGCTTCTTTTCTGACAAGAGCTTCAACGCTTCTGCTATCAGGGCATCTTTAACCTCAACATCATACCCTAGCACACGGAAATTACAGGTATCTAAATCATACTCATCTTCCATATAAAGCTGTTTCCACTCCTTCTCACTAAGTTCTGAAAAAAAGATTTCTCTTTGCCTGTGCTTCTGTATCTCACGATAACAGTCTATGGCTTCGTTCTTTAAAATTTTTTTGCAGTAACTATCAAACCTGTGCAGATTTGTTTCATTCCTACCGGAAGAAGATTGCTCCATAAGAGTTCACCTCCTTCCATACCCTTCAAGGAAGCGAAAGACCTTTTTCCCTTTCGCTTACCTACTACGAGGTTTGGTAGGAAATTATAGAAAGATTGAAAAACTTTTCTTAAAAAATTTCCCTCTATATCAAAAAAAGTATTCATCAGGCACTTTGCCCAACAAATACTTCTTTTAATCCTATGTGATATGATATGAAAATTCATCTCGATAAGAACTGCTGTTTCGCATACAAAGGTAAACTTGTACCGAGTACACTTATACACACAACATTTCTCATCTACGCAGTCCGCCATAAAAGAAAAGCCTGCATAGATGTATTTCTATAACACCCATGAGACTTTCTTTTCCATACATCCATATATCCTTATAATCAAAATAAAAAATGACGAATTATTTTATCGTCTAATATCGAATTTTTATATCGTTCCATATTCAAAACACGAACTATAAAATAGTATTGAGGTGATATAAAAATGCGTAATACCACAACTAACTTAGGTGCAGCTGTCAAAGCAGCACGCAAAACCAAACAACTTACACAACTGGAGCTTTCTGAAGAACTGGGTATTACCCCTCGACATCTGCAGGCAATTGAAAACGAAAATAAAACACCAAGCTATGATTTGCTTTCCAGAATGCTCTCTTACCTGAACATTCCGGCAGATAGCATACTTGCTTCTTCAGAAAGTGAACTTACTCCGGAACAGGAACAATTACTGTACCTGATCCGTCACAAGTGCAACCATCGTGACATTGCGGTTTTATTATCCACCGCCGAAGCATTGGTAAACACGAAAGAGTAATTCCGGTTACATAGCCAGACGGTTTTTGCTGTTTGGCTTTTTGCTTTTACTGAAACGCCATACTTTCTGCCCATAATCTTGTCACTTCTACCAGCCCCTTGAAATGTATCTCATAACAAGTGGCGTCCTTCTCCCTGTCATAAGAAGCAATAACATAGTCAATCGTATGATTTTGCATTATCTCCATATATTCATAACCATTCACATTTTTTAGACATATCTTTGTAATACCTCTATCCATATACTGACAGACAAGCATAAGTGTCTTTATACTTTCATCCCATGCCATGCTTTCCACATGACAGTCATAAAACTGATAATCCCTGTTATCGTATAACACATTCCCACACTCCTTTACGGTGTATTTAATCCTATTCCCTATTTTATTCTCTTAACCACCTTAATTTCCCTTACCATCTGATTTCTGCGCCCTTTATTCAATAGCACCCTAAAAACACGATATAGCCAGCAAACGGGCAATAGCCATTTATGTTTATAAAAAAACGGATAATGCTTATATGTATCCATCCCCGGAAATAACCTGTTTAACAGATACCATACTTTTGACCTGCTACCGCTTTTCTTCTGGAACTTCTTCACACGATTTTCCACACCACGCTCCACCGTGCCATACACACCGGAAGAAAGGTAATAGATAAGCATATCCTTTTCCTCTGTTGATAACCGCTGTTCCAAATCTTCTATTCCATTTAATACAGCTGCATCAAAAACCTTCTTACAAAGGCTTCTGTTTTGCTGTTCAAACTTATGGATACCAAGCACTTCACATTCCTTTTCTATGTATGCAAAGTCCATCTCCGGCTTTGCCTTCAGATACACATAGAAATCAAGCAATGTACGAAGTCCCGTACCGCTTCCGGCATAATGCTTGTAAGCGTGGGATGTGATATACACATAAAAGTCCTCATCCGCAAAATGATACCCATAGGAAGAACCACTATTTAATGCCAGCCTGTCCTTCACATTCCCATAATACTCTGCCCATCCGTTCTGATGTAATTCACTATACAAAGTGCTGTGCAGCTCAAAGTTGTAGACAGGCTCTTTTTTATACACATCATGATTTCCAATACCTACGGAAACAGCTTCATACCCCTGTGACTCCATGTAGTCCTGTACTTCATCACAATAGCTGTAGTCAAACAGAATATCATTATCGGACATTTGTCTCATACCCACAGCCGGATAATAATCCTTTAATACAATTCCCTTTAGTGGCAGATACCAGATACCCTTCTGCTCCATAAAGGAAAATAGCTTTGCTCTTTCTGTATCAAACAGGACTACTTTGCGGACAGCCTTGGAAATATGCTCATTCCACCCTTTAGGCAAAGCAACTCCCGCCTGCTTTAATGTCGTACCCACAAGTGCATCCATAAAGTGGCTATAACTTAACCGATACAGCTTCTCCATATCCAATCCATTCAGAAACTCTTTCTCAGGACTGACACCATCCACGCCACAGGCTGCCAGATATATCATGTCATACTGTGTTTTCTTCAACTTCTGCCACCTCCTGACACTCTGTAATTATTCCCTCTTTTGTAAACTCAATCCTACGGTTGCATATCTTAAGTGCTTCCGGTCTGTGTGTTACAATAAACACCGTCTTATCCGTAAGCTGCTTCAAGTTATTCAGGAGCTTACTTTCCGTATCACTATCCAATGCACTAGTTGCTTCATCAAGTATCAGCACCGGAGCATTTGCATACAATGCCCTTGCGATTGCTATTCTCTGCATCTGTCCCTCGGAAAGTCCTGCACCCTTTTCTCCAAGCACCGTATCAAGTCCCTCCGGCAAATCAAACACAAACTCACCACAGGCAAGCTTAAGTGCCCTTTCCACAGCCATATTTGTGGAATCAGCTGTCTTATCAGCACCTTCCACACCAAATGTTATGACTTCCCTTATCTTTCCGCCCATGAGGAAATTGCCTTGCGGAACATAGGCAAACAACCGCCGAAGCCTTCCTATCGGCTCTTTTTTACCACCATGCAGCACTACATCTATCATACCCGAACATGGCTCATACACCCCCATTAAGAGCTTTAACAGGGTAGACTTGCCACAGCCGGAAGTTCCGGTAATGGCAACATAATCGCCTTTATGAACCGATAAGCTGACTTCACGCAGTACCGGACATTTATCATTTTCTTTTATGTAATCAAAGGACACCTTATCAAATGCGATTTCTTCTACCGCCTTATCATAAAGCTCCTTTGCTTCTTTCGCTGTCTTTACATCCTCTATATTTGCTTCCCTGTAGCTTTCAATCTCCATCAAACGCTCTGCACTTGCTATCATCGCATAAAACCTCGGCACAAAACCGCTGATACCGGATAACGGAGCTTGTAACTGTCCTATGAGCTGCATAATAGCGGTAAGTGTTCCGTAGCTTACCACACCATTCAATATGCCATATCCACAGTACCCAATCCCAATCAGATACATTCCGTTGATTGCAAAGGAAAAGCCTGTGTTGCACAGGTTGGATATCAATGCTTTTCGCATTCTCGCTCCCTTATGCTCCACGAATTTAGATTTTGCCCCGGACATAGCCTGCTTCTCCACTCCAAAGGTACGAAGAATAAGCATACTGCTGATACGCTCCTGTAGATACACCCGTACAGCTCCGTCCTTCTCCTGTACCGCATTATGATGTCCCTTTAAATACTTACGCAGTATCAGCGTAATCCCTACAAAGAGAACACCACCCGGAATCAGGATATAGGCGAGCTTTGGCTGTAGCACAAACATCATAATGAGTGCTCCTGCCATACGCACAAGCATCCCTGTAAATCCCGGCAAAATATCCGTCATGCCACCTGCACAGACAGAAGTATCCGAAGTCATACGGTTCATCCACTCCTCGGAATGGACTGCATTTACCTGTCCGTAGTCCTTAAGCAAAAGTTTCTCAAACAGCCTTTCCTTAAATCGGTTCTCCATACCGCTTCTGTTTGCTTCCTCTAATTGTCTTAGCACCACACGGATTAACATGAGGGAAAGCATCAGCAGACCAAAGGTAATCAGACCAATAAAAAAGCCCTCCTTGTCCTGTCCTACTGCTGAGTCCACCATTTTCTTCATTACAAGAGCATAGCAAACAGCTCCTCCGTTTACCAAAGTCTGGAGAAGCAGTAAAAGAATAATATATCCTTTGTACTTTCCGGCTGTCCGAAGCAGCCATACTATTGCTCTTTTATCCGTCATACTATCTGTCTTTCCTCAAAATTCCTCTGCACTTTATCTTGCATTTCATAAAAACCCGCCGAAGCGGATATAAAAAATACCACACCACTGCATACAACCGATACCCCTTGTGGTTTACCAAATATTCCTTGCCATTTCTGACAAAGGAAGTCATCACGCCTAAAATATCCTCATCACGAATGCCATACTCCTTGTTTAAGCAGTTATCCCCAAGGATAACATAATCCCTTTCCCGGACTTCCACTACACGGTGTAGCACAAAGGACTTTGGCGGTCTTTTATACAGAACCACATCGTACTTTTTACATCTGCCCTGCTTCTTTTCAATGGTAAACAGGTCTTTGTGCTGACGAAGAAGCGGAAGCATACTGACACCGCTACAGGTATAGGTAAACTTTCCCTTTCTATTCAGTTCCTCTTCGTAAGTGATTTTAATCATCAATGGCTCCTATTGCTTGCAGCTGCTCTAAAATCTTCTCTACATCCTTTTCAATCAGCTCTCTTTCGGCATCATATTTTTCAAGCATTTTTGCAATAATGTCCTCTTTGGTTACATTTTCTTTTAAGCACTCCACGATAAACCCGGCAGTCTTATTGCTTCGTACCATTCCGTTAAAGACAGTATTTCCGGCTGTTACCGTGATATGCTCTCCTGCACTCTCATGAGTTATAAATCCTTCTCTTAATCTCATGCTAATCCTCCATTCATTCCCTCAAAAGCTATCTTGGCAGCTTCCTTATTTCTGTTGCATCCTAACCTATAAAATCTCGTGTTCTTCATTATTCCATCAATCAGCTTCAAGGTCTGTACCATAGAAGCCTTGTCCATCGGGCGGTAGGTCTGCTGTAAAAGCATCTGGTACGCTTCCCCCGGCCCGATTTCCTCTATATGGTTGACTGTATCCCTTGTCAGCACACAAATAGCCTTTAGTGGTACTGATATGTTGGTACTTAACCTGTGCTTTCCATTCCAGGGCGTACCATAGGCTGCAACGCCATCTTCCGTTATCTTCAAAAGTGGCTTGTCATCATTTACCATAACCGCACGATTGCCGAACTGTTCTCTCCACAGCCTTGTGTGGGTGGACTTGCCTGTGCCACTTTTAGCGGTAAACAGATACCCTGCACCGTCCACAGCAATCACAGAGCCATGAAACAGCAAAGTATCAAGCATAGGTAATCGTTCCGCAATCTGACGGTACACAGCCAATGTTTCCAGATAGGCATCGGAAAATTCCATGACAGGACTTCCTTCTCTCTCTGCTTCCTTTCTGGAACGCTCACGCTCAAAGGCAATATCCTCCGGTTCTGTCCTGACTGCAAAAGCAGCCTGTTCTTCTGTAATGTATTCCTGACAATACTCTTTCATATAGTCAAACATAGGCTCAATGCGGATAACCACTTCTGCCAGCTTGATACAAAAAGGAATTGCCCTGTTATTCTCTGCCATAGCTTCACATCTTTTCTTGATAAATTAAAATGCCGGAACAAAAGGTAACTCTATCGGAGCTTCGGTTGGCTCCTCAGTAGGTTCTTCGGTTGGAGCTTCTGTGGTTGGTGTAGTCGGCTCCTCAGTTGGACTCTCCGTCGGCTCTGTGGTAGGTGTTTCTGTCGGTCTTTCCGTTGGTGCAGAAGTCGGCTCCTCGGTTGGTTCTTCCGCTGGTGCATTTGTCGGTGCTTCTGTAGGCTTTACAACAGGCTTTTCGGTAGGGGCATCTGTCGGTACTGCTATAGCTGTACCCGCTTGCGTACCCTCGCTCGCCTGTGTCGCAGTCGGCTCCTCAAGACCAATTATAGGCAAATCTCCTACTACTTCACTTTGCTTCCGTGGTTCTTCCGTTTCCATAGGCTCAGCTGTCTGCGAAACAGACTCTTTATCTACGATGTTGTTTGAAGTCTCCTTTGCCTGCTCCTGCTTACCACAAGCTACAAGGCAAACAATCAAGGTTAATACTAAAATAAGACTATATATTCTTTTCATACCAATTTCCTCTCTCTAAAAGCGGCAGGCATCATTATGACACCTGCCACCCACTTACATTTTTATGCAATTTTGCATCCTTAACAGATATTACGGCTCAGCAGGAACAAAAGGAGTGTCTCCACTTGCAGTAATAATGTCCTCTGTCTCGAACTCTACTACTTCCATTTCCGGTGTCTCATATACTTCTTTCATTGTCATCCTCCATTCTCTTCTATGAAAAATTAATTGTTACCCGAAACATAAACCTCAGACTTCTGCTGATATACACGAAGTGCTGAAATCAACTGTATCAATGTGTCCGGATAAGTGCTGTTTCCCTTATTCAAGACACTATATCCATAAGACAATGCGCTGCAAGAAAATTCTAATTCTACACTGCCATTAGATACCTTAAATGCATAACTTGTATCCAAATCCCAAGCCTTGATGTTCTCCAAAGACAACACATAATAATCTCCGGATTTAGTAGGTGTTACTGTTTGTCCATTAGCTGTAAATGTCAAATTACTTACATCCACACCCTCAGCCGGCTTGAAATATGCCTTTAATGTAGTTTCAGACTTTAATGTAAGACTATATCCGGCAAATGTACCTAATTCATTACTTGTAGCAGATACCTTGTATGTTTCAAGGTCACTCGCTATAAGCGTTGTTACCGTTTGGTCTGCTGCATCAAGGTTCTTATTGGCAAGATTGCCTGTTTCTACTTCAAAATATGTCTGTGAGCAAGCTCCATAGTTCAACAAAGCCTTTGCAAAAGCCACACCATCAGTAGAATAGCTTGCTGTATTGTTAATGATATACTCTGCGTAATCTCTTACGGTGTAGCTGTATTCCTTACCACCGTTTCCGTTTCCGTCAAACATCTGAGCCTTAATGCTCTGTGCCATCTCATAAGAAGCTACTTCGCAGGAGAATATATAATAAGTCTTGCCTTCTACAAGTGTTGTATTTTGGGTTGCATCTGCAATAGCTACCTGCTCTGTATCGCCATTTGGCAATGTAAAGAGCATGTATGCTCCGGTATCACCCACTACCTCTGTGTCAAGTTCCATATAGAAGTTTACACCGATGTTACCATTTAAGCTGATTGTGTATCCTGCCAAATTCGCTCCGATACCATCTGTAAATAAACCACAAACATCACACTTTCCATCGGAATTTGCATCTACATGACCTGCTTCTGTTGTTACTTTTCCACATACACTACAAGTTACCGCTGTTGTACAGTCTCCATCGTCTGCATTCGGTGTATGGGTTGCCTTCGCCGCTGTCGTTACTTTGCCACACACACTACAGGTTATTGCTGTCGTACAATCTCCATCATCTTCATTTGGTGTATGGGTTGCCTTTGCTTCTGTGGTTACTTCTCCACATACGCTACAGGTTATTGCTGTTGTACAATCTCCATCATCTGCATTCGGGATATGCTCTGTACATACAACTATATCCGAACCACATTCATCGCACTTATTATCGGAATTTTCATCTGTATGTGGCTTCGCTTCTGTCGTAACTTTTCCACATACACTACAAGTTACAGGTGTTGTACAGTTTCCATCATCTTCATTCGGAATATGCTCTGGTTTATCTTTTGAAAGTTCTGTATTTGCATATATCTTGTCTTGGCTCTGACAATCTACATAGCCGTAATATACCATACCATGTGTATTATCCGGTACCGGATAGGTATCTGTTTCCAATGTCTGATACCAAGTCACATTTTCGCTTGAAGAGCCGTTTAAGAGATATGCAACCTCACCGTTTTCAAACGCTTCTACTGTCTTTGATGTTGCTGCTGTATCTGATACTGTAGCCGCTGTATAGTAATAACAATTAACAGGAGCATTACCGCTTTCAACAATTGCAAATAAGTTAGACGAATTGCTGAATGTACATCCATAACTGAAACAGTTACTTACTGTACCACTATTATCCTCTACAATAACACCTATTGCATAATCGCTACTATTTGCTGCCCCCCATCTTCTCTGCAAGAAACAATTCACTACTCCGCAATCCGTAACAGTTCCGGTATTTGTTCCTGCTATCGCCGCAAGACCATGACTTGCTCCAAGCTCTATCGTTGAATCTTTCACAATACACTTTGAAATTGTACCATTATTTACAGCTGCAATTGCACCTGCACTGTGAGCAGACCACAATTGTGCTCCTGATATTGTAAGATTGGTAACTGTACCTCCTACTGACAATGTCTGGAACAATCCACATCTGCTTCCATTTGCAATATCGTCATCTCCGCCATTTTCATCTGCACACAAATATAAAATCGTATGTCCATCACCATCAAATGTACCTGCAAAGCTACTCATAGTCGTCCAGTCGATATCTTTCATATCAATATCCGCTGTAAGCTTTGCGTTGATAGTAGTCCGTCCTTCATTTACCTGCTGGGCAAACCACATCAAATTATTTGCATTTGCAATCTGATAATATTCATCTACACGTGCCGGTGCTACAAGATAGTCACAATTATCACAAATTCCATCACCATTGTCATCAATATGGTTTTCCTTTGCCTCTGTGGTTACTGTTCCACAACTACTACAAGTTATTGCTGTTGTGCAATCTCCGTCATCTGCATTTGGTATATGCTCTGTAAGTAACGCTTCTGCCATTACCGCATACGCTACATTATCCTCTGACTTTTCCAGCCAAATCTTGGTGCTTTCATCAGTCAGATTATTAATTCCTGTCATATCAGACAATGCCACTATAGTATCCTCTGTGATTTTCACAGAATACACACTGTCTGCATCCTGCACATAGAGGAATACATTTCCATCACCTTCATCATAATTTACTGTCACACCGCATGTGGTATAAGCAGCTTTTGATTTAATCTTTTCTGTATCGTCCACACGGAAGGTCAGGGTATCTGTCAGGCTTGCATCAGATGTTGCTGCTGTCGCAGCAGATGCAAAGAGAACAGATGACAGATTTAAGCGAAAAGCGGGCACAACCGAGCGAGCATTGTTGACATAGTTGAGGAGCACGTAATAGCCCGGATTCACAACGTGCGCATAGTTACTATAGTCAGAGGACGGCGCCCGCAGCCAGAAATAATCTCCGCTATTGTAAGGTGCTGATTTCAGGCTTACTTTTAGTCCGCCATTTAAGCTTTCTTCGCTGTTTGCTCCTACCGTGATATATTGCTTATCGTTAATGTCTCCGTATGCCGGATACAGCACATCCTCTGTATAATAAGTATAGTCCGTTTCACTCTCATCTTTTCGCTTATCATCATCTGTATAAACCTTGGTTGCCAGCATCATATCCTGTTCACTTGTGGAAAATGCACTGCTTTCCAAACTTGGTAAGGTAATCAGACGCAGATCACTTGCTCCGTAGTGGTTTGGATAGACCTTATTTGGGGCTGTTTCATAGGTACATCTCCAATCTGCACTATATGTTTTGTTATTATTCCTATTATCCTCAAACATAGTACCGGTTGCCATCGGAAGTGACGGGTCACACAACAGTACGATACTGTCAGATGCATCTGAACCTGCGATGTACCATGTCTGCTTATTGCTTCCATTGGTTCCGAAGTATACCTTTCCTACAGTATCATCCGTTCCGTCCAAATCAAAGCTACTCATCAGCTCGTCTTTCGTTACATAATATGCATTCCCAAGAGGAAGCTTAGCAGTCTTATCAAAGGTATAGCTTACGGTAAGCTTGCCTGTATCAGCATCGTAAGAAACGCTTGCTTCATTACCATTAATGGTAGCGGTGGTTTCGTTAGTAAATTTATAACCTACAGCAGCTCCCAACTCTACGGTAGCTGTATAACCTGCCAGATATCCTGCTGCATTACCGGAAACAGACTCGCCATTCTTTGTATAGCTGACAGTCGGTGTTGTAGTGCTTACGCCTGTGGTATTGCATGTAGCAACCACATCAAGCTCAGCCCCTGCTACCGGTGCAGTAATATCCGTTACCGCTACCGTTGCTATAGTTTCAAACTCCTTTGCCATCACTGCATATACCAGATTATCATCTGTTACCTTCTTTTCAATCCAAATCTCGCACTGGCTTAAATCAACACTTGTCAGACTGACAGCACTTCCATTGCTATCCTTCGCACCAGACTTAATGGTGCCTGTAGCTATGGTAGTATCTGCACTTACTTCCTGAGAATATACCCAGTCAGTAGTTCCGTTCTTCCCCTGTACATAGAGATATACCGTTTCTTCTTCTGCCGCATCCACTATCACATTGTCTGTGCTGTAAGATGCTTGGCTTGTTATCTTATCATCTCCATCCACACGGAAGGTCATGGTATCTGTCAGGCTTGCATCAGATGTTGCTGCTGTCGCAGCAGATGCAAAGAGAACAGATGACAGATTTAATCGAAAAGCGGGCACAACCGAGTCCACATTGAATACACGGTAGCTGCCCACGTAACCGCCCGGAGTCGCAACGAGCGCAACGTAACTATTGATATACGGCGCCCGCAGCCAGAAATCATCTCCGCTATTGTAAGGTGCTGATTTCAGGCTTACTTTTAGTCCGCCATTTAAGCTTTCTTCGCTGTTTGCTCCTACCGTGATATATTGGTCATCGTCAAAGTCTCCGTATGCCGGATACAGCACATCCTCTGTATAATAGGTATAGTCCGTTTCACCCTCATCTTTTCGCTTATCATCATCTGTATAAACCTTGGTTGACTGCATCAGCCCTTTTTCGGCCGCTGAAAATTTCCCGGTATTATCATTACTGGTATACCCCTGTAACACTCCCCTTAAATCACTTGCTCCGTAGTGGTTTGGATAGACCTCATTTGGGGCTGTTTCATAGGTACATCTCCAATCTGCACTATATGTTTTGTTATTTTCCCAATCATCCTCAAACATAGTACCGGTTGCCATCGGAAGTGACGGGTCACACAACAGTACGATACTGTAAGTTGCATCTGAACCTGCGATGTACCATGTCTGCTTATTGCTTCCATTGGTTCCGAAGTATACCTTCTGTGCCGTACCTCTTCCTGTATCGGTATGCAGAGCAAAGTTATCACTGCTCATCAACTGCTCCGGTGTAGCAAAGGCTGTCACGCTTAACTCAGTAGAACTGCTTTCTTCTGCCCTTACAGTCATCACATTCCCCGGCATTAGTCCTACCATTAAGGCTACGGTCAGCATGAAGCTTAGTATTCTCCTTCCGAGTTTGTTTGTTTTTACTTTTTTCACTTTTATTCCTCCTCGTTATCCTACTTCAAATTGATATATCTGTAGATACTCTATAATAAAAAAACACATACACAGTAAAATGAATATATCATTTAACCATGCATGTGCTTTTTATAAAATAAAAGACATCAAAATAAAAGGCATACTCAGCCTGTGCTGTGCTGTGCTGTGC
>JAFQCK010000067.1 GCA_017416465.1 Lachnospiraceae bacterium | reverse complement strand
TTTTTCATATTCTTGAATGTGTCTGTAACTTCTTGACATAAAAAATCCTCCTATGGTAGTTGTTTTAATTCTACCATAGGAGGTCTCTTTTTTCTATTGTCCGTTTTTGCTGGACTTGTGCACAATGTCTGATGGGGCTTTGTAATTACGACACATAAGGTTTAGATGCAGACGAATTCACATCCAGCCATCAACAAGTTTTATTATTTCTTCCAACTTTTTTTCTTTTGCATTGTCTGAATCTTGCCAATAAACAAAGAAATTTACAAATCTTTTCATAATATTGATTATATCAATTGATTTAGTTTTCATTATACCGGTAAGATATTCTACCACTTCCTTATTATTTAACCTTGCAAAGAAGCTTCTCATATATGCTTTGGATACATCGCTATCAAAAGCATAACGAGTAATATCTTTTAATTTATCAAGAAAAAGTCTATATATTCTGTTTTCTGAGATTCCATCAAAATCATTATTCATAAAATCACTAACCTGAATAAACAATTCCTTTATTACAGTTTCGTATTTCGGAAATTCTTCATTCAGTTCGCTTTGCACAAGCTCTAAATATGTCAAACATTCTTTTTTCATTTCGCGCTCCTTTAGACATCATTAAAAATCAACATTCTTCAAAAACTTCTTTTATTGAAATTTTTTCTATATGTTTCAAATCTTTAAGAGCGGACCATTCTAGACTCTTTTCTGTAAAGCCAGTCCTCTCCCATCTCTTGTACCTTGCCAGATAATCAAATGTATCATTACTTATTTTTTTAATATTTATAATTTCTGTATTTTCAAATACACCTACAAATCCATAACCATACACGCCCTCGCTATTCCGAAAAAAACCGAGAACATAGCAATCGCCTGTATGTTCATCAAATTCGAGTTCTTCAAGAAACATATCTTCTCTTTCTCCAAACAATACCTTTGCAACAGAAAAATCCGTTGTATTATAAACAGTAAGTTGTGTTCTTGTTGAATAAACAGTTTTTTCTATATTGTAAAAATAATTACCATCCGGAGAAAAGGCATACCCCTGATCCTGCGCACCTATTCCTGTTATACTGATTTTCTTAACGAGTTCTAATTTTTCCAAGTCATATACTGCCAGTTTTCCTTCTGTAGATTTAACAACAACGACATTTGATCCGGGTTTCAGTGCTGCATTATAACCATAAGCAATATCTGTAAATTTCGCTAACTCATTGTCATTCTTATCATAAACATATACGGTTCCGCCGTTACATCCAATTTTATATGATTCATTTTCGTAAAATCCCCAAAATTTTTTCATCATTTTCCTCCTTCCGACGATATCAACAATCTTTATATAAAGACTGTATAATCCAGATACCAAGCGTCAAAGCCGCCCTTGCCTAAAGGGAGGTGTCCGTCGCAGACTGACGGAGGGATTCTTTTACGGCAATATCAATATATTGACAAACTCCCTCAAAGTTTCTATTCACTTCATTATTTGGTATTCTGATAACTGTTAGATTTCGTTGTTCAATTCTTTCTGTTCTGATTTTATCTTTCAGTAAACCCTTTTCTTCATAATGTTGTGAACCATCCAGTTCGATGATTAATCTTGCACTATGGCAATAAAAATCCACTATGTAATTATCAATTACTTTTTGTCTTAAAAATCTAACGGGATAACTTTTCAAGAAATCATACCAAAGCTGTCTTTCTTCTTTTGTCATATTCTTACGCAAAATTCTTGCATTGGCTGTTAATTCGGCGTTATGTTTTCTTTCCATATTAAATCCCCTCGCCACTTCGTGGCCCTCTCCCCTTTAGGCAAGGGGCGCTTTTCTCCACCACCTTCGGTGGTCCCCCTCCGAAATCCTCCCACCGTCTGCGACGGTCCCCCCTCCTTTAGGCGCGGAGGGCTTTGCAAGGGAGGCTTTTTACTTTCGTTAAAATTCGACAATCTTTATATAAAGACTGTATAATCTAGATGCACTTTATTTCAGGCTACAATTAACCCATTATAATTCTATATTATAGCACCTCTGGTTTCAAATTTCAATATTTGGAAAAATAGATTTCTATGTTTCGAGCCGAGATTTCTACGTTTTGACCATAAAAGTCATATTTTTTATTACATAATTTTATTTTGAATAATCGCTTGATTTCATTTTCCTATATTCGCTTGGAGAATACCCTGTATACTTTTTAAACACACGACTAAAATATAGAGAATTATCGTAGCCTACTGCATCAGCAACTTCGCTTACATTTTTATTGGTACTATCAAAGTATCCCTTAGCAGCAGAAATCCTTAATGATATTATATATTGCATTGGCGTATACTTCATTATACTTTTAAAGTGATTTATAAAACTATTAATACTCATGAGATGTTCCTGTGCATACTGTTCTATAGATATATTTTTATTATAGTTTTCTTTAAAATAGTGTGTTGCTCTTTCAATTTCATCAACCATCTCATTTTTTGTTTGTTTTCCTTCCTTGATATATCTGTTAATGGTAAGAAATGCATGACGAAGCAACACTTCAAGCACTTCCTCATAATTTACTCTCTGGAGTTGCAGTTCTCTTATTATTTGATTGTAAATCCAAGGATAATCGGGCGAAACACCCGTATAAAATACGTTTTCATCTTTTGGTAACTCATAATGTTCTAAATATTGTTCAACCTGAGAACCTGTAAAATGAACCCAATACACTTCTGTCTTATCTGTGGCATAGTAATAGTAAACCTGCGGTTCCCCAGGACGAAATAAAATCATATTCCCTTTTTGAACTATAGTCTCTTGCCCTGTATTCTTAAAGTAAAAATGACCTTTTCCATGAGCAATATACAAAAGCTGATAGTCATTTCTTCCCTCAGGATGTGGCGTTTCAATAATTGGTGTTGTATGCACCCGATAGTATCCGCAATTATTTATTCGAAGAGGTACCGATAAATCCTCAAGATTTGGATTGTCGTCATCTACATAAGCAACATTTATATACATATATATTTTCACTCCTTGGTCTTTTCGGGATTATGTGTATATTATACACCAAATCACGCCGTTATTCAATGTTTATTTGTGATTTTGTGCATATTTTTATTAATTTTATTTATTCAAATTATCGATAATCGATGATATAATATAGACAACAATAAAAGATTCGTCAAAATACATATAAAGGAGCGATATTATGAAAAAAGAAGAAACCAAATATTTAAAATGGTATCACAAAGTAGGCTACGGTTCAGGCGATATTGCAGGTAACTGTGTTTACCAGCTCTTAACATCTTTCATCATGATCTATCTTACCGATACGGTAGGACTCAACATGGGTATTGTAGGTACATTAATCGCACTTTCAAAAGTATTTGACGGTGTT
>JAFQCK010000066.1 GCA_017416465.1 Lachnospiraceae bacterium | reverse complement strand
TGATTCCAGTCAAAATGACGTTAGCCATTTTTTACTGTTTTTGGTTCATCGTTTTAAACGATGTCCGCTTGAAATTTTCTTAAAAGAATATTTCAGGGATGGTTTGTTTGCTGTTCAGTTATCAATGTTCATTTAAGTTTTATTCCTTACTCCGTTTGAGCAGTGGAACTTTTTAAGGATATCATATTTGTCGAACCTTGTCAACAACTTTTTTCATTTCCTTAAAACTTTTTATTTTGCTTTGTCTCTCTCGACACAGCTCTACTATAATATCATTTAGACAATTATTTGTCAAGCACTTTTTTCATTAATTTTTGAAACTTTTTTGTTTTGTTGTGTCTGTTCAGACGCGACTTGACTATACTATCACTTTGATAAATATTTGTCAATCATTTTTTCATTTTTTTATTCAACCTTTTTTATTCAATTATAACAATTACTTCCACAACCTTATAAAAACTACCAAATCTCCATATATAAGCCAAAAAGTGCTACTACCATTTAGGTATATAGCACTTTTTAACCTTATATATAAAATCATTATATTTTAAAATCAATTAATTTCACTTTATTTCTCAATTATAATACTTACTCTTTCACTTGCATCTTTTAAACAATCCTCATTTACTTCTTTTTCCATTTTTGCTTCATCTTCATACATCCCCATTTCATATTTAAAACCATACCCACTATCCAAATCAATATTACCTACAACTACATAATATTCTTCATTTTCTCCTCCACCTGATGAAGAAAAATTATTCCCCTCATCTAAATATACTTTTGCTTCATCCATATAACATTTATATTCTTTTTCACCAACATATTCAACAAATAATATAAATGAAGGATGCAGGATATCATAGTCTTCTTCACTCACAAAATATATATAATGAAAATTATTTTCTGTCTTTTCTTCTTTTTTATATCCTTTTAATTCACCTTTTTCAAAAGCTTCTACATAATTTTCAGCTGATGAACCAACGATATCCTTTGATGTGTATGTAGCATAGTCAACATACTGGTTAACATTTACAACTTGACCCGAACCACTATCACTAGACAACAAATTTATTATGCCTGATACTACCACCAAAACAGTCATTATAACCAATACTATATTTTTAGGTTCCGGCCACTGTATTCCTGATTTATCACCTTTTTTCAATTTTGCTTCTATACTTTTATTATACATAAAAGTATATATTGCTAGCGAAATTAATCCTATAAACAATACTATAACAAGTAATAAAAAAATCGATATTCCAATCATAGAAACCTCCTATATTCCAAATTCATTTTTAAAAATATAATAATAACTTCTTGTAACATCAACATTACTTCCACCATCTAATGTCAGAATAAATTTTTGTGATAATGCTGCTTTTATTTTTTTTACTTTCTTTTTTGCAATAATTACTGAATTACTTATCCTCAAAAAATATTCAGGATTTAGTGACTTTTCTAATTGCCACAATCTATTTTTTACTCGATAAGTTTCATCAATCGTATGAAGATTTATATCATGCCCCATACTCTCAATATAGATAATATCTGATACCAACACATGGCATATATCTTCATTTTTTCTACAACATATGTAATCAGAAAAATGATTTTTTTCAGTTAATATAAAATCTGCATCATCATCAATTTCTATTCCCAAAGAAATAAATATTTCTTCAATTTCTTTATACTTTTCGTTTCTGACTTCTAATTTTATTTTCAATAATTTCACCTCCAGCTTTATTTAGTTATTGTATATCATCATTTATTTTTATTTTCAATATTATTGGAATAACTTGCATAATTATGAACTTAAATTGCATTTATATTGCTTTTACTAATCGAGTCGGTTGACTCCTACTCAATGTTCTTACGCCATGCAAATGAAGTTAAATGCAAGCATTACTTCGCTAGCAGGACTTATGATACAAAAAACAACCAACGGAAAACGCTCCATTGGTTGCTTCTATAAATCTTCTGCTTTAAAAATATTATATCCTTCATAATAATAACTATAGTCTATCCCCTTCATATATACACTAGCACTATCTATTTCTTCTGTAAGTGCATTTTTAAAAATATGCTTTATTTCTATATCTCTTATAGGACTTCTCTCCATTGCTAATAAATAATCTTCTTTATCAACTTTACTCCAATCTATAACTTTTCCTAATTCTTTTTTCAGAATCAAATCAAGCCAAATACGAGTGCTTCTCCCATTTCCTTCTCTAAAAGGATGCGCTATATTCATTTCTACATATTTTTCAATAATTTCTTCATAAGTAGATTGTGACATTTTTTCAATATTTTTAAGCGCTACATCTAAATACATAATAGGTGCAAATCTGAAATTCCCCTTTGAAATATTAACCTTACGAATTTCTCCTGCAAATTCATAAATATCTTCAAATAAATATTTATGAATAAATAAAAGAGATGATAATGTACCGGCTTCCATTTCATCAAGCATTCCCTTTTCAAACAACTCGATAGCTTTTTTCTTACTAATTTTTTCTTCTTCACGCGCAAGTTCAGAAGAATCTTCAATATTTAATTTATTTTCATGTGCCATACTTTACCTTGATCTCCTTGTATAAAACTATATATCAATCTCTAACTCTACAGGACAGTGGTCTGACCCCATAACTTCTGTATGAATTTTAGCATCCTTTAATTTATCTTTTAAACTTTCAGACGTCATAAAGTAATCAATACGCCACCCTGCATTCTTAGCTCTTGCACTAAATCTGTAAGACCACCATGAATATATTCCTTCCTTATCAGGATAAAAATATCTGAATGTATCAATAAATCCAGCCTCAATAAGAGCCGAAAATTTGCCTCTTTCTTCATCTGTAAATCCAGCGTTTTTTCTGTTCGTCTTTGGATTCTTCAAATCTATCTCTTTATGCGCAACATTTAAATCACCACAAAAGATTACAGGTTTTTTTTCTTCTAATTTCTTTAAATATGCTTTAAAAGCATCTTCCCACTTCATTCTGTAATCAAGTCTTGCAAGCTCATTTTGCGAATTAGGAGTATAAACAGTTATCATATAAAAATTATCATACTCTAAAGTTATTACTCTTCCTTCTTTATCATGTTCTTCTATATTAATTCCATAAGATACACTTATAGGTTCTTTTTTCGTAAATATAGCAGTTCCCGAATATCCCTTCTTCTCAGCATAATTCCAATACTGATAATATCCTGTCATTTCTAATTCAAGCTGACCGGCCTGCATCTTGCTCTCCTGTATACAAAAAATATCTGCATCAATTTCTTTAAAAAAATCCAAAAATCCTTTCTGTACACATGCTCTGATTCCATTTACATTCCATGATATTAATTTCATAATCTGTCTCCATTTCTGCACTATCAATAATATCAATTATGCCACAAAAAGTTCTGCTACATAACTGCGAGCTACCCTATATCATAGTATCTCTTCAATAAATATAGTTCTTTCTTTTCCTAAATCAATAATTTTATCTTCTGTTATAGGTCTGTTTACTCTGTTAAAATATATTTTAACAATCGGTCTTGGACCTTCATTCTTCCTTATATTAGATACAATTCCTACTTCTTTTGTTGATAATCTTACCATAACACCCAACGGATAAATCGGAATATTATTTACAAAAGCATTTACCACTTGTGGGTCATAATAAAATCCACTTGCACCATAAAGCTCTTCAATAGCCATATATGGTGGAATATTCTTATACATAATTGCTGACGAGTAATGCTCACATACGCTTACAATTCTAGCTAATAGCGGAATCTCCTCACCTGCAATACCTTTTGGAAAACCCGAACCATTCCAAAGTTCATGGTGCGATTGAATACAGTTTGCAATTACTCTTGGAATATCCTTTTGTAGTGCAAAATAGTATCCATAAGTAGGATGTTCTTTATATAAACTTTCCTGTTGCGGATTCATCTCATCACACCTTACAAGCGTAGGCATCTCTGCCATTCCTACATTAT
Organism: Lachnospiraceae bacterium; assembly: GCA_017416465.1. Taxonomy (GTDB): domain Bacteria; phylum Bacillota; class Clostridia; order Lachnospirales; family Lachnospiraceae; genus Bovifimicola. Next base: position 37,183 of record JAFQCK010000066.1, on the reverse strand, counting down.
GCAATAATCCACCAATCACTGCACAAATCATATCTTCTATACCAAGTCCAAGGCATCCTGCTACTAAACCACTTAATACAGCTGTATATATACTATGATCATATAGTCTCACTTTATCTATTATTCTAAGCTCAACCATAAAATTTAGTACTTCTTCTTTTGTAGCAATTTTCGGTATAAGTGCTTCTAATTGAGCTGCTACTTTAATGACATTATCATTTTTGTTAGCTTCTCTTCTCTTTGGCGAAGTTTCTCTTAAAACCCTAATAAAATCCTTCACTAAAGATTCCTGCATCTTATCAGCAGGTGATATAAATAATGTATTTCTATCGGCTACATCAACCTCTTCTATCTTATATTCTTTAAGTTTCTCTATATTTCTTATACTTAAAATAGTTCCAGAACTCAATAAAACTTTATCACCTTTTGAATACACAGTCTGCTCAAGCTTCATTCCCGGTTTTAATTCAACAATATTTAACATACTCATGGCATCAGATTCCTTTCCTCATCAAATAAACTACAACACTTCATATAAAATTGCATTCCAAATAGTATTTTCTAACAAATTTCTGCTGAATCTAAAACAATTGTAAATGGACCATCATTTAACAACTCAACCTTCATCTCAGCACCAAATACTCCCTTTTCAACTTTTTCTACATTTTCTTTACACTTATCAATAATATATTCATATAAATCATTTGCCAAATCAGGCTTACCCGCCTTTATAAATGATGGACGATTCCCTTTCTTACAATCAGCATATAGTGTAAACTGCGAAATAAGTAATAATGAACCATCTACATCATTCAAAGATAGATTCGTTTTCCCGTTCTCATCTTCAAAAATTCTTAAACCAATTAACTTTTTAACCATTTTATCTGCAATATCCCTATTATCATTCTCCTCCACGCCTATTAATACCATAAATCCTTTATCAATCTTTCCTACAGTTTCACCCTCTACCTTAACATTTGCATAAGTCACCCTTTGAATAATAAATCTCATCTTTTCTCCGTTTCTATGTTCATAAACTATTTTCAACTTTTTTTCATACTTATCAAACTCTGTGAGTTTAATTATACCATATCCACACCATATTAGTTAAGACAAATATTCATCCTTTTTCAAAAATATAATTACAAATATAAATGTTATAAATTCAGCTAATGGCATTGATGCCCAAATTCCACTCACTCCCAGTATATTAGGTAGTAAATATACAAATAAAATACTTAAAACACATCCTCTTAAGATACATATTACCAAAGATAAGAAAGGTTTAATTGTAGATTGAAAATATCCTATAATAAATACATTTATTCCCATTACAAAAAATCCTAAAAAATAAATTCTTATTGCCATCTTAGATAACTTCAAAATTTCTTCATTTGGATTAAGAAAGATGTATGTAAATAAATCCGGTATAACTAATCCAATGACTGCAATCACTGAACATATTATAAATGAAGTTTTTAAACCTATTTTCTTAACATCATTAACCCTGTCATTAAGACCTGCACCATAATTCACTGAAATTATTGGCTGCGTGGCCTGATTCACACCATTACACAAACAATTTACAATTATCACTGTATTTGTGATAACGCCGTACATACTCACCCCGATATCTCCAATATATTTAAGAATCTGAATGTTATAAATAAACATTACAATTCCTGAAGCAATTTCAACTACAAAACTTGAAAATCCATTTTTACTTATGTTAAATACAGTTGTATACGAAATATTTTTAAAGCATAGCTTTAATCCATTATTCTTTGATAAAAAATGTGTTACCAGAATTAATACTGTACAAACTGAGCCTAATACACTTGCTATTGCAGCACCTCTCATTCCCATATCTAAAGGATATACAAATATAATGTCTAAAATTATATTTAGCACTCCACCGGATATAACTGCTATCATTGAAAGTTTTGGTGCTCCATCATTCCTTACAAAGGTCTGCAAAAATGTTGAAAATGCGAAGAAACAAAGACCACCAATAATGTAAGGTGCATAATCTTCAATGTATGGCATTGTAACTTTAGTTGCTCCAAGAAAATACAGTATAGGATTCATAAATAAAAACAATATAATAGTTAATATTATACTTGTAATAGCATTTAATATCAAAGAAGCAGTAAAATATCTGTTTCCTTCTTCATCATTACCTTTTCCTCTGGCAATTGACATAAGTACAGAACCACCAACACCAAATAATAAACCTATACCAAAAAAAATATTAAAAAGTGGCAAAACTATATTAAGCCCTGCCATTGCGTCTATGCCAATTCCTTTTCCAATAATAATCGTATCTGCAAGTACATATATAGAAGTAACCATTGTTCCACTTATCGCCGGAATCAAATACCTCATAAAAAGCTTTCTTACAGATTCTGTTTTTAAAACTTCTGTCTTCATATTTTTCCCTTCATCATTTTAATACTTTAGTCTAAATAAAATAATATTAAATTCAAACTAAAACGGCAGAGAAAAATCTCTGCCGCTATGATAGCATATAATTTATAATTATATCAATACTTTTATAAAATGCAGTTTAATTATTAGCCTCTATAATCAATATGCGTTCCTACTAATTTTTCTGCATCGGTCTTAACAGAATCACTCTTTAATGTAAATGTATAGTCATTGATTTTAGAAATAAGCTCTTCAACTGATGATGCAGTTATTGTTACGGTATCACTATCTTTATGAACCTTATCTTTATCTCCATGTCTTAATTCTTCAAGTCTTTCTTTAGCATCCTTCTTAGCTTCTGCTTTTTTAGCCTCACGTTTTTCTTCAGCCTTTTTCTCAATTCTCTCCTGCTGTTTCGCTAATGATTTATCAATTACAGCAAAATATGAAGCTGTTCCATTGTCATTAACCTGCATTCCAAAACCTTTAACATTCGCTGATGTTGTTTCTAACTGACTCTGCAATTCCGGTAGCTTATTTGCTGCATTACCGATAATCTGTTCATACTGTTTTCTATACTCTTCATCAACAGCCATTCTTTCAATTTTAGCCTCATCAATAAGAACTACCATCTTATTAGCATTAGCATAACTTCCTGCTTGTGATTTAGCTACCTCTTTCATATCAGTACTAACAAGAATAAAATCCATATTACTATATTTCTTTTTAAGTTCCTCGTAATACTTCTGCGCTTTTTCACTAAGTTCAGGCTTACCAATGGTTTTGCCTGTTACTCTAGACTTCTTCTGAGTTTCTTTTGTTTCCACAGAAGACTCTATTACTTTACTTTGAATCTGTGATACTGTACTCATGATAAATTCCTCCTTGTTCTTTTTTGCAAATCCTTTTGCATCAATGTGTACTTGTGTAAAACACTTTACAAAACTACATACTTTTATATTTATTATCGGAATATATGTAAAAAAATTAATACTAAAACTTTTACAAATAAAAATGGCATCAGACTAACATATCCAATACCATTTTCTGTAAGTTATTTTTTTCAAATATTTTTCTATATACGATTTACAATAGATTTTATATATTCATTTACCGGCTTTCCTGCATCTTTTTTATATTTTCCAATAATTTTTACTATTGAATCACCTGCAATTATACCATCTGTTACTTTACTGTATTTTATAGCCTGCTCTATAGAGTCAATTTCAAATTCAGTTACAACCGGAACATCTGTTACTTCTCTTATAACAGATATCATTTTTTCTACATTTGCAACTACCTTGTCACTATCACCTATTATTTCCCTTGAAGGTAATACATAAATATATCCTGTAGCATTTTTTGCTATCATCTTAATTCTTTCATCACTTGCAGGTGCTACTAATGATATTAGCTCAATACCATATTCTTTCATTATTGGTTCAAGTTCTCCTCTTTCCTCAAATGGCATATCAGGAATCATCACACCGCTAACTCCTGTTTCTTTACATTTAGCACAAAACTTTTCATACCCATATGTAAAAACCGGATTTAAATATGTAAGAAATACAATTGGAGTACTAACTTTCTTACTTACTCTCTCCACCATATCAAAAACCATATCTGTAGTACAACCACCCGGCGCTGATAATGCCCTTACATTTGCATCCTGAACAATAGGACCTTCTGCAATTGGATCCGAAAATGGAATTCCAATTTCTATAACAGACGCTCCTGCTTTTTCCATTTCTATAATAAATTCTTCTGTCTTTTCAATCGAAGGGTCTCCTGCTGTCAAAAATCCAACATATGATTTTTTATTTTTTAATGCTTCACTAATTCTACTCATATAAGTTCACTCCTCTATATCTTGCTATTGCGGCAACGTCCTTATCGCCTCTTCCTGATAAACAACATATAATCACGCTATCCTTATCCATCTGTGGTGCAATCTTCATAAGATGTGCAACTGCATGCGAGCTTTCAATAGCGGCTATAATTCCTTCCGTTCTTGCAATATATTCAAATGCATTTACTGCTTCTTCATCTGTAACAGGCACATACTGTGCTCTTCCAATATCATGAAGATTAGCATGCTCAGGTCCGATTCCCGGATAATCAAGCCCTGCTGAAATTGAATATACAGGTGCTATCTGACCATATTCATCCTGACAAAAATATGACTTCATGCCATGGAATACTCCTAACGAACCTACTGAAATAGTTGCAGCAGTTTTATCTGTATGAACACCATGACCTGCTGCCTCACAACCGATAAGTTTTACTGATTCATCTTTAATAAATTCATAAAACATACCCATTGCATTACTTCCACCACCTACACAAGCCATTACAACGTCAGGTAACTTTCCTTCTTTTTCAAGAATCTGTTCTCTTGCTTCACGACTTATTACACTTTGGAAATCTCTTACTATCATTGGGAATGGATGCGGTCCCATAACAGAACCTAATACATACATTGTATCTTCCATTCTCATTGTCCATTCTCTCATACACTCATTAACTGCATCTTTCAAAGTCTTTGTTCCCGATTCAACAGGATGAACTTTTGCTCCTAAAAGCTCCATTCTATATACATTAAGTGCCTGTCTTTCTGTATCTTCTTTTCCCATAAAGATTTCACATTCAAGACCAAGTAAAGCTGCAGCTGTAGCTGTAGCAACACCATGCTGACCTGCACCAGTTTCTGCAATAATCCTTGTTTTACCCATTTTCTTAGCTAAAAGTGCCTGACCTAAAACATTATTAATCTTATGAGAACCTGTATGATTTAAATCTTCTCTTTTAAAATAAATCTTTGCTCCACCTAAATCTTTAGTCATCTTCTCAGCATAATATAAAAGTGAAGGTCTTCCTGCATATTCTTTAAGAAGAGTATTAAGTTCTTCATTGAACTCCTTATCATTTTTATAAAACTCATATGCTTTTTCTAACTTATGAACTTCCTCCATAAGAGTTTCCGGAATATACTGTCCACCATGTATACCATATCTTCCATTTGCCATAATAAAATCCTCCTAATTCAATTTTCGCCTGACAAATATGTATTATTTCATTCCCATATAACAAAAAAGCCCCTGATAACAGAAAATCTATTATCAAGGACGGTAAATCATAATCACCGCGGTGCCACCTTGCTTTGTGGAATCCACACACTCATCAGAATACTAACATATTCCTGACAACTAACGCGTGTCTCTACGTCTTGGAATACTCAGAAATCACCAGTTAATCTCCTTTGACCAAGCCCTCAGTGGTCCATTTAATAAAATGCGTTCTATCGGTTTCCAGCAATCCCGACTCTCTGTGAGTGCACTTTTATTTTTATCTCCACATCAACGGTTTTAATATTTAACTGTTTGTGTTCAATTACACTTTTTGATTATACTCTTCTATTAACATTTGTCAAGTAGTTTGTGTTACTTGGTTTTAATTAATATTTTTTATTTTTCATTTAAATGTCATTATACAAAAGATTTATAGGTTATTGTCAATTTTCTCCTTTTTGTGTTATAATTCCCTCAAAACTATTCAAAGGAGAACAATCTTATGAATAACTCACTTGTTACTTCGATTAATGAGTTAAAGAAACAAAAAAATGCAATAATCCTTGCACACTATTATGTAAACGGTGAAATTCAGGATATCGCAGATTATGTTGGCGATTCATTTTACCTAAGTAAAATCGCAGCAAATACTGATGCAGACATAATTGTTTTTTGCGGAGTTTCATTTATGGGCGAAAGTGCCAAAATGTTAAATCCAAACAAAACAGTTTTAATGCCTGATATAGATGCCGACTGTGCTATGGCTCATATGTGCGAGGTTTCTTACATAGAAAAAGTCAGAAAAGAATATGATGATGTTGCAGTAGTCTGCTACATTAATTCTACTGCCGAATTAAAATCTTATTCTGATGTATGTGTTACTTCTTCTAATGCTTTAAAGATTGTTAAAGCATTACCAAATAAGAATATTTTATTTATACCTGATAAAAATCTTGGACACTATATTTCAAAACTTGTACCTGAGAAAAACTTCATTTTCAATGACGGACATTGTCCAATACATAATAAAATTCTTTCTAAGCATATCAACGAAGCTAAAGAATCTCATCCTTTGGCTAAGGTTTTATCTCACCCTGAGTGTCCGGCTGAGGTTTTAGAAATATCTGATTTTATAGGAAGCACATCTGAGATAATAGATTATGCTCTTGAAAGCAATGACAAAGAATTTATTGTTGCTACAGAAGTTGGTGTATTTCATAAATTACAAAAAGATAACCCAGATAAAGTCTTCTATCCTGTTATTGAAAATCAGATTTGTAAAGATATGAAATTTATCACTCTTCAAAAGATTTATGATTCTTTACTAAATGGTACGGGTGAGATGAATGTATCTAATGAATGTACCGAAACTGCTCTTAATGCACTTGATAAAATGCTAGTGCTTGGAAAATAAATTTCTATAAAACGCTTCTGAATGGAGATTGATATGAACATTACTACAGATATAGTTATCGTTGGAACAGGCGTTGCAGGTCTTTTCTGTGCACTTAATCTTCCAACAGATAAATCAATTACAATTATAACTAAATCCGAAATTGAAAAAAGTGATTCCTTCTTAGCTCAAGGTGGAATATGTATGTTAAGGGATGATTCTGACTTTGACAGCTACTTTGAGGATACTATGAAGGCCGGCCACTATAAAAATTCAAAAGAATCTGTCACGAAAATGATTCATGATTCTCAGGATATTATAGATGATTTAATTTCTTATGGTGTTGAATTTGAAAAAGAAAATGGCGAGCTTATCTTTACCAGAGAAGGTGCACATTCTGTTAACCGAATACTTTTTCATAAAGATATTACAGGAAAAGAAATAACAAAAAAACTTATTAAACAGGTCGAAAAACTTCCTAACGTCACAATTATGACAAACACTTCAATGCTCGATATTATTGAATCTGAAAATGAATGTTATGGACTTCTGTGTGCTAACAACGAATATGGATTATTTACCATAATGTCAGAAAAAACTGTATGGGCAACTGGCGGAATAGGTGGATTATATGCTCATTCAACTAATTTTTCTCATTTAAAAGGTGATTCATTAGCTATCGCCCTAAATCATAATATCACTTTAAAAGATATTGATTATATTCAGATACACCCTACTACTCTTTATTCACAGAAACCCGGAAGAAGATTTTTGATTTCTGAATCTGTTCGTGGCGAAGGTGCACATTTACTAGATAAAAATAATGAACGTTTTGTAGATGAACTTCTCCCAAGAGATGTAGTATCTGAAGCTATTCATAACAAAATGAAGGAAGATGATATGCCTTTTGTATGGCTTGATATGACTCCTCTTGGAAAAGACACTATTTTAAATCATTTTCCTAACATATATAAACATTGTCTAGAGGAAGGATATGATGTAACTAAGACATATATTCCGGTTGTACCTGCACAGCATTATTTTATGGGTGGTGTTTTAGTAGATTTAAACGGATGCACCTCTATGAAAAATCTCTACGCAATTGGTGAAACCTGTTGTAATGGTGTACATGGCGCTAACAGACTTGCAAGTAATTCACTACTTGAAAGTCTTGTATGGGCAAAAGCTGCTGCTAAACATATTGGTGACAATTTATCAGAACAAGCAAATGAACGCTTAAAAGAACTTTTTGAAGTTCAATTGAATTTTAAAAAATATAAAAATCTTGAAAACCTCAAGAAAAATTATGCAAATACAATTTTAAATGAAATAAAAAAACAAAGGAGACTTAGAAATGAATCTTAATATGAATATAAATACAGACAACCTTATTATGCAGGCTCTAAGAGAAGATATTACAAGCGAGGATATCACTACTAACTCTGTTATGAGAGAAGCAAAGCTTGGCGAAGTAAACCTTATATGTAAACAGGATGGTATCATTGCCGGACTTCAGGTTTTTGAAAGAACTTTCCTTCTTCTTGACGAAAATACAAAAGTTGAATTTTTCTGCAAGGATGGTGATGAAGTTAAAAATGGGCAGCTTCTTGCTACGGTTACAGGCGATATAAGAGTTTTATTATCTGGAGAAAGAACAGCTTTAAATTATCTTCAGAGAATGAGTGGAATTGCTACATATACTAATCAGGTTGCTTCACTTTTAAAGGGTTCAAAAACAAAACTTTTAGATACAAGAAAAACAACTCCTAATATGAGAATTTTTGAAAAATATTCCGTTAAAGTTGGCGGCGGACACAATCATCGTTATAACTTGTCTGATGGAATTTTATTAAAAGATAACCATATCGGTGCTGCAGGAAGTATTACTAAAGCAGTCCAAATGGCAAAAGAATATGCTTCATTTGTACGAAAGATTGAAGTTGAAGTTGAAAATATGGATATGGTTAAAGAAGCTGTTGAAGCCGGTGCTGATATCATTATGCTTGATAATATGAGTCATGATGAAATGCGTGAAGCTGTTGCTTATATTAATGGTCGTGCCCTTACAGAATGTTCAGGAAATGTAACTAAAGAGAATGTAGCTAAACTTGTAGATATAGGTGTTGATTATATCTCAAGCGGTGCACTCACACATTCTGCCCCTATCCTTGATGTATCTCTTAAAAACTTACATCCAATTGAATACTAAAATCGATTAGTCGGTCCTATACTTGATTTTGCACACGAAAAATACCGGTAGATTTACTATCGGTATTTTTTATTTATTATGCTTATTCCGATATTCTTTTGGAGTCAAACCGTATCTTTTTTTAAATGCTCTGTTGAAATAAGAGATATTGTTATAGCCACAATCTATCGCAATATTTATTATCTGCGCATCTTCTGACAAAATCTTCTCCCCTGCTTTTGTAAGTCTAAAAAAATTAATATATTCATTAGGACTTTGACCTGTGTATTTTTTAAATATATGTGCAAGATGATACACACTCAGATTTGAAAACTCAGCTAAGTCTTCAAGTAAAATTTTTTCCGTATAATGTTCTTCGATATAATTTATAATAGCTTTTATCTGCGAAACAGTTCTTACATTTGATACCGAATCTGACTTCTTAAAAAATAATTTTTCATGATAAAAATATTGTATTATATTAAGGAATGCAATTCTAACCCTTAATTCGTATGCAAGCTCTTTATTGATGTGTTCTGTTACCGCCTCCATAATGTATTTCGAAATATCTTTACTTGCATTTTCCTCTGACTTAATATGGATAGGAATATAAATCTCATTATTAAATATAGGCATAATATATCTGATAGAACAAATATCAACCAGATTATTACTTACCATATTCTGAGCAAAAATTACTGTTGAAGCATCAAATTCTTCATTTTCAAACTGTTCAAAAGAATGTAATGAAGAAGGCGGAATTATAATCACATCCCCCTCTTCTACTACATACTCTTCAAAATCAATAATATATTTTGCATATCCTTTTAATACATATACAATTTCTATCTCTTCATGCCAATGCATCGGAAAGCTTGTGTAAAACTTTGGTATCTGTGTTCTATATACATCATATGGCAGTAAATCCGTACCATGCTTTCTCGCTTCCTTACTTTCATTTTTATTTTCCATAATCCGACTTCCTTCCCTAATTTCATATTCAAATTATAAGTCAAAAAAACATTTTTAGCAAGATTGTGTTAGTTTTAAACTGAATTGTGGTAGAAAATGTAAAAAAATCGAACTATAATACTTCTATACTTATTACTTTTTCAGAAAGGAAACATACTATGGAAAATCAGGATATCAAAAAAATGTCTTTATTCAAACTCGGCTGGCCTATTTTTGTACAATGTCTTTTATCTATGTGTTTAGGCTACATTGATACAATTATGATTAGTAACTATTCTTCAAGTGCTGTCGGCGGACTTGGTAATGCTAATCAGATTATGGGATTTTTAACACTTGCTTTTTCCATAATTTCAAGTGCGACAGGTGTAATTGTTGCACAATATTTGGGTGCAAAATTAAAAGAAAAGTTAAGTGAAATTTATACTGTTTCTTTCTTTTTTAATTTAACATTAAGTGTTGTAATCAGCTTAATCGTTTACTTGGGTTGTGATTTCATCTTAACAATTATGAAAGTTCCCGATTCAATGTTACCTGATGCAAGAAGCTATATGCAAATTGTTGGCGGATTTATGTTCCTTCAGGCAATGATTGATTTGTTTTCACAGATTTTTAGAAATAATGGAAAAACAAAGATTGGAATGATTATCGCCATAGCTATGAATCTTATTAACATTTGTGGAAACTACATTTTCTTATACGGACCATTAAAACACTTAGAACTTGGAGTAAAGGGTGTTGCAATCTCAACTACTCTAAGCCGTTTTGTTGCAGTAACTGTAGGAATTCTATATTTTAAAAATAAAATCGAAGGACATATTTCAATCAAGTATTTAAGACCATTTCCTAAGGATATTCTTATTAAACTTTTAAAACTTGGTTTACCAACTGCAGGTGAAAATATTTCATATAACCTTGCACAAATTCTGATTTTGATGTTCGTAAATTCATTTAATTCAGAAGTATATACTAACACAAAAACTTTTTCATCAATTCTCAGTAACTTTGCGTATTTATATTCATTATCAGCTGCTATGGCTACTGCAATTATTGTAGGACATGCAGTTGGTGCTTCAGAATACGATTACTCATATAAAAAAGTACTTGGAACATTAAAAAAATCTATGATTATTTCTCTTATAATTGCAATCATAAGCTTTTTAATCAGCCCACTTACTTTTAGTTTATTTACTGATAATCATGAAATTATTAATTTAGGACAAAAAATAATGTTTATATGTATCTTCCTTGAAATTGGAAGAACTTCAAACCTCGTTGTTATTAACAGTATGAGAGCAGCCGGAGATATCAAGTTCCCAACCTATCTTGGAATGGCTTCAATGTGGGGTGTATCAGTTCTATTTGGATATATCTTTGGAGTTGTTCTTGATATGGGACTTATAGGAATCTGGATTGCAATGGCTATGGACGAAATACTACGTGGTGTGATAGTCTTTATAAGATGGCTGCGTGGCGGTTGGAGAAACAAACGTGTTGTGCAGGAATAAAATATTATGAGATACTTTGATGATTTGAAATATAACCTTGGATATTACTATGTTGATGAAAAATTTAATATAAATGGTGAATATAAAACTTACACTTCAAAGTTTGCTGTAAGTAATTCCGAAAAAGATACTTTATCATCTAAATTAATTATGTTATTTCTTTATAAAGATAAATTCATCATAACAGACTTCAAAGAAATCCATAATGAAGATTTATCTTCTAAAAATAAAGATGCTATTGATAAAAAAATATGATACTTCTATTATATTTAGTTATTCCAATGACAATAATTTTTATACTAAAATTTGTTATTAAATTATTATTACATTAATATTAATATTTTTCATAATGAATTTTTTCAATCTTAAGTTCTGAAAGACTATGAGGCTCAGGGTGAACATCATACATCCCTAAAGAAAGTATTGCCTCTAGTCTTAAGTTCTTAGGATATCCTAATAAATCTCTTAAATATTCTTCTGTAAGTTCTCCATCAGGTGTATTTCTAAGTCTTCCCTGTATCCAACAACTTCCAACCCCCAAATGATCAGCCATCAAATGCATATTAGCCATTACAATTGAAGAATCTTCTATCCACACATCAGTCTTTTCTTCATCTGCAATTACAACTATGGCTGCATCTGCTCCTGCAAGCATCTTAGCTGCTCCCTCCCTGCACTCTGATAACTTTTTAAGCATATCCTTATCTTTTACAACAATAAGCTCCCATGGACAAATTCTCCTTCCCGATTCGGCTAAAAGACCTGCATTAATTATTTCTTCAAGCTTTTCAGCCGGTATAGCTTCACCTGTATATTTTCTAATACTTCTTCTTTTTAATAAAATTTCCAATAAATCTGACATAATTTTTCCTCTTTTCCAAGCGACTTTTTCGCATTTTTATTTCATTTGATTTTTACACAACAAATACATAATTATAAATCCCGGAATAAACATAAAATAAGATATTACATTCATTACGACAACTCCTTTTAAAAGACTTACTACCGAGCCCATAACAAATCCTATTATTGTAAGATATACTTTTGTTGTATATTTTTCAATAAGTTGCTCAAGCCATTTTGCTGTCAAAAGTGTACCAAGTAACAGACCAATCATCAACGGTATTAATTGTAATATTCTAAAATTATAAATTTTTTCCAACACCTGAGTATATAATCCTAATACATATAACATATGTGTAGCACTTATTCCGGGAAGTATAAGAGCTACTGCCACAATAAATCCACCAACAAACTGCATAATAATTTCATAAATTATATTATTTCCCGTAAAACCTCCTTCGGGTAACATTGATAACGCAAGTACTATGATTACTCCAATAACCAAGCATAATCCATTTAAAAAATCAATCTTCTTTACCTTAGACTTGCTAACAAGTAATGGGACTCCACCTATTACAATACCACAAAAGAAAAACCTTACAAAAGCACCAAGCAATTCACTATCAAGCAATGTTGTGATAATCCTGGCAAATATTAAAAAACCAACACCTGCTCCTAACAAAAATTTAAGCAAAAATATTATATTTTCCTTAGGATTTTTCTTTATATTATTAATTGCATAAAGCAGTTTTTCATAAATTCCAATAACAATTGCCATTGTTCCACCTGAAACTCCGGGAACTGTCATTGTCCCTCCAACAAAAATACCACTTAAAAATATTTTTAAACTTTTCATTTTTTTCCTCATATTCTTTATTTTTATAAAACTAAAATCTATATCACTCTAAAAATTATTCTCACTTCTAACCAATTCTCATAAGAATCATTAACTATTCTTCCCAAAATCTCACCTTCCATTAAATGCATAAGACTTCTACATATATATAATCCAAGACCACTTCCATTCTGTCCTTCTGAATTACTTCCTCTATAAAAGCTGTCAAATATATGTGTTAATTCATTTTCTGAAAGTGTACATCCTGTATTTCTTACAACTATATGATATTCCTCTTCCTCTTTAACTGTTTCTAATAAAATCTTTCTTCCATCTCCATATTTCACTGCATTTTCAATAACATTTTGTATAACCTCTATTGACCTTTCAACGTCACCAAAAATCATACAGTTTTTATATTTCGACACTTCAAAATCAATATTATTGACTTGCATTTTATCAGTATAATAGTTCTTTATGTATTCAATAATATCCTTAGCATATACTTCTTTATTACTTACTTCAAATACTAAAAACTCTTCACTTGACGCCTTTATAATCTTATTCATGTAGTTTTCTATTTCATTTACTTTATTATTGATATTTTCAGCAGTCTGAATCATCTTTTCTTCACTCTTGTAAAGATTTCTACTAATTGCCTTTGCATATAATGAAATAGCATTAAGAGGAGTCTTTATATCATGAGATAATGAAAGAATTAAAGTCTTTTTTTCCTTTTGAATTTCTAACTCTTTTCGCTTATTGTCCTCCAAATTCTCCCTAAGCATATCCATTCCCCAAATAAATTTTCCAAAATACTTATGTTTATTTTCTTTTAATGGAATTGTAAGATTTCCTTTTGCAAGCTCATATGGCAAATTAGAAATTTTATCAAATGGACGTAAAATATTTTGACGTATAAAAATAAGAATAAAAAAAAGCATTATCATCAAAAAAATTAAAATTATATTAACCTCTAATTTCATAGTTTCACTATTTACACTCACCTCATATACAATCTGATAAATATAATTTTCAGTTATAAAAATCTGATACTGTTTACCGTTATCTTCAATCATATTATCCAAAGCTTCAATATAATTATCACTTATTTTTATATATTTTAATTCTTTTATTTGTTCATAAGCTTCTATATTCTTAAATCGAGTCAAATCATTAATATTTTTAGGAGCAACACCCATTTCATTTTCATACATAACAATATCTTTACACACTCTATTTAGTGAAATCTTAAATGTATTATCCTCTTTAGTTTCAAATTTTCTTTTCATATGTACATTAGATATAACCAGTACAAATATACACATAAACAAAACTACAAGAATTATTTTATCAAATTTTTTCATAGTAAAATCTCTTCAGCCTTTCATCTGTATTATAAACAAATATTTTACTACACTTACATTTATTTTACTATAGTATAAAATCTACTTATACATTCATTTGTAACAATTAACCTTAGAATTAACAAAGTCACTGTTGCAATAATTTATGGCAGACTATCTGCTGTACATAAAGCTCCCCAACCCTGTTTTTCTGATGGTACACTTTCACTTGCAATCGGTCTTGCACCACTTATTAAATACGCTTTTATTTTTTCTCCATACAAATACGGATCATTTCCTCTCGCAATCCCCCATTGCATTAAAAGTGCAGCACTACCTGATACAAAAGGACAAGCCATAGAAGTCCCTGACTTTGACGTAAGACCTCCTCCGGCACTTGCTGATATAATATCAACTGCCGGAGCCACTATATCAGGTTTAATCTGATTTGTTACTCTGGTATATCCTCTGCCCGAAAAATCTGCATAAGCATTTAATCTTGAGTTATATCCTCCAACAGATATTGCCGAAACACTTGTTGAAGGAATTGTAAGTGTTGTTTCAGGACTTGGATTATTAAACCCTGTACCTTCTCCCAAAATAGCTGAATCCGGTAGCCACATATCAATCCTTCCTTGCGCCACTTCTACTGCACTTACAACAATACTCCATACTCCTGATGTTATAAATAAATCATCACTATAATATGGAATAATCTGAATATAAACCTCTTGAAATCTGCTATATGGTGACGGTTCTCCATAATATATAAGTAATCTGTTATTTCCTAAACCAATATTAGTCGTTCCAGGTGAATTACTTAACTTATAATTATTAGTTCCCCCAGGAGCATAAATTATAAATTCAAATTCATCCTCATAACTCTTCCAAATCTGTATATTAAGTGTCCTTTCATAATTCCCAACTGAAAAAGATACTCTTTTAGTTTCTCCAGAAACAAATTCCTCTTTTGCATGACCCGCTGATGCACCCTCATTTCCTGCACCAATACTAATCGTCATCTTCCATAATTTTGAAATATTATCAATATATGTTTCTATTAATGAGGTACCATCATGTGAACCATAAGAATTACCAAAACTAATATTAATTGACATTGGTTGCTTATATTTTACTGCTGCCTGATAAAGATAATTAATTGCTTCCATCAACTGAACGGTACTTGGAAAACCGTTTTTCTCATTAGTTTTTAATTTTACAATAATTAATCTGCTTTTAGTGGCAATTCCAAGATTATTATCCTTATTCATTGCAAAATTACCTGCCATTATCCCGGCCACATGTGTTCCATGTCCTGATATATCCCGCCCCGGAATAATATTATTTAAAAAATCCTCTGATACATTTATATTATTTTCAACAATATTTCCATTATTATCACGATTATTAATTATATAATTAATATCATTTTCATAAAAAACAGAACCGGAAAAGTAACCAGGTGGTGGACTTCCATCAACACTCTGATCCCATAATTCTAAAATTCTTGTACTCCCATCATTATTCCTAAATGCCTCATGAAAAATATCTATACCACTATCAACAATCCCACATAAAATCCCTTCACCGGTTAGTGCACCACCACTAAACTCATTACTAATAAGTGGAGAAATACAGGATGCAGTTATTCCTTCTTCAATCATCATAAATATTTTTTTCGGCAATTCCACATAGATAATTTCTTCAAATTCACTTAATCTTCTTACCATAACGTCAGGTACTAACAAAATTGCATAATTACCTTCAAGATATTCTATTCTAATATTATAATCTCTTAAAAATTCTATACTTCCTGAGTACCTAATTATAACTGTCCATATATCTTCCTCTAAATCATATCCAATATCTAATGTTTCACTTTGTGTTCTTTCTTCATTAGTTAAATCAAGCGACAGATTTAACATGGGTTCATATTTCTGACTTGACATATAACCTCCCTTAAGTGCTAAATTTTTATAGTTTTTAATAACTCTCATTAATAATTATAAATTTATTACTTATAATTTTATGTTCTTTATAACTATATTTATGACTTACAAATATAAATTAATTATGACTTATTTTAGTTTTTCAAAACTTTAGTTTCTTAATAAAATCTTAAACATTTATGTAGTTGTTTATTAATAAATAAAATATTATACTTTATATGCTTTTAAAATTAAAAAGGATGGTAACCGGTTATGTATAATGTTTTAATTTGCGATGATGAAAAAGATATTGTAAATGCCCTTGAAATATATTTATCTACTGAGGATATTAATATATTTAAAGCTTATAACGGAGAAGAAGCTGTTAATATTGTTAGAGAACATGAAATTCATTTAGCCCTGTTGAAGTAATTGCAGGAACAATTATTGCTATATTTATTTTTTCAGAAGTTATTTTACTCTTTTTCTTATATCCTGACATTGAATTTGCATTACTTTTATGGACATTAGTAAAAGTTATAGAATATATTTTACTAATGCATTTTTACTCAAACGTATGTGTATTAAGAAATTCCGCAAAAGAAATGCATAAAGGTTCTTTAGATGTAAATATTGATACAAAAGAAATGTATGGAATTACTAAAGAAACTGCTATATACATGAACGAAATTTTTGAAGGTTTTGATAAAGCCATTGAAGAAAAACCAAAAGAATACATTGAAGTTATTGATAATCAGTCAATGCGTCTCAAATGCCTTACAGAAGATGTTTTAGAAGCCTTTGGAGAGTAATTGATAATCTGTTTTCCAATATCAATAAGTATGCGCTTGAAGGAACAAGACTTTAAATTGACATAGACGAAAACGAAAATAATGTTATAATATCTGTGAAAAACATTTCAAAATATCAGTTAAATATTTCTTCTGAAGAATTAAAGCAAAGATTTGTAAGAGGTGACGCTTCACGTTCAACAAGCGGAAACGGACTTGGACTTTCTATTGCTGAAAGTCTGATGACAATTCAAAATGGCGAATTAAAACTTGATATCAATGGTGATTTATTCATTGCTAAGATATATCTTGCTAAATAAACATTTAGCAAACACTTGCCTTAACAACATATTAGAAAGGATAAAAAAATGATAGAAGTTAAAAATCTAAAAAAAACTTATAAGCCTAAAAAAGGCAAAGCAGTCGAAGCCTTAAAAGGCATTAATTTAAAATTTGAAGAAAAAGGACTTGTATTTATACTCGGTAAATCCGGAAGTGGTAAATCCACTCTTCTTAATTTACTTGGTGGTCTAGACTCATTTGATGAAGGCGAAATAATTATTAAAGGAAAGTCTTCTGCTAATTTTAGTCAGTCTGACTTTGATTCATACAGAAACACATTTATTGGTTTCATTTTTCAGGAATACAATATTTTAAATGACTTTACAGTAGGTGCAAATATTGCTCTTGCAATGGAACTTCAAGGTAAAAAACCTACAAAAGATGCTCTTAATAACATTTTGAAAGAAGTTGATTTAGAAGGATACGCACATAGAAAACCTAATGAACTTTCAGGTGGTCAAAAGCAAAGAGTTGAAATTGCAAGAGCTCTTATCAAAAATCCTGAAATCATTATGGCAGATGAACCTACAGGTGCTTTAGACTCTAACACAGGTAAACAGGTATTTGATACGTTAAAAAGATTATCAAAAGAAAAACTTGTTATTGTTGTATCTCATGACAGAGAATTTGCTGAAGAATATGGCGACAGAGTTATTGAACTTGCTGATGGTGAAATAATTAGCGATATTAAGAAATATCTTGCAAAGCCTTCTAACATCTCAGAAGGTATTGAAGTTATTGAAGATAAACTTATACATATCAAATCAGGTTATGAATTAACAGAAAAAGACCTTAAAATGATTAATGAATATCTTAGAAATAATAAAGATGCTGACTCATTTATTTCAATAGATACAAACACTAATAACAGAATTAAGCGTGCTGTCAGAATTGATGATGAAGGTAATAGAGAAAACTTTTCAGATACAACTGATAATAATCTTAATATTAAAGAGTATGACCCTAAAAACTTTAAGCTTATCCGTTCAAAGCTTCCACTTAAAAACTCTTTAAAAATTGCATTTGGAAATCTTAAGAAAAAACCATTCAGACTTATTGTCACAATCTTCTTAGCTACTGTTGCTTTTATGTTATTTGGTATGGTAAATACAATGTCTTCTTATGACAATATCACAGCCGAAACAGATTCAATCGTTGACAGTAACGTTGATTATCTTTCATTTGCAAAACAAGATTTTTTAGATTATGAGTTTAGTTCATATTATGAAGATTCAAAATTAACAGATGAAGATATTCAAAAAATCGAAAAAGATTTTCCGGATTTAAAATTTAATAAGGTAACAAGTTTTCCTGGTATCGTCATTCCATTTATGGATAATCTGTTTGACGAGGATGCAATTTCAAATGATTCCATGATATCTTACTATCAAAGATATTTTACCGGTGTTTCATTAATTGATGAAGAACTAATTGAAAATATGGGATATACTCTTAATGGTATGCTTCCTTCTAGAGATAACGAAATTGTAATAACCGAATATATAGCAGAATCCTTCATAAAAGCCGGATACAGAAAAGATTATTCTCAGGAAAAAGCAATTGATATTAAATCTTCTGATGATTTAATAGGTAAAACACTTTCAATACCATTTACAGATTCCGGAGAATTTATAATTGTAGGTGTATTAGATACTAATTATAAGAGTGAACGTTATGAAAAATATAAAGAAACTATACCTGGTGGTGCTTCATTATCCGACTATATGATTTTTTCTGAAATGTTTGAAGTTAACAAATTCAGTCATCATGCATTAGTATTCTGTACAAAAAATGTTTTCAATGTTGTTTTAGATAGTAACAAAGGTGTTACTTCTTTAAATCAAGGAAGTTCAGATGTATCATTTTATGATAACCAAAATAATTATAACTATATTTCAGTAGATTCACTACTCGAATTAAGTGATATCGATGAAAATATGAAATCAAACATTATCTGGTTTGATGGAAAAACTACATTAGCTGAAAATGAAGTAATTATCTCAATTCCCGCTTTAGAAATGAAAGATACACTTTACGAATCATTTTTTAGTACAAATAAAATTGAAGATTTGAAGAATATTGTTAATGACAATATTGATACAATTAAAAACTTTGAGTTAGAAATGGAATTCTATAATAAGAATACTGAATATATGTATGAAGCTAAAAAATTAAAGGTTGTAGGTATATATATTGAACCACAAACATTTTTCAGCTCGTCTTATATGATTTTTGCTGACGGTACTTATGACAGATTGTGTTTAAAACCTACCGGAAAGTATGAAACTATTATTGCTAAGATGCCTAAAAATTATGAAGATGTCAAAGAACTTGTTATCTATGCCGATAATTCAGCGAATTATGAATACAGATATACTATTAAAAACTGTACTTCTTCCAGCATCAGCTTAGTAAATGAAGCAATTACTACTTCCAGAAAACCTTTACTATATATAGGTATTTTCTTTGCAATATTTGCTTCAATTATGCTTATGAACTTTATAACTGTTAGTATCTCTTACAGAAAAAGAGAAATTGGAATACTTAGAGCAGTTGGTGCAAGAGGTATGGATGTATTCAAGATTTTCTTCAATGAAAGTCTTATTATAGCCCTTATTAATTGGGTTATTTCATCCGTCGTTACTGCTACTCTTGTTGCAATTATTAATACAGTATGCAGAACTCAGTTAAATCTTGTTATTACTATTCTAAATTTTGGAATTATACAATTAGGTTTAATGTTAATAATAAGTGTTGGAGTTGCATTTATATCAAGCTTCATTCCTGTTTACAGAGTTTCAAAAAGAAAACCTGTTGAAGCAATTAGAAAAGCTGATTAAATTTCTTTTAATATAATATTAGGGTAAAAATTAATATAAAATTGACACTTTTACTTAACAATGGTAGTATTTATATAGTTATAAAAGTGTCATTTTTATTATTGCACACTTTTAATATTAACAATTCAAATAAATATATGAGGAATTTTTTATGAGTATTTTAGTTCTAGGAGGTGCCGGATATATCGGTTCTCACACGGTTTATTCTTTAATCGAAAAAGGTTATGAAGTTATTATTATAGATAATCTTGAAACAGGGCATAAAGATGCAATTCACCCTAAGGCTCGCTTCTATCAGGGTGATATCAGAGATATCGACTTTTTAAATAATGTATTTTCTAAAGAAAAGGTTGACTCAGTAATTCATTTTGCTGCTAACTCACTCGTCGGTGAAAGTATGTCTAATCCACTTAAGTATTATGATAATAATGTTAATGGTACTAAGGTTCTTTTACAAGCAATGGTAGCACACAATATAAATAAAATTGTTTTTTCTTCTACTGCTGCTACTTACGGAGAGCCTGAAAATATTCCAATACTTGAAACAGATAAAACAGAACCAACTAATACATATGGCGAAACAAAACTTACAATGGAAAAAATGTTCAAATGGACTGACCTTGCACATGGTATCAAATATGTTGCACTCAGATATTTTAATGCTTGTGGTGCTCACATAAGCGGAACAATTGGCGAAGACCATAATCCTGAAACTCACCTTATTCCACTCATTTTACAGGTTCCACTTGGAAAACGTGAATCAATCTCCATATATGGTGATGATTATCCTACTAAAGATGGAACATGCATAAGAGATTATATTCATGTAACAGATTTAGCTAATGCTCACATTCTTGCTGTTGATTATCTATTAAAAGGAAATGACAGTAACACATTTAACCTTGGAAACGGTGTTGGTTTTAGTGTTAAAGAAGTTATAGATGTTGCAAGAAAAGTTACTAATCATCCAATTCCTGCAACTATCACTTCGAGACGTGCCGGTGACCCTGCAAGACTTATAGCTTCAAGCCAAAAAGCTAAAGAGGTACTTGGCTGGATTCCTGAATTAGATAAACTTGAAGATATTATATCTTCTGCATGGAAATGGCATAGAAATCATCCAAATGGATATGAAATTTAATTCTATTCTTTATAACAAAATTGCTCGAAAATGAGGATTATTATGAATAACGAAGAAGAACTTTTAAAGAAAAAATTTTTTGATTTAGCTGATAAAGCATATTCACGTAATATATGTATGTTTTCTAATTTTCTAGGGGTATTAGAACTAAGTACTTTTTATGAAATATCAAAAGAATTATCATATGTACCGTATGAATTATTTGGTGGTACAGATTTTTGTGAACGTAAAATAATAAGATTTGGTGAATCTCTTTCGCCATATCCTATTTCATGTATTCATATAAAACCATCATTAAAAAAATTCTCTGATAACCTGACACACAGAGATTTCTTAGGTGCTTTAGTTAATCTTGGAATTAAACGTGAAACTCTCGGCGATATAATTATAAAAGATAATGAAGCATATGTTTTTTGTCTCGAAAATATCAGCGAATTTATCATTCAAAACTTAGACAGAATAAAACATACATCTGTCAAAAGTGAAATTACTGAAAATATTCCCGACAAATCATATATAACAATAAAAACACTGGAATATAACGTAGCATCTCTTCGACTTGATGCAATAATAGCTGAATTATGCAACCTTTCACGAAATCAGGCCCAAATCCTTCTTCGCGAGAAAAAGGTTTTTATAAACGGACGTCTTAACGAAAATAACAGCTATAATCTAAAACCTCAAGATAATATCACAGTTCGTGGATATGGAAGATTTATATTTCGAGATGAAATTAGAACTACTAAAAAAGGTAGATATTATGTTAGTGTAGATAAATATATTTAACTATTAATAACTGTCCGGTGTATTGAAAATATATAATATTTTCAATACACTGAACAGTTATTTTTATGATTAACAATTACATTTTTGCATATACTATATATAATTAATTAATTTTTCAAAAAAGGAGTCATATGTCAAAATTTTTAAAACTTGAAATCATAGGTTTTATTTTTGTAAGTATACTCGGAACACTTTTCCATTTTGCTTATGATTTTTCCTCCCAAAATTTTATAGTAGGGATTTTTACAGCAACCAACGAGTCGACTTTTGAGCATTTGAAACTACTATTATATCCTTATTTAGTCTATTCCATTATTGAATTTTTTATATTAAAACGGACTTCATATGAATATATTGATAACTTTATATGCACAAAAACTATAGGTCTTATTGGTGGTTTAATATCTATCATAGTGTTATTCTATACTTATACAGGAGTTCTTGGCTATAACATTGATTTAATAAATATTGCAATTTTCTTTATATCTGTATTTATATCATTTTTTATTTCGTACAAAAATATATCTAAATTACAAAAAAAGGATAACGACTACCAACTTTGTCTTCTAATAGTTGGAATTATCGTTATCCTATTTATTATCTTTACATTAAAACCTTTAGATATTGGACTTTTCAAAGATCCACTGTGATTTAACACTTAATGTTTTCAAAGTTGATTGTAGAGAGCAACGTAGAATTTAAAAATATACTAATTCATCGTCCGGTTTTTCGCATTTTTCCGAACTGATATGATATAAAACCGGACCTTTTCCTCTATATTCTTTTACAAATTCTCTCTTTATCTTAGCTGTAATTGTAATCCACTGCTTGTCCTCATATCTTATATCAGCAGGCGCTTTACAAAGCATTCCCATAAACTGAATATCATCTGCACAACAAGTCATAGCAGGTCTTCCCGGTACAAAACATCCTTTAGGATACTTTGGCGGATTAAACGCAATTGCATTAAACTTAACTACCTTGCCATCATATTTCTTTGGATTCTCCATTGCATCCATAAACCATATGCCATAGTCATCATTATCAATTTCAATTATATCCGCATCTAAATCAAACGGAAGCTCTTCTTCTTTAAGTAAATCCTCATAACCTTCTGCTGCTTCATATCCTACTTGTGCTTTTTTATTAAACAATTTAACACATCTTCTAAAATCATTTCGTTTAGTCTTGTCTGTACAACGATTTAAAATGACCATATCAGAAAGAGAAAGCTGCTCCATAAGAATAGAACGCATATTAGCCCAATAATTTTCAAAAGTTGTTGCATCCACCATAGAAATAATCTGTGCTAGTATCCACTCAGCCGGCATATCATCTTCATCTATTCCATCCATTTCCCACATACCGTTATATTCTATCATAACTCTGTCAGGTCTATGGAAATCGTCACATTTTTTATAAAATTCCTTCGTAAGCTGAGATTTATCTTCTATAAGCTCAAAACAAATATTTTTCTTAACCAACTCAACTTCATCATATTCTTCAATACCTTCCTCACAGAGAATAACCAATGTCTTCTCTCCATGATGAAACCCTGGGTCATTTAATGTATCTCTAATAAAACTTGTCTTTCCACATTCCAATATACCTGTAAACAAATATACCGGAACTTCTCTTTCTTTTCTCATATATTAATCCTTTCAAAGTAATAATAATAGATATTTACAAATTTCTAATTAATAACTTCACAATTATCAATAATAGTAACTATATCAAGCAGAATAATTCTTTTAATTTATCTTCATTCGGATTTGTTCCGATAACACAGATTCTTCCTGTATAATCCGGCGAACCTTTTCTAAGTTCATATTCACCCGGAACAAGATCAAAGTAAATCCATTCTCCATTAACATCCGGAAGCATTCCTTTAGCTCTTAAAATAACTCCATATTCTTCTGTATTAGCAAGCTTGTCTAATGCATTCTTAACTTCATCTTCTGTATACTTTCTAGGTGTTTCAATACCCCAGCTTGTAAATACATCATCTGCATGATGGTGATGATGACCATCTTCATGATCATGATGATGTCCACAACAACATTCTCCTTCATGATGATGGTGCTCGTGCTCACATTCATGCTCGTGGTCATGGTGATGTCCGTGACAACATTCTCCTTCATGATGATGATGCTCATGCTCACATTCATGCTCGTGGTCATGGTGATGCTCGTGACAACATTCTCCTTCATGATGATGATGCTCGTGCTCACATTCATGCTCGTGGTCATGGTGATGACCACACTCAGGGCATACTTCCTCAGCAAGTAATTCTTCTTCAAGCGAACCTGATTTTTCTATTGCTGCTAAAATAATCTCACCATTAATATCATCCCAAGGTGTAGTAATAATTGTTGCATTCTCATTATGCTCTCTAAGTAATTTCACACATTCGTCAAGCTTAGCTTCAACAAGCTTCTGTGTACGACTAATAACAATTGTTCCTGCACTTTCAATCTGATTATTAAAGAACTCACCAAAATTCTTCATATACATTTTAGTCTTTAATCCATCGACAACTGCTGTTGTACTATTAAGTACAACATCTGTGTTTCCACTTTCCATAACATCATTTACAGCCTTAATTACATCAGATAATTTTCCAACACCTGAAGGCTCAATGATAATTCTATCCGGTGCATAATTATCAATTACTTTTTTTAATGCTGTTCCAAAATCTCCAACCAAAGAACAACATATACATCCTGAATTCATCTCTGTAATCTCTACGCCTGCATCCTTCAAAAATCCGCCATCTATTCCAATTTCACCAAATTCATTCTCTATTAAAACAAGTTTTTCTCCCTTAAGTCCTTCTTCTAAAAGTTTCTTTATAAGCGTAGTCTTACCTGCACCTAAAAATCCTGAAATTATATCTATCTTAGTCATCAATTTGTCATTCCTTTCCTTTTTATTCACATAAATAAGTATACCTTTTTAAAAATCTTTGTCAAGAAGTTCGTCTGTATAGCAACCTTAAATATCTGTTAATTTTCCAAATGTATATCCCATTTCTTCCCATTTTGTCAGTAACTCATCTAAGACTTCCGCATTAGTTCTTGAGGTGCTATGTAATAAAACAATTGCACCATTATGTATTCTTCTGGTTAATATATCAAGAGCTTCTTCTCTAGTCGGTTGTTTATCATCGTACCAATCCACATAAGCCAAACTCCAAAATATTGTTTTATAGCCTAATTCTTTTGTATATGATAAAGTTTCATCACTATATTTTCCTTGTGGTGGCCTATATAACTTAACTAATTCTTTTCCTGTAATACTTTTATAAGTTTCTTCAAGTTTATTTATTTCTTTTACAAATTCTTCTTTATCCATTGTAGTCATATCAGGATGACTAAAAGAATGGTTTGCAATTATATGGCCTTCTGCTTCCATCCTTTGCACCAATTCTTTATTAGATTCAACAAATGAACCTACTACAAAAAAAGTTGCACATACATTATGTTTCTTTAATGCAGTAAGAATTTTATCCATATTCCCATTCTCATATCCTGCATCAAAGGTAAGATAAATTATATTTTTTTCTTCATCTCCAACAAAATAAGCTTCATTCGTCTTAAGTGTATCCTTTGTTTCATTACCATTAGGAGTACTTCCTTCATTCTGAAAACTAAGTCCCCAAGATTTTCCATTAAGAACAGACTGATTAACAGAACTACTAATGCTACATTCTTCTACAACTACTGCAACACCCTGACCTGCTAAAAATCCAAAAACCAATAACAGTAAAAGGCATAATAACTTCTTATATTTAACCATTAATCCCTCTCAAATTTATGTTTTATAGATATATATTCAAACATAACTTGTATTAATGAATTTTTTATTTTACTTAATATAAAATATTATTTATTAATACACATCTGACTGAAACTTCATTTTCTCGCCAATATATATACATTTTGAATCTGAGCTATGTCCGATATCCATTGTTCTTGCTATTGGCATATCTCTTCCTACAACTCTTTGTGCAATTTCCTCAACTGATGGCACAAATATCTCTGAATCCAATCTCGTAAAGGTTCCTAATAATATTCCATTAATTTTATCAAATACACCTAATTGCTTTAGCTGACAAAAATATGTCATTACTTGTGGTGAAGTTGCATTTAAAGACTCCAGCAAA
This sequence comes from Lachnospiraceae bacterium, assembly GCA_017416465.1. Classification (GTDB taxonomy): domain Bacteria; phylum Bacillota; class Clostridia; order Lachnospirales; family Lachnospiraceae; genus Bovifimicola. The sequence goes on along the minus strand of JAFQCK010000066.1, from coordinate 10,613 downwards.
AGAATCTTTCCTTTAAAATCAGGCATATATTCTGTTCCTGCAAGTTTTAGAAAACATCTTATATTTCCGCCTATTATTTCACCTTCCATATAACCATCTTGAACAAAATAATAATTTATTTTATTAAGCGTTTCCTTGCCATCAAAAAAGGTTTCTTTAAAGGCTATACTTTGATTATCCTCTTCTTCATAAATTAAATTTCTAATCTGAAAAAGCCCCGACTTAACACCTGTTTTAGCATATACAGCATTAATAACTGTAGTTAAATCACTATATCCATAAAATGATTTAGGATTATTTTTAATAATATCATAATCAAGATAATCAAGTATCTCGTTGGCTATATCTCCACCGGAAATATCAAAAATAGCTTTAATTTCATCATCTTCATAAAATTCAAGAAGTGCTTTAGCTCTATCTTCACCTGATGCACTGAAATATGAATCTTCCTCATATATATAATCACTACACACCGGTTCATAGCCTATTTCTCTTATCTTATTCAATAATTTATTAATTTTATCTTCGTTATTTTTTGATTGTCCGTTTGAACAACAGACAATTCCAATCTTACTATTAATTTCTATCATACCATTCTCCATTCTAAAGCGATTATCGCATTAAAATCACCAAAAACATTCCGTGTAGATGATTCTCTTTCTATTCTTCATATCTTCTGAAATACCCACTTATCTTTTCGACTAGTAATGAAAGATATCTAAATAAAGGTTCTGTAGCTATTGAAAATACTACAAATAACATAATACATTTCTTTGACATACCAGTCAGTCCAAACATATCACTTAAGAATATACTGCACAATACAAGACCAATTGCACATACTGACATTATAGCAAATCTAAATTTATTCATCGGACAACTTATCTTATATAAAATCATAAAGCCTACAATAGCCATAAGGATTGTTGCTGCTGTTGAAACATCATGATTACTAAGTCCAAAGGTTCTACCAAATACAACCAATGCTCCTACCGCTAATGCATCTGTTATCGCAGCCGCTAATGCCTTCAATACAATATTGAGCATAAAATGCCCTTTTATAATATTCTTATTAGGCTCCAATGCAAGTAAAAATGCCGGAATACCTATTGTAAACATACTGATTAATGATATCTGAGAAGGCTTTAACGGATATGAAACCATTATAACCATTGTAAATATACTTAAAATAAATGAGAAAATATTCTTTACCAAGAAAAGTGTTGCTGAACGTTCTATATTATTAACTACTCTTCTTCCTTCATATACAACATCCGGCATACATGAAAAATCAGAATCTAAAAGTACAAGCTTTGCTGATTGAGCAGCTGCTTCACTACCTGATGCCATTGCAATACTACAATCTGCATCTTTGAGTGCTAAAATATCATTTACACCGTCACCTGTCATAGCAACTGTATTTCCTGCATTTTTTAAAATATTGACGAATTTTCTCTTTTGTTCAGGCTTAACTCTTCCAAATACTGTATTATTCAAAATCGCTTCTCGCATATCAGCATCTGTTGTAAGTGTTGAAGCATCTACATATTTTTCTGCTCCAACAATTCCTGCCTGCTTTGCTACCTCAGAAACAGTTACAGGATTATCTCCCGAAATAACTTTTATCTCTACACCTTGCTCAGCAAAATAACCAAATGTTTCTTTTGCTGATTTTCTAATAGGATTGGCTAATAAAATATAGGCTATTGGATTAATTCCATGTGCCAGTTCATTGCCATCTATCTCTAAATCATATTGTCCAAATACTAAAACTCTTATTCCCTTTGAAGCATATTCATTAATTTCATCCTTATATTCTCCAAACTTTTCTTTAAGAACAAATTCAGGTGCTCCAAGAATGTATCCACCTTCTTCAAAGGTAACACTACTATACTTCGTTACCGAAGAAAAACCTGTCTTTGATACAACAAATCTTCCTTCTTTTTCTTTAAACTTATTCTTTATCGCAGCCATTGTGATGTTATCACTACTCATAGCTGAAGCAAAATCCCCAAGCAAAAGATTAATATCTCCCATTGTATCAGAATTAAAATTTCTTGTAGTAACAACATCCTGTACCTTCATCTCATTTTCTGTAATTGTTCCTGTCTTATCAACACATAGAACATTTACTCTTGCAAGTGTCTCTATACACTTCATATCATGTAAAAGTACCTTCTTCTTTGCAAGACGCATAGTACTAACTACTAAGGCTACTGTAGCTAAAAGGTACAATCCTTCGGGAATCATACCAATAACAGCTGCTACCATAGAAATTATACTGTGCTTAAATCCTTCATCTCTTACAATAAATGCAGTACAAAAGAGGATTATTCCAATTGGAATTATTAATATACCAACAATTTTCACAAGCTTATTTAATGAACGAATCATTTCAGACTGCTCACCATCATTCATCTTCTTCGCCTGCAAAGTGAGTTTTGAAATATAAGAATCTGCTCCAACTTTGTTAAGTCTTGCATGACATTCACCTGAAACAATAAAACTTCCTGACATAAGCTGATTACCTTTAGTCTTAGTTATCTCATCAGACTCTCCTGTAAGTAATGACTCATTAACCTGAACTTCTCCAGCGCAAACAACAGCATCTGCGCAAATCTGATCTCCTGCTTTAAAAATCACAATATCATCTAAAACAAGTTGCTCAGGATTAAGTATCTTCTCTTTTCCATCTCTGATAGCCACAACTTTTGGTACATTTAGCATATTAAGATTATCAACTATCTTTTTAGCTCTTACTTCCTGAATAATACCTATTAAAGTGTTAGCAATAATAACAGGCAAGAATGCAAGCTCATTAAACTCTCCCGAAATACATACAAGTACAGTCAACACTGCAAATATAAGATTAAAGTATGTAAGAAGATTTTCTAAAATAATCTCTTTTACAGTCTTTGAACCGGCATCGACCGAAAAATTAGTACACCCACTTCTTACTCTTTCTTCAACTTGTGCTTTAGATAAGCCTTTTGTATAATCAATTATATGTTTCTTTTGGACAGATTCCACTACTAATTACCTCTCTTCATCAATATTAATGCTCTGCTCAGTATAACTCTCTGAACATTAACAATATTATTTAATTATATAATAAAATCATATTAATACAAGTTAAAAAACTATTAAGTTAACCTGTATCAATATGATTCTATTTATCTTTTGCAATATTTTGTTATGTTTATTTATTTTTTCTTTTTCTAACACATTCTATTAGTAGAAATTCAATTTGTCCATTGATTGAGCGATATTCCTCATCTGCCCAAACTACTAAATCCTCCCATAAAGATGGAGCTAATCTAAGTAAAACCTGTTTCTTAGCTTTCTCCTTGGTCTTCACAGACTTTTCTTTTTCTATTATCTCTTTTTCTAATTGTTCAATTCTTTCAAGTCTTCGTAATAAAGCAGATTCTCTTTCATCAAGAGCTTCTTTTTTTTCTTCTAAATTCATCTTTATCTGCCTCTTTCTATTTTAATTAAAGATTGATATAACTGTTCCGAGCCAAGCTTGAAAACACTACGTGTTTCCTCGCTGTGGCGTATCCGCCAAATAACTTTGAATTAAAAAGTATTCATGAATACAAGCATTCACCATACTTTTTATCCAAAGTTGCTTGGCTCTGAACAGTTACATATTAATAAATTGAACCACTATTAACTATCGGCTGTGCATCTTTGTTACCACAAAGTACTACTAAAAGATTACTTACCATTGCTGCCTTTCTTTCCTCATCAAGCACTACCACATCTTCTTCCCCAAGTTGATCTATTGCCATCTTCACCATACTTACTGCACCTTCAACAATCTTCTGACGAGCTGCAATTACAGCTACTGCCTGCTGTCTCTGAAGCATTGCTGCTGCAATCTCATCTGAATATGCAAGATTTGTAATTCTAACTTCTTTTATCTCAAGTCCTGCTTCTTGAACTTTTTCCTGTAATTCTTTTCTCATACTGTCAGCAATTTCCTGACTACTTCCTCTAAGAGTCTTCTCATCAACATCATCTTCCATACTGTCATATGGATACATTCTTGCAATATTTCTTATAACTGAATCACACTGAATTGATAAAAATTCTTTATAATTCTCAACATTAAATACCGCCTTAGTTGGCTCTGCAACTCTCCATATAACAACCGAACCGATAATAATAGGATTACCTAATACATCATTAACTTTCTGCTTATCATTCTTCAAAGTCTGTGTCTTAGTTGAAATCTTTTTTGAATTAAGATTAACAGAAGTATTAGTTGCCTGTACTTTACCCTGCCCCTCTGTGCCTGATGCAAATGAAAGTTCAACTGGAGCTGATGCTGTTGGATTATAACCGCTAGCAAAAGGATTTACAAAATAGAAACCATCTTTCTTAATTGTACCATAATATTTACCAAAGAATGTTAATACAAGTTCTTCGTTAGGATTAATAACCTTAAAACCACAAGAAACAATTATTGCTACAACTAAAAGAATTACTGATGTTGTAACAAATACACCACATAATACATTATTATCATACTTTTCTGTACTGATAATTCCCATGACAAATGAGCCGATTGAAACAATATACATTAAAATATTAATAATCAACATCAATCCACCACTCATAGGGTTCAATTCTTTTTCTTCAACATTTTTAAAACTCAATTTCTCATCCATAATCTTATTCGTGCTTATTCAACTTATGTTATATCTTAGAATTGTTATTATCTTTTCAGCTTTAATAACAATATAATACAACATCAAATAAATTGAAAACACATTCCTTTCTTAATATTTTTAAACCTCAATATTAACTCTTTACTAAATACAAAAAGTATTCCTTACTTTCGTATCAATTTGATATCATTTTGATATCACTAATATTATTACTAAGTTTTAAAAATGTCAAGAGGGATTTTATTAATTTTTTTATTTAAAATATTCGTTTATAAAAAAACTTTATAAATAGCAAGAAAAAATGACTAAGTCAAATTGACCTAGCCATCTTTTTTACATTATTTGCCCCTTTTCTTTCAAATATTTAATAAATCCATCACAACCTTCCACTATATCTCTATATGTTTCATCAAAATCTCCTGTATACCATGGGTCTGCTATATCTCTGTCAGAACCTGCAAATGTTAAGAATTTATACACTTTTTTATCCGGATCACCTTTTAACATTCTGTTAAGATTTCTCATATTCCACTCATCCATACCTATAATATAATCAAAATTATTATAGTCACTAAATGTAACCTGGGTTGCTCTGTGTGGAATTAGAGGAATTCCTTCCTCCTGCATCTTTCTAACAGTTCCACGGTGCGGTGGATTTCCTATCTCTTCAGTACTTGTAGCTTTAGAGTCGATGAGGAATTGGTTGGATAAATTTAGTTTGTTAATCATATTTTGAAATACAAATTGGGCCATGGTGCTACGGCAGATGTTGCCGTGGCAGATGAATAGTACTTTTATCATAGTAATTGTTTGCTCCTTTTTGCCCGGAAATGCCGTATTTTGCGAGTGTTCCGGGGTTATGGTTAAATTGTTATTTGGTTGTTAGATAGGCAAATTATAGCATAATTTACCAAGTTGTGACTACCTGTTAGTAGTAGAAATAGTAGTAAAAGGTGAATTCCTACTACTAAGGGTTACCCTTCTAACGAATCATCAACAGGAAGATGCGTTAACCAAACACTTTCCCTGTTTTCTTGTAATCCATCAACCTCTTGAACTAAAGTAAAACAAGTTCTCTCAAAATGTGGTTTAAGTATTTTATATTTTGTTACAAATTCAAACTTTAATTCTCTTTGATAATAATCTACCAATCGTAATACTTCTTCCCTTTCTTTCTTTTCGTCATCTGCATAAGGATCATAATCTGGTGTATACATAATCGGTTCTTTTGTTTTAGAAGCACTCCTATCCGAATTATCAGCTGCAAACAAATATATGTACTTGCATCCTACCATTTCCGAAACCTTTAACAAATGCGGAACTATTATTTCCCAAAACACATATACTCCTATCCTAAAATCAAGTTTAATACCAGGATTATACTTTTTATTTCTACATAAAAACTTTATATCAATTGCCGGAAAAGTATCTTGAACATTCATTGTATGTTCCTTTTCTTCAGTATTCGAAAATAATTCCTTTTCCTCTTCCTTTATCATTGCCTTATCATCTGCCCTACTAAATAAGTACGAGGCTCTATCTGGATTACCTGCAGCAACATATAAGTCATTCATTGCATCCGCATACTTATTATTGGCTTCATCTTGTTGACTACTAGTAAGATTCTTTCTTTTTGTCATCTGAAGTGCCACAATATATCTTTCAAACGGTTCCTTTTCTACCTCGTTAAGCTGTATCTCTTCTATTTCATTGTAAAGAATTCCACAATTTATTGCAAAATAATATACAATTTCTTTTGTAATTTTATCTCTCACAAGATACACCTTCGTATTCCTAGCTGTATCATCCTCCCAAGCTTCATTTATTAAATATTCAGCTATTTTATTACCGCTGGTTGCTTGTTCAAACTGTGCAATATCCACCCGATTCTGTTCTGAAAAGCATAAACTTTCTAATTCAAATCTCTCAAAGAGATATTTCTTCTGTTCCTCAATCGTCAAGTTAATTCCTCCCATATATCAAATTAGCCCACAGGCATTTACCTGTGGGCTACTAGATTTCATGTAGATTACGCAAATACTACACCCTGCCTACGCAATTTTTCTCTTGTTGCATCAACACTCATTGCACTCAGACTCATTTTATTTCTTCCAGGCTCTCCCATTTTTAATCCTTCACGTGCTTTTAACCATGAACTTTCTGAATGAGATAGTGTACTCAACTGCCATGAATCATATTCATCATAACGATTAAAAACATCTTTCACTAATTGAACTTCATTTTCAGTAAGTGCATCATACGTTCCCGAAAACATATTTCCTGTCATATACTCACTTCTCACTTCGGTGAGTACTGGACCATACTTCCAAGCTTCAAAATCTCCATTAAAAAGAGGACTACCAGAGATCATGAGAGACTCCCTCTGCGAAAAATACATCATTTTGTGCATTTTCATCTGATCCATCACACAATCATGCTTGTTTACATGAAGTTCATTCAAATATTTCGCAACTGCCAATAACTGTGCCATATAATCGCCTCCTCTCAAAAATGCTATTTGAATAGTATACTACTTTCAATTATATTTTACAACACTTTGTTTCAAAATAACACAATTATTTTTTGATTTTCTATAATTTTTTATCGACTTACACTAATAATATTATAACCACATTTTTTTAATAATGCATGTTTTTTTGCTACACTACTTTAAACATTTTCTGCGATACCACTTTCGCATCATTCTTCTGCTCTATCTCAGCCTGTGCCTTTCTAAACTCTTCCATTCGTTTCAATTCTTCCTCTGCATCATCGAAACTGATATGTGTGTACACGTTCATCGTGACGCTAATATCCGAATGTCCCATGAGGTATTGCAGCGTTTTCGGATTCATTCCCGATTTTGCCATATTGGAGCAATAAGTGTGACGGCAAACATGGGGAGTGATGTTTGGCATTTGTACTCTGTAAATATCGTTGTACCTGCCAACCATTCGATTAAATCTATGTTGCCAGTGCATTGCCACAAGTGGATTTCCGTCATCATCGTAGAAAAGAAATCCGGTATGACCATCAATGACTTTCTCCATCTTCGGCGGTTCTCTATCCTCGATAATGGCTTGAAACATCATTGCCACATCCTCTGTAATAGGAATCTTCCTTTTTCCGGCATCGGTCTTGGTTTCTTCAATGATGTACTTCATATCGCAAGTTCTTTGTAACTGGTGGTCTATATTAACAGTTCTGTTCTCGAGGTCGATGTCTTTAAGTGTCAAACCACAAAATTCCGAAATACGCATTCCCGTGTGAAAGAGAATGTACACTACTTCGTAATACTTACAGTAAACCACATCGTCATTCACAAACTTTAGGAACTTTCTCATCTGCTCCCGGCTGATTGCCTCTCTGGTAACACTGTCATTTACCACCACACCTGCAAGTTGGAAACCAAATGGGTTCTTTACTAAAATATCATCATCCACCGCCATCTGAAAAGCCGGGCGTAATACACCTCTTATATTGTGAATGGAACTGTAACTTTTCCCATCTTCCTGTTGTAACTTTATTAAAAATAACTTCGCATCAGAAGTCTTTATACTGTAAGCGTCAATTCAAGCACGCATAAAAATATAACTGCAATTATAGTATAATTACTATTTTTGCAGTTTATTTTTACAGTTTTCAGGGATTTTTTCAGACCATGGCATTAAATCTTTTACATCATTATCAACATTAGTCTGAATCTGACCAAATACATATTCAAGATAGTTCTCGGGTTTCAGATTATTTAACAGTGCTGTCTGAATTACACTATATATTATTACAGATGCGTTTGCTCCATTAACAGTATTTGAAAATAACCAGTTTTTTCTGCCTATTACAAATGGTTTTATACTTTGTTCTGCAAGATTATTGCTTAGCTGTATTCTTCCATCTTTCAAAAAGTTCCCAAGATATTCTTTCTGATTTTTGGCATAAGTAATAGCCTTACCCATTAGACTCTGAGGTAAGGTTTTGTTTTCTATATCATCTAACCACGTATAAAATTCATCAAATACAGGTTTTGATTTTTCTGTTCTTAGTTTTAATCTTTCTTCAATTGAAAGTTCATTTTTATCTGCCTCATCTTCTATGGCAAACAGTTTTCTTATATAAGCTTCACCTTTTTTTGCATATTCATTATCAGGATTAGCTGTCAGTGCTTCGTGAAATTTTCTCTTTGCGTGAACAAGACAACCGCATAATGTTATGTCTTCAAGCTTTTTATATCCTGAATATCCGTCACAGTGAAGATATTTTCCATTCCAGTTCTTTAGAAATGATTTTGCAAATGTACCACTTCTTCCCTGAGTGTAATCATATATCACAACCGGATGTTGATTAATCTTTGAAGTTCTGTATACCCATACATAAGATTTACATGTGGCAGCTCTTCCGGGTTCACACAGTACTTCAAGGACAGTTTCATCAGAATGGATAAGTTCTTCGCTCATAAGAGATTTCTTTAATTCCATAAGAAGGGGCTTTAAGAGATTTGCTCCTTTTATAATCCAGTTTGATAAGTTCTGTCTTGTTATCTCGATTCCAAGTCTTTTGAATTCCTGTTCCTGTCTGTATAATGGCAGTGAAAGAGTATATTTCTGATTCATTATATATGCCATAAGACTTGGTGATACAATACTCTTAGGGATAAGTGACTTAGGATGCGGTGCTATTTTTATAAATCCGCTTTCTCCATTTTTATCACAGTTTCTGCAACTGTATGAATATGTAACGTGTTCAACTATCTTTATCTGTGCAGGTATAACTACAAGTTTTTTTCGGATTTCTTTTTTCATTTCTGTGAGTTTTTCACCACATTCATCACAGATTAGATTTTCATCATCTATTTTATACTCTACTGTCTCTACAGGAAGGTCATCAAATTTACTGTTTCTTTTATTTTTCTTTCTTTTGTGGGATGGAATTATTATTTCTTCATCAGGTTCGGTCGAAATAGGTTCCATTAGTGTTTCCGCCTCATTAAACAAGTCAAAAAGAGAAATCTGATTATCATCAGCTTTTTCAGATGATGTACCAAATTTCTCTTTGTTTTTAAGTTTAAGTTGCTCAATATACCAGTCATTTAACTTTGTAAGTGACTGGATTTTCTCTTCACAGGATTTCAATTGTGATTTTAATTCTTCATTTTCTTTCTGTAACTTTTCTAATAAATTCATTTTGAAATCCTCCTGTTTTATAATGGTATTTTACCATAAAAACAGCGAATTTTCCAGTAAAATCAATGTTTTTTCCATACTTCTTTTCGCTTGATTTTCTGTGTTACTCCCGGAGCTGCAATGATATTTTTCAGGTCCTCAAAGGATAATGACATTGTTTCTTCAGTATCATCAACAGATGGCCATATTACTTTTCCGCGTTCTATTCTTTTGAAGTGGATCCAGAATCCGTTATCAGCCCATACAAGCAGTTTTACCCTGTTACGGCTTGAATTGCAGAAAGCAAATATAATCTTATCTCTCGGGTCAAGTTCAAAGTGACTGCATACTATTTCTGAAAGTCCGTTAATGCTTTTTCTCATATCAGTTTCACCGCAGGCTAATATTATATTATAATCTTTATAATCAAACATTGGCTTTGATAACACCCTTTAAAATTTCAGTAATAGCCTCGGAATCAATGTTTTGCGGAATATTTATTTTGAAATCCTTATATTCTATTGATATTGATTCTGTTTTGTGTGTATTGGTTTTGTCTGTCGGAACATTGATTTCAAGAAATTTACATTTTTCTTTAGTTTTTTGATTGTTAGGAAAAAGCCAACCATTAAATGTTGATATCGGAATATTGTTATCTTGACACCATTGCACTTTTGACAGACCGCTTTTCTTGAATTCTGATACAAGTTTTTGTTTTTCTTCTTTGTTTCTTTTGATTTTTGACATTAAGTAAAACCTCCTTTGCCATAGATTATAT
>JAFQCK010000065.1 GCA_017416465.1 Lachnospiraceae bacterium | reverse complement strand
CTTAGTTGCAATTTTTCCTGTTGAAGCATCATAAATATACGAATATGCGCCTCCAATTCCTTTTACATTCATTGTATTTCTCCTTTCATCATTTTGTTAAAAGAACAAAAAGCAAAAAAAACAGCGTTATACTTTACATGGTACTCATCCATGAAAATATAACGCTATCCTTAGCTAAGTATTATCTTATGTTCCAATATTAATATCGGAATCTTTGTAACCTTTGATAATACTTATGATTCATCTTCTTTTTTATCCTGCATTGCCATATAATCTTTCAAACAAAACGAACATTCTCTAAAAGTGTTTTATTTGAAAATATAATGTGTTTATCCCTATTATTTTTCAATCCATATATATGCCCCATATACTGATTTCATTGTAAATGGCCCTATTTTACATGTAGTATATTTAGGATTGTATGTTGTTACAGAAACACTCTTTTCTATAATCGGTTTACTACTCATTCCGCCTCTAGGAATATAATACTTTTGTGATACACCAGCTGATTTATCCATTATAGGAACAAATTGAACTTGAACAGTTTTTCCAGGTTCTATATTGATATGTAATGATTCGCTTTTACTATAACTTTTTCCCCATTCACCGCCCAAAGCAGTTGTAACAGCATCTTTATATTTTCCTGTCACTTCCGAATTAATCGTCCATGATTGGGAAACATTAAGCGTTAATTGATAAGATTGTGTTGTTGATGTGTAGTTTGTTAATTCATTTGTTACATTTCTTTTCAAATCCGTCCTCTTGACATTATTAGTACGTTTTGACTCCACATACCTATATTGATACTTAAATGCTCCATATGGCATAATCCTATTGCTATTATCGTTCACATTTTCCATATAATTTTGGATACTTTCATCCTCTATCAATGCTTTTACCGTTTCTTGAGTAGCTTCCATATACCACTTTTTCGCTTCTTCTCCTTCCAACGTAATAAACTCTCCACCTTCAGTTGGAATGTCAATACGAACAACTTCACCTTCTACTGGCTCTACAGCTTGTTCTATTGCAGTTAAAACATCATCCCTCTCAACACTTTTCATTTCTGCTTCTAAAACAGTTAAATTAGCACATACTGCACTTAACATTATTACACATAATCCCAATCCTTTTTTTATTTTTCCAGCCACTATATTATCTCCTACCATATGTTAGTTACGACTAATTATTAATATAATCATACCTCTACATACTACTTTGTTAAATGACAAAACCATGCCATTTCTGTGCCAATCTTATCTCTTCACATCTCTCAAAAACTCATCTACCAGTCAGAACCGCACCACTCTCCCGAAAGGACCAAGTGGGAAACTTGCACAACATAAAATAAAAAAAGTGCGTGCCAGCGCACGCACTTTAGCAAGAATTTCTAGCGAAATTCTTGTTTAACTACCACTACGTAACAGCAATTTCCTATTACATAAAAAAGTGATTGCCCAGCGGCAATCACTCAAAGAATTTGCTCCGCAAATTCTTTATTAACTACCACTATGTTACAGCAATTTCCTAATATT
>JAFQCK010000007.1 GCA_017416465.1 Lachnospiraceae bacterium | reverse complement strand
GAATATTTAGGAGATTTTCCTCGTTTTATTTCCTTTGAACAACAATTTTCAAGCCTGCACCAACTCCAATTATCGGGAACATCAAACGGTATTTCCAACTCTATACAATGGATATCATCACCTATCTTCTCATAATAAGAGATACAGCACTTTATATTATAATTTCAATTGACAAAGAATTTCGCTAACACAAAGAACAATTGGAGGTACAATAATGGAACAATCATTTGAAGATTATTTAAAAAAAGAAAATTTATCACAACATACAATTTCAATCTATCTTTGGACAGTAGATTATTTTATGAAAAATTATAATGAATTTAATACCGAAAATCTTCACGCATATAAAGGATATTTAATGGAATTTTTTAAGCCTAAAACCGTAAATCTCAGAATTCAAGCTATAAACAAGTATTTGGATTATTCAGGAAAAGAAAAACTACGATTAAATGCTGTTAAAATTCAACAAAAGACTTTTCTTGAAAATGTAGTGAGTAACGCTGATTATATGTTTTTAAAAAAACAACTAAAAAAGGATGAAAATCTGCAATGGTACTTTGTTATATGGTATTTGGGTGCTACTGGAGCGAGAGTGAGTGAATTGATTAGAATAAAAGTAGAGCATGTAAATATTGGATATTTTGATTTGTACAGTAAAGGTGGTAAACTTCGTAGATTATATATACCAAAAAAACTTCGAGAAGAAACTCAAAAATGGTTATTAGAAGAACAACGCACAACCGGATATTTATTTTTAAATCGATTTGGTGAACGCATTACTGCTCGTGGAATATCACAACAGTTAAAAAATTATGCTTGCAAATATGGATTGGATCCAAAAGTGATATATCCACATTCATTTAGACATTTATATGCAAAAAACTTTTTAGAAAAATATAATGACATTGCATTATTGGCTGATTTAATGGGCCATGAAAGTATCGAAACGACGAGAATATATTTAAGAAGGACTGCCACCGAGCAGCAGTCCTTAATTGATAAAATTGTTACTTGGTAATCATAACGAAGAGTATATTTTGGTTAAATAACCAAAATACTTAATAATTGTTTCACTAATTTTTTGTTGCTCAGTTTCTGGCGGAACAGGGATAAGTAATTCTTTCATTTTATTTAAACTTGTTCTTGTTCTGCCAATACCTTGAACAGTATTTAACACACATTTATTAATAGAAGGACTATTAAGCATAAACATAAGATATTCTTTATTTAGTCTATAATCTGCACGCAGTCGAATACAATCAGAAGATATTACATATATAGAATTAATAGAAGGTAAAATTATTGTTCTTCCGGCAGGCATCATTTTAGCTATAACAATATCTTTTGGAAACGAAATACAACGTTCTATATTCTTTGCATGAGAAAATGTTGTATATTTTTTACCATTATCTTTCCAACCATCTTCACTAATATTGTTTAATTGAACAATACGAACTTCTTCATTTTCTGTGTAATGAATCGTTTTTAAATCACTGCCGAAAGGCCCGTCTACAAACGAATTATTCTCATTAGATGCAATGCTTTTCAAACGACACCATGTCCATGTATCCGGGATGTCAAAAGGAATTTCATTATCAATACAAACAACTTTTCCATTAATGTCTTCATAATAAGAGTTATCATCACCACGGAAGATGATTGATTCCTTCTTATCACGCTTGATTTTACCTTGTTTGATGAGTTCTTCTTTTTCTGCACGAATGCGTTCCAAGAGAACAGATGCAGGTTCGTCATTTGGGTCTTGTGGTACAAGCTTACCACGGATAGCAAGGTCTAGGATTTTTGATTTTGTGTCTGATAATAACTTACCTAATTCTTCTTTTGTTGAAGTAATGTAATTGATTTTGCCTAGCAATTCTTTTAAATAGTCTGTAATAATGTATTGTTCATTAAGAGGTGGTATTGGTATTAAAAAGCGAGAAAGCCACCCTGTATTCAGATTAGTTAATACCGCCCCTTTTACATTAACAGAAACTTGATTCCAAAATAAAGAAGAATCCATCCAGTTCATAATATATTCAGATGATAAAGGTTCATATATTTTTCTAAAAAAACCAAGGCTAACAAAAATACCAAAAGGCTCTTCTAGTTCAACAACAGTAGGTTTTCCTAATGTTCCTACTCTACCAAATAAAATATCGCCCTTTTGTGGCTTTGCACCACTTGGGAAGTTGGAAAATTCTTCTTCTGATATATATTTAGGATTTGAAGTGTCTAAACAACCTGCTGAAATATCTTTTACTGAATAAAAGGCAATTCCTTTATCTACATAATCAGGGGTATGCGTTAATCCCAAACAAATTTGAACCATAGATGATACACGTGTCCACGCCCACCCCTCGGGCACTTCAAACGGTATCTCATCCTCAATACATTTTACCGTTCCATCCTGGAACTTCTCATAATGCAAATTATCCTATTTTGATATCAGCTATGTGTGTAATAAATGATATAATCCTGGATTGATATTCCAGATTACTTTTAGTAAAATGTCTATAAAAGATTTTTCACTAAAATAACAAG
>JAFQCK010000064.1 GCA_017416465.1 Lachnospiraceae bacterium | reverse complement strand
GATAAGGAAATTTTAAAGGATTATCTTTCTATGTTTGACAAAATGAACGTTCTCACTATGAGAGAAAATCTTTTGCAATTGTTTCATTGTCTTAAGGAAAAAGATAATGCTGAGTTTTATTCCTCTCATGATGAACATCCAGCTTGGAATATAAGACTCTTACTGTATTATTTTTATCAAATGATAATCAACAATGAATGTGGTGAGAATAATAAATATAATTTTCCGGCCAATCTTTATAGCTATGAACAGGCATATCAAATCCTGCTTTATGGCATTGAACACTTAAAAATGGCAGAAACCACATACACCAAAAATGATTATTTTAATTTGATAAGATATATTATTCAAATTCAATAAAAGGAGGAAACAATGCTTTATTCAACTTATAGACCTCTTAATTTTAAGGAAGTAGTAGGACAGGACAACAATCTTATTACCTTAAAAGAGCAGGTAAAACAAAATAAATATGATTCCGCATATCTTTTTGCTGGGCATAGAGGAACCGGTAAAACAACCATTGCAAGAATCCTGGCAAGAGCCATCAATTGTAAAAATGCATCAACTGATGGTCCTTGTAATGAATGTGATTCATGCTCGTCAATGCTAAAAAATGCCACATTAGATTTTGTAGAGCTTGATGCAGCATCTCACAATTCAATTAATGATATAAAAGAGTTGGTATCTTCTACAAAATATCTTCCAACTACCTTGAAAAAGAAAATCTACATCATAGATGAAGTTCATAATTTGTCTACCAGTGCATTTGACGCTCTTCTTAAAACCATCGAAGAGCCCCCGGAACATTGCATTTTTATTTTATGTACAACGGAGTTACATAAAATTCCTGCAACCATAAGATCGCGATGCTCTATATACCAGTTTAATGCCATTTCCATAGAAATCATGCATGATAGACTGGTACATGTGCTAAATGACATAAAAAAGCCCTATGAAGATACAGCAATTAACTTGATAGCAAAGCAGGCAGACGGTTCTATGAGAGATGCTTTAAGTATTGCAGAAAAAATCATCATTTCGTGTGATAAGCTTACAACGGAGCATGTAAAAAAATCTCTTTGTCTCCTTGATGATGAACTATCACTTAAAATAATTAAGGCTATCTGTGAAGAAAATGGAAAAGATACCATCAATTTAATTCATAAATCTTATGAGGAAGGAAAAAATCTATCTCATTTGGCAGATAATCTTTTGGAAACTCTTACAGATGCTGTTCTTCTGATTGCAACTCAAGGAAAAGCTGAAATATATAATTCCGGGCAATATAAAGAAGAATTGTTTGCCATTGTAAAAGAAAAACCATTAGACCTCATTTTTTGGTATGTAGATCAGATAAGTACTTTACGTGAAAAAATAAGAAATAGTTTGAATCCATACATGGAAACTCAAGTTTATCTTATTCGATGCGCAAACCCTAAATTACTAAATGAAAGTATGAGAGATGTTCTTCGCAGAATTAACGAGTTAGAAGGAAAAGTGAAGAATATGGAACAGGGCAACTTTGTAATTAAAGATAATAAATCTGATTCAAAAGAAACTACCTTTATAGTTTCTGACGAAGTGGAAGATGACTTCGTTCCGATAGAGGAGCAGTGGGAAGACGTTGAAAAAATAACTGACCTTCCTTTTGAGGAAGATGATAATAAACAGAAAGAAGTAGAAGAGGTCGAGGATAAAGCATCTTCAAAGAACGACTCAGCAGAACAGGTCGATGAAGAAGATGATGAAGAAATGAGTGAGGAAATGCGTGAACTCTTCAGTGGCTATCTTTAGCAAAGAGGAAATGTTGTTTGAAACATCAAAGAAGGAACATATATTATTTAAAACAGCGTTGATATGCTGCAAGAATATTGGAGAAGAAAAATACCAATTTGAAACCAATATATATCCGGCATATCTGATTGTGAAAAAATACTTTGAAGTATTAATGTTGGATTTTTGCAGTATTAAATATCATAATTAGATAAGGTTCCATAATGGCTTATATGCTGTTATGGAAACCTTGTCCTTAAAAATGATTTGTATTATCTCTAAAGAGGAGTTATAATATCTGGTGTAAATAAATCTTTATTAATTTTGTTTGAAGTGATTCATATATGTATGTGTGAAGAGCAGAGCGAAAGCGTAAACACATAGTTATACGTAATTAATACTTAATTAAAACAGAATTAAATCATAATTGGTAAATCACATCT
>JAFQCK010000063.1 GCA_017416465.1 Lachnospiraceae bacterium | reverse complement strand
CTGTCTGTTCTGGGTAAATGTTTCGTCATTGTCTTTTTTACACGAGACAAAGATTGTGGCTGCAGTCGTTATCAAAACTGCTGTCACTGCAATTGTTTTAGTTAATGATTTCATAATTATAAATTTTAAAGTTAGTAAATTAAATTGTTGCACTTTTTATTAAGTGACAATCTCAAATGAGATTATGCAAACTTATTCAATCAAGCACTATAAGTTAAAATTTTACATTCAATTTACACAAGTTATTTATATTTCGGAATCTATGTGATTGATAACTAACAAATATAAAAGAGAAGACTTACACACGTTTTACACATAACAAATCTCTAAAACGTGTGTTTTGGCGATAGGATTTGACAGTTTTTATTCACACCTCTTTATGTTTTACGAAATAAATTAGCCGTCTGTGTAAGCGACAAGCGAATAACAGACGGCTTCAGATAAAGATAAAACATACAAATTATTTTATCATATATTGTATGTTTTAATTTGTTTTAACGGCATTATTGATTATCTCTTAATTACCTTATCAAAATATACATTTCCTTTGTCACTTATAATCTTTACGATATACAAACCTGAACTCAAATTATTCATGTCAATAGTGTTATCATCTGGATTTTCTCTATTGACCACAACACTTCCCAGATGATTAACAATCGTTATATGTTTCATACATTCTTCTGGATTATTAAAGGAAACGTTAAACATGCCGTCTGTCGGATTAGGGTAAATGGTTATGCCATGGATAGATTCATTAGAATGGGTAAGGTCTGTTGCTTCTCTATGTTCTTGTGATATATCTCTTAAAGCGCCATCATATAATGCATCATCATTATTTCCTCTTGATGAATTTGTAGACGTTATTTCCGCAAGAAAACAAGAACCTTCAATTGCATGAAAACCATCTGATAGGATTATTTCTTCTCCAGCATGGATATGAACATTGCCACCAGATTTTATGACAAATTGATTATTATTGTGAAATTTTCTTGTATTTACACTCATATTTATATGATTATAGACAATCACTTGATTTGACAATGAACAAGTGTCTATATATTCTACACCGCCAAGTTTTATAGAGGGATCCCCTAACAAATTATAAGCCCTAATATGCGACTTTCTTCTATTAGACGAATTATGAAATTCCTTCAAACCAAGATTTATCCATTTTGACAGAGTTAATCCTCTATCAATATTTTTAAATATTTTCTTATGCATCTTATTGTTAAGATCTCTATAAGTATTAACTGTTGCTCCGAAAAAAGCGATACCTCCATTGCTACCTGTCATCCAATTGTTTCCAAAAGAAGATGATACGGCATAGTTCCCTGAACTACATGCAACAGAAATACATATTGGATATGATTTAGGTGTAGAATTATTGACATCTGTGTTATATAATCCACAATCATCTTCAGAATTGCATATATTCAATCCATAAACACTACCATGACCTCTAAAAACATACATTATATTTCTTTCATCCAACTCTTCTATTGCTTCTTGTAAAGTTCCTCCTTCTGTAGCATATATTGTTTTACAACTATACCCCTCATCAACTAAAAATTTCCTAACTTTATCTTGACATCTTTTAAATCTATTTGCACCATCCCCATGACCTGAAATAAGAGTCGCTCTTTGATTATATGAGTTCATGCTCAACTCCATTATTATGGACTTATTTATAATCCTCTTGAGCTGTTCTGAATTACCAACAGGAAATCTTCCTATAAATACATCTGCTTTATAATCTTCACCATCAAAAAGAGAATATTCAATATCTGATATGGGATTGCTTGTGTTTCCATTTGTTCCAGAGGATGCTGGGATATACTGAGTATTACCCACTAATAAAACATAATCTGGGCGTGTTTCTTGATTATTATACAGATTCTTCAAATATGTTTTAATTGAATATGCACTTGTACCTGTTACGTTTGTTGTCACAACACTGACATTATAGCCTAATTCACTTTTATATTCTTTAAATTGATTCATTAATGGCAAAAAAACAGCTGGTGTTATTATCAGATAATTATCTTTTATAGTCCTAGTTGTTGGTGTATAATTTATAAAATAGTTCTCAAAATAGTTTTCATTAGAATAAGAATTCCTACAATTACTATACCTATTATCTTCTGATGAAAATGTAACAATAATTGATGCTGAATATATAAATTCAACTAAATTTAACTTAGGATTATATCTAAATGGCATTAAAGATATAGTAAGGCCTCGTTCTCCAAATATGACATAATCATCTACCATTAAATTATTATTTGGGAAAAAAGAATCCGAATTGTAAAAAGATTCATTAATGTAAAATTCATCACTACAATCATTTTCCATACAATCCATTTGTTTGGGAAAAATACAATTAGATGGCGTTAATGTTTCTGTCTCTTTTTGAATAATATTTACAACTATATCCGTAGCATTGTAAGGAATATTAAGATCAAAAGATAATATTGGTAATAAAGGCATGCCTAAACTATCAGATTCATCATCATACCATTTATTGTTTAAATTTTCACTAATTACAATTCTGTTGAAATATCGTTCTAAACCTGTCATATCTATAACCGTTGTGTCAACAATTTGATAATTAGGCAAATTATAATCTATTACAATTTCATTATTTTTAGATGATACAACATAGAATGTTGAATCTTGTGCTTTACATAATAATGACATCGCACAAATTGTTAGTACAATCAATATATTTTTCATTTTATCTATTCATTTATCAATATCCATTGACTATCATTACTACTATCATAAAAAGATAATATTCCTTTATTTTTCACATGAATCAAATCTGTTATTTTATTATCAGCATTATATTCATAAAAAACTGTATCTTCCAATTTATCCCAACAATTATTTTCATCACCATATATTTTTTTGTAAAACACTGAACATTCGCTGTTCTGATAAAATTTCACCTTAAAAGTATTTGTTCCTTCATTTAATTCTGTAGAAATTGATTCAACACTTAATTCAATTCCACCTTTTGTATGGCTATTTAACACATAACGATATGATGCAGTTGATAAGCCATCATATTTTGAATCACATAAAAACACACTATCGCATATTTTATCAACGGTATAAACAATGGTATCAGATAATTCGTTCACAAAACATACAGATTCACCTTCTTTGTATGGATAATACTCCGCTAATAATTCTTTATCCGCAAAAGTATAGTAATAAGATTTATCACAACTATACATAATGAAAACTATAATTAATATCAATAGCTTCTTCATGGCCTATTACTTTATTTTGTCAAACTCATCTATTTTCTTTTCCAACTCAATGATATACAAAGTAAGTTCCTCAATCTTTTGAAGCAATATGGCGTTCATTTCACCGACTTCAACACCGTTGGTCTTAACTTCTTCAGCTGATGGCACATCTGGAAGATGTCCGTTTTCTTTGATGTATGATTCCACTTCCTTGAGTGTTCTCAAATCGTAATCCTTGTCAAAGACAAAGTCAGACCAGTTAGCTACCTCGACCAAAACTTCTTTTGAACGTATGGTTCCGTTCACTTCCAACGTCTTTGTCGGGCTGGCTGTACCTGCGCCTATCCTTACGTTACCGTTCTGTGCAACAAAGATGCCGTTTGTTCCATTAGTTGCGCCTACAATCTTTTTCCCGTTTAAGTTCAGATTCATAGTAGCGATATGGTCGCCCATGCCATCATTCATTTCTGACATATCGGCTGACGAAAGTGTTCCATTAGAACCTATTGTCAGTACTTTTGAAGAAGAGCCACTCAATGCGCTAAATACCACATTGCCTGTAACCGTCAGTGTTGAAGACTGGACGGAAGATGTAGCTGTTATGTTTGTTGCTTTTGCGTTACCAGACACTTCAAGTTTCTCGGTCGGACTGCTTGTTCCTATTCCGACATAGCCGTTATTTCTTATATACATAAGGTAGTTGGTATTGTTCGGAATGTAGAAGTTAAGCCCAGAACCTGTATATTTTATTCCGAAATTCCCGTCAGTAGTGGAGGCTGATGTGGCAAAAAGCAACGCTTTGCCCGAACCGCTTATTAATGTGTTGCCGTTGATATGCATCTGCTGTTGTGGTGATGTAGTTCCCACACCTACAAATGCGGGCAAATCCTGAGATGAGGTTTGGCGAATGGTGATTGAAGGGCTGCTACTGCCTGCACCCAGCATGATACTCTTTGCTATATTATTAGTCATTACAGCAGAAGAAGAGTAACCACTTCCGATGGCTATTGCATTAGAACCGCTTGCAACCATATCCCTGCCGAATACAAAACCGGTGTTCGGAGCTTGTACATTTCTACCAATGGCTACAGAATACATTCCTCCAGCT
>JAFQCK010000062.1 GCA_017416465.1 Lachnospiraceae bacterium | reverse complement strand
AGTGAAGTTAACTCATATGCAGGAATTGAACGATGAGAGAAAGGTATTAGGAGAACGCTACACCAAGGGAATACACAATGATAAGCTTATTAAACCGGAAATTAGAGAACAAGCAGATAGTGTATTTCATCAATACGTTATTCGTTGCTCAGAAAGAGAGAAGCTTCAAAAATATTTAGAAGAACAAGGAATTCAGACACAGATTCATTATCCAATACCACCGCATCTAGCAGAGTGCTATCAGCAGATGGGGTATAAGGTGGGAGATTATCCAATTACGGAACAGTATGCAAATGAAGTATTGAGTTTGCCGCTTTATACAGGAATGACTTTGGAAGAGCAGGATTATGTGATTGAGAAGTTGAATGAGTTTTGATAATGAAGAAATAAAGGGTGGTATATAGCTAATGACGGGGAAAACAAAAGAGAAAATATATTTAAAATGGCTTGATGCAGCAAAGGGAATAGCGATACTCGCAGTACTTGTTGATCATTTAGGTGGAATATTATATTCGAATACAATGATATCTGTGTGTTCTTATTTTTCAGTGACAGTTTTCGTGTTTTTAGCGGGCATAACTTCATATTATTCAAGTGAAAGACACAAAGAAGATGATAGTAAGAACGAGATAATAAGAAAAGTAAAAGGTATATTTATACCTTATATTATTGCTACAGGTGTATATCAAGTAGTGATAAATAGGAGGTTTGATTTATTTGATTGTTTGTCTCATATAATCAAATTTAACAGTACGCCACCGTTTTATTTTGTTGTATTTTACATTCAGTTGATGATAATTAGTCCGTATATATATAGATTAATAAATCATTGGAAAACGAAAATTGCCCATGGAATAATACTCGTTTTGACCATTATAATCTCGATAATATGTATAAGATATACATTTATTCTAGATGTATGGGGAGGCGGAAAATATTTATTTGGAGGAAGTTATTTATTTGTATTTTTACTTGGTGAGATGTCAGCTCATTATGGACTTCCTTTACAGAAGAAAAGAAATGTTGTAAAAACTATAATGGCAGTCGGTGCAGTAATTATATGTATGATATGGCTGGGACTGTATCGATTTAAACTGGATAATATTATAAAAGAACCATTTGGTGAAGGAGTGAATCCCCCTGGTGTGACATTGATGCTTTACGGCGGATGTATAGTTATAGCATTACAGTATATTTTCTCGTATATTGAAATTAGTAAGAGTATAGTATTGAGAGTCATTTATGATAATTTGTCTTTTATAGGGAATTATTCATTATATATATTCTTGTATCATAAGGTAGTATTGGACTATTTTCTGATTCGTATTAATATTTCGAATGTGTGGATGAAAAGAGTTATATATATAGTTGCTATGATAGGAATTCCAATTTTAATAAAGAAAGTTGTAGATAAAATATACATGCAAATGAAAGAGGTAAAGATATGATAAATAAGTGTAAATTATTGTCCTTTGATGAAAAAGGGGATGTGCGTGGTCATTTGGTTATTATTGAGGGGAAAAAGGATATTCCATTTGATATAAAGCGAGTATTTTATATCTATGGTTCTGATAAAGATGTAATACGTGGCAGACATGCCAATTTTAATTCAGAATTTGTCTTGATTAATGTAGCCGGAACATCTAAGGTAAAAGTAGATGATGGAACAAATCAGAAAGTATTCAACTTGGACAGACCACATATCGGAATCTATCTGCCTAAGCTTGTATGGAAGGATATGTATGACTTTTCGGAGGATTCTGTATTGTTAGTGCTTGCAAGTGAGCACTATGATGCGAATGAATATATTAGAGATTATGATGAGTATCTTGAAGTAATAAAAGAATATAAAAAGAATTAGAAGATGTTTGGACATTGAGAATAGTATGGAAGGTGGATGCTTTGTGTTAAAGTATGATAAAAAAGTTTTATATATAACGATAGGTGTTTTGTTATTTTTTCCAATAATTTTATTTTCCCTATACTTATATGAGGATATATGTCTAACGACAATGCACGGATTAACAGTATGGTATACAATATTTGATGGATATTCGTTATGTGATTTTTATGCAATACCATATCCTTTAAATACAAATCCAGCATATGCATATTATGACTTTTTTATTTATATTATTTTTGCTATATGGAATATTCCGCTGTTTGTTTTTGAAAAGATAACAAATGTAAGTTTTATGGATCATTACATTACTCGTTTATATGCCAAAACAATTATATTGTTTTTTCTTGTATTAGCATCCGTACAGGTAAAAAAATTAACGATGAAGGTTTGTAATGATGAAAATAAATCAAATTGGTCAGTATTTGTATTTATTTTTTCAATAACTGTATTTCAAACAATATTTGTTATAGGTGGATATGATATTATATCTGTTTTTTTTACATTAGTTGGTATAAATTCATACCTTGATAAAAAGAATAAAAAATTTGTTGTTTCGTTTGCTTGTGCGATTGCATGTAAAATGTTTGCAGCATGGATATTTATTCCATTGGTATTACTGAGAAAAAAGAAGATAAGCCATATTTTTCTTTATGGTATTGGTGGAATTAGTGTTATTGCTATACCTAAAGTGATTTTTA
Source organism: Lachnospiraceae bacterium (assembly GCA_017416465.1). Taxonomy (GTDB): domain Bacteria; phylum Bacillota; class Clostridia; order Lachnospirales; family Lachnospiraceae; genus Bovifimicola. The sequence continues at coordinate 1,949 of JAFQCK010000062.1, read as the reverse complement.
AAATACATACATTAGTTAACGGCAAATTAACAGCATTTTCAGAGTTTGGACCAGGTGAAGTGTCAAACATGGATTTAATCAATGATTTTCTGTGGAGTGGAGAGGCTCCGATTACGATTCCGTCAATTCCATTGTTATTCTTTTGCTATTTTATTATATGGGTATGGTGTTGGTTTGAAAAAGAAGAGAGGAAGAATGCAGAAGTTGTGTATATTTCATTGATTAGTATAGCCGTGTTTTTTCTTACAGCGAATACATATCCTTATTGGTTAATTTTGGTGTCACCATATATTGCGGTACTAATATGCTATAATTGGACAGAGGTTTCTAAAACACTTTTTTTGGAGGCGTGTTTTGGAATAGGATATATTTTCACAAAAGTATTTTCAAGTCCTCAGTGTTATCACTATAATTTGATTGTGCAGATGCTAAAAAATGAGGAGTTTTCCATGGATTTCTATTATATAGGGCTGTATAATATTTTGAATAAACTTGCAAATTTAATGAGTATAACATCTGATAGTTTCAGAACTTTAGCTAGGAGTGTTTATGGTGCTTCATTTATATTACTTATATATTATTTGAGACCTAAATTAGAGAGCAAAGATGATATTTTGATAGACAATAAAAAATATTTTTACTGGAAAGCTGCTTGTTGTATTTTTGTTTCGTGTATTCCGGTGTTAGGCTTTGTTATTAGAAAGGTAATATATTAAAAGTTAGGAGATTGTAGAAAAGGATGAAGCTTTCAATAGTAGTTCCAGTTTATTATAATGCGGATAGCTTGGAAGATATGTATCATGATTTAAAAGAAAGGGTACTGACAAAATTAGAGTGTGAATATGAATTGATTTTTGTAAATGATGGATCTGGTGATGAGAGTTATCAGGTTATGAAAAAGCTAAAGGAACAGGATGACAATATAAGGAATTTTAGTTTATCTAGAAACTTTGGCTCGCATGCGGCAATATTGTGTGGCTTAGAGCATATAACAGGAGATTGTGCTGTTGTAAAGGCAGCAGATATGCAGGAACCTAGCGAATTGATTTTAGATATGCTTGAAAGTTGGAAAAAGGGAAATAATGTTGTATTGGCGGTAAGGCAGGAAAGAAATGAAAGCTTAAAGCAGAAATATTTTGCTAATTTATACTATACATTAGTTCGGAAAATGGCATTGTCTAATATGCCGGAGGCAGGATTTGATATTTATTTAGTTGATAAAAAAGTAGTTAACGTGTTAAGCGCACTGGACGAGAAAAATAGTTCTTTAGCTTGTCAAATATTATGGTCAGGATTTAAAACAGACATGGTTCCATATGTAAGATTGGCTAGACAAGTAGGAAAGAGTCGCTGGACATTAGCAAAAAAGCTTCGCCTTGTTATGGATACATTATTTAGTTTTTCTACAGTACCAATAAAGGCAGTGACTACGATAGGAATATTTTCTTTCTGTGGTGCTATTATTTGGGCGATTGTAGAAATTGTATTTAAATTGATGGGAATGATAGATGTTAATGGATGGACAACACTATTTATTTTCAACTTGTTTAGCTTTGGTGTTATTATGTTGACTTTAGGTATCCTTGGTGAATATTTGTGGAGAACCTTTGATGCATCAAGAAATCGTCCGCCATATATAGTCGAGGATGACGATAAATAATCAATGAGAGGAATATATGTTACGCAGATTAGAAAAAAAGGATGCACCATTCATGCTAGAGTGGATGCATGATGAGGATATTACCGCAGGCTTTCAGCGACCATTCATGGAGACAACATTAGAAGAAGTGTTGGCTTTTATTGAGAACAGCTTTGATGAGGAAAATCAAAATTTTGCGTTTGTGAATGAGCAGGATGAATATATGGGAACCATCAGTTTGAAGCATATTTGTCATGTGAATGATAAGGCAGAATATGCAGTTGTTGCAAGAAAGTGTGCACAAGGGACT
>JAFQCK010000001.1 GCA_017416465.1 Lachnospiraceae bacterium | reverse complement strand
GTTTCTTAAGGATACGTCTTCACCGCAAGAATACGATCAGGCGATCTTTCGCTTACAAAATCAATACATAAAGACCTTCGAGGACGAAAACGGCGAAACGATCAAGTTCAACATGAAACCCCAAACACTTCTTGTCGACTTTGATCCTGACCGTGTTTTCGTCATGCAGGAGAAAAAGGCGCAGGTTTATAATGTCAATACAGACGAAGCCGGAAACACAAAATTGGAAGAGCGAATAAGAGAAGAGCTTCGTATATCTCCAATTATTGTGATGAACAAGGACAAAATACATCAAGTAGAACCAAGAGATATAATCAAAGCGGTCAGTGAATACTCTAAATCGCGTGGCGTAGCAGAAGAAACTGTTGAAATCCCTGTGGATATGTCCTTACTTGATATTGATGCAATTCGTGTAGCTATTGAGCGTGAAAATGAGCTTGGCTCAAAAGCAGGTCTTACCATTAAAGGTGCAGACGGAGATGGCGATGATATAGACACACCCGATGATACCGAGCCGACTGATACAACCGGAGAAACAGGTACAACTACGGGAACAGAAACGCAAACTGATGCGTCTGCCGATACCACGCAGACAGAAGAAAATGGTAAAGATGCTGTCAAGCAGTTTAGATCGTACTATGCACGAATTCTGTTCTTTGCATTTCTCACCAAGAATACGGTTATTTCGTTAAGTGATATTATTGACTGCATTGATGAGCCTAACAATGCCCGGATTTCGAAAAATCTAGGGATCAGTAAGGACGTGCTTGAAGGTATGCTCACACACGCTGATAAGTTTGTCCTTAGCCGCTTGGATTATAAAATCCACAATCTCAATCAGCTTTCCCATGATGATAGCGTTGATCCTGTTACCCGAGCATCTGTGTCTATTCAGAAATTCGGCAAACTGGGTGAATCCGAGGTTGTCACACCCAAACATATCTGCAAGGATATGATCGATATGATTGACGATGCCGATTTGAGAGCCGTTATGGATAACGGAAACAAGGTGCTTGATATCGCAGGTAAAGCCGGCGAATTTGCACTTGCTGTGTTTGAAAAGTATATCGCTTTAGGATATGATAAAGTGGCATTAAAAGATGCGATTTATACTATCCCCACATCAGGCATTACCTACGAATTCACTCGTATGATATACGAAATCTTAGGATTGAATGTGGATAATATCTCCGCCAAGTTTAATTCCTACAGCCTTTTGGATGTTAAGGATGAGGATGGCGATATCGACTATGCAAAAATAGCGGCATTGTTAAGACAGAACAAGCCGTTTGACAGCATTACAATGAACGATGAAATCATAGAAGGAGATGAGATAGTGAATTTTGATGTAGTAATAGGAAATCCTCCATATCAGTTAAGCACAAGTCAACATTCTGCTCAGAGTAAACCAATTTATGATAAGTTTGTAGGGATTTCGAAATATGTGGAGCCCAAATTTATATCTATGATTATTCCTTCAAGATGGTTTGCTGGCGGAATGGGATTAGATAGTTTTAGAGATGCAATGAAATCAGATGTTTGTATTTCAAAAATGGTTTCCTTTGCCAATGGTAAGGACTGCTTCCCCGATACAAGCACAGGTGGTATTTGTTATTTCTTGCGAAACAGTTCCTGGATGGGCAAATGTCACTTTACATCTGTTATAAATGGCGTTAGGAATAGTGGAGAAAGAGATCTTTCAGAATTCGCTGTCGTTTTAAGAGATAATGTCGCTCAGAAAATTGTCCAAAGAATGCAATCATATTCAGAGACACCGCTAAGCGAAAAAGTGTGTTCAATTAATGTGTTTGGATTTGAGTCCAAACAACGCGGCGAACAGACTCCGTTTGTAGAAGGATATGAACTTCTGTCAAGCAAAGGATTTGGATATGTATCAAAAGAAGCTTTGACGCAAGGGGAAAATATTGCTGATAAGTATAAGGTTATTGTTGGGCAAGTTATTTCCGAGCATGCAGCAGAGCCAGATAAAAATGGGCAATATAAGCTTTTGTCATCTTTACGAATTCTTGAGCCAAAGCAAATATGCAATTTTTCGTATCTGGTAGTAAATACATTTGATGACGAGCAAGAGGCTCTTAATTTCAAGCAATATCTATCCACAAGATTTGTTAGATATTTGATTTTGCAAGCTGTATCTTCCATACATTTGACAAAAGAGAAATTCAAGTTTGTCCCGCTTCAAGACTTTTCAAGAGCATGGACGGATGCAGACTTGTATGCTAAATACGAACTTACAGAAGAAGAAATCACATTTATTGAATCGATGATTAAACCAATGTAATAACACTAAGAAAGAGGAGGATTAGATGATTATTAGTGCGAAAAGTATAGAAACAGGTCGTAATTTCATAAATAGTCAATTGGATGAATTTTTGTGTAGATTAAATATCAGCACAATAACATCTAATCCTATCTACGATGGGGGTTTATATCATTATACGGCGGTAAAAAACATTAATTCCATACTAATTGATAACCACGATAAGACGGTTTTGTGGGCAAGTAGATATGATTGTTTGAACGATGCTTCTGAAGGACAAATAATTACCAATGTGTATAATAAGACATGTCAAAAGTTAAAGAACGAAAATAAAATTTCAGAAGAATTATTTGAAGTTATTTATACCGTAAAACCAAACCGTACAAGTTTGTTTATTGATGTTGAAAACAACAGATTTGTACGTTGTGAAGTTGATACATATATTACGTCATTTTCGAAAGAATATGATTTATTAGCAATGTGGAATTATTATTCTAAAGGTAATATCTACGATGGTATCAATTTAGGATTTGATAGTGAAGCTGTAAAACGATCATTGATCAATAATACACCTTTATCTGGAGTGGATATACAAATATGTCCTGTGATTTATGATGAAGAACAACAAATGAAGTTAATTGAGGGACTAATCATATCATTAAAAGATAAGTATATGGGAAATAAGGATGATCCATATCTTAGATATGTAATTGCCTATAAATTAACTGAATGGAAAATGTTGTTTAAGAGCAAGCATTTTGAACATGAAAAAGAAGTTAGAATCATTACTCGAGTTGGTAAAAAGTTTACAGACGAAATATGCGTGAAATACAGGGAGAGTTTCGGGTACATAATACCATATATCGAACTACAGATAGACAAAGACTCACTAATTCAGACAACATTTGCTCCTATGACGGGAGACGAGAATCGAAAAATCAGTCAATATAGTGTAATGAAAGAAATCTTAAAATCAACCGGATATAATGCTGATATTAAATTTTCCGAAATTCCGGTTAGATATTAATTTTGAAAGAGGTAATAATATGGCAAAACAAGGTGTAATTTACATACTTACAAATCCATCATTTAAAGAATATGTAAAAATTGGATATGCAGATGATGTGGAAAAGCGGCTGCAACAACTTAACCGCAGTGAGTGTACACCGTTTGCATTCCGTATATACGCTACTTACGAAGTAGATGCACGATTGGATGATTTGAAATTACATAAAATGATCGACCAGATTAACCCTAATTTACGCTCTATTGACAATGTTGACGGCAAAAAGCGAGTTCGTGAATTTTATGCTATGACACCGGAAACTGCGTATGCAATTTTTGAAACAATAGCGGAACTTGGTGGACGTCGTGACAGACTTCATATATATGAACCAACTGTGGTAGAACGTCAAAACGAGGAAATAGCACAGGATATTGAAGAACAACATATCGAACGTATGGCTCCTTTTACTTTCTCTAAATGCAATATTCCGACAGGTTCAACTATTACATTTGTTAGTCAGGGAAATAGCAATTCAGGTGCACAGTGTGTTGTGGTAGATGATAAAAATATAGAATATCAAGGTAGAAATTTATCCCTTTCTGCACTTGCAACTGAACTTCTTGGAAGCAAGTGGGGTGTCGCTGGTCCACGTTATTTCAAGTATAATGGTGAATGGTTAAACGATATTCGTGCCAAAGCTGAAGGTAGACAAGTTTCTTCTCGCCTTGATGATGTTTGGGTTATTCCTTGTAATCCAAAGTGTTTTGATATTGTCGCAGCATTTGATAACTTAGATGTAATTGAATGGAGTCAATCGACCAATACATCTGTTGGTGATACAATTTATATTTACGTAGGTGGAAAATATAAGGCAATTATGTATAAATGCGAAGTGGTTGCCGCTGATTTGCATGGTAATCGTTCGGATGAAGACTATAAGTATTATAAAGATTTAGCTAAGGATCCGGATGCACGATATATGAAATTAAAATTACTTGAGAAATATTCTCCGGACAAGTACCCGTTGAAAGAATTAAAAGAAAATGGACTTACAAGCGTACAAGGCCGCAGTAAGGCTACTGTACAGTTGGTGAAATATCTCAAAGAGAATATTTAGTAAAAACGAGTTTCGTTTTTCATAATTTTTTACTGCCTAATATCCTGCTTTCGAACATGCATAAAACTCGCAAAAGTGTTGATTCGATGATAATAAGAATTATGAACGGAATATTTGATATCGTAAAATAATATGAGTTAAATTTGCAAAGGAGATCATTTATGAAAAATTATTTGCATTTCAGCGCATCTACAAGTGTAAAAAATTTGTTTGGGAGAGGTCTTGTGACTGACCAAATAGCAGCTGTTTTTGAGTTGGTAAAAAACTGCTATGATGCAGACGCTCAAACAGTTAATATTATTTTTTCTGATTTGTTGACAGAACATCCTAAATTAATTATTGAAGATGACGGAACAGGCATGGATTTAAATGATATTGAAACAAAGTGGATGATTATCGGAACTGACAGCAAGAAAAAGATGCTTTATTCACCAATCTTTAATAGACCGCTAAATGGTGACAAGGGTATAGGTAGATTCTCAGTAGATAGACTTGGAGCAAAACTTAATATGCTGGCCATTAAAAGTGATGGCCAAGAAGAAGTTGAGATATCCTACGACTGGAATGCTTTTGATGGAGAAGAGAAAAATATAGAAGACATACATATCCCTTACACAATAAGAAAAAAATCAAGAAGTCAAGGGGTAACACTGGAAATATTTGAACTGCGTGATAAGTGGGATTTGGATAAAATAAAGCTTCTATATAGAAGCTTAAGGCAGTTTAAAAGCCCGTTTTCTCAAGAAGATAACTTTAAAATGTTTATAACTGCAAAAGAATTTGATTATGATCACAGAGAAGTAACTGTTGAAAAATTAGAAGATGTTAGTTCTTTGTGGATTGAAGCGGAGATATCAAATGACGATCTAGAACACATACGAATCTGTGTGAATAAAGATGGTCTGGAATATAACGATAAAATAAACAATCCGTATTCCTTTGGAAGTGTAAAAGCACAGATTTACTTTTTCAATCAGGGAGATAAGATTCGTTTTAGTAACAGATATGGCTTAAGAGTTAGAGAATATGGCAACATTCGACTTTTCAGGGATAATTTTAGGGTATATCCATATGGTGAGGAAAAGAACGATTGGTTGGACATAGATCGACGAATGGCACAAGGATATAATAGATTTTTTGGTTCGAGAGATTTAATAGGATATGTTCAAACAAGTAAAGAGCATAACCCCAATTTGAAACCTTTAACCAACAGACAAGGTCTGGAGGAAAATTCCGAGTTTGAACAATTGCGTAATTTTATTGTTCAAGTTTGCATTAAGGAATTAGAAAAGTTCTTTTTTAACAAATTTAAGAAAAATGTTAATGAGACAATAAAACATACAAATGAGAAAATTGTTTCAACGGTCGATGACCTTAAGAAAATTTCAAAAGAAATTAAAAACGATTATCCAGAAACTGCAACCAAAATACTTAAATATGCAGCAGATATCAAAAAGCAACAAGCGGAACAAATTGAGTATGTAAAAGAGCAAAAAGAACTTGTTAAGGTATATTCTAGAATTGCCCAAAAAGAAACATTTTTACATAAAGTTATTCATCAGGCCATGATACGAGTTAAAGATTCATTGGAATCTCTAGATAACTTATTGGTCATGTTAGAACTTGATTCTGAACAAAAAAATGCATTTATCACTACTAAGGCGTGTATCATTGAAGCAATGGAATTACTTTTAAAAGTAAGAGATGATGTTGTAAAGAGACGAGAGAAAATTGATGTTGATATAGTTAAAAGGGTACAACATTATATTAACGAGTGTAGTTCTACTTTTAAAAATAATGATATAAAATGCAAGGTTGAATATGATGCACCAGTTAATTATAAGATGGATCCCGGAGATTTGGATACTATTATAAATAATCTAGTAAGTAATGCAGTTAAATCACTGATTAAAGTTACAGAGCGTAGCAGAAACATTAACATAAGAATTTACGAAAGAGATAGATTTGTAATTATTAAATTCGTAGATAATGGAGTGGGAATCAGTGAAACTGAGAGAGAAAAAATATTTGATCCGTTTCATTCAACTACTGGTGGGTTTGGCCTGGGGTTGACTATCATTGATGAGATGATAAAGGAATACGCTGGAACTTTCGAATTAGTTTCAATGAAGGAACCGGGCGCACAGTTTATAGTTAAACTTAGGAGGTAAATATGTTTGAAAGAGTTATATTGTTAATTGACGATAACCCAAAAACCGAATCTATATATAAGGTTTCATATGAGAGATACATTAAGGAAATTCAAGAACAAAACGAAAAATATGCACACTATAAATTTGAGTTTAAATTTTTTCCGGATATGAAATCTGCAAAGGAATTTATGTTAAAGAACAATTTGGTAGATGTTCTAGTTGTGGATTATGACTTAGGTACTGGAGATATATTCCAAAATGGAGCAGAATTTATAAAATTTGTTAGAGAAAATGTAAATAAACAATGTAGAATAATTTTCTATACTATGCAAGAAAAACATAGCATAGAAACATCAGAATTAATAGCTATGATTAACTCCGATGTTTATAAAATGATTGACAAGGCGTCAAATACCAAGGCAATTAGTCAAATTATTTTTGATGCGGCAATTAAGTGCGACCCGATTGTACACTCTTTAGAGAACTTCTTTTTGAAATATAAAAACATTTTATCTGTTAATTCTTATACATACGAAAGCCAAGAAGTTACCATAGATGAAATTATTGCACATATAAGAATGGACGACGAAATGGGAAGATATTTTATTGACAAAATATTATATACATCTATTTTATCTAATATCAAAATAGGAGAACAGTAATGGATTTGTTGCATTTGAGTATGAAAAAACCGGGGATTAGATTCCTAAACAAGTTGGAATTTCAAGCGCCAATAAACTATGTCAAAGTACATGTAAAAACTCCTTTTTTTAACATTCTTGATAGACGTTCTTCTAATTATGATGTTGTATTAATAACCGCACATGGCAGTAAGGATAGTATCCTCACAGTAAATTCACGTGATCTTAATAATCAATTCAAACGATACATTTTTTTGGAGGATACTCGGTATTTTGTGAATGATTTTATTTTTGCTGTTTCATGCGATACCGCATTAGAATTTGGTGAAAAAAGCATAGAAAACGGAGCTCTTACATATTTGGGTTATTCGATGAAGATAGAAAAAATGTTTTCTTGTAACCATAAAAATATTCCTAAACGGATAGTCCATGGATACAATATAATGTTTAAAAAAATATTTAGAGAGGCTCTACAAGACAATTTAAACATATTTTTACGGTATCCAACAAGTGTTGCTATGTTTAAAGAACGATTATCTTTTAATATTGAGCAAAAATTAACACAGTTATTTACACTTAATCCTTATGACATTCACCAAAAATACGGAGTTAAAATAACTGAAAGAGAAATAAACAAATATAATGCTCACATTGTCATGAAACAATTAGAAGTTATTAATGAAATAGACAAGCATTTCGTTTGTTTAGGTGATGCGAACTTTTTTTATCATGGCACAGTCGTTGAAATGTGTAAAATCCATGGTAAAGATCAAACAAAGAAGTATATATCTAAATTACAGTTTTATAAAGAGCTTTCGAACCAAAAGTACAAACAGTATGTTGAAAGCCTCATGTAATAAGGAAAGGCGAGGAATGATTATTTATGCAATATAAATATATTGATTTATTCTCCGGATGTGGAGGGTTGTCTTTAGGAATGCACAATGCTTCGTGGAGAGCATTATTTGCTGTGGAAAAGAATGAAGATGCTTTTAAAACATTATCATTCAATTTAATAGAAAAAGATAATCATTTTGATTGGCCTGAATGGTTACCACAAAAAAATTTAGATATAAACGATATTATAGAAGAATATAAAGATAGTCTAGAAAACTTGAAAGGTAGCATCAAACTGGTCGCTGGAGGACCTCCATGCCAAGGTTTTTCATCTGCTGGAAAACGGAATGAGAAAGACAAGAGAAATACTTTGGTAGACTCTTACTTAAAATTTATAGATCTTGTAGAACCTGAATCTATAATATTTGAGAATGTAAAAGGCTTTACGGTGCCGTTTGCATCAAAGAAAAAAAACAAAAAAGGAAAAAATTATTCTGATTATATTGTAAAAGAGTTAAAGAATAGAGGATATAATGTAGAATATAGACTGGTAGATTTTTCTGAGTTTGGTGTTCCGCAAAAAAGAATTAGATTTATACTCTTTGCAAGCAAAAAACATAATTGTAATAAGTTTTTTGACATTCTTTATGGAAATGTGGAAGCATTTTTGGACAATAAGAATCTTGATAAAACACCATCGCTTAAGGATGCTATTATGGATCTGGAAATGAAAAATGGAACGATAACATGTCCAGATTCAAAAGGATTTCAAGCTGGAAAATATGGTCGAAGTAAAGGAAAATATCAGAGATATTGTCGTACTGGATTCAAAAAAAGTGATATTCCAAACAGTCATAGATTTGCCAATCATAGAGATGAAACAGTTAAACGCTTTAAAGAATTAATTGATTTGAATATAAAAAACAAAAATTTATCAAAGTTGTTAAAAAAAGATTACTTGGTTAATAAAAATTGTATTTGCGTATTAGATGGTAGTTTGCCTTCACCGACTTTAACAACACATCCAGATGATCATATTCATTATTCAGAGCCAAGAATATTGACTGTTAGAGAATACGCAAGAATACAATCATTTCCAGATTATTATATTTTCAAAGGTAAATACACAACTGGAGGCAAATTAAGGCAAACTGATGTTCCCCGATATACGCAAATAGGAAATGCTATACCACCATTATTTGCAGAGCAACTGGGACTTGCTCTAATTAAATTAATAAATTCTAAAGAGACAGAATAAATGATACTGGACTATCTTTTATGGCATTTCCCATTACTTCAATATCATCTTTTCTTGGTGTACTTAAAATATATTTTTCACTTGATGACTTAATATAGTCTGATAAGGATTTTGTGCATGTAAAAGAGAAAAAGTCAGGGTCTATTAGTAATGTGTTTGCGCTATATAATATTTTGGAGGCTTTGCCATAATTCTTTAGTGAAATCTCTTCATCTAAAAATATATGGTTAGGCCTACATGGACTATTACATTCTTTGCATATTAAATCTGTTGTTGTAGGTCCTTTGTTATAACATGATAAACACTGCATCTCATATGCTGAACCAAATAATTGTATTATATTTATTTCGTATTTTTTTGAATAAGAAAAGTAAGGGTTTAATGTAATAATGTGCGAAAAAAAATTCGCATCTAATAAATTTAATAATTTTGTATAATATTGTTTATCAGAAGGATTTAAAAATTCTCTATTCATAAATTCGGCATATTTTTTAGGATTTTGATAAAATTTGTTATATGTGATTATTGGGAATTTGTTGTTGCCTTTAGATAAAAGTTCATGTGCTCTTATAAATGGAGAACTATCGAGATATACAATTGTGCTAGATGTGCATTCCGAACTTTGAATCATTATAGTACTCCTTCTGTGTAAATTTTATAGTTATATTATTTCATTATATTTTGAAATTTACACAATAATTCTTTTTACACGCAAAGTTGAATACATAATTTGCAATTAGGAAGTGAAAATATGATTGAATTTATATGTTACCCCAAATGTACAACTTGTCAAAAGGCAAAGAAGTGGCTTGATGACAACAAAATAGAATACGAACTTCGTGATATAAAAGAAAATAATCCAAGTCTTGCGGAATTAACTGCTTGGTATAAGATGAGCGGACTTCCGTTAAAGAAATTCTTTAACACGTCCGGGCTTTTGTATAAGTCAATGGAGCTTAAGGACAAGCTTCCTACTATGTCTGAAGAAGAACAGTTAAAACTTCTTGCTACTGACGGAATGCTTGTAAAACGTCCGCTTGGAATAGGTAAAGACTTTGTTTTGGTTGGTTTTAAGGAAAGTGAATGGAGTGAAAAGCTATGAGAAAGAATTTTGGAGCGAAAGCAATTTTATATCCAATGCCGGTGCTTATTATCGGTACATATGACGAGAACGGAACCCCTAATGCAATGAATGCAGCTTGGGGTGGCATTAGTGAAGAAACACAAATTTCTATTTGTGTGGATGATGGACACAAGACTGCAAAGAATGTTGTAAAAACAGGTGCTTTCACTGTAAGTATTGCAGATTCAGAAAATGTTGTTGCTTGTGACTATGTTGGTATAGTTTCCGGCAATAAAGAGCCTGATAAAATAGAAAAAGCCGGATGGCATGTTACAAGGAGTGAGTTTGTAAATGCTCCGCTATTTGATGAATTACCTATGGCGCTTGAATGTAAGCTTACCAGCTATGACGAAGAAACTTGTAGACTTGTGGGTGAAATCGTTAATGTCTGTGCGGATGAAAGAATACTTGATGAAAATGGCAAGATTGATTTGAATAAATTCATTCCTATCACATATGATCCGGTGCATCATACTTATCGTAAGATAGGTGATGTGGTTGGTAAAGCATTTAGTGACGGAAAGAAAATAGGGTGATTTTCTAAAGAGGAATGTTATAGAAATAAAGATTATATGATTTTTTGGAGATAAAATTTCCATGAATGTGATGGTTTTTGAAAACGATGAACTTAACATATTGATTGAAGTGATAAATAAATTGCAAATATTATACCATCCCACCTATGCGCCTGACGGAAAATATAATTTGGATGTTATAATAAAATTACAAAACATGAATACTATGATCTTTGTCGATAATAATTTTCTTTCACCGATATATGAGTTAGTAACCACTGGTTCGCTAAGAAATGAAAAGCAACTATTGAAAGTTGCGGCGATGATTTTATTTAGCAAATTTCTTAATGCTCGTGCAACATGTGGATTAGCTTTATTTGAGAATGATACAGCTGAAAAGTCAACAATTTCCGCAGAGGAAAAAAGGCAAGCTTTTATTTATGCTTTTGATAAAATCCCTTCATTTATATGGAAACAGTTGGCTTTTGGTGTTATAGATTCTATTCCAGAAACCTTTCGTTCGGATTTTTTTATAGAACAAGATAAAGCGAATTATAAGAATAATGATGAACTTCATTATTTGATGCATCGTGTATCAATAATGAAAATTGTACATTTGTTGAAAGATTCAGAATTAGATGGATTTAAGAAATTTACAACTTTTTTTGAATGGCATGCTGACAACTTAATAATTGCTGAAAGTGTGTTGGTATATGCACTTTTAGTTTATGGTAATATTGATCATGCACACGCACCTAAAAATTATAATTCAGGCGATTTCTGTAAAGTTATATCTGGAATTAATAACCAAGCTTGGGACATGTTTTATTTGACTCACTGGTCAACTTACTATTATGATGAACATGATGATAACGTTTATATGTTTGCCACTGATGATATTACTCAAAAAATGATAGTTGTAAATAATCATCCAAATGGATTTGTAGATATTGCTTCAACAGTTTTTTCGAGTAAAAATCAAAAAGCAAAGCTTATCGATTTATTCAATTCTAAATTAGGGATTAATAGAGTTAATCCATTAAAAGATAAAACGAAAGAACAAAAAATTGAATATATAAAAAATTTATATAAAATCACGGAGGAAGAGTTTAAATTGAAATATTTTTCTTCTTAAAAAACACATGCATCTCTATAATTCCTTCGTTGACTTTGCTTATATTGTGTGGTACTGTTTGTGTTACCAAAGGAGGTGACACGGATGGCGAAGTACACATTAGAAGAGATTATGTGTGGAGAGAAGTACAACATTGAGAGCGATGTATTTATGGAAGTATTCAGGCTGGTGGAGCAAAAGGCTGATGCCAAAATGATACGAGAACAACTTAATACGATTTATGTTAAGCATGCGTTGCTGACAGCAAAGAAAATGATGGAAGAGGGCGACTTGATTTCGGATATACCGGAATTTGAGTCGCTCTCTTTGCGTGAGGAGGGAAAATAATGAAAATACTTGATGAATTCTGGTATGGGAACATACATCCAAACGAAAGGCATGGCGAGAGCAACATAGAAATGATTAAAATCAGCGACCTGATTAAAAGGCACGAAGGAACATTGCTGAAATCATTAGACGAGAAGAATAAAGAGATATTCGAAAAATACAGAGACTGTTATGATGAACTGACACATCTTAACGAATGCGAAGTATTCAAGATAGGATTTAAATTAGGGGTTAGGATGCTACTCGAATGCTACGATGACCTGGCAAAGAACATAGAATAAAAATTGGTGCAACCGCCATACGAGCAGTTGCACCAAATCTTTATTTACGAGTCGGCTTAACATTTACATCAGGGTTAATGTCACCATCAATAGAGCCGTGTTCTTCTTCAAACTTTTTGATGTTTTCACGAATCAGAACTAACACATGACTGTTTACGCTACGACCTTCGTAGTCGGCAACATAACCGATTTTGTTTAGCATTTCTTCCTCAATTCTTATAGACACACTTTTAATAGCCATAAAATCACCTCATAATAAATATATTATGTATTTATTTTATAGCCTTTATGTGCTATAATGTTAAGAATAGATATACAGTATATCTAAAATAATTTTATGAGGTAATTATCATGAGTGAAGAATTAAGATTACACAGATGTTGTTTTACAGGTCATAGACCTGACAAAATGGAACTTGGAGAAAATGAAATTAAGCCATTACTAGAAAAAGCAATAGATGATGCTATTGCAGAGGGGTATGTAACCTTCATAACAGGTATGGCAATGGGAACGGACATATGGGCAGCGGAGATTGTATTGGAACGAAAGAAAAGAAACAAGGACTTGCACCTTATATGTGCTTTGCCTCACCCAAATTTTGAGAGCAGGCGGAGTATGACAGAAAAAATGAGGTTTAATAAGATAATCAAAAATGCTGACCTTGTAAAAGAAATTAATGACCATTATTTCCCTGGATGCTATCAGGTGAGAAATGAATGGATGGTTGACAGGTCAAATCTTGTGATTGCAGTATTCAATGGTCAAAAGAGTGGGACGAAAAATACGGTTGATTATGCAAAGAGAAAAGGCATAAAAGTAGTGAATGTACTCGATAGCATTTAAAATCGATTTTGAGGGCGAGTTACAAAGGCTGTTAAAGGGGTTGTGAGACCAAACTCTCTCGGGTAGGGTAGTTACACCACCCAAGACATTAACTCGCAAATAAGACGGCTGTTAAAGGGCACGTGAGCAAAAGAAAAAGTGCAACCACAGAACTCGGTTGAGTAAGTTGGTTGCACTTGTCAAAATACATATTGTTTAAATGATCACAAGTTTATTTAACTATGTTGATTACAGTAAAAACAGCCTATTTTTTAATAATAAATGCGGGTGATTTTTTACTAATGCAGTAAGTCCAATTTAATTCATTTGGATCAACTGGTTCATATCCGCATAATAACATAGCATCCTTAAATTCATTGTTGGTTAAGTATATTCCAGTATCATCTTCTAATAGATGCTTAATACCATAACTTGTATGGCTATTTAATGGAGTTTTTCTGGGATAAATATTTTCTTGTATCCAATTGCATACAATATCTATCTGTTCTTGAGAATGGTCTGTAATCAATGCATCGTCTACGCTTCCATTTTCGATGCTATAAGGTCTTCCGTTTTTTAACATTTGTAATTCCTCCTAGTAATTAATATTTATTTTTTATATGAGAAGCTACATCAGATATTTCTGGGAATAACTGAGCTTTATTAATAGAAAATGTGTTGAGGTAGTCTAAAAATTCATGTTTTTTTCTGTGATGAATAATGTAGATTTGAGTTTTTCCGTTTTCGTTATAACGATGATTGTTTATAACATTATTTTCTATATCTATTAGCCCACATATAATGAAGGCACCATCTTGTTTTATGATTCTGCTATTCTTTTTCTCTGCCTGAACAAAAAAGCAACTTAATAAATCGTTTCTGTTGACTTGCTCTCTAAAAGCAGGTTTTTCTAGTTTTACTTCATGTAGAAGCCTATCAATTCCTTGATTAAATTCCGAGTCACTTATTGTGTGATCATGCGCAAGTTTCAAAAAATGGTTTTTCATATTATGCTGAAACAGGGGCAAGCTTGCTAAAATAGAGACTGTGTCGCTGCCTGGAAATTTAATGTCAGAGTTTTTGATATCAAATACTACCAGTTCGCCATTAGTGTTAGGACTATCTACGCATGCAAAATATAGTGCAACTAAGGGGTTTTTTGTTACATCTAAGAGCCTTGTGGGCAATCCATAATGTTGCATTTCTACTAAGATGTCTAAATGTGACTCACATTTAGAAAAATCACTTGGACATTCTATGGTTAACTCATTGTACAAGTCGCATTCATGTTCCAACCATTCATTACGACGCATAATTGAAGGAAGTAAAGAATAATTAGAATCAGAGTGCCCTCTAAAAAATATCGTCCGTTCAGGATTAGAAATATTTTTAATTATTCTTAATAATTTTTCTATGGTATTTACAAAGATAATATCTACCCTTGATTCTTGATATATAATTGAATCTGCAAATACAAGATCATTAAGATTGAATGCCTGATTTATTACAGGAAGAATTTCAAGAGTTTTATTTTTTCTCTCAGCAACTGTATTATATGTTCTATACACCCAATTCACTATAGCTTTTGCTTCTGTAAGACTTAATGTTAATCTGTAATCAGCATATAAAACATTGGTTTCGTGAAAAAACTCATTCCAACGCCCCAAAGCGTTTTCGTGCTTTGGGATGGGTCTTCTATATAGTTTTGCAAACCTAGAGTTTTCTCGCGACAATTTATAATACATTTCTTCTTTTTTTATTCGAGAATATATATATTCAGACATGTCGCAATAACCATCTTTATGTAATTTTTCGGCACAAATTATTTTGAAAGCTTGTTCAATAAGAGGATGGTCGTATAAATTATCAAAGAAAAAGAAATAGAAGAAGGAAATCGCCCCCTAAAAGTATTTTCTCCAAATATTGTATCACAATAAGTTGAAAAAAACAAGCTTATAGGAAAATATAACAGAAAAAGCGTGATGATAGTAAAATCATCACGCTTTTTGGCGGAGATGCAGAGATTTGAACTCTGGCGCCGGCAAAACCGACCTACCGGATTTCGAATCCGGACCCTTCAACCACTTGGGTACATCTCCAGATATGTTTGAACTCCGATTTGACGGAGAAAAAACTGAGCAAATTATAAAATTTTGTTAGAAAAATGTTAGAAATGGCTAGAAAAACCGCTAGATAAGGGTGTAAAAACAAGGCTTGAACCTCGCTTAAACCCGCACGGTTAAGCCATTTATAGGGGTACAGTTACAGTGTAACCGAGGGGATTTCGAGTGATTTCGAATCAGTTGAACTTCTCAGAAGTTAGTGGAACTTGTGGGAACTTAAAAGAAGTTAAAACCCTTGTAATATCGAGGTTTTTCAGCAGTAAAAAACCTCAAACTCCGCTTTATACGACCATTTTTT